>NZ_JBIWIO010000005.1:0-495880 GCF_044764665.1 Streptomyces sp. NPDC093795
TTCTCCTCGCCGGTGATGAGGCCGTCGACGGCGGAGAACTGTCCGGTGACGCCGATCGCGGCCCGGACCGCCTGGGGGTGGGTCGTGAGGTCGTGTCCGGCGACCTGGGCCTGGCCGCCGTCGGCGGTGACGAGGGTGGACAGGATCTTCACGGCGGTGGTCTTGCCGGCGCCGTTCGGACCGAGCAGGGCGAAGACCGTCCCGGCCGGGATCCGCAGATCGATGCCGTCGAGCACGGTCTTGTCGCCGTAGGACTTGCGCAGCCCGAGGGTGGAGATGGCGGCCGGGGACGGGCGACCGTCCACAGAAGTGGTCATGGGCATGACAGAAGAAGGCATGGGGCCCTCCATTCGAAGGATGAAGGCTGACGGGCTGAGGAAGGGGCGGCTGAGGAAGGGGCGGGCGGGGCGGGGCGAGGGCCCCGCCGCTCAGGACTTGGCGCGGCGCACGTCGATGTTGCCCCAGCGGGTACGGGCACGGATCTTGACGGACTCCTCGGTCTCCGCCGGGGTCTCGGACGCGGCGAGCGTGTTGCGCACCTGCCCCCGGTCGGAGCTGACGTCGAGCCAGGCGACGGTGCCCTCGCGGATGCCGACCTCGATGGAGCCGTTGGAGGTCTCCAACTGGACGCTGCCACGGACGACTTCGGCCACGCGCAGGTGGCCGTTGGTCGTGGTGCCGGCGACCGACGCCTCGGCGCGCGTGATGTCGACGCCACCGTTGACGCCGTTCACCCGCAGCTCACCGGTGACGGTTCCGACGGTCGTGGTGCCGTGCGCGTTCTTCAGGACGGCGGGTCCGGTGACGGTGCCGACGCGCACGTTGCCGGTGCTGCTGGTGATCTCGGCCCTGCCCTCGACCCGGTCGACGATGCTCGTTCCGTGCGACGCGGTCAGGTTCAGCGGGCCGGTGGTGTCGAGGCGGACGTCGCCGGCCGAGGTCTTGACGCGGACCTCGCCGAGCCGGCCCTCGGCGAGGACGTTGGCCCCGGTGCCGGTGATGTCGATGCGCGAGCCCGTGGGCAGTTCCACCGTCACGTCGACGGTTCCGCCGCGGCCGAGCAGATTGGCCTTGGGCGTCCTGACGGTCAGTACGCCGCTCGCGTACGTGACCTCGGTCTGCTCGGCCGTCCGCACGTCCAGGTCCTTCTGCGGGGCGCGCGGCCGCACCTCGACGACGGTGTCGAGGCGGTCGCCCGCGGTGAACTGGATGGAACCGGCGTACACGAACGCGGAGACGGAGATCGGTGCGGGAGTGTCGTAAGAAGGCATGGCTGTCCCGTCCTCTTGGGTCTTCAGGGCGTCCCCGCTGGTGGGACGTGGTGTGAGGTGAAGTGGCGCGGGCGGGGTGCGGCTAGCGCACCCACCCCGTGATGCTCTGGCCGATGGTCTGGGTCCGCTCGGGCGTACGCGGCCGGCCGCCGCCGTCGACCGCGGCCGACACGGCGCGCACCAGCCACGCGTTGACCGACAGGCCCTCGCGGGCCGCGGCGTCCTCGGCGCGGGCCTTGAGGTGGGCCGGCAGACGCAGGTTGACGCGGGCGATGCCGCCCTCGTCGCCCTCGGCGGGAGCCGCGGCCGGGAGCGGTTCGGCGGGCGTGGTCGGCTCCGCGTGCCCACCGGCGCCGGCGGGCGGCGGGGTCACCACGAAGTCGGGGTCGAGCCCCCGCAGCCGTACGTCGACCGAACCGGGGGCGAGTTCGCGGGTGATCTCGTCCGTCGCGGCGGAGAGCACGTTGAGCATGGTCAACCGGGCCGCCGACTCCAGGGGAGCGGTGAGCCGCTCGGCCAGCTCGCGCGCTTCGTCACCGCCGGCTTCGGCGGCCACCGCGAGTTCGCGGCGGAGGGTGTCGACATACGGGGTGAGATCCATGACGCCATCATGGCACCGCAATGGCGCCACACGCAAGCCCTGATGGTGCCGAACGGATTACAAACTCCGCCAGGACGGCTCTGACCTGCGAAAACGCCCCTCTGGGGCCAGCGTGGCACCGGTTGGCGCCAGTCGGTGCCACCCCGTGACACACGGCCCTGCGGCATCCGCGCCCCGCCACGGCGACGGCGTTAAGAAAGCGACAGGAATTACGCCGCCGGGCAGCTGGTTCCAGAGGGCCCGAGCGAGACGACGAGGCCGGCCGCGTACGCACGGTCGAGAGCCGGCGCCCCTCCGGTCGCGGCGGGTGCCGCTCCGGGCGCCGTACGAGCGCGGGGCATCGGAAGGCGACTGGCCGCGCCGGTCGCCGCCATCGGACCGTTCCGGCACCCCCGCCCCCTCCTCGGTACAAGAGCGCAGGTGAGACGGCCCGTTGACGGTCCCCGGCGGCCGGCTGGCCGCTCTCGGCGCGGCGGTCCGGCGGCACCGCCGGGTGCCACGGAACGGAAGTCCCTCGCCCGTCCCCCGGCGCCGCGGAACCCTCCCGCTCCACCCGCGTCAGCCCTCCCGGCCTGCCCCCGGGCTCCTCCCCGAGCCGCCGAGCGGGCCCCGCCGGCCGCTTCCGCGACGGCTACGGGGTGCCGCCGGGAGGTCCCATACTCGGTGATCGCACAGCCGCGAGAGCGGTGACCGACAGGCATGTGCGCAGGAGCAAGGAAAGTCGATGGGAGACATGAAGGACGCGAACGGCCCGGCCGCCGTGCCCGAGGCGGCGCCCGACACGGCGCCCCACGTGGTCCCCGAGGTGGTGGACAGCCCCGCGCTGCGGCCGCAGCCGACCGGACGGCTGGCGCAGTGGATGCTGCGCCACCAGGTGCAGCCCGTGGGCCCGGCGGCCGGCGCGGGGCACACCGAGCCGCACGCCTGGTGGAAGGTGATGTGCCTGACCGGGGTCGACTACTTCTCCAGCCTCGCGTACGTGCCGGCCATCGCCGCGCTCGCGGCGGGCGCGGTCTCCCCGCTGGCGACGTTGCTGATCGTGGCGCTGACCCTGCTCGGGATGCTGCCGATGTACCGCCGGGTGGCCAAGGAGAGTCCGCACGGTGCCGGGTCGGTGGCGATGCTGGAGGACCTGCTGCCGTTCTGGTGGGGCAAGCTGTTCGTCCTGGTCCTGCTCGGATTCGTCGCCACGTCGTGGATCATCACCATCACCCTGTCGACCGCGGACGCCTCCGTCCACGTGGTGGAGAACCCGTTCTTCCCCGAAGCCCTGCACGGCCACGAGGTGGCCCTCACCGTGGCGCTGCTGCTCGTCCTCGGAGGCGTGTTCCTGCTCGGCTTCAGCGAGGCCGTCAGCGTCGCCATCCCACTGGTGGCGGTCTTCCTGGCACTGAACGCGGTCGTCATCGCCGTCGGCCTCGTCCATGTCTTCACCACGCCCGGCGCGTTCGCGGCCTGGACGGACGCGCTCGTCGGAGGCGGAGCCGGCTTCGGTGACCTGATGGCGCCGGCGCTCCTGGCGTTCCCGCTGCTCGTACTCGGCCTGTCGGGGTTCGAGACGGGCGTCAGCATGATGCCCCTGGTGGCGGCCGACGGCGCCGACGAGGAGCGGCGGCTGCGCTCGCGTATCCGTAACACCCGCAGGCTGCTGACCACCGCCGCGCTCATCATGAGCGTCTACCTGCTCGCTTCCAGCTTCGTCACCACCGTCCTCATCCCGGCCGACGAGTTCGAGCCGGGCGGTGCGGCCAACGGCCGCGCACTGGCGTGGCTGGCCCACGAGCACGTCGGGGAGGCGTTCGGCACCGTCTACGACATCAGCACGATCCTCATCCTGTGGTTCGCCGGCGCGTCCGCCATGGCGGGGCTGATCAACATCGTCCCCCGCTATCTGCCCGACTACGGGATGGCCCCCGAATGGGGGCGCGCGGTGCGGCCCGTGGTGCTCGTCTACACGGCCCTGTGCATCCTCATCACCATCGCCTTCGACGCGGACGTCGACGCCCAGGCGGGGGCGTACGCCACCGGGATCCTGGCCATGATGGTCTCCGGCGCCTTCGCCGTGACCATCTCCGTCGCACGCGCCGGGCGCCGGATCGTCGCCACCGGGTTCGCGCTGCTCACCCTGGTGCTGCTCTACGCGCTGGTCTACAACATCGTCGACAAGCCCGACGGCATCACCATCTCCGGCTTCTTCATCGCCGGGATCATCGTCGTGTCCCTGATCTCCCGGGTGTCACGGACCACGGAACTGCGCGCCGACCGCATCGTCTTCGACGAGGCCGCCCGCCGGTTCATTGCCGACACCCTGGCCCACGACCAGGCCATCAACATCATCGCCAACCGCCGCCAGGCCGGCGACGGGGCGGAGTACCGCGACAAGGAGCGCGAGCAGCGCGGCACCAACCCGGTCCCCGGGCCGGCGGACGTGCTGTTCCTGGAGGTCGACGTGGTCGACCCCTCCGACTTCAGCGAGGTCCTCGCCGTACACGGGGTCGAGGTCGACGGGTACCGGATCCTGCGCGCCGCGGCCCCCGCCGCGCCGAACGCCATCGCCGCGATCCTTCTCGCCCTGCGCGACACCACCGGTGTCCAGCCGCACTGTTACTTCGCCTGGGCCGAGGGCAGCCCTCTGAAGCACATGTTCCGCTACTTCCTCCTGGGGCGCGGCGACACCGCCCCCGTCACCCGCGAGATCATCCGCAGACACGAGCCGGACCCCGACCGCCGCCCCGGCATCCACGTCGGCGGCTGACCGGGCCCGCCACCCTCGCTCCGCTCGCCCTCGGCGGGGGCCCGAACGAGTTCTCCCTCCGAAAGCGCCCACTCCGGCATGATCAGCCCACTACCGTACGGACATGCCGCGCTGCCTGCCGCGGCCACACGAGGAGGAATCCTGTGTCGTCGCCCTGTGACCCCACGTACGCTCCCGCCGGTGATGTCGGCGCGGCGCTCATGATGATCGACTCCCAGCTCAAGGCCGTCTACGACGGCAGGACCGAGGCCGATCCCGAGCAGCGGAAGCTGGTCGAGCAGATCACCACGTCCCTGGGCCCCTCGGGAGCCGACGACGTCCTGGACGGCGCGTGCACGATCATCTTCATGTTCATGAAGTGGCTGCGGATGGCGTACGAGGACCACGACAGGGACGTCATCGAGTACGTGGTGCCCAACCTCGTCGCCTCGATGCGCATGATGCCCAGGAGCATCCGCCCCGAGACCATCCCCACCATGGCGGGCCTGGTCATCGCGGCGGGCACCGGCCTGAGCCCCAGCCTGTGGCGCCGGCAGTACGGAGACTGGACCAGCGAGGAGATGAACCCCCTGGAGGCCACGGCCTTCCTCCTCGCGGAGCACATCAACCGGCTGACCGAGGACCGCGAGTTCGCCACCCGCCTGATCACGGAAGCGCTGACCCGGGCGGAGGAGATCTGATCACCGGAATCGCTCTCGTCCCCATGACCGACGACCACGCGTCGGCCGTCATGGCGATCTACCAACAGGGCATCGACGAGGGAAACGCCACGTTCGAGACGGCCGCGCCGTCGTGGAGCACCTTCGACGCCGCCAAGTTGGCGGCGCACCGGCTCGTGGCGCTCGACCCTCGAGGGCAGGTCGTCGGCTGGACGGCGGTGTCCCGCGTCTCGGCTCGCCCCGCCTACGCGGGGGTCGTCGAGCACTCCGTGTACGTCTGCCCCACGGCACGCGGGGCCGGCGTGGGACGCACGCTCCTGGAGGCCCTGGTCGTCTCCACCGAGAAGGCCGGGATCTGGACGATCCAGGCGGGCCTCTTCCCCGAGAACACGGCGAGCCTCGCCCTCCACGAGTCCGTCGGGTTCCGCGTACTGGGCCGTCGGGAACGGGTGGCCCGCCACCACGGCGTCTGGCGCGACGTCCTGCTCGCGGAACGCCGTAGCCCGGTGGTCGAATGACGAATGCCGGCCACCTGGGTGAGCGGCCCGCGCTCCCTCTCGCGACCCCGGCCATGATCCGCCGGACACGCCCTAGTACCAAGGGCGGGCGTCATGCGTGGGCAGCGGGCGCAGCTTCGGCCAGCGTTCGAGCAGGCGGCCGGCCAGAGCGGAGCTGAGGCGGCCGAGGGCGTGCAGGTGGTCGTGGTCTCGGGTCATGTCGGCGACCACGTCCAGGCGGTGGACGAGCCGCTCACGGGCGGAGACGTAGCCCCACTCGAAGTCCTCGGCGGGTACCCGGGCGAGCTGGTCGACCGTCCCCCGGTGGGCCCGCTCGACGAGCGCGTCGCCCTGGATCAGCCACCCCGCGCACGCGTCGGCGAGGTCACCCGGCACGTCCTTCCCGGTGAGGCCGCGCCAAGTGGTCCGGTAGACGTCCTCCACCTCCGTGAGCGGGGCCGCGGTGACCGACATGGCACACCAGCAGGTGGGAAAGCCGATGCGGAAGTAGGCGAGTTCGATCAGGCCGTTGCCGAGCGAGGCCCGCTCGAAGTCGACGAAGCGGACGCCGTCGGCGGTGCGCAGATCATTGCCGGGGCAGGGGTCTCCATGCAGCAGCGCATGGTACGGGGTGGGGTCCAGCCGCTCCAGGAGACCGGCGAGTTCATGGGGAACCGTGGACGGTACGGCCACGTCGAGCGCCCTGGCCAGGGCGAGGAAGGACTCCGCGTCGGCGGCCGTGGGCCCCGACCAGACCGGTAGTGCGCCCGCGTCGGCGGGCCCGGCCAGGGCGTGCAACCGGGCGAGCGACTCGGCGTACCCCGGCATCCAGTCGTCCGTCCTGCCGAGGTCGTCCAGGTGCTCGAGGACCATCACCCGCGAGGGCAGGTCCGTGGCGAGCACCGAGGGGGCCACGGCGGGCCCGGAGGCCCGCCCCGCCAGGCGCAGCCCGGCGACCTCCCGCGCGAAGCGCGTGTTCGCGTCGGCGCCCGCGTCCCCGACGTCGGTGATCTGCTTGACGATCACCAGCCGCCGGTCGGCCAACCGCACCCGCCACACCCTCGACCGCGGACTGCTGTCCAGGAGTTCGGTCTGCTCGGGAGTGCCCACGGTGGAGAGCAGCGCCTCATTGAAAGGAACACGGTTCAGCATGCCGACGAGCGTAGCCGCAGCTTCGCACGCGCGAGCGAACGCCCTGACCTCGTCAAAGCCCCTGTTGCTGTCGGAACGGTGAGTTGTCGTCACCTCGCGGAAGGGCCCGCTCCCCGAGTTCCTGAAGAGGGTCCCGGCGTATCGAGAACCAGGCCCGGGTTCCTCGCTGTTCGCGGCGCAGCAGCCCTGCCGTGGTGAGGATCTCGTCAGCGGCGGCCCGTACGAGAAGGACCTGCGCCGTCTTCAGATGACGGCTCACCGCGGGCTGGGCCACCGCGACGCTCGGGGCGAAGACGCTCCAGCCGCGATACTCCGGGCGGCGACGCCCGGCCCACGCCGCTCCCGGCGGCCTCGCCGACAGCACAGCCGCGGTCGGCCGCCCCCGTCACTCCCTCATCGGCTCCCCCCGGCGAGCAGGCCCGAGCCCTCCGCCAGGGCGGCCTCGATGCGCTGCCACGCGGCGACATCCCGCCGCACGGCCGGCAGTTCCCTGCCTCGCCCCCCGCCCCATCCGGCCGCTGTCTTGACCGGGTCCTCGCCCCACGCGGCGCCCGCCGCGAGTGCGGCGGCTCCCACGGCGACCAGCTCCTCGCCGTCCGGCATCACTACGGGGCGCCCGGAGAGTCTGCGTACGGTCTCGATCCACGCGGCCCCCTTCGCCCCGCCCCCGATCAGCCGCAGTGGCCGCTCGCGCACGTCGGGCGCGTGCGGGTCGAGCCCCGTGGCCGCGTAGATCTCGTCCAGGACCCTCAGCAGCGTGAACACCGCCCCCTCGTACGCGGCACCGAGGATCTGACGGGATGTGGTCGCATGCCGAAGGCCGGTGAGCAGACCTGCGGCGCGAGGCAGATCGGGGGAGCGCTCACCGTCGAGGTACGGGAGCACGACCACGTGCTCTCCGGGCTGTACGTCCTCCCGGTCGAGGCCGAGGAGGCTCGCGACCTTGTCGACCGCCTGGGTGCAGTTGAGTGTGCAGCCGAGCGGCAGATAGGTCCCGTCGGCAGCCGCGAAGCCGGCGAGTCCGGCCGCCGACGGCCGGGCGCGGGTGGCGGTGAAGACGGTGCCGGACGTGCCCAGGCTGACCACGGGGTGGTCGAGCAGCCCCGCGCCACCGAGGCCGAGTCCGACGGCCGCCGCCATGTTGTCGCCGGTTCCGGCGGCGACGGGGATGCCCGGGCGAAGGCCCAGGAAGGCGGCGGCCGCGCTGGTCAGTGACCCCACGCGTTCGGCGCCGCTCGTGGCGACCGTGGGCAGCAGCGCGGGGTCGAGCCCGACCAGGTCGAGGAGCGTGAGGTCGTACGAGCCGGTACGGGTGTCGTACCAGCAGGTGCCCGAGGCGTCACCCGGGTCGGTGGCCGCCACCCCGGAGAGGCGCTCCGTGAGGAAGTCGTGGGGCAGGCGCACCGCTGCCGCCCGCTCGGCCGTGGCCGGCTCGTGCTCGCGCAGCCACTGCCATTTGGTGGCGGTCATGGAGGCGACGGGCACCGATCCCGTACGTTCCAGCCAGGCGTCGGCACCGCCCAGGGAAGCGGTCAGTGCCTCGGCCTGGGGCGCGGACCGCGTGTCGTTCCAGAGCATGGCCGGGCGCAGGGGGCGGCCCGCCGCGTCGAGTACGACGAGGCCGTGCTGCTGCCCGGCGACCGCGATGCCGCGCACCGCCGCCGGGGAGACGCCGGAGGCGTCGAGCGCCGCACCGAGGGAGGTGCGCAAGGCTGCCCACCAGCCCTCCGGGTCCGACTCGCGTGCGCCTCCCTCGCCCGTGACGGTGTGGGCGGCGCGGCCGACGGCGAGGATCCGGCCGCTCTCGGCGTCGATGACGACGGTCTTGGTGGACTGCGTGGAGCTGTCCACTCCGATGACAGCAGGTGATGTCAGCACGACGCACCTCATACCTGAAGAGACCTGAAGAGACCTGAAGAGCCTGTTTTGCAATGCGGGTGAACAAATTACACCTGCGACCATCCCCGCACGTCAAGGGCCTGGCAGTGGACTACTCAAGAAGCTGCGACAGAGTCGAGGGGGTTGCCCGACGCACCCCCATCCTCTATTAGTTTTGATGCACAACAAATCAGCGACGCCCGCATCGTCCCAAGGGAGCGCCACCATGCCCAAGCCCTACTCCCCCACCCCCGAGGACCGTTTCACCTTCGGTCTGTGGACCGTCGGCTGGCAGGGCCGCGACCCCTTCGGCGACGCCACCCGCCCCGCCCTCGACCCGGTCGAGTCGGTCGAGCGGCTCGCCGAGCTCGGGGCGTACGGCGTGACGTTCCACGACGACGACCTCATCCCGTTCGGCGCCGCCGAGGCCGAGCGCGACGCGATCGTCAAGCGCTTCCGGGCGGCCCTGGACCGCACCGGCCTCAAGGTCCCGATGGCGACCACGAACCTCTTCACCCACCCCGTCTTCAAGGACGGCGGCTTCACCGCCAACGACCGCGACGTGCGCCGCTACGCGCTCCGCAAGACGCTCCGCAACATCGACCTCGCCGTCGAGCTCGGCGCCACCACCTACGTCGCCTGGGGCGGACGGGAAGGCGCCGAGTCCGGCGCCGCCAAGGACGTCCAGGTGGCGCTCGACCGGATGAAGGAGGCCTTCGACCTGCTCGGCCAGTACGTCACGGAACAGGGCTACGACCTGCGCTTCGCCATCGAACCCAAGCCCAACGAGCCGCGCGGCGACATCCTGCTGCCCACGATCGGCCACGCGCTCGCCTTCATCGAGCGTCTGGAGCGCCCCGAGCTCGTCGGCGTGAACCCGGAGACGGGGCACGAGCAGATGGCCGGCCTGAACTTCCCGCACGGCATCGCGCAGGCCCTGTGGGCGGGCAAGCTGTTCCACATCGACCTCAACGGCCAGTCCGGCATCAAGTACGACCAGGACTTCCGCTTCGGCGCCGGCGACCTGCGGCAGGCCTTCTGGCTCGTGGACCTGCTGGAGACGGCCGGATACGAGGGTCCGCGCCACTTCGACTTCAAGCCGGTGCGTACGGACGGCTTCGACGGCGTCTGGGAGTCCGCGAAGAACTGCATGCGCAACTACCTGATCCTCAAGGAGCGCGCGGCCGCCTTCCGCGCCGACGCCGAGGTCCAGGAGGCCCTCGCCGCCTCACGCCTGCCCGAGCTGGCCGTGCCCACCGCCGCCGACGGGCTCGCCGGGCTGCTCGCCGACGCGACCGCGTTCGAGAGCTTCGACGTGGACGCCGCGGCGGGCCGCTCGATGGCGTTCGAGCGGCTCGACCAGCTCGCCCTGGAGCACCTGCTCGGCGTGCGCTGACCAGCAGGGACAATCTGAACGGCGGCCGGTCGGCACTTCCCGGCCGGCCGCCGCGAACCGTCCGGCCAGCATCAGGGAGATCCCACGTGTCGTCGAGCGCCGACAAGCCGGCCCGTATCCCGAGGAACCCCATGGACCAGGTGTCGGTGCGACGTGCCAACCTCGCCCTGGTCCTGGCCGAGGTCCGTTCCTCGGGACCGGCCTCCCGTGCGGCAGTGGCCAGGGGCACCGGGCTGACCCGGGCCACGGTCTCCAGCCTCGTCGCCGAACTGCTCGCGTGCAGGCTCGTCCGGGAGACGGAGTACCAGCTGAGCGGCTCGGCCGGGCGCCCGGGCCTGCAACTGGAGCTCGACGGTCGTACGGTGGCGGCCCTGGGCCTGGAGATCAACTCCCGCTACCTCGCCGGCTGCCTGATCGACATGGCGGGGCGGACGGTCCAGGAGCGCCGCCTCGTCCTCGACGCCACGGCTCAGGACGCGGACGAGACGATCCGCGCGCTCGCCTCACTCGCCGTGGAGCTGCTCGGACACGCCGCACGATCAGGCGTCCACGTGGCCGGCATCGGGGTGGCCGCACCGGGCCCCGTGGCAGCGGCGACGGGACGCGTCTACTCCGCGCCCAACCTCCACTGGGAGGACATCCCGGTCGCCGAGCGGCTGCGGACCGTGGCAGCCCTGCCCGACAGCATGAGCATCGTCGTCGACAACGAGGCCAACCTGGCGGCGCTCGCCGAGTGGGAACACGCCCACCCCGGCGTGGCGGACCTCATGTACGTCACCGGAGAAGCGGGCCTCGGAGCGGGCATCGTCGCCGGCGGGCAGCTGCTGCGCGGCGCCTCCGGCTTCAGCGGCGAGCTGGGCCACGTACAGGTGGACCCGGACGGCGCTCGATGCGCCTGCGGCCGTACGGGCTGCCTGGAAACGAAGGTCGCGCTCCCCGCGGCTCTCCGGACCGCCGCGCCCGACCTGGTCGAGCCGGCCGGGGAACGAGGCGGGACGGCATGGGGCCCCCAGGAGCAGACCGCGGAACTGGCGCGCCGGGCCGCCGCGGGCGAACCCCGGACGCTGGCCGGCCTGGACGAGATCGGCCGCTGGCTCGGGACGGGGCTCTCGATCCCGGTGAACCTCCTCAACCCGGAAGTGGTCGTCCTCGGCGGCTACTTCGCCTCGGTCGCCCCCTACCTCCTGCCCGCGACGATGAGGGAGCTGCGGGCGCGCGTGGTCGCCGGTGACGCGGCGCTCTGCCGCATCACCGGCTCCGTGTACGGCTTCGGCGCCGCGGTCCGGGGCGCGGCGGGCGTCATCGTGGAAGAGGTCTTCACCGATCCGGCCCGGGTGGGCCGCTGACACGCGCCCCCGAGGCCGCGCGGCACGGCGGTCCGCCGCGGCGGACCGAGGCGATCAGCCCGTTGACGCGTGCCGAAAGCCGCGCCGTTGACGCGTCCGGAAGCCGCGCTTAACGTCACCGTCGGCATCTCGAACCGATGTCGAAATACCGAACGAGCCACATGATGTCGGGGAGCCCACCGTGCGCATCACGGGAATCACCACACACGTCGTCGGCACGCCCTGGCGGAACCTCACCTACGTGCGGGTGCACACCGACGAGGGAATCACCGGCGTCGGCGAGACCCGGATGCTGGGACACACCGACGCCCTCGTCGGGTACTTGAACGAGGCCGAGGTCAACCACGTCCTGGGTTCCGACCCGTTCGCCGTCGAGGATCTCGTACGCCGCATGAAGTACGGCGACTTCGGCCGGGCCGGCGAGATCGTGATGTCCGGCATCGCCGTCATCGAGATGGCGTGCTGGGACATCAAGGGCAAAGCCCTGGGGGTGCCGGTCTGGCAGCTCCTCGGCGGCAAGGTCACCGACCGGGTCAAGGCGTACGCGAACGGCTGGTACACCACCGAGCGGACGCCGGAGGCGTACCACGAGGCCGCTCGCGGCGTCATGGAGCGCGGTTACAGGGCCCTGAAGATCGACCCTTTCGGGACCGGCCACTTCGAGCTCGATCACGCGCAGTCGATGTACGCGGTCTCCCTCATCGAGGCCGTGCGGGACGCGATCGGCCCCGACGCGGAGCTGATGCTGGAGATGCACGGCCGCTTCTCGCCCGCCACCGCGATCCGCCTCGCCCGCGACCTGGCGCCGTTCAAGCCCGCGTGGCTGGAGGAACCGGTGCCGCCGGAGAACCTCAAGGCCCTCACGAAGGTCGCCGCGAAGGTCGACATCCCGGTCGCCACCGGCGAACGCATCCACGACCGCATCGAGTTCCGGGAGCTCTTCGAGAGCCAGGCCGCCGACATCCTCCAGCCCGATGTGGGCCACATCGGCGGCATCTGGGAGACCCGGAAGCTCGCCGCCACCGCCGAGACGCACTACATGCTCGTCGCACCGCACAACGTCGGCGGTCCGGTCCTGACGGCCGCCTCGCTCCAGGTCGGGTTCACCACCCCGAACTTCAAGGTCCTTGAGCACTTCAACGACTTCGCGGACGCCGAGATCAAGAAGGTCGTCAAGGGCGCGCCGGAGGTCGTCGACGGCTACTTCGAGCTGTCCCACGCGCCCGGCCTGGGCGTCGAACTCGACGTGGACGCGGCCGCCGAGTTCCCCCAGCAGAAGGCTCGCTTCGACCTGTGGGCCGAGGGCTGGGAGCAGAGGAAGCCCGCGTGAGCCGCGCCGTCGTCGTCACCGCCCCGGGACGCCACACGCTCCTCCTGCGCGACATGCCCGAACCCGGCCCTGGCGAGGCACGCGTGCGCGTCGCCGCCGCGGGGATCTGCATGAGCGACCGCGAGGTGCACGACGGACACCGCGCGCCCGGCTACGTCCGGTACCCGGTGACTCCCGGGCACGAGTGGGCCGGGACCGTGGAGGCGGTCGGGGCCGGAGTCGATCCCGGGCTCGTGGGGCGCCCCTGTGTGGCCGAGGGCTTCCGCAACTGCGGGACCTGCGCCCGCTGCCGCGAGGGCGCCACGAACCTGTGCGGGGCGGGCTACGAGGAGACGGGTTTCACCGAGGCCGGGGCCTTCGCGGACCACGTGATCGTCCCCGCCCGCCTGCTCCACCTGCTCGCCGACCACGCCGATCTCCGGGCGGCCGCCCTGATCGAACCCGCCGCTGTGGTGGCGGCCGCGGTACGGGCGGGCAGGCCCCGCCCCACCGAACGCGTCGCCGTCGTCGGTGCCGGAACCCTCGGACTCCTGGCCGTCCAGTGGCTGGCCGCCCACTCCCCCGCCGAACTGGCCGTGATCGACCCGCGAACCGCACGGGCGGAACTGGCCGTCGGCCACGGCGCGACACGCACGGCCGGCCCTGGGGAGGCGATGGCCTCGGGCGGCCGGTACGACCTCGTCGTCGAGACCGCGGGCGCGCCTTCGACCGCCGCGTCGTCCTGCCTGCTGGCCCGCCGCGGCGGGCGGGTCGTGCTCACCGGCATGTTCGGCCCGGGCGCCGTGGGCATCGACCCCGTGCACCTGTCCATGAGCCAGCTGGAGATCCGCAGCGTGTTCGGGGCCTCGTCCGCGGACTGGCAGGCGGCCGTCACCGCCTTCCAGCAGGGCATCCTCACCCCGGGCACGCTCGTCACGCACGAGTTCCCGCTGGAGGGCTACGCCGAGGCAGTCGAACTGGTCGGCTCCGGCGACCCGACGGTGGGCAAGGTCCTGCTCCGCCCCGAACTCTGACCGCACACTCCGACCGCACGCAGAAGAAGCCGGCCCGGCGCGGGGCGGGCCCGGCGCGGGGCGGGCCCGGCGCGGGGCAGGCCTGACGCGGGGCAGGCCTGACGCGGGGCAGGCCTGACGCGGGGCCGCCCCGCTACGAAGCCGGCCTGACGCGAGGGCCAGCCATCCTCCGTACTCCTGACGAACCCGACCGAAGGACGACATCCCGTGACCGCTCAGCCGTCGCCGTCCCGCCGCCCCGGAGCTTCCGCGCTCGCGGCGATCGGCCACCCCGTTCCGCCGCTCGACGACGCCGACGCCTCGCCCCATGCCTTCCCCGACGGCGGCACCTGGCGCACCGAGATCCCCTCCGTCGAGGGGCCCGAGTCGCTGGCCGCCGTCCTCAAGGAGGCCGGTCGCCTGGACGTGCCCGTCCACCGGGTGAGCCAGGGCAGCGGCATCTGGATGCTCACCGACTCCGAGATCACCGAGATGGTCGGCGCCTGTGCCGAGCACAAGATGGAGTTGTGCCTGTTCACCGGACCGCGCGGCACCTGGGACATCGGTGGCTCCACCCGTACCCCGTCCGGCGGCGCAGGTCTCCGGGCGCGCGGCCATGACGCCGTGGCGGGCAGCGTCGAGGACGCCCTGCGCGCCGCCGAACTCGGTGTCCGCTGCCTGCTCGTCGCGGACGAGGGCGTGCTGTGGACGCTCCACCGGATGCGTACCCGGGGCCTGCTCCCCGCCGACACCACGCTCAAGGTCTCGGCGCTCATCGGCCCCGTCAACCCGGCGGCGTACGCCGTGTACGAACAGCTCGGCGGCGACTCGCTCAACGTGCCCTCCGACCTGACACCGCACCATCTCACGGAGATCCGCAAGGTCAGCCGTGCCCCGATGGACATGTACGTCGAGGCACCGGACGACCTCGGCGGCTACGTCCGCATGTACGAGATAGCGGAGCTGATCCGCCGCGGCGCGCCGCTCTACCTGAAGTTCGGCCTGAGCGGAGCGGCGGGCATCTACCCGTACGGCGCTCACCTCCGCGACCACGCCCTCGCCACGGCCCGGGAGCGCGTACGCCGCGGCCGCCTCGCTCTCGACCTGCTCGCCCGGCACGGCGCCGACGTCGGCATGTCCCCACTCGGCGCCCGACTCCCGGGCAAACTCCGCCGCTTCCCCACCGAATGCAGCTGAAACGACCGAGGGGCCGTTTCAGATTGCTCTGAAACGGCCCCTCGATCTACGACTCTTTCGAGTCGGGACGACAGGATTTGAACCTGCGACCCCTTGACCCCCAGATGTGCGGGTCGGGGGTATTTTCTGGATATAGCAGACTTATTCCGGGCGCACGCGGTGCGCATGACGGTCGGTCGTGTACCAGCGGGCACACCGTGTGGTCCCCAACTGGTCCCCAAGGGCGGTGCGCTGCGGCCGGCCTTCGCAGGCAAGGGAACGAACTCGCACACAGTCCTCCGGGAGCCGATTCACTCCAAGGGGCTGTCCTGGCCCCATTTGCCGTGCCAAGATCGAGGTCACGTTCAGTGAGCTTCGCTGCACCAGGGGGCGTCGTGGCAGAGAAGGCGGACCCGTTCGAGGCATCGGCCTCGGCGATCGGTTACGTGTACCAGCTGCGCAAGGCGCTGCACCTCTGCGTCGAGCGCTACGGGCGAGGGATCGATTGGTCGGTGGCGATCGAAGCCGGGGACGACATCGAAGAGGTCTCCAAGGGCGGCACCGTCTACTACCAGCTGAAGCACAGGGCGCCGGGAGTCAGCCTGACGGACGCCAGCACGGACTTGTGGAAAACGCTGCGCATCTGGGCACATGCCATCGCCAATCATCAGCTCGATCTGGACGAGACCGATCTGGTCCTCATGACCACGGCCGAACTCCCCAGGGGCTCCGCAGCCAGCTTGTTGCAACCAGGGGCTGTCTGTTCCAGAGACGAATCCGGCGCGCTGGAAGCGCTGACAGCAGCACGGACCGCTTCGACGAACAGGGACCTCAAGAAGGCGTTCGAGGCCTTCGACGCACTTACGGAAGAGCAGCGGCAGCGGATGGTCGGCCGCATCCAGGTGCTGGGCCGCGCGCCCGACGTAGAAACCGTGGGGGGCCTGCTGCTCGAGCGAGCAGCCACGGCAGTCGGCCACACGTACGCGAGCCCGTTTCTGAGCCGGCTCGAAGGGTGGTTCTTCCAGCGAACGATTCGGCAGTTGCGAGCTCGGGACGTTGATGCGATCAGCGGCAACGAGTTCGATCAGGTGTTCACCGACTATCGCAACCAGTTCCGCCCGGAGAACCTCCCGATCGACGAGGACATCGCCGGCCTGGAACCGAACGTTGCCACGTACAGCGACCACGCCTTCGTACGTCAGTTGCACCTGATCGACCTCGGAACTCCCCGGGTCGGGAGAGCGGTCCGGGACTACATGCGAGCCTTCACTCAACGCTCACGGTGGTCGGACGAGAACCTGCTGCTGCCGGGCGAGATCAGCCGTTTCGAGCGCCGGCTCGTCGAGGAGTGGGGGGAACTCTTCGAAGACATGAGGGACGAGTTGGGCGACGAGGCGGCAGAAACCGCCAAGGTGGCTGCGGCGCGGCACATCTACCGGTGGGCGATGACTCAGGCGCAAAGTCGGATCCGTCAGGACTGCGACGAGCCGTTCCTCACGAAGGGGTCCTTCCACATGCTGGCTGACGACTACGAGGTCGGCTGGCACATCGACTTCGTGGCCCGGCTCATGGCCATGCTGGAGCCCACGGAAGCAGGAACGGCGTGAGCGACTTCGTCGACCTCAGCCGTGAGGAGCGGGCTCTGTACAACCCGGCGTTCACGGCACTGCTCGCGGCCAGGACGGTCCAAGGGCACCAGACACAGTACGGGCGGCCGTGCCCCGTCGCTCTCGCCGTGCTCGGAGCAGTGATGGCACTGCAGCCCGCCGTGCGAGAGAAGTTGCCCAGGACCACCAACGCGGGAGTCAGTCGCTGGGTCGAGGAGAACCGGGCCGTGAAGGTGGCCATGTTGCAGAACGCGACCGCACTGGCCGCTGTCGTCCGGCCTGGCCTGCTGCTCGCCCTTCAGACCACGCTGGTGCACTGCACGGATCAGGGACTGCTCCAGTTGCCGACCGGACGGCTGAAGAAGGTGATCACCGGGCCGACCGAAGAGCTCATCGCCATTCAGAAGGCGGCACACATGCTGGGGCGATGGCTGCCCAGCACCGGAAGCATGAGCACCGTGATGACCCTGCTAGGAGTTCGGCCGTGACCTTTCAGATCAGTGCCATCTCGATCTACAACCGCGACGGTCGGATCCGCACCGTACCGCTCCGACCCGGGCGGATGAACATCATCACTGGCGATTCGAGGCTCGGGAAAAGCGCCCTGCTGAACATCGTCGACTATTGCCTGGCCAGCGAGGACTACGTCATCAAGGGCGCGGTTCTCCGTAACTTCGTCCACGTCTTCGGCGTCACCTTCGTCAAGGGGCAGCAGCAACTCTTCGTCGCGCGCCCTGCACCCGCCGGCAACGCAGCCACGACGACCACGATGTGTGTCGTGTCCCAGGCTCATGGTGCTCCGCCTCCAGCTCTCGACGACCTGGCCTTCACGACCCCGCTCGACATCGCGAAGAGAGTCTGCTCTCCGACTTCGCCGGCATTGATCACACCTTGCGGATCCCAGCGGTACGCAGCGCCAAGCCCATTGCGCCTTCGGTTCGCCACGCCTTGTTCTTCTGCCTCCAGAAACAAAATGAGGTCGCCAACGAGGACCTGCTCTTCCACGGCCAAGGTGATGACTTCCACCGCACGGCGCTCAGGGCCATGCTGCCGTACTTCCTGGGAGCGGTTGACCCCGAGCGAGCACTTCGCGAGCACCAGCTGCGGGTGCTGCGACGGGAACTGACCGAAATGGAGAATGCCCTCGCCTCCGCCCGCGTCGCGGGACCTGCTTCGGGTCAAGCCCGTGCGCTGCTCACCGAGGCCATCGAAGCCGGTCTGCTGCCGGTGCCACCGCCCGGCCGGGAGCTGACGGCCGAAGACGTCGTCGCGGGTCTGCGACGGGCCTTGTCCACCGGCTCCGCCGAAGCAGATGTCCGGGGAGTGGAAGATCCTCTCACCGCTCTCACCGAGTCACGCAGAGCGTTGCGCCAAGCCCACGCTCGCATCCGGGCGCGGATCTCAAACCTCAAGCAGGCTGCCCGGGAAAACGACGAGTTCCTCGGCCAAGCCACCGAACACCATGCCCGTCTGGCCACGCTCGGCCTGCTCCCGGATCCCGGGAATGACGAACTGCCGCACGCACGGCACTGTCCCGTATGCGGCAGCCCAGCTCCCGATGCGGGGCGCATCGCCGTAGTCATCCGGGAAGATCTGGTCCGGCTCAATGGCGAGTTGAACACCATCGGGAGAAGCACGCCTGACATCAATGCGATGATCGCCGAGGAACAGAACAAGCTGGGAGACGTTCGAGCCGCGCTCGCCAACAATCAGGACGAGATCGACACGTTGACCGCAGGCCGGCGGGCCGCCGCGGCGTTCGCCCGGCACGAGAAGCTGCCCCACATCGTCGACCGGCGAGAAGACATCGTGGCGCAGATAACGGCACTGGAAGAGCAGCTCGGCTCAGCCGTCCAGGACGACCGACTGAGCAGCTTCATCTCCTTGGTGAACTCGAAGATCAAGGACAAGGCCCTCATGCTCGACCTTGACCATCGTGAAGATCCGATCCGACTGGATCCTCGCGCTTTGACCATCGTGGCGGACACCGCCCGTGGCCCGATCCGTCTCGCTGAGATGGGCGGCGGGGAGAACGCCATGGGCTATCACGTGGCCACGATGCTGAGCCTCCACGAGTGGTTCTCCGAGCAGAGCAGGCCGGTCCCCCGCTTCCTCGTTCTTGACCAGCCTTCTCAGGTCTACTACCCCGAGGACGCCCAAGATGGCACGCCGGTCACCGACCGGGCCGCCCTGCTGAACCTGTACAAGACCATCCAGCGGACCATCGACGCGTTGCAGAGCGACTTCCAGGTCATCATCATGGAACACGCTGACCTCGACGACGAGCCCTTCCGCGCTGCAGTCCAAGCGCGTTGGAGGCGCAGCAACAGCGACGCTCTTGTACCTCACGAATGGATCACAGAGGACGTCCCCGAGGAAGCCAGCCGCTAGTAATCCAGCCGTACTTCGGTATTTGGGCTGGTCAACGCCTGATGGCGGGGAGTCTAACCGGGGCGTCACGTGCGGGCGAGGGCTTCCACGATCTGGTGCCGGCGAGTAGGTAGCCGCGCCGCGCGTCATGGCAGGTTCGGGTGCGGGCCTGGGGGCGTCGCCTCGACCGTGGCCAGTTCAGGGCGTGATCGCGGCGGTCCCGGGGTGGAGGTGGACGGATGGCAGGCGCGCGGTGATGATCAGCTATTGACGTGGTCCCGCACCTGCCCGTACACCGTGGGGTCGGTGCCGAGGGCGTTGTGACCGAGACAGGCGGACTTCGTGTTCGTCGCGCCGCTCAGGGCAACGCTGCTGTCCGGATTGATGACCGCGTCGCACGGCGACCACCACGTGGCATACCGAGGACTGCCGGGCGTCTCGTCGCCGGAGTTGAGTTCGCCGAGGAAAACCGACCCGATACGCATCTCCACGCAGGAGGCGTCGTAACACCCGTTCGCCCATTCGGTTCCGTGGTTCGGGCCGCCCAGCGAGACCCAGGCGTCGATCTTCTGGCTGCCACCGAGGTTCTTCGCGTAGTAGCGGCTCGACAGCCCGCCCATGGAGTGCGTGACGACGTCGACCTTGGTCGCTCCAGTGGCAGCCAGCAGCCGGTCGACCTCCGTGGCGATCTGCTGAGCGGTGGTTGCGTTGGACTGGCGGGTGTCGTAACTCCATTGCCGCAGATGAGTGGACGGCCAGCCGTCCGCTCTGAAGTCGTCGGCCATGGCGTTCCAGTACGAGCCGGAGGAGTTGTATCCGTGAACGAACAGGATCGGGTTGCTGGCGGGACCGAAGGTGGAGGTTCCGGTGGCCGCATGGGTCGGGTACACGGCGGCCGAGGTGAGCAAGAGGCTCACGAGGGCGGCGGGAAACAGACTCTTCTTCATGGCATGCCTCGCGGGATCGGCGTCCGTGGGGGGCGGCGCACGAGAAGGCTACTGGCGAGTAGGTGTGCTGAGTCAATAGGCGTGCAGAGATTCAACTGCCCTGTGACCTGCAGCGTTTCGCTCCATGCCGTAGCGATACTGTTCGAGCAGGCATGTGGAACGGGTGGGATCTGGGGCGCTCGACAGCCTCTTGTACGAACCCAGGTCCCTGCGCGCCGCCTCCCGTCTGCATAGTGGGTCGGAGGCGAAGACCAGCCCCGAGTCAGGTGCGCGCCATGGTCCCCCGGCCGAAGAAGCCGCGCCTGTGGCGCCCCGGCTGGACTCCCCGCCATCAGGCAGCTGACCAGCCCAAATGCCGAAGTACGGCTCGAGTACTAGGGTGTTGCTGCGGAAGGGCACGAAGGCGGGACGGCCGCCTGTTGGGCCTCGGCGACAGTCGATCGACGGCATACGGTTCCGGGTCCGGACCGGTGTTCCGTGGCGGGACGTGCCCGTTGAGTATGGACCGTGGAGCCGGGCCTACGACCTGTTCCGCCGGTGGCAGCGGGACGGCATCTGGCACCGCATCCTGACCCGGCTCCAGTCCCCGGCCGACGCGAAGGGTGCGATCGTCTGGGACTTGAGCGTCGACTCCACGGTCTGCCGCGCCCACCAGCATGCGGCCGGGGCCCACAAGCAGGGCGACCTGCAGAAGGAACCGCCGGGCGGTGTCCTCGCCGAGCCCGGAGACCACGGGCTGGGAAGGTCGCACGGCGAGTTCACCACCAAGCTGCACCTGGCCCTCGAGCAAGGCCAAAAGCCCATGTCGATCGTGATCACGGCCGGGCAGCGCGGCGACTCGCCGCAGTTCGAGCCCGTATGGGAGAAAGTCCGCGTGCCCCGCATCGGGCCGGGGGGCAACGCGTCCGTCCCCATCGGGTCTGCGCCGACAAGACGTACGCCTCCCGCAGAAACCGCGCCTACCTGCGCCGCCGCGGAATCCGATGCATCATCCCCGACATGACCGACCAGGCACGCAACCGCCAGGAGATCGGCTCCCGCGGCGGCCGACCACCACAGTTGGACCCGGCCGACTAGAGCGATCAACGACTACTGCCGCCGCCACGAACTGACGCTGGGCGGCATGTACATGGAACGGTGCTCCGCGACCTCATGCGCGTTCGTCGGCATGCTCGACGCCGTCATGGTCACCCGGCCGTACGGGGTCATCTTCCCTGCCCCGTCCCACCTGGGCCCCAAAGCCATAGCGGCAGATCGCCGACAGCAGCTCAGCGCCGCCGGCACCCAGATCCTGCTGGTACGAGGGGCACGGCCGGCCGGGGCCGGCGGTTCGGCTTCGACGCCGGCCTCGGGGAGCTCCAGGACATGAGCCTCGAGGAACTTCTCCGGCTGGACAGCCGACGTATCGATGGTCTTGGCAGCGTCTTCGGCGTCCCGCAGCACCAGAGAAGCCTGACCGTCCCCGCCGACGACAGGGCCCCGGGCACAGCACGCTCCTTCAGATGCCTGGACCGCCTGCCCCAAACAGGACGGAAGCGGCAAGCGGGTGATCGCCTTCGTGAAGTGTCCCGAGAGCTCCATCGCCCCCTGATCCACTCCACTGGAGACCCCTCATGCCTATTCCGCTCCCGCCCTCGCTCCCGAAAGTGTTGCTCCTTGACCTGGACGGGGTGCTCGTCGACACCCGCCCGGTCATGGAGAGCGCCTGGCCCCAGGTCCATGAAGCCCACGGCCTCGACGTGCCGTTCGAGGAGTACGAGCGCCACCTTGGTCGGCCCTTCGCCGACATCATGGAGCAGCTCGGGCTCGCTGACGCCGGACCGATCCACCAGACCTACTCGAAGGCGTCGACGGCCACTTCTCACCTCGCCCGACAGTTCGACGGCGTCGCGGAGGTCCTGCACGCCTTCGCCGCTGCCGAGTGGCTGAAGAGTTGTCAGGACAACCGCACCGGCTCGGTCGCATCCAGTGCACGCGACGCGCCCGTCGGGGGGACACCGTCGCTCTCCGGTGCGTTCACAGTGGCTCCGCCCACCCGTTTCGCACCGCGTACGCGCCGAGCTGCATCCGGGTTCGGACTCCTGCCATGTCCATGAGGTGGCGCAGGCGGCGGTGCAGCGTGCGCGGTGACAGCCCGAGTTGGGTTGCGGTCGTCAGATCCGTCAGGCCGGTCAGGAGCAGCGCGAGGATCCTGCGGTCCAGCTCGGTCGGGCCTTGCGGCCCGACCTCGGCGAGGGCTTCGGATTCGTCTCCCGTGCCCGACAGCTCGAGCGGGTGGGCCGTGCGCCATACCGTCTCGAACAGTGCGTCCAGCGCGGCCAGCAGGCCACTGCGGTGCAGCAGCACGGCACCGGGCTCGCCCGCCGGTGTGACCGCGAGGGGGACAAGGCCGAGGTCGGCGTCGGCCAGCACGAGTTTCATCGGCAGGTCGTCGGCGACGCGCAGTTGCACTCCGTTGCGCAGGGAGTCGATCGCGTCGCGGACGATGCCCGGCTCGGCCAGCACGGCGCGGTCCAGTACCGCTCGGAAGAGCACTCCGCGGTCGAGGGCCATGGGCTCGGCCGTGTTCTCGTCGGGAGGCAGGGCGACGAAGGGTGCGGTGATGAAGGAGCGGACCTGCGTGCGGGCTGCCTGCTGCACCTGGAGGAAGCGGTGACGGATGGCGTCGACGCCCGTGACGACCTCGAACAGATCGTTGATGCTGCTCCCGGTCATCGCCGCCCGGTGTTCCTCGGCCAAGGTCACCAGTGCGTGCTCGGCCATGCGCAGCCCGTCCCGGCGCTGGCTGATGAGGGAGCCGAGCGCCATGGCCGGTGGCGCGGCGGTGAACAGCTCGTCCGCCGACCTGATCACCAGTCCCCACCCGACCAGACGGGACAAGGCCTTGTCCACGTCGGCTCCCGATACGCCGAGAAGATCCGACAGCAGCGTCGCGGTGGAGTTCGGCCGTCCGAGCAGTCCCCGGTAAACGTGCTCGTCGTCGGGTTCGAGGCCCAGAACATCCAGCATCGGTGACCGACTCCGTTCCACTTTCAACAGCGGGGAGAGTATGCGCCATAGCGGCAGCCCTTGAATAGTCCCTGCTGGGAGCCGGTGTGAGGGGAGGGACCCCGGGGAGTCGTCTCCCCGGGGCCCTACAATGCGGTTCATCGCAGGCCGTACGCCCGGATGATCTCGTTCTTGACGCTGAAGCCGCTGTCCGTCTCGGCGCTCGCGCGCAGAGAGAGGAAGCCGCCGGGCTTCTTGGCCGTCCTGAACGGACCCGTCCAGTAGCCGTCGGTGCCCTTGGTCAGGGTCACCTTCTGCCAGGTGGAGCCGTCGTCGTACGAGACGTCCAGTTGCACCTTGGTGACGGTACCCGGCACGGTTCCGAGGTTCATCGACACCGGCTTGAGGGCGATCTGCTGGTGTGCGTTGACCTTGACGTCACCGTGCAGGTCCGTCTCCAGCTCGTAGTCCAGGTTCAGCACCGAGAAGGGCTCGAAGAAGTCCGAGTCGACGGTGTCGGACATGAACGTCCACTCACTGTGGGTGCGCGTCGACAGCCGGAAGACGTCCCCGGGCCGCTCCACGTCCAGGACGGCACGGTAGGGCAGATTGCCCGCCGGTACCTCCACCCATTGCATGTCCCCGCCGACCGGGTTGTCGTGGATCAGCGTGTCGCCCTGGAATACCTGCAGATGGGACGGCGTCTCACCCCACGGCAGGAAGCCGCCGAGGCGCATGTTGTCGCTCGCGGATGCCCAGGCCTGCACGTTCCAGGTCATGTAGTTCTGCCAGCGGGAGTTGTACACACCGAAGGACTCGCTCTGGCCCGGCCGGGTCGCCGGAGCGAACCAGTCCAGCCAGGTGGTGCTGCCCTTGGCGTACGTGTTGTCGCCCGACACCATCACCCACGGCAGGCCTCCGTCGACGCCCTGCGCGTGGAACTCCCTCCAGACCTGGCCCGGGGTGACCCATTCGGTCCGGGTGCCCGGGTGCCACTCGAGCTCGGGGAAGTTGAACGACGGGCTGAGGGTGAAGTCGGAACGGTATCCCTCCGCCAACCTGCCTTCCGTGGCCGAGTAGTAGCGGGCGTCGATCCGAGCGAGGTCGTCCTGGGTCGGCTTGTAGACCAGAGCCCGGTCCGGCACCCGGCCGGGGTAGTCCCGGGTCAGGTCGTAGACGAACGGCGTGTGCTCGGTCTGCGTGACGGTCAGCTTCAGCCTGCCGGCCTCGGCCATCGAGATCAGGGCCCTGCCCGCGTCGCGGTGCACGGTGGCGACCGGGATGGTCGACTCGCCTACGTACTCCATCAGGGCGCCGACACCGTCGTTGACCACGATCAGTGCCGCGGCACCGGCCGCGGCCGCGGCCGCGGTGCGTTCCTGAGGCGAGACCTCGTCGCTGCGCTCGACGACGACGACCCTGCCCTTGGCCTGCACCTTGTCGTACTCGGCCGCCGCGCCGCTGCCCGCGAAGACGGCGTTCAGCCTGTCGGTGGCGGTGTCCAGGGCGCTGCCCGCCTGCACCAGCGTCTCGAAGCGAAGCCGACCGTCCGGCGTACTCAGACCGAGTTGCGGCTCCCCCTTGCGCCAGCGGGTGGTCAGCATGAAATCGCCCTGCTTCATGGGCTCCGTCGGTGCGACGTAGACGTCGTCGTACGTCGGCGGCAGCACGTACGCGCTGCGGTAGTCCATGTACGCGTCGAGGCCCGAGTAGTGGACGTTGAAGTCGACCTTGCGCTGGCGGTCCTCCGTGCGCTGCGGCGCCTCGGTCTGCAGCAGACGTGCCTTGCTCGCGTCCAGCACCACGTCCGCGGAGCCGCCCTTGAGGACGGTCTCCGGGTCGACCAGCACGGCCACACCCGACCGGTCCGCCTTCTCACCGGCCACGTCGAGGTACGCCGCGACGGTGTACAGGCCGGGGGCCATGCGCATGGTCGTCGAGCCGTCGACATAGACCGACCACGGCCACGGGTCACCGGCCAGGTTGATCGCGACCAACCCGGCGGCCGGCTTTCCGTCACGGCCGACGAGCTTGATGTTCAGGTCGTAACGCTCCTCCTCCTTGAGGAGCGCAACCGATGTGCGGGACACCGGCTGCCCCGTGGCCGCCTCGGTGGCGATCACGTAGCCGGCGTGCCGGCCGACAGAGGCGGTCTGCGGGTCACCGGTCACCGGGACGGCGGCGGTGCCGCCCGCCGGGACGGTCACCGTGGCGGCGCCCAGCGTGAACGGGCCGTCAGCGTCGGTCAGCGCCAGGTTGAGCGTGACGTCGGCGGAACCCGTGTTGGTGAAGGTCAGGTCCTTGGTGACGGGGACGTCGCTCGGCTGGTGCGGCCATGTGTAATTGCCGAAGAAGAGCGGTCCGGTGCTGCGGACCGTGGCGCGTACGGCGGCGGCGACGTCGAGGCGACCGGTGCCGACCTCGTACGGCGAGTACCCGTCGGCCAGGCCCTTCGCGGTGCTCATCAGGTGTTCCTTGAGCTGCGCGCCGGTCCAGTCCGGGTGCCGCTGTGCCAGGATCGCCGCAGCGCCGACCACGTGCGGGGTGGCCATCGAGGTGCCGCTGATGGTGCGGTAGAGACCCTCACCACCGTCGGTCATCTCCTGCGAGCGAGCCGCGGTGATGGCAACGCCGGGCGCTGCGATATCCGGCTTCATGGCGCCGGAGTAGGCGAGCGGGCCGGTACTGGAGAAGGACGCGAGCCGGTCCTCTTTGTCCGTGGCGGCCACAGTCAGCGCCGAGGCGGCGGCACCCGGGGAGGAGATGCTCTCCGGGCCGGCGTTGCCGGCGGCTATGACGAACAGCGTGCCGTACTGGGCGGACAGCGCGTCGACCGTTTGCGACATCGGGTCGCTGCCGTCCGTCGGGTAGGAGTCGCCGAGGCTCATGTTGACGACGTCCGCGCCCGATTCGGCGGCCCACTGCATGCCGGCCATGACCCAGGAGTCCTGGCCGTATCCCTCCGCGCCGCCGAGCACCTTGCCGACGAACAGGTCGGCTCCGGGGGCGACGCCCTTGTTGTCGCCTCCGGAAGCGGAGCCCGAACCGATGATCGTGCCGGCCACGTGCGTGCCGTGCCCGTTGACGTCGGTGACGGCCTCACCCGGGACGAAGCTGGCCGTGCCGTCGATCAGGCCGGCGAAGTCGGGGTGGTTGACGTCGATGCCGGTGTCGAGCACCGCGACCTTGACGCCCTTGCCGTCGTAGCCGGCAGCCCATGCCTGGGGCGCGCCGATCAGCGGCACGCTCTCCTTCAGGCTGGCCTTCACCCGACCGTCGAGCCACAGCTTCGCCAGACCCGCGCCCAGCGTCGCGCTGTCCTGCGGCGCCACCGTGGTCCAGAAGGTGCGGGCCTGCCGCTTCTCGGTGCTGAGCGCCGCGCCGCGGATGCCCTTGAGGTCGCGGGTCAGCCTGCTGCCCCGGGGGGCGGTCGGCGGGGCAACCGCGCGGGACTTCGGCTGGGTGTACGTCGCGATCAGCGGCACCGCGGCCGACTTCGCGTCGTCGTAGCCCATCTCGATCAGGCCGCTGACGTTGAACAGCCGCCGGTCCAGCTTGTCTGCGCCCAGCAGCGGCGCCGCCTCGTCCGGGATGACGAACAGGTCGCCCTTGATCTGCTGGACTTTCACGCCGCCGACGGCACTGTCCGGCCGGTCGACGTCGGCCGTCTGCTTGCCGTCGGCCATCGTGGTGACCGTGACGACATCGCCGGTAACCAGGGTGACCTTGTGGGTCGACGAGGGCTTCGCGGTGACGGTGGGTTTACTCGGAGCGGCTTGTGCGGGCGTGTGCAGGGCTGCGAGTCCCGACGCCACGAGGGGCACAGCGGTGGCGATCGAGATCAGCTGCCAGCGCCCGCGCCGGAAGACGGAAGCATGAGAGGGCAAGTGCATGCCATGGGTCTATCGACCGGTGAACGCCGACGTGAAGGCCTCATGACGGCAAGTTCTCGCCATGGCGGATGTTTGTCAGCCGTGAACCTCGCGATTTCGGGCGCAAAGGCACCGTACCGAGACGCGAGGCTTGGCGACACGCCCGCTCCCTGCCCCATGATTCGGTCCACGAGCCCGGTGAAAACGGTGCGGTGCGGGCCGCGCGCCGCTGCCAGGTCGAGGTGACCCTCAAGCCGCGCTGAATGGCGGCACTGCGAGCCTTCCCGTTCGGCCGACATGCGCCGGGGACTGGCGGGGGTCAGATTGGAGGTATCCGACCCACCGGACGGAGAGTCTCGGCGGGCAGCCCGGACGACACGGAGGAGCCTGACATGACGACCCACGTGGGTGCACCCGGTCGGCGAGACGAAGCGCACACCAGCGGTTGGCTGATGTTCGCCGCAGTCATCATGATCTTCAGCGGCATCATGACGCTGCTCGGAGGCATTTCCGCCATCGCCAAGGACGACGTGTTCCTGGCCACTCGTAACTACGTCTACGAGCTCGACCTCACCGGCTGGGGCTGGATCCACCTCATCCTGGGCATTCTGATCCTGCTCACCGGCGTCGCCCTGTTGACCGGCGCCACATGGGCCAGGGTCGTCGGCGTGGGGCTGGCCGGTCTCAGCATGATCGCCAACTTCATGTGGCTCCCCTACACGCCGTGGTGGGCGGTGTTGCTCATCGCCATCGACGCCCTCGTCATCTGGGGGCTGTGCGTCGCACCCCGGCCGATCAGGGACTGACGGTCGGGACCGGCAGCCGTGGCACGCGAAGCAGCGACCGGGGAGCCGCCGCAGCTGATGCTTGTCGTCGGCGTCGCCGGATCCGGCAAGTCGACAGTCGGGCGCCTCCTCGCCGATCGACTGGGCTGGGTCTACCGGGACGCGGACGAGTTCCACTCCGAGGCCAACCGAGCCAAGATGGCCGCCGGTCATGCCCTCACGGACAGCGACCGGGGGCCGTGGCTCGAAGCGATCGGTGAGTGGATGGACCGGACGATCGCGGCTCGTCAGCAGGCCGTCGTGGCCTGCTCCGCGCTCAAGCGTGGCTACCGGGACACGTTGATGGCAGGGCGCCCGGAAGTCCTCCTGGTGTACCTGCACGGCTCACGCGAGCTGCTGGGCTCCCGGCTGACTGCGCGGCACGGTCACTTCTTCCCGGCGGACCTGCTGGACAGCCAGCTCGCCGACCTCCAGGAGCCGGAGCCCGACGAACACCCGTTGGTGGTGGAGATCGACCAGCCTCCGGAGGCCGTCGTCACGGCGGTGCTTTCCCTGATGCGCCGGGACTCCGCCGGGGGACGACCGGCCGGTTCGGACGCGGAGCGCGCCGTCCACGGCGTTGCGCGCGGCAGCCCTTCCGAACCCCACAGTCCCACGGGCGAGTCGTGGCGGCTGGTCCGCGGGGAGCAGAGTGCGGTGGTGGTACAGCTGGGCGGCGCCCTGCGCGACTACGTCGTGAACGGGCGTCCGCTGCTCGACGGGTTCTCCGCCGGGTCCGCCATCACGGGTGGGAGGGGGCAACTACTCGTCCCCTGGCCGAACCGCGTGGGAGGCGGACGCTACGGCTTCGCCGGCAGGAGCCTGCAACTGCCCCTGAACGAGGTGGAGAACAACAACGCGATCCATGGACTGCTCCGCTGGACCCTGTGGAAGCTGCTCGCCCGCAACAACGACGCGGTGATGCTCGGCACGACGCTCTGTCCTCAGCCCGGATATCCGTTCCTCCTCGACGTCCGTGTCGAGTACCGGCTGGGGCCCGAAGGGCTCACGACGGCGGTCCACGCCACCAACACCGGTACGGAGTCCGCGCCGTACGGTGTGGGGCAGCATCCCTATCTGACGGTCGGCACCGACCTCGTCGACAGCGCCATCCTGACCGTTCCCGCCCGGTATCTCCTGCGTACCGACGACATGGGTCTGCCCGTCGGTCGTGACCCCGTGGACGACGGTCCGTATGACTTCCGCGCCGCCCGCCCCATCGGCGATCTGCGACTGGACACCGCCTTCACCGGGCTCGACCGCGGCCCCGACGGCCGGGCCGTCGTGAGGCTGGCGCATCCTTCCGGGCTTCGAGGTACCGATCTCTGGCTCGGCGAAGGCACCCGCTACGTACAGGTGTACACGGGTGACACCCTCGCCGAGCCCGAACGGCGGCGGCAGGGAGTCGCCGTGGAGGCGATGTCCTGTCCGCCGGACGCCTTTCGCAGCGGCACGGATCTCACGGTCCTGGAGCCGGGCGCGACGCACGTGCTCCGATGGGGCCTGAACCCCTGGGGATACTCGTGACACCGGCCATGGAGCCCCCGGCGGCTCCCGGCATGACCGCGCACGCCTTCCGGACGCTCTACGAACGTCTACGGAGCCAGGCGGCGGCGCAGCCGACGGCGAACGGCCGGTGCGGAGCAATGCGCCATCTGACCCCTGAGCGGGTGGCGGCGGCGGCCGCCGAAGTCCGCCTCGGACGCACGGTGTCGCTGTCGGCCCCGATCGAGACCGAGCCGGGACCCGACTCCCCCGAGCCCGCAACACACCGCATGACCGGGCCGGGTACGCGCGACCTCGGCTCGGCCGGGCTCCACTTCGCCACTGACAGCTTTGCCATGAACGTACACGGGGACGCGGACAGTCATCTCGACGCCCTGTGTCACGTGGTGTTCGACGGGGAGCTGTACGGCGGAGTGCCGGCGAGCACCGTGACGGCCGAGGGGGCTCATTCGCTCTCCGTCGACCTGCTGGAGAACGGCATCGTCGGTCGGGGTGTACTGCTGGACGTCCCTCGGTTGCGGGGCGTGTCTTGGCTGGAACCGGGCGACCATGTGACCTCGGCCGACCTGGTGGCCGCTGAGGCCGCGCAGGGGGTGCACGTCGGCCCTGGTGACCTGCTGTTCGTCAGGGTGGGGCATCGCCTTCGTCGTAGCGGACTCGGGCCGTGGAACGTGGCCGTGGCGCGTGCGGGCCTTCACCCGACCGCCCTCGAGTTCCTGGCGGAACGCGCGGTCTCGGTCCTGGGTGGAGACGGTAACAACGACACCGCCCCCAGCGCGGTGGAGGGCATCGCCTTCCCCGTACACGTCCTGGCCGTGCAGGCCATGGGCATCCACCTCATGGACTACCTGCGGTTCGAGGACCTTGCCGCGGTCTGCGCGGGGGCAGGGCGCTGGAGCTTCCTGTGCGTGGTCGCTCCTTTGCGGTTGCCCGGAGCCACGGGCTCGCCCGTGAACCCGATCGCACTGCTATGACCAGGGGTTCCCCGGCCGCTGACCGCTCTCCGGTCGCCGTTCACGCGGCGGGCGGATACGTTCGACGGGGTGGGACCGCTCGGCCCCCGCGCAGCGGGAAGACAGGGCCCGCCGTCAGGTCAGGTCCGTGATCGCAAGGACGGTGGTCGTCGTGGGCGACGCCCCTCACTACGACGTCATCATCATCGGTACCGGCGCCGGCGGCGGCACTCTCGCCCATCGGCTCGCCCCGTCCGGCAAACGCGTCCTCCTCATCGAGCGCGGGGGCCGTCTGCCGCGTGAGCGCGACAACTGGGACTCGACGGCCGTCTTCGTGAAGGGCAAGTACCGGGCACCGGAGTTCTGGATCGACCGGGACGGGAACGAGTTCCCGCCGGAGGTCAACTACTACGTGGGGGGCAACACCAAGTTCTACGGTGCAGCCCTCTTCCGGCTGCGTCCCGAGGACTTCGGCGAACTCCGCCACCACGGCGGGCTGTCCCCCGCCTGGCCGATCGGGTACGAGGATCTGGAGCCGTACTACACCCAGGCCGAGCACCTCTATCTCGTCCACGGACGGCACGGGGAGGATCCCAGCGAGGGTCCGGTGAGCGCGCAGTACGCCCATCCGCCCGTCGAGCACGAACCGCGCATCCAGCAGTTGAGCGACGACCTCGAGAGTCGTGGCCTGCACCCCTTCCACCTGCCGATCGGCGTCAATCTGCTTCAGGAGAACAGCGGTCGGGCCGCCCACTCCAGCGTCTGCATCCGATGCGACCGGGTGGACGGCTTTCCCTGTCTGGTGCGGGGCAAGTCCGACGCCGAAGTGATCTGCGTGGAGCCTGCCCTGGAGTACCCCAACGTCGACATGGTCACGAACACGCAGGTGTTCCGCCTGGAGACCGATGCGAGTGGACGCGATGTCAGCGCGGTCGTCGGCCGGCTCCCCGACGGCTCGGAGGTCCGGTTCACGGCGGATGTGGTGGTCGTCTCCTGCGGGGCGGTCAACTCCGCGGCGCTGCTGCTGGCCTCGGCGAACGAGCACCATCCCCGTGGCCTCGCCAACAGCTCCGACGTGGTCGGCCGCTTCTACATGCGGCACAACAACCTGGCCCTGATGGCTGTGTCGAAGGTGCCCAACGACACCGCGTTCCAGAAGACCCTGGCCTTGAACGACTGGTACCTCGGTGCGGACGACTGGGGCTACCCTCTGGGCGGCATCCAGATGCTGGGGAAGTCGGACGCCGAGCAGATCCACGGTGAGGCCCCCAGGTGGGCCGGTGCGGTCACACCGGACATGCCGTTCGAGGTGCTGGCACATCACGCCGTCGATTTCTGGCTGTGCGGTGAGGACCTCCCGCTGGCCGACAACCGGGTCACCCTCGACGGCGACGCACGTATCCATCTCGCTCTCGACGAGAAGAACAACGTCGAGGGCCTGAAGCGGCTGAGGCACAAGCTGCAGGGGATGCTCGGCCATCTGGGCATGCACGAGCACCACCTGCTGTCCCACAGCATCTACCTGCACAAGGGAATGCCGATCGGTGCGACGGCCCATCAGGCCGGCACCGTTCGCTTCGGCAGCGACCCGGCCTCTTCCGCGCTGGACCTCAACTGCAAGGCCCACGACCTCGACAACCTGTACGTCGTGGACACGAGCTTCTTCCCGAGCATCGGCGCGGTCAACCCGTCCTTGACGGCCATCGCCAATGCCCTGCGGGTCGGAGACCACCTCCTGGCCCGGCTGAGCTGAGGCCGAGGCCCGCTGGCCCGACCGGGTGAAGATGGCCGAGCCAACGGCCCAACGGTGGTGCTCCGGGCATGCCGCTCGCCCCGCCCGGTGATTGCGTGACTCCGCAGCCGGGCGGACCGGAGCCGCGCAGCCAGGAGGCAGAGCATCATGGAGTCCACCGTCGAAGCACCCCGTGGTGTGATCCCGACAGATCTGCTGAAGGGCCAGAAGGCGCTGGTCACCGGAGCCAATTCGGGCATCGGCAAGGCCACGGCCATCGGTCTGGGCCGGGCCGGCGCGGATGTGGTCGTGAACTACGTGGCAGGCCGTGACGCCGCCGAGGAAGTGGTCCGGGAGATCACCTCGTTCGGGGGGCGCGCGGCCGCCTACGAAGCGGACGTGTCCCAGGAGGACCAGGTCACTGCCATGGTGGACCGGATGGTCCAGGAATTCGGGACGATCGACATCATGGTCGCCAACGCCGGTCTGCAGCGCGATGCCCGGCTCACCGACATGACGCTGGCGCAGTGGCAGAAGGTCATCGACGTCAACCTCACCGGGCAGTTCCTGTGTGCGAGGGAGGCGACCAAGGAGTTCCGGCGCCGTGGAGTCGTCCCCGAAGTGTCCCGCGCGGCCGGGAAGATCATCTGCATGAGTTCGGTGCACCAGCTCATCCCGTGGTCCGGCCACGTCAACTACGCCTCTTCCAAGGGCGGCGTGCAGATGATGATGCAGACCCTGGCGCAGGAGCTGGCACCGGAGAAGATCCGGGTGAACGCAGTCGCTCCCGGGGCGATCAAGACGCCGATCAACCGCAGCGCCTGGGAGACGGCCGAGGCCCGCGAGGATCTGCTGAGGCTGATTCCGTACAAGCGGATCGGCGACCCCGAGGACATCGCGCATGCCGTGGTCGCACTCGCCTCGGACCTCATGGACTACGTGGTGGGGACCACGCTGTACGTCGACGGCGGGATGACGCTCTTCCCCGGTTTCGCCACGGGCGGCTGACCCCCTCCAGGACCATCACGAACAGCAAAGGCCTGTATGTCCACCTCGTTCCACCTGCTGGCGGATGCCCCGGCCCAGCTGCTGCCGGCCCGGGAACTCATGGCCTTCACTCTGGCGTCCCACATCATTCTGGTGCCCCTGGGCGTGGCTTTCCCCTTCATCACCTTGGTCATGCACTACCGCGGACTGCGCCGCCAGGACGCCGCGGCGCTGCTCCTGGCGCGGCGCTGGTCGGCTGTCATGGCGGTGCAGTTCGCCCTCGGGATCGTCACCGGCACGGTGCTCTCCTTCGAGTTCGGCCTGCTCTGGCCCGGTCTGATGGGCAGGTGGGGTGATGTCTTCGGCATCGGGTTCGGTGTCGAAGCCTGGGCGTTCTTCCTGGAGGCCGTACTCATCGCCATCTATCTGTACGGATGGCGGCGGCTGAAGCCCCGTACGCACTTCCTGCTCGGGCTGCCGCTCCCGGCCGCCGCACTGCTCGGGACGTTCGGCATTCTGGCCGCCAACTCCTGGATGAACACGCCACAGGGCTTCTCCCTCGACTCCGAGGGCAACCCGGTCGACGTGAACGTCTGGAGAGCGATCTTCACCCCGATGTTCGGGCCGCAGTACTGGCACTTCGTCGTGGCAATGATCATCACGGCGGGCTTCATGGTGGCCGGTGTCTACGCCGTGGGCTGGCTGCGTGGCCGCCGGGACCACTACCACCGGCTCGGATTCACCGTTCCGTTCACCATCGCCGCGGTGGCCACTCCGGTGCAGCTCTTCCTGGGCGACTTCATCGCCCGGTCGGTGTTCCACAAGCAGCCGGTGAAGTTCGCCGCGATGGAGATCGTCTGGAAGACCGACACCCGGGTACCGGAGTACCTCTTCGGGCGCCTGCACGAGGACGGCACCGTCTCGGGCGGCATCAAGATCCCGCTGCTCGACTCCGTACTGGCCGGATTCAGTCCGGACACCGAGGTGGTGGGACTGACCTCCGTCCCGGCGGACCAGCGTCCCACGGCCACTCAGGCGACCATCGCCCACTGGGCCTTCGACATCATGGTCCTGATCGGGTCCGCCCTGGTGCTGCTCGCCCTCTGGTACGGGTTCGTCTGGCTGCGGCACCGCCGGCTGCCCGCCTCGAAGTGGTTCTACCGCTCCGCGGCCTGCGCGGGCGTCGCCTCCGTCGTGGCCGTCGAGTGCGGCTGGATCGCCACCGAGGTGGGCCGCCAGCCCTGGATCGTCTACCAGAACATGCGCGTCGCCGAGGCCGTGACGTCGACCCGCTCGACGACGCTGTGGATCATGCTCGGTGTGGTGATGGTGGTGTACGTGTTCCTCTTCGGCTCGTTCCTCCTCGTCCTGCTCAAGATGCGCACGCGCTGGCGGCTCGCCGACGAGCAGCGGGCTGCCGGAGGCACGGCCCACGCGCCGGAGGCGGACACTCCCTACGGACCCCGGGCCCCGCTTCCTGCGGGTGACGCCCCCACCGCCGCCGCCGGCGGCGGAGCCGCCCGATCCGAGGACGGTCGCCATGACCGCTGACCTCATCGCCGTGGTGCTGCTCCTCGCCGTGGCCGCCTACGCCAGCGCGGGCGGAACGGACTACGGGGCCGGGTTCTGGGATCTCACGGCCGGTGGCGCGGAACGCGGCAAGCGTCCCCGGTGGCTCATCGACCACGCCATGGCTCCCGTATGGGAGGTCAACAACGTCTGGTTGATCTTCGTCCTCGTCATCATGTGGACCGGTTTCCCCACCCTGTTCCAGACCGTGTTCTCCGCGATGTGGCTCCCGCTCGCGCTCGCCGCCATGGGCCTGGTCCTGCGCGGCGCCGGCTTCGCGTTCCGCAAGCCCTCCCGGCGGCTCGTCGACCGACGTCTGTACGGCGCCGTGTTCGCCGTGGCCTCGGTCGTCACGCCGTTCTTCCTGGGTGCCGCCGTCGGAGGGGTCGCATCGGGCCGGGTGGCGCAGGGTACGGAGGCCTCGGCGGACGCCTGGGCCAACCCCACGTCCCTGATGTTCGGGTTCCTCGCCGTCGCCACCACGGCCCTGCTCGGCGCAGTGTTCCTCACGGGGGACGCCCGCCGGTTCGACGCCCCCGACCTGGTCGGATACTTCAGGGGGCGCGCCCTGGGCAGTCTCGCTGCCGTCACCGTTCTGGCAGTGATCACCGGGTTCGTCACCCATGAGGACTCCCCTCACGTATGGCACGGGCTCACTCACGGTCTGGGGCTGTTCTTCGTCGTCGTGGCCGGTGCGGCCACACTCGCGACAGCCCTGTTGCTCCTGCGGACACCAGGCACGTGGGTACGCGTCACGGCGGTCGGGGTCGTGGCGTCCGCCGTGATCGCCTGGGGGATGGCCCAGCGCCCCTTCCTCATCCCCACCTCGCTGACCGTGGCCGACGCCGCGGGCGCGCCCGCCACGCTGACATGGCTGGCGATCGTCACCGTGGTGGCCCTGGTACTCGTCGTGCCGGCCGTCGTCTTCCTCTACTGGCTGGACACCCACGGGGAGCTGGCCGAACTCACCGACTCCGAGCTGACCGGAGAAAGCGGCACGGCCGGCGGCGGTGCGGGACCCGAAAGCTGACCGACCACTCGTACCCCCGCTGGACCTCCCCTTCGCGTCCGCACTCCGACGGAGGAAGCCGCTGTGACCGACGACGAGATCCTTCTGGGTTTCGCCCTGACGGTGGTGCTCGCCACCGGTTCGCAGATCCTGGCGAACAGGCTGCGTGTCCCTGCTCTGATCATCCTGCTTCCCGTGGGGTTCGCGGCCGGGTGGATGACGGACGTCATCCACCCGGACAAACTGCTGGGGCCGGACTTCTCGGCCTTGGTGTCGCTGTCCGTCGCCGTGATCCTCTACGACGCCGGTCTGGGACTCGACCTCCGCAAGCTCGCCCACCACACGCGCGGGATCGTGGTCAGACTGCTCGTGTACGGCGTGCTGCTCACCTTCCTCGTCACCGGGGCGGTGGGACCCGCGATGTTCGACATGCCCCTGCGGGTGGCGGCCATGCTCGGCATGATCCTCGTCGTCTCAGGGCCCACGGTCGTGGGGCCGCTGTTGGACTTCGTGCGGCCGAGTGACAAGGTGCGGCGCATCCTGATCTGGGAGGGAACGCTGATCGATCCGATCGGCGCCATCCTTGGCGCGCTCACCTTCCACGCGGTCGCGTCGTCGCACCAGATCGACCTCGGGCGGGGTTACCAGTTGGGGCAGTTCGCCCTCAGCCTCGCCTTCGGGCTGGCGGGCGGGGCCGTGGCGACCGCGCTGCTGTGGTTCACCCTGCGCACGCTCCGACTCGGCGAGACCCTGGGAACGCTGGCGCAGCTCGCCGTCGTGATCGGCGTTTCGGCGGTCTGCGACGTCGTGCGGGACGACACGGGGCTCATCGCCGCGGTCGTGGCGGGGCTGGCCGTCTCCAACATCCGCGGCTTCGACATGCCCGCGCGCCGGCCCTTCCTGGAGACCCTGGTCCAGCTGATCATCGGCCTGCTGTTCATCTCCATCTCCTCCACCGTCACCCCAGCGTCACTGGTGCCGGTGCTCCTTCCCTCCCTCGGCCTGATCGCGATCCTCGTCCTGGTCGTCCGGCCGATCGTCGCCTTCGGCGCCGCAGCGCGCACAGATCTCTCACGCGGTGAACGCGCCTTCGTCGCATGGATGGATCCACGCGGCATCGTCGCGGCGGCGACGGCGTCGGCCTTCTCGTCCGGCCTGGTCGAACGGGGAGTGAACGGGGCGGACAAGATTTTGCCCGTCACGTTCCTGGTCATCGTGGGAACCGTTGTGCTGTACGCGCTGACGGCCGTGCCGGTTGCCAGACGGCTGGGCGTCGTCAAGACGGCGGGCACGCGCGTTCTCCTGGTGGGCGGCGAACCCTGGGTGGTCGACCTGGGCAGAGCCCTGCGGTCCGCCGGTCTCGACCTGCTGATGTGGGCGGGGCGCGAGGAGGAACGGGAGAGGATCAAGGGGGCGGGCCTCGAACTCGCCAAGGGCGATCTGCTGGCCACGGCCATCAACCCGGGGGCTCGTCTGGAAGGCGTGACGGCCGTCTTCCTGGCCACCGACGACGATGACTTCAACGCCCTCGCGTCGATCGTGATGGAGGACAGCGTCGAGGGGCCCGTCTACCGGGTGGGTCCACCGCACGACAGCCATGGCGTGGTCGCTCCGTACACCGGTGGCGACATCCTCTTCGGCCGCTCCCTCGTCCGGCACGTCCTGGCGGAGAACTACGAGCGGGGCGCCCGGTTCGTGGTGCGGCCCTTCTCCGGCCCGTTGCCGCCGGAGCACGACACGCTCTTCGTGGTGCGCGCCGACCATCGGCTGGACCCGGTCACGGAGCGAGAGCCGGCCTTCCCGCAGGAGGGCGACACGGTCGTCCTCCTCGGTCCCGTCCCGACCGCTGCCGAACGGTGAGACGCGCGGGACGGCTTCGTCCGTGCCCCTACAGCCCGCTCTTCCAGGACCGTTGCAGCATCGGGTCCAGGGTGATCGCCGCGTCGATCAGGGCCAGGTGGGTGAAGGCCTGTGGGAAGTTGCCCAGTTGGCGCCCGGTCAGGTCGATCTCCTCGGAGTACAGGCCGAGGTGGTTGGCGTAGGTGAGCATCTTCTCCAGCACCAGCCTGGCCATGTCGGTGCGTCCGGCCCGTGCGAGGGCGTCGACGTACATGAACGTGCACAGGGAGAAGGTGCCCTCGGAGCCGCGCAGCCCATCGGGTGACGCCTCGGGGTTGTAGCGGTAGACCAGGCTGTCGCTGACCAGTTCACGCTCCATCGCGTCCAGGGTGGACGTCCACATCGGGTCGTCCGGCGTGATGAATCCGACCGTCGGCATGCGCAGCAGCGACGAGTCGAGCACGTCCTCGCCGTAATGCTGGACGAACGCCTGCTTGTTCGCGTCCCATCCCTTGCTCATCACCTGCGCGTAGATCTCGTCCCGCGCGTCCACCCAGCGGCCGCGCGCCGCCGGACGGCCGTCGTCGGCGGCGATCCGCACGGCGCGGTCGAAGGCCACCCAGGACATGACGCGGCCGTACGTGAAGTCCTTCCGGCCGCCGCGGGTCTCCCACAGCCCCTCGCCGGGCTGGTCCCAGTGGTCGACCAGCCAGTCGAGCAGAGTGTGCAGGGCCTTCCAGCCCCGGTTGTCGAGGTGCATGCCGTGCTGGTGCGCGAAGTAGATGCTGTCGAGCGCCTCGCCGTAGATGTCCAGCTGGAGCTGGCTCGCCGCACCGTTGCCGATACGGACCGGTGCGGAGCCGCAGTATCCCTCCCAGTGCTCCAGGGTCTCCTCGACGAGGTCGGCGGAGCCGTCGACCCGGTACATGATGTTCAGTGGTCCGGAGCCGTTCCCCTGGCCGGCCTCCTGCTTCACGCGGTCGTGCAGCCAGTCGATGAACGCGGACGCCTCTTCCTTGAACCCCAGGCCCAGCAGGGCGTACACCGAGAACGACGCGTCGCGGATCCATGTGAACCGGTAGTCCCAGTTGCGCTCTCCACCCAGTTGTTCGGGCAGACCCGCCGTCGGGGCGGCGACCAGGGCGCCGGTCGGCGCGTAGGTCATGAGCTTCAGTGTCACGGCCGAACGTTCCACCGCCTCCCGCCAGCGGCCGGAGTACGTGGACTGCCCCAGCCAGGAACGCCAGAAGCGGACCGTCTCGCCGAAGAGTCGCTCGAACTCCTCGACACGGACCTCGTGCGGCGGCCCGCCGGGGGAGGACTCCATGACGAGGCCGCGCTGCTGTCCCGCCCGCAGGCTCAGGGAGAAGCGCAGGTCCTTGTCACCGGAGAGGACGTTCAGCAGCCGCTCGTCGTGCGGCTCACGGACGGCGTGGACGGCGATGTCCAGGTCCTCCGAGGTGAACAGCGCTCCGTGCTCCGTGATGTGCAACTGGTGCGGCTTGCGGCCGTAGTCGAAGCGCGGAGCGATCTCGCCCTCGAACGTCATGCTGCCCCGGACGCAGCGCAGCATGCGCACCAGTCGATGCCGGTCCGTCGCGGTCGTTCCGGTCACCGGCATGAAGTCGACGACCTCACCCGCCCCGGCCTCGGTCATGAAGCGCGTCACCAGGACGGCTGTGTCCGGGTGGTAGAGCTGCTTGGTGGTGTAGGCGGCCGCGGCCGGCCTGACGGTGAAGTGGCCGCCCTTCTGCCGGTCCAGCAGAGCGCCGAAGACACTGGGCGAATCGAAGCGCGGACAGCAGAACCAGTCGATCGTCGCATCCGTCGTCACGAGAGCCGCGGTCTGCAGATCACCGATCAGGCCGTGGTTCTCGATAAGGGTATATTCATCCATATTGCGCCCCTTTCGGCCCCGACCGTTAAGCCTAGGCCAAGGAGGTCATCCCGTCCTGGCGAGGCAGTGACGCGGAGAGTGGCGGCGGGAGCCCCGCCGCTGCGCCGGTCCGGGAACGGCCCTACCGTGAGATGACAGTGGTCCCGCTGAGGGAGCCCGCGATGTCGTGCGCCTCAGCACGGGACCCCTCGGGTGAAGGGGGCGTGACGTGGGTGTCCTGACATCCTGGGCGGCCAGGTTCAGGTTGCGGCAATACGTCAAGGCCAGCCTGTGGATCGTGCCCATGTTCGGTCTCGCCCTCGGTGCCCTTCTCGCTGAGCTCGCCCTCACCGCGGACGGCGCGGACTGGCCGCCGAGCGGTTGGCACTACTCCGCGACGACGGCAAGCGACGTGCTCACCGCCATCGTGGGGGCGATGGTCGCGTTGCTCGGCTTCGTCGTCACCATCGGCGTACTCGTCGTGCAGCAGGCCACGGGAACCCTCTCCCCCCGTTATATGCGCCTCTGGTACCGGGACCGGTTGCAGAAGGCGGTGCTGGCGACCTTCACCGGGACGTTCGCGTTCGCGTTCTCCCTGCTGCGCAGCATCGAATCCGACTCCGTCCCCGACCTCGGGGTCACCCTGGCCGGCGCGGCGGTGGCCATCAGCCTCGTGCTCCTGCTCATCTACCTGAACAGGTTCATCCACAGCCTCAGACCGGTGGCCATCGCCGAGTTGGTCGCGCGCATGGGAGAGGACATCTTCACGGCCGGAGCCGCTGCGATCCGGGGCGCGGCGCCTCGCGGAGACGGAACCGTGCCGCCCGACGGACCGGTGATGCGCATCCGTACGGCACGCGGTGGAGCCATCCAGGCGTTCAACGTGACCGGTCTGGTCGCGGAAGCGGCGCGTCACGAATGCGTCTTCGTCGTGACCCGGCTGATCGGGGACTTCGTACCGCCGGGCACGGTCATCGTCGATGTCCACGGGGGCACGTCGGCACCCGACCCGGACCGGGTGGCCGGTCTCGTCGCCCTCGGGTCCGAGCGAACCATCGAACAGGACCCCGCCTTCGCTCTGAGGGTCCTCGTCGACATCGCCATCAGGGCCCTCTCCCCAGCGGTGAACGACCCGACGACCGCGGTGCAGGTGATCAACTACATCGAGTCGTTCCTGCACACGGTCGGCAGCGCGCGTCTGCCCGGTCGTTACGTCCTGGCCGGTCGCGACGGGCAGGCCCGGCTCGTGCTGCCAGGGCGTGACTGGGAGAACTACCTCCAGCTCTCCGTCTGCGAGATCCGCGACTACGGAGCATCCTCCGTGCAGATCTGCCGACGGCTCCGCGCCATGCTCGAAGGCCTGCTCGACACCCTGCCGCCGGGACAGCACCCCGCTGTGCACACCGAATTGAGTCTGCTGCAGGAGTCGATCGAGCGAGAGTTCCCCGACGCGGCCCGCAGGGCCATCGCGCAGGGTTCCGACCGCCAGGGCATCGGCGGACGCCGCCGTCCGCGGACATAGCCGCACGTGCGTGCCGGCGGCCGAACCGGGGTTGCAGCCGGACGCGCACGCTCTTGTCCCGGCGTGCGCATCGCACCCCGGTGGTCGAGATTGGAGAGGAGCCCAACCGAAGACCGCCTGGCTGGGGGGATGTCGTCCACAACGGAGACCGCCATGAGCACATTCCAGTCCGCCGACACGAAGGACTTCGAGAACGCCGACCGTGGATTCATCGCTGCCCTGACTCCTGGGCAGGTCAAGAATTCCGACGGCCGTGTCGTGTACGACAACGACGTCTACACGTTCTTGGAGAGCGAGTGTCCGGACACCGCGAATCCGAGCCTATGGCGCCAGGCGCAGCTCTGTTCCAAACAGGGTCTGTACGTCGTCACGGACGGCATCTACCAAATCCGGGGCATCGACCTTTCGAACATGACGCTGGTCGAGGGCGATCGTGGCGTCATCGTGATCGATCCACTGATCTCCACCGAGTGCGCCGCGGCGGCGCTCGCCCTCTACCGCGAGCACCGCGGCGACCGCCCCGTCACGGGCCTGATCTACACCCACTCCCACGCCGACCACTTCGGCGGCGCCCGCGGCGTCCTGCCCCCGGGCGCCGAGGACAGTGTCCCTGTCCTCGCGCCGGCGGGCTTCATGGAGCACGCCATCAGCGAGAACATCTACGCCGGCAACGCGATGACCCGCCGCGCAGTGTTCATGTACGGCGATCAGCTGCCCAGAGCCGCCGACGGACAGATCGGCGCAGGGCTGGGCATGGCCATGTCCACCGGCACGATCAGCCTGGTCCCGCCGAGCGTGGACATCACGGCTACCGGCCAGACGGAGACGGTCGACGGCGTGCGGATCGTCTTCCAGCTCACTCCCGGCACGGAGGCTCCCGCGGAGATGAACTTCCTCTTCCCCCAGCAGCGGGCCCTGTGCCTGGCGGAGAACGTCACGCACACGATGCACAACATCCAGACGCTGCGCGGCGCCATGGTGCGTGACTCCCGGAACTGGTCGCGCTACATCGACGAGGCGATCGAGTACTTCGACGGGCAGTACGACGTCGGCTTCGCCTCCCACCACTGGCCGACATGGGGCCACGACAACGTGGTTCAACTCCTGAGCGACCAGCGGGACCTCTACGCCTACATGCACGACCAGACCCTCCGGCTGCTCAACGACGGGATGGTGGCGGCGGAGATCGCGGAGACGATCCAACTGCCGCCGGCCCTGGAGGAAGCCTGGAACACGCGCGGGTACTACGGGTCGCTCAGCCACAACGCCAAGGCGATCTACCACCGATATCTGGGGTGGTTCGAAGGCAACCCCGCCACCCTCTGGGAGCACCCGCCCACCGAGCAGGCGAAACGGCACGTCGACCTCGCTGGAGGCCGGGACAGCGCCTTGGCCAAGGCGGGCGCGTACGCCGAGAAAGGCGATCTCCGGTTCGCCGCCACGGTACTCAACTACCTGGTCTTCGCCGACGCCGAGGACACGGAAGCCAAGAACGTCCTCGCGTCCGTGTACGAGCAGCTCGGGCGGGGCGCGGAGAACGGCACCTGGCGGAACTTCTACCTGACCGCCGCCCTCGAGCTGCGCTCCGGCGCCGGAGGCGATGTCGCCGACGTCACCAATCCCGAGATGATCATGGCGCTCACCACTGAGCAGCTGCTGGACTCCGTCGCCATCAGGATCGACGGGCCCCGGGCCTGGGCCGAGGATCTCACCGTCGACGTAGTCCTCACCGACGAGGGGCGCAGGCACCGACTGACCCTGCGCAACGGTGCGCTCACGCACCGATCCCGGGACGCCGGCAGTCCGCCGCCCACGCCGGCCGGGCTCACTCTCACCGTCACCAAGCCCCAGCTGATCGGCCTGCTGGCAGGTCAGGGCATCGACGAGGTCGAGCACGAGGGCGACTTGGGCCTGCTCAAGCGCCTGTTCACACTCGTGACCGTCCCGGACAAGCGATTCCCCATCGTCACCCCCTGAGACGGCCCCGGCCCCCAACAACCGGGGCCGCGGCCGTAGGCTCTAGGCATGGTGGGTATGCAGCCGGACGGGGCAGCACGGGGGCCGGGTCGACCGCGAGAGGAACGGGTCACCGGAGCCGTCCTCAACGCGGTCGTGGACATGGTCCACGAGCAGGGGATCGCGGCGGTCACGATGGACGCCGTCGCGGCACGGGCCGGCGTGAGCAAGCCCGCCATCTACCGGCGGTGGCCCACCAAACAGGATTTGATCATCGCAGCCGCGGAAACCCGCATCGGCATTCTGTCGGTGCCCGACCTGGACGACTTCCGCGCGGAACTCCGCTTCGTGCTCACCGCTCGTCTGGAGGCCTACCGGCTGCCGGGTACGGACCGGCTGATCGCGGGCCTCATCGGGGCGGCGGCCGAGACCGGCGCGGTGCGAGGCCAGTACGCGGAGTACACCGAGCGGATCACGAGTGAGACGAGGCGCATCCTCGAACGCGGGATCATCCGCGGCGACGTGGCCCCGGACACCGATGTCCGGGCCGCCGCCACGTTGGTGGCCGCACCGCTGATCTTCCGGCTGATCGGCGAGCAGGAGATGCCCGACGCTCGCTTCGTGGACAGCCTGGTCGATCTCGTGGCCCGGGCCGTCGGCCCGGTCTGCTGACGGCCTCCGCAGCGGCGGCTGTATCCGGCTCCACATTTTCGTGCGCCAGACCTCTTGCCTCACCATGCCGTAATAACGATACTCCGAGTAACGATTTCTGCCCTCGCCTCGGAGGACTCATGGACAGCAGCACCCCCGCCCCCGCCCTCGACAAGCCGTTGATGCACTACGGGAAGCGCGCGCTCGATCGCATCGCCCCGGACGCGCCCCAGCCCGACTACCGGATCCTGGACGTCTGCCCGCTCACCCCGCACATCGGCGCCGAGATCGAAGGTGTCGACCTCTCGCTCGCGATCGGCGAGGAGCTCGCGGAGGACATCAGGCAGGCCCTGCTGGAGTGGAAGGTGCTCTTCTTCCGCGACCAGCACGCCTTCGACCCGCAGAACCAACTGGCGTTCTCCGGCTTGTGGGGCGAGCCGGAACCCAACCCCTTCTTCCCCAAGGGCGACACCGTCGGGGTCTCCCGGCTGGCCAAGGACGCCATGGCCATCGGAACCGAGAACATCTGGCACAGCGACCACTCGTTCATGGCCGCGCCGGCCCTCGGCTCCGTACTGCGCGCCGTCGAGGTGCCGTCGGCCGGCGGCGACACCATGTGGGCGGACATGGCGGCCGCCTACGACAACCTCACCGAGCCCATGAAGGCCCGCATCGACGGGCTCACCGCCGTGCACGACTGGGTGCCGAGCTGGGGTGCGCTGATGACCGACAGCCAGATCGCGGCGCACCGGGAGAATTTGCCTGCCGTCGAGCACCCCGTGGTCGTGCGCCACCCGCGGACCGGCCGCAAGCTGCTGTACGTCAATGAGCCCTTCACCACACGGATCGTCGGGCTGTCGGACCAGGAGAGCCGCGAACTGCTCGACGAGCTCGTCCTCCAGGCCCGAATCCCCGAGTACCAGGTTCGCTTCCGCTGGCAGCCCGGCTCGGTCGCGGTCTGGGACAACATCGCCACCCAGCACTACGCGATCAACGACTACTTCCCGCAGCGTCGTGTCATGGAACGCATCGCCATCACCGGTGTCCCGCTCTCCTGAACCAGCTCCCGGCCCCTCCTCCCCTCCCCATCCAGTCTCCGCGGAGCCCTTGTGACCGACACCGATGTCGCACCCGCTGTGCCGGCCGGCCCCCCGAAGGCGCCGAACAGAACGAGACCCCGCGCTTGGGTCGTCACCGCGCTGCTGGTCATCTTCATGATGATCAATTTCGCGGACAAGTCCGTGCTCGGCCTGGCCGCGGAGGAGATCCGTCAGGACCTCGGCCTGTCCGCATCGGCCTTCGGACTCGCCAGCAGCGCCTTCTTCCTGCTTTTTTCGATCTCCGGTGCCGCTGTGGGGCTGCTCGCAGACCGCATCCGGCCCAAGTGGCTGATTCTTGCCATGGCCGTCCTCTGGTCCGTCTCCCAGGCGCCGCTGGCGGTGGGCGGAGGGCTCGCGGTGCTCATCACCTCACGTGTTCTGCTCGGTGCTGCCGAGGGACCCGCCTTCCCCGTCGCTCAGCAGGCCACCCTGTCCTGGTTCCCCAACCACCGCCGCAACCTGCCCGGGGCGTTGATCGTCCTCGGCATCACCCTGGGGGTCCTGGTCGCCGCTCCCGTCCTGACGTGGGTGATCCAGCACCACGGCTGGCGCTCGGCCGTCGCCGCGGTGGCGCTGGTCGGTGTCGTGTGGGCGCTCCTGTGGATCCCCCTCGGCGGGGAGGGACCCTACGCGGCGGCCTCGGACACCACGGCGCCGGGCGGCTCCGGCGACGGGAAGGGTGAGAGGGCGGTGGGGCCGGGTGCGGCCCGGCCGAGGACGCCGTACCGGCGCATCCTCGCGACCCGTACCTGGATCGGTGCGACGGCCGCCTACTTCGGCACGTACTGGGTCATCGCCTTCGCCCTCGTCTGGCTCCCCTCCTACCTCCAGGACGCGCTCGGCTACACCTCCGCCGGATCCACCCGGATGCTGATGCTGGTCTGGGGGCTGGGCGGGGTCGTGGTGCTGGGGCAGGCAGGTCTGACCGGATGGCTGCTGCGCCGCGGGACCGCGAGTCGTTGGGCCCGCGGCGGGGTCGGCGGCGTGCTGCTGCTCGTCGGTGCCGCGGCATGCCTCGCCCTGCCGCTGGCCCCGGCCGGTGCCGTGACCGCCCTGCTCCTGATCGCGGGATTCGGGCTCGCCGGAGCGATGAGCAGCGTCGCCGTCACCACCGTCACGGAACTGGCTCCGGCCGATCGTCGCGGCGGCGCCCTCGGCATCATGAACGCCGTGGTGACCACCGCCGGTCTGATCGCCCCGACGTTGATCGGACACCTCGTGGACACCCACGGTGTGGCGGGCTACCAGCACGCCGTCCTGATCACCGGCGCCGTGCTCCTGCTGAGCGGAGTCGCCGCCCTCACGTTGATCGACCCGGACCGCGACGCCCGCCTGCTGGCCGCGTGACCACTCGCGTGTGTCCGCTCCTCGCGCAGCGCCGGGAGCAGGCCCCGCCTTTCCCGCTCCCGACCCACCGCAAGGAACGACGTTGAACAGCAGCGCCCTCGACACCTCCCTGCTCGACCGCACCGTGGCCGACGTACGCGCCCATGCCGCGTCCTGGTCCGCCACCCCGCTCTCCGAACGCATCGCCCTCCTGGAGCGGCTGATGCCGCGCGTCGTCGCGAGTGCGGGCGAGATCGCCGGTGCGGGCGCCCGGGCGAAGGGGTACGGATCGGGCTCCCCCTGGGCGGCCGAGGACTGGATCGGCGGGCCCTGGGCCCTGGCCCAGAACGCCGCCGCGCTCCTCCACGTCCTGCGACGGATCGCCGCGGGCAGGGACCCACTGGACGGCAGGACGGTTCACGAGGAGAACGGCCGCACCCGCGTGGACGTCTTCCCCGCCACCGGCTGGGACACCCTGCTGCTCAACGGGTTCACGGCCCAGGTGTGGATGCGCTCCGGCGTCACCGCGGAGCAGGCGCGGGCATGCGCCGCGGGAGAGTACCGGGGCAGGCAGGGAGACCCTGGCCTCGCCCTGGTGCTCGGCGCCGGCAACGTCGCCGCCATCACCGCGCTGGACATCCTGCACAAACTCTACGCCGAGGGCCAGGTCGTCATAGCCAAGATGAACCCGGTCAACGCCTATCTGCGCCCCCACTTCGAGCACGTCTTCGCCGAGTTCGTCGAGCGGGGCTGGCTGCGCTTCGTCGACGGCGGCGCGGCCGAGGGCGGATACCTCACCCGCCACGAAGGCGTCGACGCCATTCATGTCACCGGCAGCGACCGCACTCACGACGCCATCGTCTGGGGCACCGACGAGGACGCCGAGCGACGCCGCCGTGACGACCTCCCGCTGATCGCCAAGCCCTTCAGCAGCGAACTGGGCGGCGTCAGCCCCTGCATCGTGGCGCCTGGCCCGTGGAGTGAAGCCGACCTCCGCTTCCAGGCCGAGCACATCGTCACCAGCAAGATGAACAACTCGGGCCACAACTGCATCGCCAGCCAGATCCTGGTCCTGCCGCGTGACTGGGACGGTACCGAGCGGCTGCTCGACGAGATCCGGAAGGTGCTGCGCCGGCTGCCCCCGCGCGCCGACTACTACCCCGGCGCCGCCGACCGTCTCGCCTCCGTACGAGCGGCTCACCCGACGGCGGAGGCCCACGGCGACGGCTGCCGACTGCTCGTGCCCGACATCACGGACCACGACGACCTCCTCGTTCTCGACGAGGTCTTCGGCAGCGCCCTGGGCGTCGTACGCCTGTCTGGCGCATCCCCGGCCGAATTCCTGCGGCAGGCCGTCGACTTCGCCAACGACACCCTGCCCGGCACCCTCGGTGCCACCCTGATCGTCCACCCGAGGACGGAGAAGGCCCATCGGGAGGCGGTGCGTACCGCCATCGCCGAGCTGCGCTACGGCACGCTGGGCGTCAACTGCTGGTCAGGGGTCGGTTTCCTGCTGGGCTTCACCCCCTGGGGTGCCTTCCCCGGCCACACGCGGCAGGACATCGGCAGCGGCATCGGCTTCGTGCACAACGCGTTCATGCTCGAGGACGTCGAGAAGACCGTGCTGCGCGCGCCCTTCACACCGGCTCCGCGCGGCCTGGTCACGGGCGACGTGTCCCTGTCACCGCGTCCGCCGTACTTCGTCACCCACCGCACCGCGTTGACCACGGTGCAGCGCCTCACCCGCTTCACCGCCGCGCCGAGCCTCACCAAGCTGCCCGCTCTCCTCGCGTCCGCGTTGCGGGGCTGACACCCGCTCGCCTGCCGCTCGCACCGACACACCCTACGGAGACCCCATGCTCAACCTCGCCGTCGTGCTGGAGAACAGCGCCCGCGCCGTACCCGACCGCACCGCCATCGTCCTGGGCGACCAGCGGCTCACCTACGCGGAGCTGGACGCGGCCGCCAACCGCGTGGCGAACCTCCTCCGCTCGCGCGGTATCGAGCCGGGCGACAAGGTCGCCCTGTCCTGCCCGAACCTGCCGTGGTTCCCGATCGTCTACTACGGCATCCTCAAGGCCGGCGCGGTGGTGGTACCGCTCAACGTGCTGCTCAAGGGCCGAGAGATCGCCTACCACCTGGCCGACTCCCAGGCCAAGGCCTACTTCTGCTTCGAGGGAAGCGCCGAACTCCCGCTCGGACAGGAGGGCTGGTCAGGCTTCGGCGAGGCGCCGGACTGCGAGCACTTCTTCGTCATGACGGCCGCATTCTCCGGCGACTCCCCGATCGAGGGCGCCGAGAGCCTCACGGCGGCGCTGGCCGGACAGAGCGGGGACTTCGAGACGGCGACCACGGAGCCCGGTGACACCGCGGTCATCCTGTACACGTCCGGCACCACCGGGCGGCCCAAGGGCGCCGAGCTCAGCCACTCCAACGTGATGCTCAATGTGCTGACCTGCCACAAGCTGTTCGGCGAGGTGGAGCACGACGTGCACCTGATCGCGCTGCCTCTGTTCCACTCCTTCGGCCAGGTCGTGCAGATGAACGCCGGCCTCGCGTCAGGCTCCACGCTGGTGCTGCTGCCGCGCTTCGATGCCCGGGCTGCCCTCGCCCTCATGCAGCGCCACGCCGTCACCTTCTTCGCGGGCGTCCCCACCATGTTCTGGGCTTTGCTCGAATCGGACGCCTCCGACGTGGACCTGCCGCAGATCGCCAAGAACCTGCGCATGGCGGGCTCGGGGGGCTCTGCGCTCCCGGTGGAGATCCACCGCCGCTTCGCCGAGCGGTTCGGCGTCACGATCCTGGAGGGGTACGGCCTCTCGGAGACCAGCCCCGCCGCCACCTTCTCGCCACGAGGGGAGCCGGTGCGCCCCGGCTCCATCGGACGCCCCGTCTGGGGCGTGGAGGTGGACCTCGTCGGCAAGGACTGGACCCCGGTCCAGGGCGCCGACGCGATCGGGGAGATAGTCGTCCGTGGGCACAACGTGATGAAGGGCTACTTCAACCGGCCCGACGCGACCGCCGAGGTGATGCGCGACGGCTGGTTCCGCACCGGTGACCTGGCCCGCCGCGACGCCGACGGATGGTTCTACATCGTCGACCGCGCCAAGGACATGATCATCCGTGGTGGCTTCAACGTGTACCCGCGCGAAGTCGAGGAGGTACTGCTCACGCACCCCGCCGTGAGCATGGCGGCCGTGATCGGCCTGCCGGACGCGCGCCATGGTGAGGAGATCAAGGCCTGCGTGGTACTCACCCCGGGAGCGGCGCTCTCCGAGGTGGAGTTGATCGCCTGGTGCAGGGAGGAGATGGCGGGTTACAAGTACCCCCGTCTGGTGGAGTTCTTCGATGTCCTGCCCACCAACGCCACGGGCAAGATCCTCAAGCGCGAGCTTCGGGAGGCGGGTACGGCGGAGGCCGGCGCCGTCGTCACCGGGGAGCGCGCCGCGGAACTGCTGAAGGCGAACTGAGCCAGCGGGTCTCGTTCATCCGACCGGCCGTATCCGGCCGCGCGGCTCCCGGCTCGTGTCATCCGGTGGCGCCATGACGGTGTCGCCACCGGAGGACGGCGCACGGCGTGGCTCCGGTCGCGGGAGCTGGAAGGAGCGCCTTTGCTGGACTGGCGGCGGGTGCTCCGTCGCTCGCGGCCACCCGCGGAGTGCTCTTGCAGGAGATCCGTATGGAACCTCAGCCCATCCGGCCGGATCCTTCACACGGCACGCCCTCTCCGGAAGGGCAACCAAGCGAGTTGGCGGATCTGCAGCGCCGGATCGCGGAGCTGGAGGGCGGCGGGAGACCGCGTCGGCATCGGGGGCGGTCGGTACTGTCCGCTGTGCTGGTGATCCTGGCCGCGTTGCTGTCCGTTCTGTCGGTCGTCGCGGTTTGGGCCGACAGCATGGTGGCGGACACTGACCGATATGTCGACACTGTCGCGCCGCTGGCCCGGAACCCTGCGGTGCAGACGGCGGTGACCAACCGGGCCACAACAGTGATCCTTGAGCAGATCGACGTCAAGGCCCTGGTGGGAGAGCTCTCCACGGCGGCAAATCAAGAAGGGGCACCTCCTGCTGTCGCCAAGCTGGTCGGAGAGCTGAGCGGCCCCATCGAGAAGGGTCTCGAGGAGCTCGTGAGCAGCACGGTCCACCGGATCGTGTCGAGCACCGCGTTCGAAACGCTGTGGACGGACGCCAACCGCGTCGCGCACCGAGCCCTGGACAAGGCGCTGACGGGCAAGGGCGGCGGCGCCGTGACGCTGAAGGGCGATCAGGTAGCCATCGATGTCGGCCCCATCGTGGATCGGGCCAAGGACGAGCTGGTGAAATCCGGCTTCTCCCGCGCCGCGCGCATCCCTGAGGTGCACAGCGACTTCGTGGTGTTCTCCTCGGACGAGCTCGCCAAGGTCAAGACGTACACCCGGGTCCTGCAGATCGTCGGCTCATGGCTTCCGGTGGTCACCGTGCTGATCGCCGCAGCAGCAGTTCTCCTGGCGGCCCACCGTCGGCGCGTCCTGGTGACAACGGCGCTTGCCGTGACCTTCGGGATGCTACTTCTCGGTGTGAGCCTGACCGTCTTCCGCGGTATCTACCTCGACCGTCTGCCGACCGAGGTTTCGCAGGACGCGGCGGCTGCCGTGTTCGACGCACTCATCAAGTTCGTGCGGGCCACCATCCGTGCCGTCGCCGCCGTCGCCCTGATCGCGGCCTGCGGCGCCTTCCTGACCGGCCCTTCTCGCGCGGCGGTCACGATGCGGCGGGCATGCGCCAGTGGCATCGCGTCCATGCGTGACGTCGCCGGCTCGGCCGGCCTGCGGCTCGGCGCGGTGGGTCGCTTCGTACACCGCCACAAGCGCTGGATCGGCGGCCTCATCCTGCTCACCGCCCTGATCGTCCTCGTCACCTGGTCGTATCCGAGCACAGCGGTCGTCCTGTGGATCGTTGCCGCGGTCCTGGCCGCCTTCGCCGTGCGCGAATTCCTCGACGATGCGGGCGCGACCGGCCGGCAGAACGGCGAGAAGGAACCGCGACCCTCATGAGTACACCGCCGAAGAGTGACCGGGGCCGGCCGTATCGCCCGCACCACGTGCGCCTGCTCCTGACACTCCTGCGCTCCACGGCCGTGGTGGCAGCGGCCACCACGGCGTACTACCTGCTCCCCCTCGACCGTGATCTCGACCAGCACACGGCCGCGGCGCTCGCCCTAGGGCTGTTGGGAATCGGCACACTGCTGGCGCTGCAAGCGGTCAGCATCATCGGTTCATCACACCCCCGGTTGCGTGCCATCGAGGCTCTGACCACAGCGGTCCCCCTCTTTCTGCTGCTGTTCTCAGCCACGTACTTCCTGTACGCGCAAAAGCAAGCAGTGCCCTCCTTTTCCGAATCGCTCAGCAGGAACGACGCCCTGTACTTCACGGTGACCGTCTTCGCCACCGTCGGCTTCGGTGACATCGTGCCTGTCTCGCAGACGGCTCGAATGCTGACCACGCTCCAGATGGTGGCCGACCTCGTTCTCGTAGGCCTGATCGCGAAGGTGATGGTCGGAGCGGTACGGATCGGGCTGGAGCGACGTCAGTCCTCCACGGCACCCGAGCAGCCCGAGCCATGACGTCCACGTCCCCCGGTCCGGAAGGACGGAATCCATGACGGCGCCGAACGCCCGCCCCTCCCCCTCCGAAGAGCCCGAGGGGGCCACAGAGGCCGACCGTTTGCGGGATCTCCTGCGTACGCCCGCATACAGCAAGCTCTTGTTCTTCAGCGCTCTGATCGGCGTCCCGATCTCCCTGGCGGCCTTCTGGTTCCTCGTCGGCCTGCACGAGCTGGAGCACGTGATGTGGGCGGACGTGCCGAAGGCACTCGGCTGGGACACCCCACCGTCCTGGTGGCCGCTCCCGCTGCTCGCCGTCGCGGGCGTCGTCGTGGGGCTGGTGGTGACCCATCTGCCCGGCGCGGGTGGTCACGTTCCGGCGTACGGCCTGCACGCAGGAGGTCCCTCGGCGGCTGCCCTGCCAGGGGTAGTCATCGCCGCGGCCGCGAGCCTGCCGCTCGGTGCCGCCCTCGGCCCGGAGGCGCCCCTGATCGCACTCGGCGGTGGTCTGGCCCTGCTCTTCCGGCATCTCGTCCGCGCCCCGGCCACCCCACAGAGCACCGCACTGCTGGGTGCGGCCGGCGCGGCCGCGGCCATCGCCGCCATCTTCGGCAATCCGCTCATCGCCGCGGTGCTTCTGATCGAAGTGGCGGGCGTGGGCGGTCCACAGTTGTTCGTCGTCATGCTTCCCGCGCTGCTGTCCAGTGGTGTGGGAGCGGTGGTGTTCACGGGCTTCGGACGCTGGACCGGCCTCGAGACGGGCAGTCTCACCGTCCACTTCCCCACCGCTCCCCCACGCCTGGACACCGGCGACGTGGTGTGGTCGATCGTGCTGGCGGCAGGCGTGGGCGCGCTGGTGCACCTGATGATCATCGGCGGCCGACTGACCGCCGCTTTCGTGTCGGCTTCTCCCCTCGTGAGGACCATGATCGCCGCGGTCGCCGCCGGGGGTTGCGCGGCCCTTTACGCGCTCGTCACGGGCCGTTCCCCGGCTGAGGTCGCCTCGTCCGGCCAGGCCACGCTGGCCGGACTCGCTTCGGATCCACATGCCTGGGGCGTGGGCGCCCTACTGGCCGTCCTCCTGTTCAAAGCCGCCGCGTACGCACTGTGCCTGGGCAGCCTCCGCGGCGGGCTGGTGTTCCCCGTTCTCTTCCTGGGCGCGGCGGCAGGTGTGCTGCTCGCACCGCTGCCTGGCCTCGGGGTGATCCCCGGCGCTGCCGCGGGCATGGCCGCGGCAGCCGCAGCCGCCCTGCGGCTTCCGGTCAGCAGCGTGGCCCTGGTGGTCTTGGTACTCGGGAACACCGAGACGATCCCCGTCGTGATCCTGGCGGCCGTGACGGCTTTCGTCACCGCCGAACTGCTTCCGCCGGGCCCGTCGGCCGCGACGCGCCGCCCGCGCGAGAAGAGTGCGGGCGGCGGCGTGAGGGCCTGATCCCCCGGATGTTCAGGATTCGAGGATGCGGCGCTTCTGGGCCTCGAACTCGGCTTCGGTGAGTACCCCTTGCTCCTTGAGCTGACCGAGCTCCTTCAACTGAGCGATCTTCGTTTCCATCGACGGTGCGGCTGCGGGCGCGGGTTCCGGAGCGCTGTGGGCCTGTGGTGCTGGCGCCGCAGCGGTCTGCCCGTAATCCTGTTGCGCCCATCGGCCGGCCTGACGGCGCGACACCCGGTTGGAGACGGCGGTGGCGGTACCGGAGATGACCGCGGTGCGGGCGACCCCGCGGAGTAGACCAGGCATGGCAGGTGTCCTTGTCGTCGGGCGGGCGTCGGCCGCTAGGAGGCGGACTGGGCCTCGGCGGCTTCCAGAGTCGCCAGGAGTTCCTCGGCAGGGATCCTTCCGTTGGCCACCATCCGGGCTCCGCTGCGACGCAGGGCCGCCGCCAGCGGTGCGGCCCACACGTTCTCGTACACGATGACGCCTGCGGAGTTGCCCGGTTCGAGGACGGCGGCGGCCTCTTGGAGGTCGTCCTCGCCAAGCAAGCCGGAGGAGGCCCCCTCGAAAACGGCCAAGTCGAGTTCCCCGTCGCCGTCCATGTCGGCGAGTTTGAGCGCTCGGACCGATCCGTCTTCGTCTTTGCGGACGAAGGAGAGGTCGAGGACACGGATGATGTGCCGGTCGACGAGGTCGAGAAGTAGAGGCAGGCCTTCGCCGGTCATGCGATTACCAGGGAACTCCAGGATCAGGTAATCGACAGGTCCCATCTCAGAGAATTCATCGACGCTCATACCGACTCCTCGCCTGGTGGCCCTCACCTCGGATGGAGCGACAGGCGCGTCCCGGCCCACCGCGCTCGTTACCGCCTTCAATTCCAACATCGCAGGACCTCGCACGCACCTTCGCGGCGACTGTTGGCCACGGCTGTCAGATGAGTTCGTCGATCTTTTGCCGTCAGCCAGAAGGTCAGCCACAGCGACAGCACGAGACGCGCCGGGGCCAGCCTCCCGCATTTTCGGAGGTTGGGTTCCCCAGGTGTGCGGCCCCCGGCCCGCGTACCAGCGGGCCGCGCTTCACCCCAGTGGGTGAAGCGGGGCACGAAGGTCGCGCGTGACCAGGTACGTCCGGCAAGGATGCCGCCCATGCGTGACCCCAAGGAGCCGCTGCCGACTGGGACTGGCTCCGCGAGGAGCGTCTCGCGGAGCGGAGCGGACGCCTACGCACCGTTCCCCTGGCGGACGGCTCGGTTCGGGGTGGTCATGTCGCTCCATGGGCACCCCGCGCGATCCTGGAGTACGACGGCCTGGACTGGCCACCGGTCACAATCGTGGCGAACCTGGCCGAAGCACAGGCGCTGCTCTATCCACCTCTGCCAGAGCCTGCTCGCCAGGCCGAAGCGGAACTAGCGGGTCCCCCGCAGGGGACCTGGCCGGCACCGACGCACATCCTCGAAGCCCGGTCACGTCGGCGCCTGACCTCTCCCGTCCCCGGCAAGGCGGAACCCGGCGCCTGCGGCCGGGCCGCTCCGCATTACGGTCGAAGCGGCCTGCCCGCCGCCGTTCCGGCGCCCGGAGCCATCGCGCCGAAGCCGTTCGTACCGAGGAGGAGACCGACCATTGGACGCCGACTCACCACACACCGCCGGGGACGACACGTTCTGGCAGGAACGCATGACCTGCTTCCTGACCACACTCCGGCCCGACGGCACCCCGCATACCACTCCTGTCGGCGTGACGTACGACCCCGAGACGCGGATCGCCCGCGTCATCACCGACGGCGGCAACAAGAAGGTCCGCAACATCCGCGCTGCCCTGGCCGCCGACACCGAAGCCCGCGTCGCCGTGAGCCAGGCCGAAGGCCGGCGCTGGTCCACACTCGAAGGCACCGCCATCATCAAGGACGACGCCGCGTCCGTCGCCGACGCCGAGCGCCGGTACACCGAGCGGTACAAGACCCCGCGGGTCAACCCCAACCGGGTCGTTATCGAGATCACCGTCACCCGCGTCTTGGGCCCCACCAAGCCCTCAGGCTGGTGACCCGCCCGGCGTCGGGACAGGCGGAATATAGGCGAGGATCCCCGGTTTCCGAAACCGGGGATCGTTCGGAAAATCAGCTCTCCCAGCACATTCCTGTCCGCCACGCTTCGAAAGCCATAGCCCCCTCATACGTCTTCATCACGTCCAGGCTGACTCCTCGCTCCCAGCCGCGAAGCGACCGCGCACTTGCCATGCCGAAACCCTGAACGTCCCTTCCGTACTAGGCGCTTCGCGCCTCACCCAGAGGTGTGTCGCCCGATTTCATCCATGCGCGGGGCATCTCAGGGCCCACGAAGAATCAGCGCCCCAGACCAGAACAGATTGTTCTCCGTGCGCGAATCCATAGTTTTTCCGCTGGACTTCTCCACCGTTGCTCTTATGGTCGTCACCCCGGCATTCACTTGACCAAGGGAGCTGTTGATCCTGCTCATGACCTCACCTCACCCCGTCGGCGCGCCACGCCACAAGGAACTCATGTCTCCCCAGGAATCCATTCAGACCGGACGAGGCGCTCTCCCCGACCTGGTCACCGGTAAGTGGCTCACGACCGACGAGCTCGTGGGCACACTGAACATCGATCCCTCCACCCTCCGTCGTTGGCGCTCGGCCCGCCCTCTGCAGGGGCCGCCCTTCGTGCCCGTGTCTGATCGCGTCACCATCTACAGCGCCTATGACGTCGAGCATTGGTTGCACACTCGCCGTGTCGTCCCGGGGCAGGCAGCCTGACGTGGCGATAGCAACACCGCCCGCTGCCGCCGAGAGCGTTCCGATCGGCGTCCGCCTCACCGCCGACGTCGAGTACCGGCCCAACCGCCCCTCGCCCTACCGCGCTCGCGTGCGTTGGTGGGATCCCGAGACGAAGTCCCGCAAGTTCCTCTCCGAGGCCAGGGACACGGAAGATGAAGCCCAGGCGTGGATCACGGCGCTCGTCGAGGCTGCGGAAGCCGGTGTCAACCCCTCGCTCGCCACCATGCCTCTGGCCGATTACAGCAACGCGAACATGAAGAAGCGCGACCGATGGTCGCCCAGCGCCTGCTCGCGGCCGGAGACAGCCCCGACGCCCGGCTCTTCTTCGGCCCTCGCGGCGGACGCATCTCCACAGCCGTCCTGCGCGACGCGACCCACTGAGACGACGTCGTCACCGAGCTCGGCTTCGAACACCTTCGACGACACGACCTTCGCCACACCGGGCTCACGTGGTTCGCAGACGCCGGAGTCCCCCTGCACGTCCTGCGCAAGATCGCCGGACACGGCTCACTGACCACCACCCAGCGCCACCTGCACCCCGACGCCGGCCAGATCGTCGCAGCCGGTGCAGCCTTCTCCGCGCACCTCATCGTGCTCCGTGCACCTCGTTCGCTGCCTGTCACGGCAGTTGCAGCCGTCTGACCGGCGCGCCTCCCCTGGTCCCCAGCTGGTCCCCAAAAACGGTCAAGGGGCCGGTTCAGATCCCTCTGAACCGGCCCCTTGACCTGCGACTCTTTCGAGTCGGGACGACAGGATTTGAACCTGCGACCCCTTGACCCCCAGTCAAGTGCGCTACCAAGCTGCGCCACGTCCCGATGCGCGTCTTCGCCGGGTTTCCCCCGCGTCGGCGTGCAGGGAAGACATTACCTCACTCCGGCGGGTGGGATGACGCACGGGCTGTCACCGGGTCCGCGGTGGTGGGGTCCGCGCCGCAGGTGGTGGCCAGGGCCTTCGCTTCGGCGAGGGTGGTGGCGGAGCCCGTGGCGTGGGCGAGGTCCAGGCGGGCGCGGGCCTCCTCGTAGCGCGAGGGGGACGCGGCCAGGTGTTCGACGGCCTGGGTGAGGAGGTGGCGGGACTTCTCCGGGTCGGCGAAGAGGGCCAGGCAGCGGAGGGCCTCGCCCAGGACGGTGGGGGTGCCGAGGCGTTCGGCGTGGGCGTGGGCCTCGGTGGCGATGCGGGCGGCGCGGTCCGGGTCCGTGGCGGCGAGGGCGCGGGCCAGGTCGAACGGCCAGGGCGCCCAGACGCCGTGGTGCCTGCCGCGGCCGGCCAGGGACTCGGCCGCCGCTTCGAGGGTCGCCACCGCCTCCTCGCGCCGGCCCTCGGCGAGCAGCAGCCTGCCGAGGACGCTGGGGCCGTCGGGCAGGACGATCGCGCCCGGCCAGGGCGGGCCGAAGGCGTAGCGGTCGGCGACGGTCCGCGCCTCGGCGGTACGGCCCCGGGCGACCAGCGTGTCGATGAGCAGGCAGGCCGTGTCCCAGTGCACGGGGAGGCCGGTGCCGACGCGGTCCGCGAGCCGGAGCCCTTCCTCCAGGTGGTGCTGCGCCCGGGGCAGGCTGCCGCGCCGCCGGTGGACCAGTCCGAGCAGGGTGTGGGCGAAGGCGAGGTGCGCGCCGCTCCAGCCGGAGATCTCGAAGGCCCGGACCGCCTCGCCGAACAGCGCCTCGGCCCGGTCGGGACGGTCGGAGAAGGCGTACGCGATGCCCGTGAGCGCCGGGATCTCGAAGCCCCAGGTGGTGTCGGTCCAGCCGAGCCCACGGGCGGGTACGCCGTCGACGAGGGTGCGGTCGCAGAGCCGCACGATCTCGTCGGCGGGTTCGCCCCGCATCATCCCGTCGAAGGCCCGTACGGCGACGAGGGCACGCTCGGAGTTGTCGGCGCAGGTGAAGTGCGCGGTGAGGTCGGCGAGGCGGCGGGAGCGGCCGATGCCGTCCTCCTCGGCGGCCTGGAAGCCCTCGAACATGAAGTGCGCGGCCTGGAGGCGTCGGCGGCCGGTGCCGGGCGGGGTCCGGGTGGCCGCGGCTCCGGCGGTCCTCGCGGCCTCCTGGAGCTGGTTGTCGTGGGCGAGGGCCTGCGCGAGCCGGTGGGTCGCGTCGATGCGCAGGGTGTCGTCGAGGCCGGGCAGTTCGAGCGCGGAGCGCAGGTGGCGGACGGTGGCGCCGGGCGCGGTGAGCAGGGAGGCGCAGCCGAGTTCGTAGAGGACCCTGGCGTACGTCTCCGGGCGGGGCGGTTCCGCGAGGGCGCGCCCCAGGCAGCGGCGGGCCGCCTCGGGGGCTCCGACGGCGAGGTGCTCGACGGCGGCGGCCCTGAGCTGGCTGACGACGTCCTCGTCGTCGTCCGGGTGCACTTCGAGGAGGTGCCGCGAGACGGCGGCGGGGCCGAGGCCCGCCGCGGTGAGCGCCCAGGCGGCGCGCCCGTGCAGGGCGGTCCGGACGGCCGGCGGCACCGATCCGTAGACGGCGGTCGCGATGAGCGGGTGCACGAACTCGAGACGGTCCGTGGCGGAGGCCGTGACCGCCGTCCGCGTCTGCACGATCCGGGCGTGGCGGAGCCGCTCGGTGTGTTCGGCCACCTCCGCCGGGCGCATGCCCGTGAGCTCGGCGAGGAGTTTCGGTGTGCTGTCCGAGTCGAGGACGGCGATCGCCCAGGCGAGGCGGGCGGGGCCGGAGCCGAGCGCCTCCAGGCGGGAGACGAGGCCGCCGCCGCGCGCGGCCGCGCCGAGGTCGCGGAGGAGTGCGGCCGATCCGGCGACGGGTTCGAGCATCCGGTCGCGGACCTTGGCGAGCAGCTCGACCGTCTCGTACGGGTTGCCGGAGGTGACGGTCCACAGTTCGTGGCAGAACGCCTCGTCCGCGTGTCCGCCGAGCACGTCGCGGGCCAGTGCGGCGGTGGCGGTGGGCGTGAGGGCGTGCAGGCCCAGGGTCAGGACGGCGCGGTCACCGATCGCGGCGAGGGTGGCGGGCACGCCCGGGCCGCTCGGTTCCGTCGGCAGGGGGCGGTGGGCGAGGACGACGAGGGCGGGCAGCCGGCCGTCCCGCCGGATCCGGGTGAACGTGTCGAGCCAGGCCAGCGATTCGGCGTCGGCCCATTGCGCGTCGTCCACGAGCAGGACCAGGGGCCGGTCCCGCAGCCGGTCCGCGAGGTTGTCCAGGAGCTTGGCGAGTCCGTCCCGTACGCCCTGGGGGTCGGCGGGCGCCGCCGAGGGCGGGGGCGGCGGTGCGAGGCCCAGCGCGGGGGCGAGGAGGTCGAAGTGGCCGCCGAAGAGGAGGCGGACGTCCTCGGCGTCGAAGCCGTCCAGGGCGGGCTGGAGGAGCTGACGGGCGAGGTGGAAGGGGACCGAGGTGAGGGTCTCGCCGCCCCGGGCGGTCAGGACGGTGCACCGGTCCTGGGCGGTACGGCGTATCTCGGCGAGCAGCGCGGTCTTGCCGATTCCCGGTTCGCCTTTGTAGACGAGGATGCCGCCGTGCACGGGGCCGCCCGCCATGGCCGCGGCGACCAGCTCGTCGACGGCGTGGACGGCTGCGGCGAGTTCAGGACCGCGTTCGAGCAGCCCGTCCTGCGGTGAGGGTGCGGAGGCCGCCGCACGACCGGGACCTGCGGGGGTCTCGAAGGGCCTGACGGGCGGCGACTGTTCGGATTCCGACGGCACCGGTGACTCACTCCCCACACGTACAACTGCCTTGACGTGACCCGCGCGACCCACGCGGACCAGTGACCCACTGGATCGATGAGCCTAGCGGTCCTGATCGTCCAAAGGGCGACAATGGACGGGTGAAGCGGACAGTGAGTGACCGTGGGAGAGACCGTGACGACGAGGGGCGGGCCCGCAGCGCGCGTCCCAGGGACGGCCTCGGCCGGCCGCTGCCGTACGGCACGGAGGGCGTGCCCCGGCAGCCGGAGGGCGTCGTGCGTGGCCCCGCCGAGACCCTGCGGGAGGCGCAGCGGCTGCTCGACGCCGGAATGCCCTTCCACGCGCACGAGGTCTTCGAGGACGCCTGGAAGTCCGGCCCGGAGTCGGAGCGGGAACTGTGGCAGGGCCTCGCGCAACTCGCGGTGGGCCTGACACACGCGGCCCGCGGCAACTCGGCGGGCGGGGCACGGCTGCTGCGCCGCGGCGCGGACCGGCTGGCGGGGTGGGAGGCGGGGGGCGGGCCGGGGGCGGGGGGTGAGACGGCCGGTGGTGAGGTGCCCGGCGGTGTGACGGCCGTCGGTGAGACGCCCGGCGGGGGGACGGCCGGCGGGGGGACGGCTGGCGGTGAGGCAGCCGGCGGGGGGAGGCCCAGCGGCGTGACGACCGGCGGCGGGACGGCCGCCGGTGCTACGCCCGGCAGTGAGGTGCCCGCCGGTGAAGTGCCCGCCAGCCAGGCGGCTGCCCGTGAGGCGCCCGCCAGTGACGCGCCCGTCGGCGCGTACGGCATCGATGTCGGCGGGCTCGTGTCGTGGGCGCGGGGGTTGGCCGACCGTACGGAGGGCGTCGCGGTGGTCGGCGCGGTGGTCGGCGCGGTGGTCGACGCCGCAGGCGAGGCGCCCCGGTTGTGCCGGGGCACGCCCTGAGGGCGGTTACCTCCCGGACGGGTCGAGCTCGCGTCGCAGCACCGAGGTGTGGCTGACGGCCGGGTCCTTGGCCGCCGTGAGAAGGGTGACGGTCTGCCCGGCCGCGAGCTCCCGCAGCCGGTCGAGGGCCGCGGCGGCCTCGGGGGCGGCGAGTTCGGCCTCGTACCGGCGGCAGAACTCCTCGTACTCGCCGTCCGGTCCGTGGTACCAGCGGCGGAGTTCGGTCGACGGGGTGAGGGCCTTGGGCCACTCGTCGATACGGGCGTCGGTCTTGGCGAGGCCGCGCGGCCAGAGCCGGTCGACGAGCACCCGGACGCCGTCGTCGGGCGAGGGCGGCTCGTAGATCCGCCGGACGCGAACGTCATGGCTGCGTGCGGGCATGCTTCCAGCGTGCCGGACGCGGTGGGGGGTGTCCTGGCGATGGGGCCGACCGGGGTCAGCTCACGCCTCGGCGCGGGAATCCGGGGACACCCGTCTCCACGCCGGAGCCCGGGGACGCCCGTCTCCACCCGAGAGCCCGGGGACGCCCCGCCTCCACGCCGGAGCCCGAGGACGCCCGCCTCCACGCCGGAGCCCGAGGACGCCCGCCTCCACGCCGGAGCCCGGGGACACCCGCGTGCCACGCCGGAGCCCAGGGCTTCAGCCCTCGACCCGCAGGGCCGGGAGGAGGACCGCGTCCACGAAGCCGCGCAGGGGCGTCGCGTCCGTGAAGCGTTCCTCGAAGAGGCGCTCGATGCGGAGCATGCCCAGGAAGCAGGGCGCGACGAAGCCGATCGCCGGGTTGTCGGCGTCCACCTCGCCCCGCTCCACCGCGCGCGCCACCACCGCGTCGATCGCCGCGACCTCGGGGGCGATGACCGTCTCGCGGAGCGCGGCCCGCAGGTCGGGGTGCTGGATGAAGGCCTGGGCGACGGCCTCCATGAGTTCGGCGTCGCGTTCACGGTGGGACGCGGCGATACGGGCCGCCTCCCGCAGGTCCCCCGCGAGGGAGCCGGTGTCGATGCCGGCGAAGACGACGCAGCGCCGCCGGGCGAGCGCGGCCGTGACGAGCTGCGGTTTGGTGCCCCACTGGCGGTAGAGCGTGGCCTTGCCGCACTTGGTGCGGGCCGCGACGCCCTCCATGGTCACCGAGTCGTAGCCGCCCTCCCGGAGGAGGCGGAGCACGGCGTCGTACAGCTCCGTCTCGCGCTCCGGCGTGATCTTGCTGCGACGGGCTGCGGCGGTCGCGGCCTCTGTGGACATCGATCTCTCCCGGACACCTGACACCGGACACCTGAACACCTGGTTCTGCACATACGAGAGTAGGGGGTGCACAATCGAGACGCAAACGTATCGAGACGTTTGCGTCTCGATGAAATCGGATCTAGGCTCACTCCGTTTGTTGCCGATTGGACGGATTAGAGGGCCGCGCGATGGCTGCCGGGACAGGCGGGATACCAGGACCACGTCCTGCGAGACCGGGGCTGACGCCTACCCCCGGCGCCGCCGGGCACCACGGGCACGGCGGGGACACGCCGGGGCAGAGCGCGGGCGGGGACACTCCGGAGGAGAGCGCGGGCGGCGAGCGCTCAGGCGAGTCCGCCAGACCGCCCCTCCTGCGCGAGCTCGCCCTCGTGACCGCGCTCTTCCTCGTCTACAAGTTCGGCCGGCTCTTCGCCAACGGCCACGAGACCCGCGCCTTCCGGAACGCCGACCGCGTCTGGGACGCCGAGCGCGCGGTCCACCTGCCGGGCGAGGGAACGGTCCAGCAACTGCTCCTGCACGGCGAACCCCTGGTCCGGGCGGCGAACACGTACTACGCGGCCGTGCACTTCCCGGCCACCCTCGCCTTCCTCGTCTGGCTCTACGTGCGCCGCCCCGACCACTACGTGTGGTCGCGCCGCGTGCTCGCGCTCCTCACCGCCGCCGCGCTCGCCCTGCACCTGCTGATGCCGCTCGCCCCGCCCCGGATGCTCGCGGCCAGCGGACTCGTCGACACCGCCCGGGTCTACGGGCCCTCGGTGTACGGCGCGACGCCGGAGACGGACTCGATGGCGAACCAGTTCGCGGCCATGCCGTCGCTGCACTTCGGCTGGGCGCTCATGGTCGCGATCGGCCTCATCGCCGCCACCCGGTCCCGCTGGCGGGTCCTGTGGCTGCTCCATCCGCTGCTCACCCTGCTCGTCATCGTCGGCACCGCCAACCACTACTGGTTCGACGCGCTCGCCGCCGCCGCGCTCCTCGGCCTCGCGCTGCTCGCAGTCCGCGCCCCCGGGCACCGGACGGCGCCCCCACCCGCGCCCCGCGCGCTCGGGACGACCCCTCTCCCGGCCGGAGCCCTCCGATGAACGCCGCCGCCGGCACCGTCGTCGCGGTGCTCCTCTCCCTCGTCTCCGCCGCCGGATACGCGCTCGCCGCCGTCGCCCAGTCCCGGCTCGCCGCCGCCTCGCCCGTCCAGGACGGGCGAGGGGCGCTGCGGGCGCTGCTCGCCCACGGGCAGTGGTGGTCGGCGGTCGGCCTCAACGCCGCCGGAGCCCTCGCCCACGTGGCCGCCCTGCACTACGGGCCGTTGACCTTGGTCCAGCCGCTCGGCGCGCTGACGCTCGTGGCGGCGCTGCCGCTGGGCGCGTACCACGCACGGCGCCGGGTGACCCGTACCGAGTGGCGCGGGGCGCTCTGGACCTTGGGCGGCCTGCTCGGCCTGGTCGCCGTGACCGGGCCCGCGGCGCCCGGCGAAGCGCTCAGCCTGAGCGAGGCCCTGGTCGTCGCCGCGGCGACGGCGCTCCTGATCGCCGCGCTCGCCTCCGGCCGGGGGCACGGGCGCCAGGGTGGGGCGGGCGCCCGGGGCCGGCGCGGACTCGGTCACGCCACGGCCTCCGGCATCGCCTCCGGGGTCGCCTCGGCGCTCACCCAGACGCTGACGGCCGCGCTCGCGCGGGAACTGCCGGGCGGCGCGGCGGCCTGGTGGCAGACCACGCTGCTCGCGCTCCTCGTCTCGGGCTTCGCGACGGGCGGACTGCTGCTCTCGCAGGCCGCCTACCGAGGTGGCCTCGCCGCGCCGCTCGCCGTGGTCAACCTCTCCAACCCGGCGGCCGCCGCGGTGATCGGGGTGGCCCTGCTCGGCGAGACGTTCCGCGCGGGCGCGTGGGGCTGGCTCGTCGCGGCCGCCGCCTCCCTGGTCGCGGCCCGGGGCGTGGTCCTCCTGACGAAGGACGGCGCCACCACCCCCGAACCCGACGCCACGCGCGCGCGTGAAGCCGAGGACGGCCCCACCCCCGAACCAGCCTTCACGCGTGCGCGTGAAGGCTGGGAGACCCGGACGATACCGTCGCCGCGCGTGACCGGGACGGCCGGCGGGGAGGGCGCCGCCGCGACGGCGGCCGGGGCACGCACGGAGCTCGTCGCCGTCGACGCGATCGCGCCCCTGGCGGAGTTCGCCGTCACCGGCACGGCGGCCACCGATTCGCCCCGCGCCGAACCGAACCGCGGCCTCACCGAACCGATCCGCGCCCTGGTCGAACCGGACCGCGGCCCGGCCGAACCCGAACCGGTCCGCGGCCTCGCCGCGCCCGAAGCCGAGCCGTTGCCCGCGCCCGAAGCCCAGCCGCTGCCCGCGCCCGTCGCGGGCTGAGAGCGGCCCCCCTCACTCCCCACCTCATCCCGCCCCGATCTTGCATTCGTCATCTTGACGACAAGCGACGGAACCCCCTATCGTCAACCTGACGACAAGGGGGCTTCTCTCATGGCAGACATCACCCGCCGCGCCGGCTGGCGCCACCTGCGCTCCGCGCCCACCGCGCACATCCGTCACCAGCGCCGCGGCCGGCTCGTGCACGACGGCGAAGGGCTGAGCTTCTGGTTCCGGCCGCTCACCGCCGCCCTCTCCGAGGTCCCGGTGAACGACCGTGAGCTCGCGATGGCGTTCCACGCCCGTACCGCCGACTTCCAGGACGTCAGCGTCCAGTCCACCGTCACGTACCGGATCGGCGACCCGGCGGCCGCGGCCACCCGGCTCGACTTCTCCATCGACCCCGACACCGGGGCCTGGCGCGGCGCCCCGCTGGAGCAGATCGCCACCCTCCTCACCGAGACCGCCCAGCAGCACGCCCTCGACGTCCTCGCCCGTACCGCGCTCGCCGAGGCGCTCGTCGACGGCGTGGCGGCGGTACGGGACCGCGTCACGGCCGGGCTCGCGGCCGAGCCCCGCCTGCCCGCCACCGGCATCGAGGTCGTCGCCGTCCGGGTGGTGGCGATCCGCCCCGAACCCGAGGTCGAGCGCGCCCTGCGCACCCCCGCCCGGGAACAGATCCAGCAGGAGGCCGACCGGGCCACGTACGAGCGCCGCGCGGTTGCCGTCGAACGCGAGCGCGCCATCGCGGAGAACGAGCTCGCCAGCAAGATCGAGCTGGCCCGGCAGGAGGAACGGCTCGTCGAGCAGCGCGGCACCAACGCGCGCCGCGAGGCCGAGGAGAACGCCGCCGCCGACGCCGTACGGGCCGAGGCCGAGGCCGTACGGAAGGTCCGCCTCGCGCGGGCCGAGGCCGAGGCGGCGCGCGAGGTCGGCACGGCGCGCGCCGGCGCGCAGTCCGCGTGGCTGCGAGCGCACACGGAGGTGGACCCCGCCACCCTGCACGCCCTCGCCGTGACCACGGCCGCCGAGAACCTGCCCCGGATCGAGCACCTGACGCTCTCGCCGGACGTCGTGACGGGGCTGCTCGCCAAGCTGGGCGAGGGCGGGGCCCGGCCGTGAGCCTCGCGCCGCGCGCGGTGCTCGTGCACCGGACCACGGAGTACGAGGAGCTGCTCGCCCGGCACGGTACGCACGGCCAGGCCGCGTTCTTCCTCTCCGCGCGCGGCCGTTCGGTCGACGCCGTGCGCGAGCGGCACGAGCGCGCCCTCCGGGCGCTGGCCGAGGTGGCGGGCGCGGTGCCGCTGACGTGGCGGCAGACCCGGGTGGAACGGGCCGACCTGGACCGCTTCCTGTTCGGTCCGGAGGACGTGGTCGTCGTGGTCGGACAGGACGGTCTGGTCGCCAACGCCGCGAAGTACCTGAGCGGCCAGCCGGTCGTCGGGATCGACGCCGACCCCGGGCGCAATCCGGGCGTCCTGGTCCGCCACCGCGCGGACCGGGCACGACGGCTGCTGCCGTACGCCGCGGGGGACGCGGCCATGGTCGACGAGCTGACGATGGTCGAGGCCGTCACGGACGACGCTCAGCGACTCCTCGCCCTGAACGAGATCTACGTCGGCCCCCGCGGCCACCAGACGGCGCGCTACACGCTGGACCTGGACCCGAGGGCTGTTCCGCCCGAGCCCCAGGCCTCCTCGGGTGTGCTGGTCGGCACCGGCACGGGGGCCACCGGGTGGCTGCGGTCCCTGTGGGAGCAGCGCTCCAGCGCGCTCCCGCTGCCCTCGCCGGCGGACGCCCGGCTCGCCTGGTTCGTACGCGAGGCCTGGCCGTCGCCGACGACCGGCACGAGCCGGGTGGAGGGGCTCCTCGATCCGGGGCAGGGCCTGCGCCTCACCGTCGAGTCGGATCGTCTCGTCGCGTTCGGCGACGGCGTCGAATCGGACGCCCTGGAACTGACGTGGGGTCAGACCGTCCGTCTGTCGGTGGCCGGTCCGCGCCTGCGTCTCGTCCACTGAGGAATGCCGGGAATGCCCCTTCCGGGCAGCCCGCGGGCCGCGGCCGGAATCGATCGGCCGTCAGCCGGCCCGGTCCCGCGCGGCGCCGTGACGGCGCTATGCTCGGCGCGCTTTGTCCGCTTTCCCAAGCGGTCTGTGCGATCCGCGCAGTCCACGTCAGTCGTACGACCCGTGGGGTCCGTTCGGCCCGCGGGGTCCGTGCGGCCGTGCGGCCCGTGCGACCGGACAGCCACCCGCCCGCTCCCGGCCGTCGAAGGACTCCCCATGGTCTCCGTCTCCTCCGGCTTTTCCGGCTCCGGCTCCTCCGGCTCGCTGTCCGTCTCCCCCGCCTCTGCCCAGGACTGGGAGCTCGTGCGTTCCTGGGCCGCCGAGGAGGGGTGGAACCCCGGTCTCGCCGACGCCCGGGCGTTCTTCGCGCAGGACCCCCGGGGCTTCTTCCTCGGGCGGATCGACGGGGAGCCGGTATCCGCCATTTCCGTCGTCACCTACGACGACGCCTACGCGTTCCTCGGCTTCTACCTCGTACGTCCCGAGCTCCGCGGCCTCGGTCACGGTCTGGCCACCTGGCAGGCCGCGCTGGCCCACGCGGGCGACCGGTCCGTCGGGCTGGACGGGGTGCCGGCGCAGCAGGACAACTACCGGCGCTCCGGCTTCTCCACGGCGTACCGCACGGCGCGCTACGTGGGCGAGGTCCCGGCCCCCGACGGCCCGGTGCCCGGTGTGGTGGCCGCCCGGCGGGTCGATCCGGGCGCCCTCGCCGCGTACGACAGCGCCTGCCACCACGCCGACCGGCCACGGTTCCTCGCGGCCTGGCTGACCACGCCCGGCCATCACGCGCTGGTCCGGGTCGTCGACGGTCGTGTGACCGGGTACGGAGTGGTCCGCCCCGCGCGGGACGAGGCGCGGGTGGGGCCGCTGTTCGCGGACAGCCCGGCCGACGCGGCCGCTCTGCTCGACGGGCTGGCCGCCGAGGCGCGGGGCTTCGGGTCGGCCCGGATCGCGGTCGACATGCCGGAGTCGAACCCGGCGGCGGCGCGGCTCGCCGAGGAGCGGGGTCTCGAGCCGACGTTCGAGACGGCCAGGATGTACACGGGCCCGGTGCGACCGGTGGCGCGCGAGCGCGTCTACGGTGTCACGACGCTCGAACTCGGCTGAGCACACGACGCTCGAACCCGGCTGAGGGTCACGACGCTCGGACCCAGGAGGGTCACGACCGCTCGGACCCGGCCGAGGGACACGACCGCTCGAACCGACTGCGGCACCCGGCCCGGCCGGCCGACCTGCCACCCCTCACTCCGAGGGGCCGGCCGGCCCCGACCCGCCCCCTGGCGGCCCTCCCCTCACCGACCCCCCGCCGCCCCCCGAGGGGTGACAAGGGTTTTCCCCGTATCGGGTTCACCCTCCCGTTCCCTACTGTCCTCCGCACCGGCAGATATCATCCCCCGATCGCACCCTGACAGGTGCATGAGGAGGGTGGCGTCCGCCGGTGACGGCCTTGACCCGGGCCGTCGCGCCGGTGGCGGCGCACGGGCTCCCCAAGCCCAGGGACCGACGGACAGCGACCCCACTTCGCCCCGTGTGTCCCGCGCCGCCGCCACTGCTCCGCAGTTACGTCGTACTTGAAAGGGCCACACCTTGAACGGTTCCAGGCGGAGAGTCATATCCGTGGTCGCGAGCGCCGCCATCCTCGGCGCCGCTGCCACCACCTCCGGGGCGTTCGCCGCCGCCCCGGGCGCTGTCACCCCGAAGCCCGCGCCGGCTTCGCAGACGATGCGGGCGCTCCCCAGCGCCCCGGTCGAGAAGGTCATCGTCACCTACAAGAGCCAGGCCGCCGAGGCCGGCTCCAACACCGCCGCGAAGAGCGACACGGCCGAGAAGGCCGCGAAGACGGGCGAGCAGCTCTCCTTCGAGCGTCGCCTCGCCGGCGGTGGCGCCCTGGTCGACCTGGGCGACAGCGCCACCAAGCAGGACCTGACGGAGGTCATGGACGCGTTCCGCGCCGACCCCGCCGTCGCCTCCGTCGAGCCCGACATCCGCGCCTACGCGATGGCGGCCACGCCGAACGACACCGACTACGCCAAGCAGTGGGACCTCTTCGAGCCCACCGGTGGCATGAACGTTCCTGCGGCCTGGGACAAGACGACCGGCTCCGGCGTCACCGTCGCCGTCATCGACACCGGCTACGCCGCCCACTCGGACCTGGCGGCCAACACCGTCGCCGGTTACGACTTCATCTCCACCTCCTCCGACGCCCGCGACGGCAACGGCCGCGACGCGGACGCGAAGGACGAGGGCGACTGGAACGCCACGGACGGCGAGTGCGGCACCGGCTCCCGGGCCTCCAACTCGTCGTGGCACGGCACGCACGTGGCCGGCACCATCGGCGCGGCCACCAACAACACCAAGGGCATCGCGGGCATCGCGTACGGCTCGAAGCTCCAGCACGTCCGAGTCCTCGGCAAGTGCGGCGGCTCGTCCTCCGACATCGCCGACGCCATCACCTGGGCCTCCGGCGGCTCCGTGCCCGGCGTCCCGGCCAACGCGACCCCGGCCAAGGTCATCAACCTGAGCCTGGGCGGAGCCAGCTCCACCTGCCCGAGCGTCTACCAGACCGCGATCAACGGCGCCGTCCAGCGCGGTACCACCGTCGTCGTCGCCGCGGGCAACAGCAACGCCAACGCCTCCGGCTTCACCCCCGCGAACTGCTCGAACGTCATCAACGTGGCGTCGACCAGCCGCGAGGGCAACCGGTCGTACTACTCCAACTACGGCACGATCATCGACGTGTCCGCGCCCGGTGGCGAGACCCGCCGCTCCACCGACACGCCCGGTACCGTCACCACCCCCGAGAACGGCATCTACTCCACGCTGAACTCGGGCTCGACGACCCAGTCGACCGAGAACTACAAGCCCTACCAGGGCACCTCGATGGCGGCGCCGCACATCGCCGGCCTCGCCGCCCTGCTGAAGTCGGCCAAGAGCACCCTCACCCCGGCCGAGATCGAGTCCGCGATCAAGACCAACGCCCGCCCGCTGCCCGGCACCTGCACCGGCGGCTGCGGCAGCGGTATCGCGGACACGGCGAAGACCGTCGACGCCGTCACCGGCACCACCACGCCGCCGACCGGCAACGTCTTCACCAACGCGACCGACGTCACGATCTCCGACAACACCACCGTGTCGTCCTCGATCGCCGTCACCGGCCGCACCGGCAACGCCCCCGCCGCCCTCAAGGTCGGCGTGGACATCAAGCACACCTGGCGCGGGGACCTGGTCATCGACCTGATCGCCCCCGACGGCACGGTGCGCAACCTCAAGGCGTCCTCCTCCTCGGACAGTGCCGACAACGTCCTGACCACGTACACGGTCGACGCGTCGAGCGAGGTCGCCAACGGCACCTGGAAGCTCCAGGTCCGCGATGTGGCCTCGGGTGACACCGGCTACATCAACTCGTGGAGCCTCACCTTCTAAGGCACGACCGCTCCACCACCGAACCACCCCCCACAACAGCATCATTGCTGGTCAGCGGCGCGCTCGTGGTCTACACCACGGGCGCGTCCTGGCGTTCGGCCGCACCGCTCCGCCGGGGTGCCCTGTCCGTATGCCGGACAAGGGGCCTGGACTCCGCCGGATGGCTCCGTATTCTCTGCCCACGGGGCTCTTGGGCAGGGGGCCCGAGCGGCGGAGGTGGTGGGACAGTGACGACAGCTCCGTATGCCGCCCTGCGCCCTGCGGGCGCGGGGGCTCCCCCGGCGCCGGTGGGCCGCGAGGAACTCCTCGGCCGGCTGGAACGCGCCCTGCACACCCGCGGCCGCGCCCTGCTCACCGGGCCCGCCGGTGTCGGCAAGACCGAACTCGCGCTCGCCGAGGCGACCCGCGCGGAGGCGCGCGGCGAGACCGTGCTGTGGCTGGCGACCCTGCCGTCCGACCGTGAGATACCCGGCGCGTCGGCCGCCGCGCTCGTGGCCTCGGTGGCGGCCACGGTGTCCTGGCCGGACCTCGGCCCCGGCCGGCCGGAGGCCTGCGGGGTGTTCGACGAACTTCCCGGCCCCCAGCGCACCGCCGTCGCCATGCTCTGCCGCGAGGCACCGCTCGACGCGGGCGGCTGGGACCCGATCGCGCTCCGGCTCGGCATCGCCCAGATCCTGCGCACACTGGCCGGCCGGGGCCCCGTCCTCCTCGTCGTCGACGGCGTGCAGCACATCGACGCCGACAGCGCGGACCTGCTGCGGTTCGCCCTCCACCTGGCGCCGCCCGCGCTGCGGGTCGTCGCCGTGGAGACCCCGGAACCGTACGGCGAGGCCAAGGAGCCCCACCGCCCCGAGGACCCGCACGCCACCCACCTCTGGGTGCCGTCGGAGGCGGACGTGCTGCTGGTGCCCCCGCTCCAGGCCGACGAGATCGCCGCCCTCCTCATCCACCACCGGCTGCCCTCCCGGATGGCCGGCCGCATCCACCGCGCCAGCGGCGGCAACCCCCGGCTCGCCCTCGCCGTGGGCCGCTCGCTGGCCGACGCGCGGACGCCCGTGCACCACGCGGAGGCGCTGACGCTCTCCGGGCGGGCCCGCGACCTCGCCCGCCAGCTCCTGGGCGCCGCGCCCCTCGCCGTACGCGAGACGCTGCTGCTCGCCGCCCTGGCGCTGCGCCCCTCGTCGACGCTGGTACGGCGGGCCGGGCGGCCCAACGCCGAGGCGGACCTTGCGGCGGCCGAGCGGGCCGGTCTGGTGTCGCTCGCCGAGGACGGCTCGGTGACCTTCACCGCCGGGCTGCTGCCCTCCACCCTGGTGCACGACGCCTGCTGGGCCGAGCGCAGCGCCGGACACGCGGCGCTCGCCGAGGTCGTGGACGACCCCGTCGAAGCGGTACGCCACCGGGCGCTCGCCACCGACAGCCCGGACGAGGACCTCGCCGCCGAGGTCGCGGCCGCCGCCGACCTGGCCCGGCGGCGCGGCAACAGCGCCCTCGCCGCCGAACTGGCCCTGCTCGCCGCCGAGTCGACGCCCGGTCGGCACGGCAGGCGGCGGATCGCGCGGCTCGTCGACGCCGCCGAGGAGGCGGCCCGGGCCGCCCGCGCCGACCTCGCGATGCGGGCCGCCACCGATCTGCTCGCCCGGGACGCGGCGCCCTCCGACCGGGTCAGGGCGCGGCTCGCCGTACTCGACACGGCGGGCCAGGGACTGACGGGGCTCGACGAGATGTACGTCCACGCCATGGAGGACTCCGAGGGCGACACCGCCCTGCGGGCCGCCGTCCAGCTCCGCCTCGCCGTCAAGTACGTCCTGGCGGACGGTGATCCGCAGCGCTCCCGTGCGGCGGCCGTCGAATCGGCCGCGCTCGCCGCCTCCATGGGCGATCCGCGTACGGCGGCGCAGGCCCTGACCGTACAGGCCCGGATGGAACGGGCCCTCGGATCACCGGACGCGGAGGCGGTGCTCGCGCAGGCCCGCGCGCTGGAGTTGGCCGAGCGTCCGCTCGGGATCCGTAACGCCGCACAGATTCTGACGATCCGTCACGCCCTCTTCGACGACCGGCTCACGGACGCCCGCGACGAGCTCAACGCGCTCCTCCCCCTCGTGCAGCGGCGCGGCTCGGTGGAGGACGCCATCGAGCTGTTCTCCACGCTCGCCGCGATCGAGTCCCGCAGGGGCGCGTGCCCGGCGGCCCTGGCCCACGCCGGGCAGGCCCTCGCGCTGACGCTTGAGGCGGGTCTCTCCCCGGGCCCCGCCTGGTACACCCTCGCGCTGGCCGAGACGGCGGGCGGCAGCTTCGCGCGGGCGGCGAGCTACGCCCGGCGCAGCATCCAGGCCTCGGAGGAGGAGGGCGACCGGGTCTTCCTCTCCCGCAGCCGGTACGCGCTCGGCCGCGTCCAGCTCATCAACGGGGACGTCGCCGCGGCCCTGGAGACACTGCGACGCGTCCAGGCCGACGAACGCGCCCAGTCGACGATGGACCCCTCGATGCTGCGCTGGCACGAGGAGCTCGCCGAGGCGCTGCTCGCCCACGACGCGGCCGACGAGGCCCTGGCGGTCCTCGAAGAGGTACGGCCGGTGGCGTCCCGGCTCGGACGCTCCACGGTCCTGCTCGGCTGCGACCGGGCGTACGCCCTGTGGCTCGCGGTGGAGGGCCGGACCGACGAGGCGGCGGACCTGCTCACCCGCACGGCCGAGGCCTTCGGGCGGGCCGGGCTGCCGCTCGAGCGGGGCCGGGCCCTGATCGCGCTCGCCCGGGTGGAGCGCCGCAGACGCCGCCGGTCGGCGGCGCAGAGCGCGCTGCACGCGGCGGCCTCGGTGTTCGAACGGGCCGGGGCGGCTCCCTGGCTGGTGCTGGCGAGCGAGACCCCGGCGGGCCCCGCGGGCGAGACCCCCGGGGGCGGTTCCGGGGGTGAGGAGGCTCCGGCCGCGCTCTCGGCGCTGACGGAGGCGGAGCTGCGTCTCGCCCGCCTCGTGGGTCAGGGCGCGAGCAACCAGGAGGCCGCGGCGAAGCTGTACCTGAGCGTGAAGACGGTCGAGGCGCGCCTGACCCGGATCTACCAGAAGCTCGACGTCCGCTCCCGGGCGCAACTGGCGACGGCGCTCAGACGGTGACCGGCGCGCCGGTACGGATGCCCGTACCGGAACGCCGAAGCGCGCTCAGCCCTTGGCCGCGCCGAACCACTCGCTCAGCCGGCCGCGCAGCCCCTCCTGGTCCTCACCGACCCACACCACGTGTCCGTCGGGCCGCAGCAGCACCGCCGGGACGTCGAGTTCCTCGCTGACGTCGACGACGTGGTCGACCCGGTCCGCCCAGCCCTCCACCGAGAGGCTGCCCGTCTGGTCGAGGAGCAGTCCGCGGCCGCCGCGCATCAGCTCGTACAGCCGCCCCCGCTTCAGCTCGACGTCCCGCATCCGCAGGCCGAGCAGTTCGTGGCCCTCGCCGACGTCGTAACGCACGTCGACCGCGGTGATCATCGCCGTCACGTACCGGTTGACCTCCTCGAAGTCCATCAGCTTCGAGAACAGCTCCCGCAGCGCCGTCGCACCCGCGTCGGTGCCGAGCAGCGTCATCTGCGCGCGGGTGTTCTCCACCACGCGGGCGCCCGCCGGGTGCCGTTCGGCCTGGTAGGTGTCGAGGAGCCCCTCCGGCGCCCATCCGTCCACCTCGGCGGCCAGCTTCCAGCCGAGGTTGAACGCGTCCTGGACGCCGAGGTTGAGTCCCTGCCCGCCGGTCGGCGGGTGGATGTGCGCCGCGTCGCCCGCGAGGAACACCCGGCCGACGCGGTAGCGCTCGGCCTGCCGGGTGGCGTCGCCGAACCGGGAGAGCCAGCGCGGCGAGTGCACCCCGAAGTCGGTCCCGGCGACGGCCCGCAGCTGGGTCCTGAACTCGTCGAGGGTCGGGCCGGTCGCCCGGTCCTCCGCCACTCCGTCGGCGGGCACGACGATCCGGAACACCCCGTTCTCACCGGGGATGACGCCGAACCGCAGCTGGGTCTTCTGGACTTCCTTGACGGTGGCCGCGATCGTCTCCGGATCGGCTGTCGCCTCCATGTCGCCGAGGAGCGTCTCCACGGTGGCGGGCTCGCCGGGGAAGTCGACGCCGATCAGCTTGCGCACGGCGCTGCGGCCGCCGTCGCACCCGACGACGTAACGCGAGCGCAGCCGCGGCCCGTCCGCGAGCTCGACGGTCACCCCGTCCTCGTCCTGGCTCAGCCCGACGACTTCGCAGCCGCGCCGGATCTCGGTGCCGAGTTCGCGGGCGCGCTCGTCGAGCAGCCGCTCGGTGACCGGCTGCGGAACGGCGACACCGAACGGGTGCGCCGTGTCGAGGCTCGTCGGCCACGGCTTCATGATGCCGCCGAACAGGCCGCCCACCTGAAACTTCGGGCTGACCTCGAGGAACCGGTCGAGCATGCCCCGCTGGTCCATCATCTCCACGCTGCGCGCGTGCAGGCCCTGCCCCCGCGACTCGCCGCTCGGCTCGTCCCGCTTCTCCAGCACGACCACGTTCACGTCGTGGAGCCGCAGTTCGGCCGCCAGCATGAGACCGGTCGGTCCGCCGCCGACCACGATCACGTTCATCATCAATTGCGCCCCGTTTCAGAAAATCGCCAGAGTCACTGGCCACGAGCGGAGATTCTGCAACACGACGGGGGCCTTGCGGCAAGGCCCCCTGTGCGCTATACCTTGAGAGTGGCAAGGAGTGCTCGACTCTCCTTGTCCTTCTTTTTGCCCTCAGGTCGTGACCGGCCCTCAGGTCGTGACCAGCCCTCAGATCGCTCAGATCGTGAACGGGCGCTGGGTGAGGAAGTCCTGCGCCGGTGTGCCCGTCAGGTAGAGGTTCGGGCTCTGGGTCGGGGGCAGCCGGCGCTGGATCGCCCGGTGGAAGTCGCGGTAGCCGCCTCGGAAGGCGCCGTCGTCCCACACCCGGAGCAGGGCCGCGGTGAAAGCTCCGTTGACGTCGCCGTCGGAGGCGACCTGGTTGTCCTGGCAGGCCGACACGAGGAGCGCGTCGGGGCCCGCCCCGTCGGCCGGCGCTTCCTTCGCGAGGGAACGCCGGAGCTCCTCGAAGAAGCCGCGGTCCCGGTCGGCCAGCTGCCTCTGCTGGGGTTCGGGGAGATGGCGGGGCGTGCCCTCGGCCGCCGCGCCGCCGCCGGGGACCTCGATGCTGCTGCCGCTGTGGCAGCAGTCGAAGAGGGCGAAGATCCGTACGTCGTCGGCGAAGGCGCGGAAGGCCCGCTGGACCTCGTCGTCGAGGAACTGGCGGTCGTAGAGGACCAGGGTCTCGTCGAGCGCGTCCGGTTCGTCGTCGGAGCCGGTGGCGTCCACCTGCCCGCCGTGGCCCGAGTAGGTGAGGAGCAGGATGTCGCCGGAGCCGAGCCGTGCGGCGGCGTCGCCGAGCGCGGCGGTGACGTTGGCGACGGTGCCGTCCGGGGTGAGCAGGACGGTGCTCTCGAATCCGGCGGTGCGGGCGAGTCGCGCCATGTCGTGGGCGTCGTTCTCGCAGGCGACCAGGGTGCCGTCCCAGCCTTCGTAGCGGGCGGGGTCGACGCTGTTGAGTCCGATGTGCAGGGCGAGTCCGGTGGCCATGGTTGCCTCCTGGCGGGAAGCGGAGGGAGACCGGCGGGGGCGTCTGATCGAGTGGCCTGTGGTCCGGCGCCGAGCGCGACCCTCTCCACGCGGTACTTACATCGTATGAACCCTTCCGATCTCCCGCCCCCTCCGGGCTCGGGCGGCGCCCCCCGTGATCTGCTCGCCGACCGTGCCGGCTACGACGAGAGCTTCCTCGGCCCGGTGGTCCCGCTGCCGCTCCCGGCGCGGGAGGCGGTCGAGACGGTGGTCCTGCCGTACACCCACTTCACCGTGGTCTTCCGGCCCGACCGCCGTCTGGCGGTCTCGACAGCGGTGTGCATCGAGGGGCGCGAGCTCCAGGAGGACGTACCCCGGGACGACGTCTGGCTGTTCGATCCCCGGCTGCCCGAGGAGCAGCAGACGGGCAACGAGGTCTACCGGAACAACAGCCTCGACCGCGGCCATCTGGTGCGCAGGCTCGACCCGGTCTGGGGGCCCGCGGCCACGGCGCTGCGCGCCAATACGGACACCTTCTACTTCACCAACGCCGCACCCCAGGCGGACGTCTTCAACCAGGGCAGACAGCTCTGGCAGGGCCTGGAGAACCACCTCCTCGACCACGCCGCCGGTTTCGACCGGAAGCTGACCGTCCTCACGGGCCCGGTGCTCCAGGACTCCGATCCGCCGTACCGGGGGATCCAGGTGCCGATGCGTTTCTGGAAGGTGGCCGCGTTCCTCCAGGACGGGGCGCTCGCCGCCGCCGCGTACGTCCTCGACCAGAGCCCCGACCTGAGCCGGGACGCGGAGCGGGCGCTCGCCGGGGCGACGGCGGGGGCGCCGCCGCCGCTCGGCCCGTTCCGTACGTACCAGGTCCCCGTCTCGGACATCGCGGAGATCACCGAGCTGGAGTTCGGGCCGTTGCCCGACGTGGACGTGATGCCGCCGACGCGCGCGCCCGAGGAACGCTGGCGGCGCCTCGAGTCGTACGAGGACATGGTCCTGCACCCCTGACCCTCCTCGCCCGTCCCCGGCGGCCGCGATTGCGACGCCTCCGGGCCGGTGGAACGATGGGAGGGATCGGTCGTCACATCCGATCGGTCACGTCCCGGCGCCGGAGCTTTCCGGCGCTGCGCCGAGAGCGCCGGACAGGTGCGGTATGCCGCTCACCGAGACCGAGTGGGGGCTCGTCGTCAGCTGGGTGCGGGACCATCTCCTCGACACCCCGGAGCCACGCGGCCGGTTGCTGCGCGCGGGCCTCCCGGCCGACTTCGTCGAGGATCTGCCGCTCACCCCGGACGCCGACCGGAACGCCCTGCTGGTGGTCGCGGCCGCCCGCCGGGACATCGCCCACCAGCGCCGGCTGCTCTCCGTCCTGGCCGGTCTCGACGCGCTGGCCGCCATCGACGCGCCGCACGCCTTCGAGCAGGGCGCGGAGGCCCGGAACCTGCTCACCCGGCTACGGGAGGACGAGCGGCTCGGGCGCTCCCCGCGGGACCCGTTCGACAGTCTGCTCCTGAAGCACGGCACCGCGGTGTTCCTCGACCGGTCCGAGCTGCGCGAGAAGCTCCGGGGCTTCCTCGCCGACCCGGAGCAGACGGTCCTGATCGTCGACGGCCCCCCGGACAGCGGCCGTTCCTACACGTACGAGCTGATCCGCCACCTCGGGCAGCACTGCGGCTTCCGTCCGGTACGGGTGTCCCTGTCCCGCACGTCGACCGCGGCGCGTCTGATGGAGCGGCTCTCGGCGTTCCTCGCGGGGCCGGAGGCCGACGGCTTTCCGTTGAATCCCACACGGTTGAACGATCCACTGCCGTCCTTCGAGGACGCCGCCCACCGGATCGTCGCCCGCGCGACCGCCGCCGAGGACCGCTTCTGGCTGGTCCTCGACGACTGCGACCGGCTCGACCCGCACACGGACGTGTGGGACGCCATCGGCGTCCTGGCACGGGCGATCTACGAGCACACCCCGGTACGGACCGAGACGGTACCCCGCCTCGTGCTGCTCGGCTACGCCACGACGATGCGTCAACTCCCCTACGAGATACGCAAGAACGAGTGCCGGGACACCACGCGACTCGCGGACGAGGACGATGTACGGCACTTCTTCCGGGAGTTCTTCACCGACGCGGTCACCCCCGGACAGGAGCAATGCGTCCACGAGCTGACCGAGACCGCCGTGGCGGAGACCTTCCGTTCTGTCAGTTCACCGTCATGCGACGACAGTTACATGCGACGGCTGTGTACGGCGGTGGAGGACGTCGTACGGATCTACCGGACCCTCCCGCCGTCGCCCCCGCCCGGGGAGGCGGTCCGGCTGCTGTGCGACGCCCTGCGCGCGACCCTCTCCGCTCCCGCCGCCGCCCTGCCCGACCCCCGCCGCTCCTACCGTGAGGCGGCCTGCCTGCTCCAGGAGTTCGACCCCGCCCTGCTCCGCCTGCCCGGCGAGGAACGGTCCACCGGACGAGCCGTCCTGGAGCTCGTCGACGACTGTACGGCCCTGCCGTCGCCCGGGGCCACGGTCTGGACGCTCAAGCCCGAGATCCGCGACGCGACGCTCGCGGGGCTCGCCGGGCCCGGTGCCGCGCTCGACGTCCTGCGGACCAACATCGGGCTGCGCCCCGAGGGACCCGGCCCGGAACGCACCGCCCTGACGCTGCTCGCCGGCGCTCCCGTCGGCGCGCCCGTCGCGGCGCCACCGACGTCGGCGGCGATGGAGGACGACGAGGTCGAGGAGTTGTCCGACACCCTTCAGGCCGTGCTCTGGCTGGGCCGTGTACCGGGCGTGACCGGTCTGCCCTCCGTCGACGAGATCCAGCACCATCTGGAGGAGGCCCGGCTGCTCCAGCCGCTGCGCCGGCTGATCCGGGGGACCTTCCACGGCCGCGCCGCCGAACTCGACTCCCTCCACGCCTACCTCGCTCTGCCCGAGGAGCCCGCGGAACCCCCGGTACTCCTCCACGGACTCGGTGGCATCGGCAAGAGCACCCTGCTCGCCAAGTTCCTCGTCGACGCCCTGGCCGCCTCCCCCACCGGATTCCCCTTCGCCTACATCGACTTCGCGCGGCCCACGCTCTCCGTCCACGAGCCCGCCACCGTGATCGCGGAGACGGCCCGGCAGATCGGCGTCCACCACCCCGGCCTCCGCACCTCCTTCGAGGCGCTCGCGGACGAGTGCGAGCGGACGGCGGCGGCCCAGCGCGGTGAACGCAACGAGCTCGACGAACTCCGCGGTCTCGCCGGCACCCGGGCCACCCTCGCCCGCGACTACTCGTCCGACTTCCACGCCCGTGCCAGCGCCCGCGAGCAGGAACTCGCCCACCGCCTCGCGTCCCTGGTCGCCGAGGCGGTCCGCCCGGAGCCCGGTGGGAGCGCGCCGCCGTTCCTCGTCGTGATCGACTCCTTCGAGGAGGCCCAGTACCGCGGCTCCCCCGTCATCACCCGGATGTGGGCGATCTGGACGGCGCTCAGGGCCGCCTACTCGCGCCTGCGGTTCATCGTCTCCGGGCGCGCGCCGATCGACCACCCGGCCCGGGTCCTCACCCCGCGCACGATGGAGCTGACCGAGCTCGACCACCAGGCGTCGGTGGATCTGCTCATGTCGTCCGGGGTCCTCGACGAGACACTCGCGGAGGACCTCGCGGACCGGATCGGCGGCCATCCGCTCAGCCTCAAACTGGCGGCCCGGACGGCCGTCGCCCTGGGGACCGACTCCCCCTCACTCGGCGGACTCCTGCGCGGACTGCCGTCCCGGCGACGGTACTTCGACCGCCAGGTCGACCAGATGCTGATCCAGGGCACGCTGTACGACCGCATCCTCAAGCACATCGCGGAGGACGACGTCAGGGCCCTCGTCCAGGCGGGTCTCGCGCTCCGCTTCATCACCCCCGACCTGGTCCGGGAGGTGCTCGCCGGTCCGGCGGGGCTGACCGTCACGACCGCCGGAGAGGCCCGCCGGCTGTACGGGCTGCTCACCTCGCGGGTCGACCTGATGGAGTCCGCGGGGCCCGACGCCATACGGCACCGGGCCGATCTGCGGGCCATCATGCTGCGCCTCTCGGACAGCGCGCGGACCGATCTGATGCGGGCCGTCGACCAGAGCGCCGTCGCATACTACGCGGTCCGCGAGGGGGCCCGGAACCGCGCCGAGGAGATCTACCACCGGCTCCGGCTCGGCGAGAACCCCCGTACCGTGGAAGAGCGTTGGGAACCCGACGTCGCCGCCTACCTCGGCGGGGAGACGCACCGGGAGATGGCTCCCCGCTCGGCCGCGTTCCTGCTCGGCAGGATCGGCGGCCACGTACCCGACCAGATCATGATCGAGGCCGACCAGGAGGACTGGGAGCGGATCGCCGCGCGCGAGGTCGAGGACCTGCTCACCCAGGGGTACGTGGAGGCCGCCGCGCAGCGCCTCGCGGAGCGGCGCCCGTGGACGCCGTGCAGCCGGCTGCACGCTCTGCTCGCGGAGACCCTCGCCCGCTCCGGGCGGACGGCGGAGGCGCGCGCGGGCGCCGAGCGGGCCGTGGACGGGGCGGCGGAGGCGGGCTGCGCGGAGACCCAGCTCGAACTGCTCCAGCTGTCCGCGCGGCTGGCGCAGGACACGGGCGACTTCGCGGCAGCGGACCGGAACCTCCAGGAGGCGGAGGAGATCGCGGCGGGCCTCGGGCTGCGGTACGAGTCCCTGGGCGTGCTGGTCGCCCGCTCACGGCTCGCGGCGCTCGCGGACGTCGACGCCGCACCGACACGGGAGCGGCTGGCCCGGACACTGCGCGGGATGCCCGACGCCGACCTGGCGAGGCAGCCTTCCCTGGCCCGTACGGCGGCGGCCGCTGCCTGCGGGTCGGATCCCCAACTCCTGGAGCACACCCTGAGGTTGGTGGGGCTTCCGGCGGACGAGGACACGGTGGTGACCGAGCTCGCCCACTGGATCGACACCACCCTCACCGACGAGCCCGGCCTCCGCGAGCCGCTGACCCGCATCCTGGAGGAGGCGGCGGGCGGGGCGTCAATCACCGGGGACCGATACCCGTCACCCGTCGCGGACCGATACCCGTCACCCGCCGACGAGGCATATCCGCCGACGGCCGGGGCGGGCTACCCTTCGGCCGCCGAGGAGGCCTATCCCGCCCCGGAGACGGCCGCCCCGCTGGACCTCGCCCGGATCGAGCGGGACCTGTCGGAGGCGCGGCGGCGCGGCACTCTGGACAGCGTCGCCCGGCAGGTGCTGACGCTCAGGGACGGCAGCGGGGACCTGCTGCTCGGGGTCGCCGCCGCGATGGACTCGGGTCCGCTGCCGCGCGGCGCGACACGGCGGGCCGTCGCCGGCCGCGGCGCGTCCTCGCGCGGCCTCTCGTCGTCCGGCGGGGAGCCGGGCCCCCTGGCGGCCACCCGCCCGGGCCAGGGCGGCGCGGGCCTGTGGACGCGGCCTCCCCCGAACGCCGCCGGAGCCGCGCTCCGCTCGGAGCCGTTCCTCCCGCAGCGGGAACTCGTCCGCCTCCGCAACGCCACCATGGAGGCGGGGCTCGCGGACCGGGCCCTGCGCGCCGCCCTGCTCAAGGGCATCCCCCGCTACTTCACGGCCACGCTCGAACCGCTCGACGACCCCCGGGAGCAGGTCCACGCCGACCTGAACGCGATGAACCAGGTCGAGCGGCTGATCGACGGCCTCGTCCCGCTGGAGATCTGGCTGCACAACGCGATCGAGAACACCCATGAACCGGGCCCGCGCGCCGTCCTTCAGGGCGCCCTCGACACCGTGGCCCGTGCGATCACCGGCGAGGCGGAGCTGCCGGCGGACATGATGCCCGGGGAGATGAAGGAGGAGATCGTCCTCCAGGACGACACCGTGCCGTACGAGTTCCTGCACGGCGGCATCCGGGCCGGCGCCTGCGTCGCGCTCCTGCGGATCCCCCCGTACGAGTCGGGCGCCCCGCTCCTCCCCTCGTATCCGCACGGCGGTACGGGCTGGATGATCGCGCCCGGCCTGCTGATCACCAACCACCATGTGGTGATGGCCCGTTCGCACGAGCCGGGTGTCCGTCCGTACGTGAGCGACGAGGATCTGCGGCTCCAGGCGTTGATGTCCCGCTCCCGCTTCGACTTCGTCGAGAACGCGGCGGCCGCGCCGGAGGCGACGGCCGGTGAGCTCGCCGCGTGGGACGCGACGCTCGACTACGCCATCGTGCGGCTCTCCCCCGACCAGGAGCAGCGCCCGATGCTCAGGGTCGCCACCCGGCCGCTGCTCGTCCGGGAGCGGCAGCGCGTCCCGGTCAACATCATCCAGCACCCGGGCGGCCTGCCGAAGCGGGTCGCGCTGCGCAACAACCTGGTCTACCGGGCGGACGAACACGACATCCTCTACTTCACCGACACCCGCGGCGGCTCCTCCGGCTCACCGGTCTGCCTCGACGACTGGACGGTGGTGGGGCTGCACCGGGGGACGCGGAAGGTCGACGAGGTCGAGTTCCAGGGGGCGCGGACACGGTTCGTGAACGTCGGGACCCAGATGAGCAGCGTCCTCGCCCATCTCCGGGATTTCCGGCCGAAGTTGTACGAGGAGATCATGGCGGCCCAGTCGGGGCGGCCGGGCCCCACGAGCGCGACGAACGGAAGGCCGAGGTGAGGGACCATGGCGAGCGGATCACGGAGGGTGTCACCGGTCGCGACCGCCACCGAGCAGATCTTCGGCGATCTGCGGGAGGTCGCCGCCCGGGTGCGCGGGGATCTGGAGGCGGAGATCGCCGAGTCCACGTTCGAACTCCCCGCCGACGTGGCACCGGCGGCCGAGTTCTCCCGCTTCGCCCGTGAGGAGCGGGCCCGCGTCCTGGAGGCCGGGGTCAGCGGTCTGGAGAAGCTGGCCGCGCACCGGGAGGACGAGCTCGACGGGGACGAGGTCTTCGGGGTGGAGGCGATCGTCCTCCTGGAAGGCCGTCCCGCGATCCTGGTCCAGCGCCAGGACTTCGCCCCCCAGCGCGACGAGTGGGCGGTCCTCGATGTCCAACGGCCTTCCATCCGTGAGTCCCTGGCGCGGGTCGGCCGGGTCGAGGTCACCGGGCACCCGCGGCTCGACTGGGTCGGCACGGCCTTCCTCGTCGGCCCACGCACGGTGATGACGAACCGTCATGTGGCGGTGGAGTTCAGCCGTCTCCAGGGCGACGGCGCCCCCTGGGTCTTCGAGTACGGCATGTCGGCGCGGGTCGACCCGGCGGAGGAACTGCCGGTCGACGGCGGGCCGCCGGGGGCCGCCGCCCCGTACGAGATCACGGAGATCATCGGTATCCACGAGGACGTCGACATGGCCCTGCTGCGGGTCGAGCCCTCGGCCGAGGGCGGCCTGCCCACCCCGCTGGCGGTCGCGGCGGACGCCCCGGCGAGCGTCCCAGGCCGGCCGGTGTACGTGGTCGGCTATCCGGCCTGGGACGGCCGGCGCAACGAACCGGAGTCGATGCGCCGGATCTTCATGGACGTCTACAACGTGAAGCGGCTGCAGCCGGGCATGGCGACCGAGTTCACGCCGGGCGGTCTGGTGCTGAAGCACGACTGCTCCACGCTCGGCGGCAACAGCGGCTCCCCGGTCTTCGACCTCGGTGACCACCGCGTCCTCGGCCTCCACTTCGGCGGCCGCTACCGGACGGGGAACTTCGCCGTCCCGCTCTGGGAGCTGGTGGACGATCCCCTGCTCGCCGCGGCGGAGGTCAACTGGGTCTGAGGACCGCCCGGACGCTCAGCCCCGCCCGGCGTCGGTGAGGACGACGGCGAACTCGCCCCGGGCGGTGGTCCCGTCGGGGAGCCGCCACTCGGCGACGACCCGGCCGGCGCCGTCCGGGGCCGAGTCGGTACCGGCGCGGAGGACACGCCGTACCCGCAAGGTCAGCGGTGCGGACGCGCCGGGCGCCCGTACCACCACGTCGGTGTGGTCGGCGCCTTCCGTGACCCGTACGAGCTCCACGTCGGCCGCGTCCTCCGCCGGGACGGGAGAGACGGTGACGGTGGGGTCGAGGGCGCCGGTCTCGGACTGGGCCTGGGCCTGCGCCCGGCCGGTGAGGAGCGCGTACAACTGGGCGACGAACACCGGGTCGTGGGTGGCGTCGTGGACCCAGCGCTTTCCGAGGACGCCGTGCTCCATGGTCCCGATCAGGGCGAGCTCGGCGCCCGCAACGGGCCCGGAGCGGTACGTCATGGGGGCGAGGTACGTGACGGCCGCGTCGCCCTCGCCGTCGGTCACCACCATGAGTTCGATGCCGACCTCGCCCGCCGGGTCGTCGAGCCGGAAGCCCCCGGCCTTCACCGGCCGCGCCTCCGTGCCGGTGTACCACTCCCGGGCGGGGAGCCACTCCGTGAGCAGTTCCAGCTTGGTCGGCTGCAGGGTGGTCTGGTGGATGACGGCCATCGTGCGGTCTCCCTCTCCTCCGTGATCCGGGCCTCCGCAACGTAACAGAACGCGTCGGGGGGTCCAGCCGACCCCGTCGACCGTCCTCGTGGCAGAGTCTTGGGGGTACGGCCGACCGTTGGAGGAGCGAATCATGGGACGAGTGACCGCGCGGCGGCGCGTCCTGCGCGTGCGAGATGGAGAAGCCTCCTACCGCCCGGACACGCTGGCCGCCGAGGAGCCGATGGAGATCCGCGTCGGCGGACGCCCGCTGACCGTCACGATGCGGACCCCCGGCGACGACTTCGACCTCGCCGCCGGGTTCCTCGTGAGCGAGGGCGTGGTGCACACCGCGGAGGACGTGGCCGGAATCCGCTACTGCGCCGGCGCCACCGCCGACGGAAGCAACACCTACAACGTGGTCGACATCGGCCTCGCCACCGGCGTGGCCGCTCCCGACGCGTCACTGGAGCGGAACTTCTACACGACCTCGTCGTGCGGCCTGTGCGGCAAGGCCAGCCTGGACGCGGTCCGCACCACCGCCGCCTGGACCGTCGCCGAAGATCCCCTGCGGATCAGCACCGACACCCTCGCGGCGCTCCCCGACAAGCTACGGGCGGCCCAGCGGGTCTTCGACACCACCGGCGGCCTCCACGCCGCCGCACTCTTCGCACCCACCGGCGAACTCCTCTGTCTCCGCGAGGACGTCGGCCGTCACAACGCCGTCGACAAGGTCATCGGCCACGCCCTGCGCGAAGGACACCTGCCCCTCCGCGGCACGATCCTCATGGTCAGCGGCCGCGCCTCCTTCGAACTCGTGCAGAAGGCCGCCATGGCCGGCATCCCCCTCCTCGCCGCCGTCTCCGCCCCCTCCTCACTCGCCGTCGACCTCGCGGCCGAAACCGGCCTCACCCTCGTCGGCTTCCTCCGCGGCACCTCCATGAACATCTACACCCACGACGAACGCCTCGACACCGCATAGGTCCCTGGCATGACGCCGCCAACGACCCCAGGCTGTCGCCCGAGCACCAGGGCGAGCTGCGCTTCTACCGAGGTCTCGGTACGGGCGCCCTGGCGGCCGAGGCGCAGACCGACGGCAACTGGGAGGGGAAGCCGGGAGCGGGCTACCGCCAGTCGTCCCAGGGCGGCGGCTCCTCCATCCCGTCCATGTCGTAGGGCGGCTCCTCGTCGTACGGCTCCGCGGACTCCGGAGCCGCGGGTACGGACTCGGCAGCGGCGACGCCCGCCGAGGGCGCGGCGGCGGGCTCGGGAGCAGCGGTGGCGCCGCACTCCGCCAAGGCGGCCAGGACGCCCTCGGCGTACTTGGTGAGCTTGGCCTCGCCGACGCCGCCGATGGTGCCGAGTTCCTCGGCCGTGGCGGGCAGTCGCGTCGCGATCTCGCGCAGTGTGGCGTCGTGGAAGACGACGTACGCCGGTACGCCCTGCTCGCGCGCCGTCGCCGCCCGCCAGGCGCGGAGGGCCTCGAAGACCGGCACGGCAGCCGCCGGCAGGTCGACCGGCACCCGGGCGCCCTTCCCCGAGCGCGCCCCGGACTCCTTGCGGGCGGGGGCGGCCGGCGCCTTCTCCTTGCGCATCGTGACGGTGCGGCTCCCGCCGAGCACCTCGCCGCTGTCCTCGGTGAGCACGAGCGTCCCGTAGTCGCCCTCCACCGCCAGGAGTCGCAGCGCGAGGAGCTGACGGACGACCCCGCGCCACTCCGCCGTCCCCAGGTCCGCGCCGACGCCGAACACCGAGAGCGCGTCGTGGTCGAACTGGATGACCTTGGCGGTCTTCTTGCCCTGAAGGATGTCGATGATCTGTCCCGCGCCGAACTTCTGGCGCCGCTCCTTGGCGAGGCGCCACACGGTGGAGAGCAGCTTCTGCGCGGCGACCGTGCCGTCCCAGGACTCGGCCGGCGTCAGACAGGTGTCGCAGTTGCCGCAGGGCTCGCCCGTCTGCCCGAAGTACGCGAGCAGCCGTACGCGGCGGCAGTCGACCGTCTCGCAGAGCGCGAGCATGGCGTCCAGGTGCATGGCGAGTGCGCGCCGGTGCTGCTCGTCGCCCTCGGAGCCGTCGATGAGCTTGCGCTGCTGGACCACGTCCTGGAGGCCGTACGCCAGCCATGCCGTCGCCGGTTCGCCGTCGCGGCCGGCGCGGCCGGTCTCCTGGTAGTAGCCCTCGACCGACTTCGGCAGGTCGAGGTGGGCCACGAAGCGCACGTCCGGCTTGTCGATGCCCATGCCGAAGGCGATCGTCGCCACCACGACGACCCCGTCCTCGCGCAGGAAGCGGGCCTGGTTCGCCGCGCGCGTACGGGCGTCCATGCCGGCGTGGTACGGCACGGCGTCGATGCCGTGCTCCACGAGGAGGGCCGCGGTCTTCTCCACCGAGGCGCGGGAGAGGCAGTAGACGACTCCGGCGTCCCCGTCGTGCTCGGTCCTGATCAGTTCGAGCAGCTGCTTGTGCGGGCTGTTCTTCGGGACGATGCGGTACTGGATGTTGGGCCGGTCGAAGCCGGCGACGAAGTGCCGGGCGTCCTCGAGGCCGAGCCGCGCCGCGATCTCCTTGTGCGTGGCCGCGGTGGCCGTCGCGGTCAGCGCGATGCGCGGCACCTTGGGCCAGCGCTCGTGCAGCATGGACAGCGCGAGGTAGTCGGGGCGGAAGTCGTGGCCCCACTGGGCGACGCAGTGCGCCTCGTCGATCGCGAACAGCGACACCTTGCCCCGGTCGAGCAGCCGCTGGGTGCCCTCGGTGCGAAGGCGCTCGGGGGCCAGGTAGAGCAGGTCGAGCTCGTCGGCGAGGAAGGCCTGCTCGACGGCCTGGCGCTCGTACGGATCCTGCGTCGAATTGAGGAATCCGGCCCGCACCCCGAGGGCCCTGAGCGCGTCCACCTGGTCCTGCATCAGGGCGATGAGCGGCGAGATCACGACGCCCGTGCCGTCTCTGACGAGGGCCGGGATCTGGTAGCACAGCGACTTGCCACCGCCGGTCGGCATCAGCACGAGGGCGTCGCCGCCGCCGACGACCTGCTCGATGATCTCCTGCTGCTCCCCTCGGAAGGAGCTGTAGCCGAAGACGCGGTGGAGGGCACCCGCTGCCTCGGAGATCTCGGCGGAATCGTCGGTAAGGACCATTCACCCACCCTATCGGCCGACAAGGACACCCCCGGCGTCTCCGCCGGAACCTGTGGACAACCGGAACCTGTGGACAACCCTCCGGGCGGCAGGTCACCCTCTGAGGCAACGTGCGGGGCGAACCCCGCGTCCTTCCTGGCAGGGGACGCGTCGGCCGACACGACACCCCGGCCCCAGGGAAGAGGACACACCATGAGCGACAAGGCCCGCACTCTCTTCGACGCGCTCGACCTCGACCACGACGGGACGCTGACCCGCGCCGAGGTGATCAGTGCCCTGCTGGCCAAGGGCCCGACCCTCGCCGCGCAGGGAGTGATCCCCTTCTGGGGCGTGGGGAACGCCGACGACTCCTCGGCCCTGTTCGACGCGGCCGACCAGAACGGCGACCGCGTCCTGTCGTTCGAGGAGTTCGCCGCACTGGTGGACCGCCGCTTCGGCTGGTGACCCGGGCGCGCCGTACATCACCGCCCGCTCACCTGCCCGGGGGCGTGTACGTATTGACCGGAGCGGCACCCCAGGGGCTACAGTCCTAAAAACTTGCGCCGCTAGTTTAAGGCCTTCGCCACCCCTTGGAGCCGTGACCATGCGCCCCGTGTACTTCGCCGCCGCCAGGCGCACCCCGATCGGCCGCCTCCGTGGTGCCCTCTCCGGCGTCCGGCCCGACGATCTCGCCGCGACCGCCGTCCGCGCGGTCCTGGACGCGGTGCCGTCGCTCGACCCGGCCCGGATCGACGACGTCTACTGGGGCGCCGCCAACCAGTCCGGCGAGGACAACCGCAACGTGGCCAGGATGGCGGTGCTGCTCGCCGGGCTCCCGGACTCCGTCCCCGGCGCCACCCTCAACCGGCTCTGCGCCTCCGGCCTGGAGGCGGTCACCACCGCCGCCCGGGCCATCGCCTCCGGCGAGGCCGAGATCGTGCTGGCCGGCGGCTCGGAGTCGATGAGCCGCGCCCCCTTCGTCCTCCCCCGGGCCGAACAGTCGCTCCCCCACCACCAGACGATCCACGACACCAAGCTCGGCTGGCGGATGACCAACCCCCGGATGACGGACCTCCACGGGGTGCTGTCCATGGGAGAGACGGCCGAGGAGGTCGCCGCCCGGTACGGCGTCAGCCGCGCGGACCAGGACGCCTTCGCCCTGCGCAGCCACCGGCTCGCCGCCACGGCCCGCAAGGACGGCCTGTTCGACGCCGAGACCGTCCCCGTCACCCTCCCGGACGGGACCGTCGTCACCCACGACGAGTCGATCAGGCCCGACACCACAGCGGAGAAGCTGGCCGCCCTCAAGCCGGTCTTCCGGCCCGACGGCACCGTGACCGCCGGCAACGCCTCACCGATGAACGACGGGGCCGCCGCGCTGCTGCTCGTCACCGAGGACGTCCTCCACGAGCTGGGCCTCGAGCCTCTCGGCCGCTACGTGGCCGGCGCCAGTGCCGGTGTCCACCCGGACGTCATGGGCATCGGCCCGGTCCCCGCCGTACGCCGGGTGCTCGCCCGCACGGGCCGCGCCCTCACGGACATCGACACCGCCGAGTTCAACGAGGCCTTCGCCGCCCAGGCCCTGGCCTGCGTCCGCGAACTCGGCATCGACCCCGACCGGGTCAACCCCCAGGGCGGCGCGATCGCCCTCGGCCACCCGCTGGGCGGCTCCGGCGCCCGTATCCTCACCACCCTCCTCCACCGCATGCACCGCACCGGCGACCGCCACGGCCTCGCCACCATGTGCGTCGGCGTCGGCCAGGGCACCGCGGTCCTGGTCGACCGGGACTGAACGGCCCCGCCCCCGTGGTGTGACGGGGCTCACGCACCCTCTTCGGGATCGGTGTAGACCGTCGAGGCCCTGCCAGGCGTATGCCCGGTGAAGCGAGAGACCCGGGAGTTGCCGTTGACCGTCGAAGAGTTCGAAGCGTTCTACGTCCAGGCGGTCGGGCGGCTCACCGGGCAGCTCTACGTCATGCTCGGCGACCTGCAGGAGGCTGAAGACGTTGTCCAGGAAGCGTTCATCAAGGGGTGGAACCGGCGCCGGCAGCTCGACCGCGACGGCGGACCGGAGGCATGGGTCCGGAAGGTCGCCTGGCGTCTGGCCGTGAGCCGATGGCGCTTTCGACGCCGTACGGCCGAGGCCTGGAGCCGCCGGGCGGCCCCGACCGACATGCCAGGTCCTGGGCCGGAGCACGTGGTGCTGGTCGAGGCGCTGCGCACCCTGCCGGCCCAGCAGCGGCGCACCATAGCCCTCCACTACCTGTGCGATCTCACCGTCGAGCAGATCACGGGCGAGACCGGGCTGTCCGCCAGCACGGTCAAGACTCACCTCGGCCGCGGGCGTGCCGCTCTGGCCGACCGACTGCGGGACAACGTGCAGGAGGCTCCCGGTGCATGACGACATCGACGACCCGTCCCTGAGGAGCTTGTTCCGGGCAGCCGCCGATCACGGCCGACGGCACGCCACCCCCCTGCCCATCGCGCAGGTCGTCGAGCGGGGCAGGCGATCACACCGGCGGCGCGTGACCCTCGCCCTGGTCACGGCGAGCGCCGTCGCCGCCCTCGGCGTGGTCACGGCGGTCGGGCTCGTGCCCGCGGACCCCGGCCCCGCCCTGCCCGCGACCAGTCCTTCCGCACCGCAGCCGGGACGCACCACGCCCCCACCGGGGCCCCGGCCCACGGAGACGGAGACGGACCGCTCGTTCCCGCCCACGACCCCGGGCACGACGGCCCTCCACCGCTGACACTTCACGTCCCCGCTTCCGGGACGACCCGCACGTCCGGTGCCGCCCTGCCGCGTACCGCCCGGCCCTGCCACCTCATCACGGGCCCGCGCGGCCCTTCCACGTACCCACGGGCCCGCCGCCCGGGCCTTCACGTACCCACGGAGAGACCTCACCCATGCCTGTCACGGCACCCGCCTCCCCGAGGCATGCCCCCGTAGGGACGGACCCCGCTGCACCCCGGCCTCCCGAGAACGCCCGGCGGGCGGATCGCCCAGGCCGCAGGGACACGCTGCCCGGACGCGCCCTGTCCCGTCTGCGACCGGTCGACCGCGAGGTGCTGTGGCTGTACCTGGTGACCAGGGCGGCTCTGTGGACGACCGCGTACTGCACCCGCCGGCTGTTCCCCACGGACGGCGACGCCCGAACGCCCGAACCGGTGCTCGCGTCCTTCGAGCGCTGGGACTGGGGGCACTTCCTCCACATAGCCCGCGACGGCTACTTCCCGGACCCCGGCCCCGGACCCGGCCAGGGGGACAACAGGGAGGCGTTCTTCCCCGGCTTCCCGCTGCTCCTGCGGGCGGTGCACACCGTGGTCGCCGACTGGACCGTCGCCGGTCTGCTCATCTCCTTCGCCGCCGGCGCGGTCGCCGTGGTGGCGCTGGCCCGGATCGCCGAACTCCATCTGCCCGGCTCGCACACGGGCAGACGCGCCGCCCTGTTCCTCCTGCTGTCCCCCTGCGCGGTCTTCCTCGCCGCCGGATACAGCGAGGCCCTTTTCCTTGCCTTCGCCCTCCCGGCGTGGCTCGCCGCCCAGCAGCACCGCTGGCCTCTCGCCGCGCTCCTCGCCGCCGGTGCCACGACCGTCCGCGTCAGCGGTCTCTTCCTCGCCGCCGCCCTCGCCGTCCAGTTCCTCATGACGGTACGCACGCGGCGACGGCGCGTGGCGCTCCTCGCGCTGCCGGCACTGCCCGCGCTCCTCTACTTCTGGTACCTGTACGAGCGGACCGGCGACTGGATGGCGTGGAAGCACGCCCAGGAGCGCGGCTGGTACCGCCACTTCCGCGCCCCCTGGGAAGCCTGGTCCCAGACCTGGCACGAGGCCTTCGCCCACACCCAGGCCACCGGCTACGCCGCCCTCTTCCAGGCGGACCTCGTCGCCATGCTCGTCGGCCTGGCGCTTCTGGCCCTTCTCGTCCGCCGGCGCCGCTGGCCGGAAGCCGTGTACATCGCGCTGACGTTGTGGGCGCTCGGCACCTCGTACTGGTACATGTCCATCGCCCGCAGCACCCTGCTGTGGTGGCCCCTGTGGATCGGCCTCGCCGTCTGGAGCCTGCGCGGCAGAACGACGACGGCGCTGTACGTCTGCCTGGTCGCCCCTCTGAACACGGTCCTGACCCTCACCTTCCTGACGGGCCGCTGGGCCGGCTGACGGGGCCTCCCCACAGGTTCACACCGGCTGATGCGACACGGCCACAGAGGCCGTCACCTCCCGCCGCTCGAGCTTCTCGGCGACACGGTCGCGGAGAAGCTCGTACTCCTGGCGAAGCCTGCGCCATTCGGTCACGGGCGGGCGGGCGATCACGATGCCTCCCGTGACGATCTCCTCCGGCCCGAACTGCTCGCGGGTGAGGTCGATCTCGATACCCATGCCCAGGCGGTTCCACCAGTGGTAGTCCACACGCTCCCCGTCGACGTGGACCTCCCCCCGGATCAACTCACCTCCCACCAAGTCGTTGAGCACCATGGCGGTCACCCCGCACTGATCCCGGGCCGGATTGTCCTTCGTCCAACGCGACCGGAACTCAGGCGTGCACGTCTCGGCACTCCAACTGCTGCGGACGGCTCGTTCGATGTCGGTGAGAAGCAACGGTGTCATGCCGGTGATCCTGCCAGCAGGCACTGACAACGCACCGGACCTGGCCGGACTCGGCGATAACGGAGGCGCAGTCGACTGGTCGAGGGAGAGGGGCAGGGAGAGGTCGCGTTGATCAACGGCGATGCCCCATGACAAAGTGTTCGCACTTGCATTCCGCGAACAGACGTACGCACGGGGGAATTTCCAACATGGCAGTCACGGTGCCGGACTGGGCGGACACACTGCTCGACCTGGTGGGGGTCAACTGGCCCAACGTCGATGAGGACGCCTACCGGGAGATGGCGGACGCGCTCCGGGAGTTCGCGGACGACCTCGCCGACGACGGCCAGCTCGCCAACAACCACATGGAGCGTCTGCTGTCGTCGGGTCACGGCGAGGCGATGGACGCGCTGAACGAGCACTGGGGCAAGGTCAAGGGCAAGCACCTGAACGACCTGGTGTCCGCGGCCCGGACGATCGCGGGCGCGCTGGACATGGCGGCCGGTGCGATCGAGGCCATGAAGTGGAAGGCGGTCGCGGAGCTCGGGATCCTGGCGGGCCAGACCGGTCTGGCCATGGCGCTGATCCCGGTGACCGGTGGCCTGTCGGCGCTGCTGGGTGCCGGTGCGATCGCCTTCACGAAGAAGCAGCTGCTGAAGCTCATCACGGGCGCGATGGAGGAGGCGGTCGGTCACATCGTCGGTGTGATGACCGAGCCGGCCGTGGCGGCGCTGGAGAACATGGCCGCGGACCTGGTGGTCCAGGTCAGCATGGACGCCCTGGGAGTCCAGAACGGTGTGGACCTCGACCAGACGAAGCAGGCCGGGAAAGAGGGTCTGAACCTCGCCTCCGCCGGAAGCGGAGGCGGAGGCGGAGGCGCCAAGGGCAAAGGCTTCCACATCGAGCACGAAGAGCACGACAACGCCGGCACGAAGCTGAGCGGCGTGAGCGTCGGCATCCACGGCAAGACCACCGGCAAGCTCACCAAGGCGAAGTCCGCGCAGGGCCGTAACAAGGGCCGCGACGACATCGCCAACGCCCTCGACCCCGTCATCGAGAAGGCCATGGGCGCTCTCGTGAAGTCCGCCAAGACCATGGGCGACCACGTCGGCGAAACCCTCCCCAACGCCGTCAAGCGCATATCCAAGGATCACAAGAGCAACGACGACGCCGTCCGCGACCGCCTCGCCCGCGAACGCAAGGACGACGACGGCAAGGGCAAGGACCCCACCGGACACGGGAAGGGCGGCAAGGGGCCCGGCTCCGACACGCGCGCCAGGCCGGAGCCCCTCAAGGACAGCACGTCCGACCCCCGCGGCAAGAGCATCGAGATGCGCGACCGCACCTGCGAAGGCGACCCCGTCGACATCGCCTCCGGTGAGATGACGATGGAGCAGGTCGACCTGTCCCTGGCGGGCGTCCTGCCGCTGCTCCTGCGGCGCACCCATCTGTCGACGTACCGCCACGGTCACTGGTTCGGGCCCAGTTGGGCCTCGACCCTCGACGAGCGGCTCGAACCGGCGCCGTCCGGGCAGGGTGCCTTCTGGGCGCGCGAGGACGGATCGGTCCTGTGGTTCCCGGCGCTCCCCGCGGCCGGTGCGGCGGACCCGGTCCTTCCCGTGGAGGGTCCCCGCGTGGCCCTCCGTCACGGCGACCAGGACGATGCCGTGACCACGTACCGCGTCACCGACCCGCGCACCGGAGTGATCCGCACCTTCGCCGGAAGCCCGTACCACGAGTCCTCGGCGTACTGGCTCACCGAGATCGAGGACCGCGGCGGCAACCGGATCACCATCAGCCGGCGGGGAGACGGCATGCCCACCGCCGTGTCCCACTCCGGCGGATATCTGGCGACGCTCACGGCCGAGGACGGCAGGCTGCGCGAGCTCGCCCTCCGCACGCCCGACGGCCCCCGGACCGTGATGCGCTACGGCTACGACGAGTCGGGCCGACTCACCCAGGTCATCAACTCCTCCGACCTGCCGCTGCGGTTCGGCTACGACCCGGACGGCCGCATCACCTCGTGGACGGACCGGAACGGCTCCACGTTCCGGTACGAGTACGACGTCGAGGGCAGGGTCGCCCGTACGATCGGCCCGAACGGCTACCTGTCGTCGACGTTCGCGTACGACGTCCACCCCTCCACCGGCGACCGGATCACCCGGTTCACGGACTCCACCGGCGGGTCCAAGGTCTACGTCCTCGACGACCGCCTCCACGTCCTCTCCGTGACAGACCAGTCGGGCGGCACCGTCCGCCAGACGTGGGACCGCCACGACCGGCTGGCAACCCGCACCGACCCGGCCGGGCGGACCACGGCGTACACCTACGACGAGCGCGGCAACCTCACCGGAGTCGCGCACCCGGACGGCAGCTCGGCCGGGGTCGAGTACAACGAGCTGAACCAGATCACGGTCGTCACCGGTCCGGACGGTTCGGTGTCCCGGCAGGAGTACGACGAGAACGGCAACCCGGCCCTGTTCACCCGTCCCAACGGGACGACGACCAGGCTCAGTTACGACGCACGGGGCCGCCTCACCGGGGTCGACGACTCGCTGGGCGCCGTGGACCGGGTCGAGAACGACCCGGCGGGTCTCCCGCTCGCGGTGCGCGGTCAGCACGGCGGGGTCACCCGTTACGTCCGCGACGCGTTCGGCCGGCCCGTGCGGATCACCGACCCGCAGGGCCGCAGCACCGAACTGGAGTGGACCGTCGAGGGCCGGCTCGCCCGGCGTACCGATCCGGACGGGGCCGTCCAAACCTGGGCGTACGACGGCGAGGGCAACTGTGTCCTGCACGTCGACGCGATGGGCGGCGAGACCCGCTTCGAGTACACCCACTTCGACCTGGTGAGCGCCAGGACGACACCGGACGGGGCGCGCCACGAGTTCACGCACGACACCGAACTGCGCCTGACGCACGTCACGAACCCGCAGGGCCTCACCTGGTCCTACAGCTACGACCGTGCCGGTCAGCTGACCGCCGAGACCGACTTCGACGGGCGCACCCTCGGCTACACGTACGACGGGTTCGGGCGGCTCGCCTCACGGACCAACGGGGCGGGGCAGACGGTCCGTTACGTGCGGGATGCCGGCGGCCGGATCATCGCGAAGGACGCCGATGGGGCGGTCACCCGCTTCAGCTACGACGCCCGGGGCCGTCTGGCCGGTGCGATCGGCCCCGACTCCGAGCTGTCGTACGTCCGCGATGTCTCGGGCCGGGTGCTGGAGGAGACGGTCGACGGCCGGACGCTGACCCGCGCGTACGACGAGGCGGGGCGCACTGTGCGGCGCACCACGCCGTCCGGGGCGGTCAGCTCCTGGTCGTACCCGGCCGGCTCCACCGCGCGCCTGGACGCCTCGGGATACCGGGTCGACTTCGAGTTCGACGCGTCCGGTCTGGAGACCACGCGGCGCGTCGGCGCCACGCTCACCATCGATCACGCCTACGACGCCGTGGGCCGCCTCACGGGTCAGCACGTCCGGACGGCCGAAGCCGGGCTCGTCCAGCAGCGCGCGTACACCTACCGTCCGGACGGCCACCTCACCGCCGTCGACGACCGTCTGGCCGGTCACCGGCAGTTCGAACTGACCGCACAGGGCCGGGTCACCGGCCTCAGGGCCGAGAACTGGACGGAGCGGTACGCCTACGACGAGGCCGGCAACCAGACGCACGCCTCCTGGCCCGGCGCGGGCACGGCCGATGGCGACCGGGAGTACAGCGGCACCCGCATCGTCCGCGCGGGCGCGATCCGCTACGAGCACGACGCCCAGGGCCGGGTGGTGCTGCGGCAGAAGGCCCGCCTCTCCCGCAAGCCGGACACCTGGCGTTACGACTGGGACGCCGAGGACCGGCTGATCGCCGTCACCACCCCGGACGGCACACGCTGGCGGTATCTGTACGACGCGCTGGGCCGGCGTGTCGCCAAGCGGCGCCTCGCGGACGACGGGGTCACCGTCGTCGAGGAGACGCTGTTCACCTGGGACGGCGACACCCTCTGCGAGCAGTCGACCCGCGCTCCTGGCGCACCGGAGAGCGTCGCGATCACCTGGGACCACGACGGCTCCAAGCCGCTCACCCAGGTCGAACGCCGGTTCCTGGACAGCGCGGAGGTCGACCGCCGCTTCTTCGCGATCGTCACGGATCTGGTCGGCACTCCCCGCGAACTCGTCGACGAGTCCGGCGACATCGCCTGGCGCACCCGCGCGACCCTGTGGGGAACCACCACCTGGAACCGGGACGCGACGGCGTACACCCCGCTGCGCTTCCCCGGCCAGTACTTCGACCCGGAGTCCCAGCTCCACTACAACCGCCACCGCCACTACGACCCCGCGTCGGGCCGTTACGTCTCCCCGGACCCGCTCGGCCTCGTACCGGCGCCGAACTCGGTTTCGTACGTGGAGAATCCGACCAGGTGGATCGACCCGCTGGGCCTGGCGGGATGCCCGCACCGGGGCGCGGACAAGCCCCGGCACAGCGTCGTCCTGGGGCCGAACCGACCGCCCACCCACGCGTCGAACGAACTGGCCCGGTATCTGCGCAACGACCCGGACGACCCGGATCACGACCCCGAGCGCGAGAGGGATCCGGGGGCCCACACGTACAACGGCAACGACTACGCGTACGGCACGCCGCCGGACTGGATGACCAATGTCTCCGGCGCGGTCGCCGACCGGGGGACGAGGCTGTCCATCACGCTCGACGGCATGCCGAACAGCCGTGGCGAGGTGGGGAATTGGAACACGCCGGAAACCATCGTGGAGGCCTTCCGGGAGGCCGCGGTGTTCGGCTCCCAGTTCAACATGAGCCACGAGGACAACTACCCGCCCGCCGGTGTGGGCGGAACCGCGTGGGAGATGAGCGTGGTCGCCCGTGCCGTGCGGCAGTACGACGGCGACGCGGCCTGGGGGGAGCCGGACGAGGAGCGTCTCGGCCGCCCCTGGGAGGAGATCGACTGGTACTCGAACAATGAGAAGATCGAGGTTCCCAAGCCGAATATCCCGGAAATCCAGCCCGACCTTTCGAAGCTTCCGAAGCACATGAGATGAGAGCAGAGAGATGACGGACGACGCCGACACGCGGAGTGCCGCGGAGATCGTGGCCGGGGAGTGGCGCTTTCTCCTCGGCGCAGGTCACGACCTGATCGACACGGAGACCGTCCGCGCGGCTCACGCGCTGCCGCGGCTGCGGCAGCTCTTCCCTCTGGTCAGTCATGGAGTCATGTACTTCAGCGGCTGCACCGGAATGCCGGCCGCCCACGTCGGCGGGCAGGTCCATCCGCGGGGCGCCGACGGACGGTACCGGGTGGCCGGCCCCAAGGGCGTGGGGACCCTCGGCAGAGCGGAGACGCTGGACGAGGCGTTCGCCCTGGTCGTCGGCAACCTTCCGGAGGAGTGCGGGCCGGCCGCGCTCGGAGGCGCGGGCCGAGTCTGACCGCGGGGGCGAGGTGCGCCCGGCCCCCGAAAACGATCGAGGGGCCGTTTCAGATCACTCTGAAACGGCCCCTCGATCTACGACTCTTTCGAGTCGGGACGACAGGATTTGAACCTGCGACCCCTTGACCCCCAGTCAAGTGCGCTACCAAGCTGCGCCACGTCCCGCTACCCGCCTGACCTGGGGTTTCCCCTGGCTGAGCGCGCATGAGAACAATACCGCACTTTCTCTGGTGGTCACGAACCCTTTCCCCGGCGCCCGGGGAGGGGCGAGCGCCGGGTACTGGGCGTTCACTCTCCGTGACGCGCCTTCACGCCGGGGGGTGCGCCCGCGCGCCCGCCTCGGGCGGTCCGAGAGGGCGTGCGGGAGGTCGTGAGGGCGTTCCACCTGGGCAGGAAGAGGGCGTAGAGATTCCGGAATCGAGGGTTCCTTGGGGACGAAGGTGCTCATGTGGTGACCCGGCCGCTCTCATGGCCATATGACCGCCGGTTCGTTGCCGTTGGCATGTGGCAGAAAGATGCCCACAGGGAATGGACTGCGGATCGGGCCGAGCTGGCCAAGACCACGCGAAACACAGTCAGAATCAATCGTCAACCGCTCGGGTTTCGGACAAATCTCGTGGCGATATTGATCCGTCCCGGAAAGATCAACACCATGAAGTGGTCGGCCTGTTCGGGACGGGACCACTGCCGATGCACCACCTGTTCGGACAACCGATCAGGCGTTTCGCAGGGGAGGGACTCGTATGGACGGCTACTTCAGCAGTCGACTGCATCATCAGCTCAGGGAGACGGTCCGTGACTTCGCAGAGCGTGAGGTTCGGCCACGGATAGCCGAGATGGAGGCATCCCGCACGGTCCACCACGAACTGTCACGGCTGATCGCCGAGCAGGGCTGGCTGGGCGCGACTATCGGCCAGGAGTACGGCGGCATGGGCGCCGGCCATCTGGCCAAGACCATCATCATCGAGGAGCTGTCCCGGGTCAGCGGCGCCATGGGCGCCATGGTCCAGGCCTCCCAGCTGGGCACCGCCAAGATCGTCCACTTCGGCAGCGACGAGCAGCGGAAGACCTGGCTCCCGGCGATCGCCGCCGGCGAGTGCCTGCCCACCATCGCGGTCACCGAGCCCGAGTCCGGCGGACATGTCCTCGGTATGAGCGCCAGCGCCGTGCGTGACGGTGACGACTACATCCTCAACGGCAGCAAGGTCTTCGTCGGCAACAGCCACGTCGGCGATCTGCACGGGGTCGTGGTCAGGACCGGTCCTGGTTCAAAGGGACTTACGGCCTTCCTGGTCGAATCCGATCGCCCGGGATTCAGGACCGGTCCCCAGCAGCAGGCCATGGGACTCCATGGTTTCAGCTTCGGCGAGCTGATCTTCGAGAACTGCCGGGTGCCGGCCTCCAATCGCCTGGGCGACGAGGGCGACGGCCTCTCCGTCGCGTACTCCTCCAGCGTGCTGTACGGCCGGGCCAACCTGACCGCGGTCTCGCTCGGCATCCACCAGGCGATCCTGGAGGAGACCACCCGGTTCGCCTCCGAGCGCATCCGGTACGGCAAGCCGCTCCACGACCTCCCCACGGTCAAGCTGAAGCTGGGCCAGATCCAGTCCCGGCTGATGACCGCCCGGCTCGCCGCGTACCACGCCGTGCACATGCTCGACCAGGGTCTTTCCTGCGACGCCGAGCTGATGAACGCCAAGCTCGTCAACGTCGAGTCGGCGATCGACTCCGGCCGTAACGCGATGGAGATCCACGCCGCCGCCGGGCTCTTCACGGACCGGGCCATCGAGCGGTACCTCCGGGACGCGCACCACATCTTCGCCCCGGCCGGCACCTCGGACATCCAGCTGCTGCGCCTGGCCGAGGTAGCCCTCGGCCAGGACAAGGGCAGTTGGTCGGAGCGGCTCTCCGAGCTGGTCCGCACGCCGGAACCGGAGCCGGTGCACGCCTGACACCCGTGCACGTCCGGCACCCGGGCCTGACACCCATGGAATGCAGGGAGCCCCGGTACGGCGGCGGCCGTGCCGGGGCTCCCTGCATCTCGGGTGGAGCGGGTCAGAACATGCCGTCCTCACGCCGGTTGATCTGCTCCATCAGCTCGGCGGCCATCGCCTTGATCGTCTCGAGGCCGGCGCGCCCCCACGGCCGGACGTCGGTGTCGACGACGCAGATGGTGCCGAGGGCCACTCCGGTGCGGTCGATCAGCGGGGCACCCATGTAGGAGCGGATGCCGATCTCGTCCACGACCGGGTTCCCCGCGAAGCGCGGGTAGTCGCAGACGTCTTCGAGGACGAGTGCCTTGCGCCGCACGACGACGTGCGGGCAGTAGCCGTGGTCGCGGGCCATGAACCGGCCGACGCCGCCGGCGCCCGCCGCGGCCGCGCCCAGGTCGCTGCCCGAGTGGGTGCCCTCGGGGGTGTGCAGGCCCGCGAAGAACTGCCGGTTCTCGTCGATGAAGTTGACCATCGAGAACGGCGCCCCGGTCACGTCGGCGAGGCGGTGGGCGAACTCGTCGAATGCCGGCTCCGGCCGCTCCCCGAGACCGAGTTCACGCAGCCGCTGCACACGGGCGGGCGCGTCCTTGTCGACGGGGGTCAGCAGGAGGTGACCGGTCGGGTCGTACGTCATGGTGTGGCTCCATAGCTCGGCACGGTGGCCGGGATGGTGGTGAGGAGATGCTGGACGAGGGTCAGCAGGGTGCGGATGCCGGAGCTGGAGATCCGGGCGTCGCAGAGGACGACCGGCACCTCCGGCTTGAGGTCGAGCGCGGCCCGTACCTCGTCCGGTTCGTAGCGGTAGGAGCCGTCGAACTCGTTGACCGCCACGACGAACCGGATGCCCCGCCGCTCGAAGAAGTCCACGGCGGAGAAGCACTCCTGGAGCCTGCGCGTGTCGGCGAGGACGACCGCCCCGAGCGCGCCCTCGGAGAGTTCGTCCCACATGAACCAGAAACGTTCCTGGCCAGGGGTTCCGAAGAGGTAGAGCACATTGCGGTCGTCGAGCGTGATGCGGCCGAAGTCCATGGCGACGGTGGTCGTGGTCTTGGACTCCACGCCCTCCAGGCTGTCGGTGGCCGCGCTGACCGAGGTCAGCAGTTCCTCGGTGCTCAGCGGTTCGATCTCGCTGACCGCGCCCACGAGGGTCGTCTTGCCCACCCCGAATCCTCCCGCCACCAGGATCTTGAGCGCGGTGGGGAAGGGGTCGGCGGCGAAACTGTCGTGGCGCTCAGAGCCGTTGTCGTAGGCCATCGAGCACTGCCTCCAGCAAGGAACGGTCGGTTGGGTTGGCGTGGAACCGGGGGGCGCGGGCGGTGAGCGCCCCGCAGTCCACGAGGTCGGAGAGCAGGACCTTGGTCACCACGGCCGGGAGCCGTAAGTGCGCCGCGATCTCGGCCACCGAGGTGGGCCCGTCGCACAGCCCGAGGGCCAGGCTGTGCTCGGGTCCCATGTGCGCCTGGGGTGACGATCCGGTCGCCATCACCATCGACAGCAGGTCCAGGGCGGTGGTCGGCTTGGTCCGACCACCGCTGACGGTGTACGGGCGGATCAGCCGGCCGGCCGCGTCGTCGAGCCAGGGGCCTTCCTGAGGGGACGTCACGTTCACTGCCCGAGGCCACCCACCGCTCCGGCTGCCTGCCGGGCGGGGGTGACCAGGTACGGCCGGACGCTCTTGACGAGCATCGCCATCTCGTACCCGAGGACCGCTGCGTCCGCCTCGCGCCCGGCGAGGACCGCCAGGCAGGTGCCGGATCCGGCGGTGGAGACGAACAGGAGGGTGGAGTCGAGCTCCACGACCACCTGCCGGACCTCACCGCCGTCGCCGAACCGGGCGCCCGCGCTGCGGCCGAGCGAGTAGAGCCCGGAGGCGAGGGCCGCCATGTGGTCGGCGGCGTCGGGGTCGAGACCGTGGACGGATTTGACGAGGCCGTCGGAGGAGAGCAGAACCGCGTTGCGGGTGTACGGGACCCGCTGGACCAGTCCGCTCAGCAGCCAGTCGAGGTCCGAGGAATGGCCGGTCGGCACATTGCTCGCCATGGTGCATCTACTCCTTGTGCGCGTCGCCGGGACGCAGCGGTTCATGGGGGGCGGGCTGGGATTCGGCGAGACCGATACCGCGCTGGAACGCGGCCATCAAGCCGGGGTCGTGCAGGGCGTGCTCCTCGGGCTTGCGGGCCGCGGGCTCGTCGCGCAGCTGCGGGACGAGATGCTCCTGGGCTCGCCGCTTGGGGAGCAGGGGCCGGCCGTTGGCCTCGGGCGCCGGGGGGAGCGGCGACAGGAGGGAGGCCGGCGGGCCCGAAGGTGCGGCGCCGGCCGACTGGGCCGGTATCACGGGGGTGCGGTCGGAGTCCGCGTACCCATTCGACCGCTCGCTCGTGCGGGGGTAGGTGAGCGGGTCGGTGGCGGGGCTCTCCGCGTGGCGGGCGGTGGCCCGCTCCGGGGAGGGGGCCGGCTGCGGTACGGGTGCGGTGGCGGCCGCACTCATGGCCGCGGGCACGGGGGCCTGGGGGTGGGCCGGTGCCGGGGCCGTCATCGGGGCCGTCATCGGAGCCGCGAGAGGGGCCGGGAGGGGTGCCGGGGCCGCCGTGGGGGCGGTGACCTCGGGCGCGCTCGTGGCCGGCTGGTGCGACGGCGACTGCGGAGCCTGCTGGGACTGCAGCTGCACCTGGTGCGGCGGGACCGCGGCGGAACCCGCGGCCGCCGCGGCCTGGCGCTCGTGCTGGGCGAGTCCCTCGGGGTCGGCGCCGAGGAGGCCCTGCGGCAGCACGAGGACGGCCTGGACTCCGCCGTAGATGTTGGACTGGAGGCGTACGGCGATGCCGTGCCGGCGGGCGAGCGCCGAGACGACGAAGAGGCCGATCCGGCCGTCCTGGAGCAGATGCGCGACGTTGACCTGGTCGGGATCGGCGAGCAGGGCGTTCATCTTGTTCTGCTCGGTGACGGGCATACCGAGGCCTCGGTCCTCGACCTCGATGGCGAGGCCGGCCGTGACGTACTGCGCGCGGAGCAGCACCGTGGTGTGCGGCGCGGAGAACAGCGTCGCGTTCTCGACGAGTTCGGCGAGGAGGTGGATGACGTCGGCCACGGCATGGCCCCGGAGCGTACCGTCGATCGGCGGCACGAGCTTCACGCGCGGGTACTGCTCGACCTCGGCGATGGAGGAGCGCAGCACCTCGGTCATGGTGACCGGGTTCGACCACTGGCGCCGGGAGATGGCGCCACCGAGCACGGCGAGGTTCTCCGCGTGCCGGCGGATGCGGGTGGCCAGGTGGTCGACGTGGAACAGGCCCTTGAGCAGCTCCGGGTCCTCGACCTCGTTCTCCAGCTCGTCGAGGAGCTGGATCTCGCGGTGGACGAGGGACTGCAGGCGCCGGGCGAGGTTGACGAAGACCTCGACCTTCTGTTCGTTCCCGACGCTGCTGGAGAGTCGTGACGCCTGCACGACGGCCGCGACCGCGGCTTCGTGAGAGCGCGTCAGCTCGTGGGAGAGCAGGTCGAACTCATCGCCGGTCGGGGTGCCGGCGGGCGGCGCGGGGCGGGGCGGGGGCCCCTCCCCCCTGCGCAACTGTTCGACGACGGTCCGCAGTTCGCTCTGCCCACGGGCGCTGGAGCGGCGCAGTGCGTTGCAGCGGTCGAGCACCGACTTGGCGACCCTGTCCGCGCCGAGCGCGGCGGCCGTCACGGAGGCGACGGTGAGGGCGGCGGCGCCGGTGAGCGCGGCCCAGAGGCCGGGCGTGGGGGCGGCGCCGGTGGAGCGGATGGTGAAGAGGACGGCCGCGGCCCCGCCCAGTGCCACCGCGACGGCGGGGAGCACGGAGGTGCGCAGGAGTTGGGGGCGTATGCGGGCTTCCGTCGTGTGCTGCGCGGACGACGGTGCCGGGGGGCTGTTGTGGGTACCGGGGGCGGAGCGGGCGCCTGACCGGCCGTGCCGCCCGCCCTCGCGTCGATCTGACCGCGAGGCGGGTGCGCGAAGTTGAGACATGAGTGTCCTTGGTACGTGCCCAGGAATCGGCGTACTGCGGGGTGTGCTGCGGGGGTGGTTCAGGGGGTGGACGACAAGGGTGCGATGAGCCTATCGATGATCACCAACCACACACTGTAGTCGTCAACCATTCATGTGCGGTGCGCAGTTGGCAAACTTACCCGCAGAGGGGCCCGGTCTGGTATCGCCCGTCGCACGTCAGGCCGAGAACGTTCGGCCGAAAGTCGATGGCATGGCGGGGAATCGCGGTCGGGGGCCGGGAACGGAAGAGGGCGGAGGCGCTCCCACGCCTCCGCCCTCTGCGGAAATCGACCCCTACCGGAATCCCCCGGAGGGGTACGGACCGTCAGGGTCCGCTCGCGATGTCAGGGGGTCCGTGCCGCCTCCGGCGTGCCCAGGCCGCCGTCCGCGCCGGGCTCGCCGGACGCCCGTCCGGCGTCCGCGCCGGTGTTCAGGTCCACGGTCACGTCGGCCGCGCCCGTCAGCGGCATGTGACCGTCGGTGAGAGCCGGGACTCCCCAGCCGGCGGCCGGGATCCGGGCGACCGGACGCCACCAGGGGGTCTCGGGCAGCCGCTCGGAACCCGGCTCGAACGGTTCGCCGGGGACGGGCAGGGCGACCCGCTGGGAAGCGCCGGCGGCGGCCTCCACGGTGCCCTCGCCCGGCTCGGCCCACGGATGCGGGGCGAGGTTGAAGGTGCCCCAGTGGATCGGCAGCATCACACCGGCCGGCCCGCCGCCCTGGAGGTCCAGGTGGGCCCGCATGCCCTCCGCCGGGGTCATGTGGATGTCGGCCCAGAACTCCGAGTAGGCACCGATCTGGATCATGGTGGCGTCGAAGGGGCCATGGGTCGCGCCGATGTCCTTGAAGCCGGAGAAGTAGCCGGTGTCGCCGCTGTGGAAGATCCGGTGGGCGGGTCCGGTCACCACCCAGGAGGCCCAGAGCGTCATCTGCCGGTTGCGCAGCCCGCGGCCGCAGAAGTGCCGGGCCGGGGTGGCCGTGAGCCGCAGCTCGCCGACCTCGGTGGACTCGTTCCAGTCCAGTTCGCGCAGGCGGGAGGCGGGCACGCCCCAGCGCTCCAGGTGCGCGCCGACGCCGAGGGGCACCGCGAAGAGGGTGTCGGTGGTGGCGAGCGCCTTGATCGTGGGCAGGTCGAGGTGGTCGTAGTGGTCGTGCGAGATCACGACGACGTCGACCGGGCCGAGCGCGGCGAGCGGCGCGGGTACCGGATGGAGGCGCTTGGGTCCGGCGCAGGGGAAGGGGGAGCAGCGCTCGCCCCAGACGGGATCGAAGAGGACCCGGTGGCCGTCGATCTCCGCGAGGACGCCGGAGTGCCCCATCCAGGTCAGGCGCAGACCCGTGACCGGGGGCCTGGCCAGGTCGGCGAGGGTGGTGGGGTGGACGGGGATCGTGCCGGTGGGGGCGCGGCGCGACCGTCCGTCCTTGTCGAAGTAGATCTTGGCGATCTCGACGCCGGAGCCTGAGGGGCCGCGTCGGGCCGGTTCGGGGTTCTGGAAGATCCCGTCCGCGAAATTCGGCGAGCGGCGGATGCGGGCGAGGCGCTCGCCCGTGGGATCCGCGCCGAAGGACTCGGGGCGCAGCGCGCGCAGCCGGGCCCGCGGCGAACGGTCGGAGCCGGTACCGGTCACAGGACCTCCTGATCCATGGGGGTCGTTCCATTATGGGCGGCCCGCGCCCCGAACGGTCGGGGCGGCCCACCATACTGAACGACGGTTCAGTACGACCTTCCGGCCCATGGCCCCTTCCCGAGGAGACGCGCGATGAGTTCCGCCCCCCTGCTTTCCGTCGGCTGGACCGACCACGTGACCGGCCGACAGGGCCATCTGGTGGTCGACCGGCTGGTGCGCGGAGTGGCCAGCGGCGGCCTCCGGATGCGGGAGGGGTGCACGGCCGAGGAGGTCGCAGGGCTCGCGCGGGGCATGACCATGAAGGAGGCCCTGCACTACGACCCGAGCGCCCGGTACGTGCCGCTGGGCGGCGCCAAGGGCGGCATCGACTGCGACCCCCGCTCCCCCGAGGCGTACGGCGTCCTGGTGCGCTACCTGCGGGCGATGCGGCCGTACGTGGAGCGGTTCTGGACCACCGGCGAGGATCTGGGGCTGACCCAGGACCTGGTGGACCGGGCGGTGTCCGAGGCCGGTCTCGTCTCCTCGGTGCAGGCCGTGTACCCGCTCCTGGACGACGAGGCTGCGGCCAGGAAGCGGCTCACCGACGCCTTCGCGATCGAGATCGACGGCGTCGGCCTCGACGAGCTGGTCGGCGGCCTCGGCGTCGCGGAGTCCGTGCTCGTCGCCCTCGACCGGGCCGGCCGCGAGTACACCGGGACCCGGGTGTCGATGCAGGGCTTCGGCACCATGGGCGCGGCCACCGCCCGGTTCCTCGCGCGGGCCGGGCTGCGGGTGGTGGCCGTGGCCGACGTCCGGGGCACGATCGTGAACGCCGACGGCCTCGACGTCGAGGCGCTGCTCGCGGCCCGCGACGCCCATGGGACCGTCGACCGCTCCGCCCTCCGGCCCGGCGACCGGGAGGAGCCCGGGGACGCCTGGCTCGCGGCCGAGGCGGAGGTCCTGGTCCCGGCGGCCGTCTCGTACGCCGTCGACGCCGGGAACCAGGGGCGGATCACGGCCCGCTGGATCGCGGAGGCCGCCAACATGCCGGTCCTGCCGGAGGCCGAGGAGGCGCTCTCCGCACGCGGGGTGACCGTGCTGCCCGACGTGGTCGTGAACTCCTGCACCAACGCCTGGTGGTGGTGGACGCTGTTCGGCGACATCGAGGCCGACGCCGGCCAGGCCTTCGACCGGGTACGGCGGGCCATGCGGGTACTCGTCGGCGGGATGCTCGACCGGGCGGAGGCGGACGGCACGAGCCCGCGCGCCGCCGCGCACGCGCTGGCGGAGGAGCGGCTGCCGCTGATCGCCGAACGTTACGGCTGGTACTGACGCCGTCACGGATCACGACCGCGGACGATCATGCCCGCGTCATGTGCTGTGTAGGCTGCACGGCGTGGCGAGAGTGCGGTTGAGCGTGGCCGAGCGGCGGGAGGAGCTGCTGCGGGCCGCCGTCGAGCAGATCGAGGCGCGCGGTGTCGCGGCCGTCCGGATCTCCGACGTGGCCTCCGCGCTCGGAGTGAGCAACGCGCTGGTGCTCTACCACTTCTCGTCCAAGGAACAGCTGGTCGCCGCGGCCTTCGCGCACGCCGCCGAGGCCGACCTCGCCCATCTGCGCAGGCTCCTCGGGCGCCGCTCCACGGCGGTGCGACGGCTGCGGGCGGCGGTGCGCTGGTACGCGCCGACCGGTCAGGCCAAGGGCTGGCGGCTGTGGATCGAGGGCTGGGCGGCCTCCCTGCGCGACCCGGAGCTGCGCCGGGTCGCCGCCTCCCTCGACCAGGAGTGGAAGGCCGCGCTGACCCGGGTGATCGCGGAGGGGGCCGCCGCCGGGGAGTTCCGCTGCCCGGACCCGGCCGCGGCGGCCTGGCGGCTCACCGCCTTCCTCGACGGCCTCGCCGTCCAGACGACGGCCTACGCCGGCTCCCTCTCCCGCCCCGCGATGCTGCGCTGGGCGGACGCCGCCCTCGCCCGGGAACTGAACCTGCCGGAGGAGGACGGGGACGCGGGCGGGGACGACAGGGACTCAGGCGGGGACCCGGGCGGCGGCACGGACCAGGGCGGCGAACCGGGCGACGGCGACCGGTCGGGAGAGGGCTGACCGGCCTGATACCCGGTCACCTTGCCCGCTCCCGGCTCCCCTCACACCACCAGGGACCGACCCGGCGGGGGGCGTTGTCGGTGCCGCTTGGTAGAACTCTTGGCATCAGCCGATCCACGCCAGTTCGCCGTCCGGGAGCGCAGTCATGACCGTTGACCACCACACGCGGGAATTCCACGACCTGCCCGTGTTCGACTTCCCGGCCGAGGACGCGCGGGTCGAGCTGCCCGACGCGGCGGCCGTCGCCTGGCGGATCTCCTCGCCGACCTACTGCGAGCCCGAGGACGAGCAGTGGGGGCCGCTCTTCGAGCGGTTCCTGAAGACGGTCGACACGGGGCGCGTGCGCGCGCTGGTCGTCGGCGGCTGGGACGAGGCGTACGAGACCTCGTCGGCCGCCATCGTGGCGGCGCTCATCGGGGCCAACGACCGGCTCACCGCCCTGGAGGCGGTCTTCCTCGGGGACATGACCTCCGAGGACTGCGAGATCTCCTGGATCATCCAGTCCGACGTGACGCCGCTGCTCGCCGCCTACCCGGCGCTGCGGGAGTTCGTGGTACGCGGTGGCACGGGACTGGTCTTCCCCTCCGTCCGGCACACGGGGCTCGAGACCCTCGTCGTGGAGTCGGGCGGCCTGGGTGCCGAGGTCGTGCGCGGGATCGCCGGCAGTGACCTGCCCGCCCTGGAGAACCTGGAACTCTGGCTCGGCACCGACACGTACGGCGGCGACAGCACCCCCGAGGACCTGGCGCCGCTGCTCTCCGGAACGGCGTTCCCCGCCCTGCGCAGCCTCGGCCTGTGCAACAGCGTGGTCCAGGACGCCGTCGCCGCCGCCGTGGCGAGCGCCCCCGTCGTCGCCCGGATCGAACGGCTCGACCTCTCCATGGGCGTGCTCACCGACGAGGGCGCGGCGGCCCTGCTCGACGGCCGGCCGCTGACCCACCTCGCCCACCTCGACCTCTCCCACCACTTCCTGTCGGACGCCATGCGGGAGCGGGTGCTCGCCGCGCTCGTCCCGCACGGTGTGACCGTCGTCCTCGACGACGCGCAGGAACCCGATGAGTACAACGGCAAGGTCTACCGGTACGTCGCGGTCGCCGAATGACCGCCGCCCCGCGGCTCGTGGTCGTCGGCGATCCGGCGGGCCGCCGCGTCGCGTTCTTCCAGGACGCGCTGCGGACCGCCGGGCTGCCCGAGGCGCGGGGGGTGTCCTGGCCCGAGGTACTGCGCGGTCGCGCGCGGTTCGCGGCGGGCGAGACCGTACGCCTGGACTCGCCCGGCGAGGACCCGGAGGCCGACCGGCTGCTGCGGGGCGTCGACGATCCGTCCCGGGTCGAGGGCTCCGGCCGCTGGTACGAGCGGTTCGTCGAGGCCGTGGCGGGTCTCGCCCGGTCCGTCACCGAGGCGGGCGCCACCCTCGTCGACGATCCCGCCGACCTCGCGGGCCTGTTCGACAAGCGGCTGAGCCACGGCCTGCTGCGCGCGGCCGGGGTGCCGGTGCCCGACTCCCCGACCTCCGGGCCGTCCGCCCCGGTGGTGCGCGACTGGGAGCACCTCGGGTCGCTGACCGCCGAGGCGGGGCTGCGCCGCTTCTTCGTGAAGCCCGCGCACGGTTCCTCCGCGTCGGGGGTGCTCGCGGTGGAGACCGACGGCGCGGGCCGGGTCCACGCCACCACCTCGGTGGAGCGCGGGCCGGGCGGACAGCTCCACAACTCCCTGCGGGTACGGCGCTACACGACCGAGCGCGAGGTCGCCGCCCTCGTGGACGCCCTCGCCCCCGACGGTCTGCACGTCGAGCGCTGGCTGCCCAAGGCCTCCCAGGACGGCCGGGCGGCGGATTTTCGGGTGGTGGTGATCGACGGGCGGGCCACCCACGCCGTGCTCCGCACCAGCCGCTCCCCCATGACCAATCTGCATCTGGGCGGCACCCGGGGCGACCTGGACGCGGCCCGCGCCGCGATCGACGCGGCCGGCGGGCGGTGGTCGGACGCGCTCGACGTGTGCGAGCGGGCCGCCGCCGTGTTTCCCGGCACCCGGTGCGTGGGCGTCGATCTGCTGCCGGCGACGGGCTGGCGGCGCTTCGCCGTCGCCGAGGTCAACGCCTTCGGTGATCTCCTGCCGGGCCTGACGGGCCTGCCCGGCAGCGGCGCCGAGGGGCTCGACACGTACGCGGCGCAGGTCGCCGCGCAGTTCCCGCAGACCCGAACGACCCAGCAGCGCCTCCAGACCCCCCAGCCCCAGCTGGCCCCGCTGGCCCAGAAGCCCGCGCGGACCCCACAGACCACGCGGACCCCACAGCCCCGCCCCACCCCCCGCGCCACAGGAACGAGCACCACGTGAACCAGCAGCCCGACATGAACGCGATCGTCGGCAGCCACGACCTGCTCCTGGTCACCCTCGACACCCTGCGGTACGACGTGGCGGTGGAGCTCGCGGCCGCGGGCCGTATCCCGAACCTGGCCCGCCATCTGCCCGGCGGCGTCTGGGAGCGGCGGCACGCCCCCGGCAGCTTCACCTACGCCTCCCACCAGGCGATCTTCGCGGGCTTCCTGCCGACCCCGGCCGCCCCGGGGCCCCACCCGCGCCTGTTCGCCGCCCGGTTCGCGGGCAGCGAGTCGACCGCCGGCGGCACCTATGTCCACGACACCCCCGACCTGGTGTCCGCGCTCGCCGGCGAGGGCTACCGGACGGTCTGCGTCGGCGGTGTCGGCTTCTTCAACAAGCAGCCGCCCCTCGGCGCCGTGCTCCCCGGCCTGTTCCAGGAGAGCCACTGGGAGCCCGCCTTCGGCGTCGCCTCCCCGACCTCCTTCGAGTCCCAGGTCGCGCGCGCCGAGGAGGTCGTCGCCGGGCTCCCCCACGGGCGCCGGCTCTTCCTCTTCGTGAACGTGTCCGCGCTGCACCAGCCCAACTGGTTCCATCTGCCGGGGGCGACCCGTGAGGCGGGGGACTCCCGGGCCACCCACGCGGCGGCCCTGGAGTACGTCGACCGGCACATCGGACGGCTCTTCGCCGCGATGAGCAGCCGGCGTCCCTGCTTCGCGATCGTCTGCTCCGACCACGGCACCGCGTACGGGGAGGACGGCCACACCGGGCACCGCCTCGGTCACGAGGTCGTGTGGACCGTCCCGTACGCACAGTTCGTGCTCGCGGGCCCGGAGCGGGAGGCCCTGGCATGAGCGACGCCATCCGCCCGTACCGCAGCTACGTCTACGCCTACCCGCACAAGACGGCGTACCGGCCGCTCCCCGACCCGGCACCGGCCCTGGCCTCGCTCTGGCGGGACGAGCCGAAGGACGCGCTCTCCCTCTACGCGCACATACCGTTCTGCGAGGTCCGCTGCGGCTTCTGCAACCTCTTCACCCGGATCGGCGCACCCGACGAGCTGACCAGCCGCTACCTCGACGCCCTCGACCGTCAGGCCACGGCCGTGCGCGAGGCTCTCGGGGACGCGGCGCCGGTGCGGTTCGCGACGGCCGCGTTCGGCGGGGGCACACCCACCTTTCTCACCGCCGGAGAGCTGGAGCGGCTCTGCGACATCGCCGAGAAGCGGATGGGGGTGAATCTGCGGGCGGTGCCGCTCTCCGTGGAGACCTCGCCCGCGACGGCGACCGCGGACCGGCTCGCGGTCCTCGCCGACCGGGGCGCGACGCGGCTCAGCATCGGGGTGCAGAGCTTCGTGGAGGCCGAGGCGCGGGCAGCCGTCCGGCCGCAGCGGCGCGCGGACGTCGAGGCGGCGCTCGGGCGCATCCGGGACACCGGTGTCCCCGTGCTCAACATCGACCTGATCTACGGGATCGACGGCCAGACCGAGGAGTCCTGGCGCTCCTCGCTCGACGCGGCCCTCGCCTGGCGCCCGGAGGAGCTGTACCTGTATCCGCTGTACGTGCGCCCCCTCACCGGCCTCGGCCGGATCTCGCCCGCCGACCGGCTGCGGGCCGACCGGGAGTGGGACGAACAGCGGCTGCGTCTGTACCGGCACGGCCGGGACCATCTCCTCGCGCACGGCTACGAGCAGGTGTCCATGCGGATGTTCCGGCGGACGGACGCCGCACCGCTCGGCCCGGACGACTACGCCTGCCAGACGGACGGCATGATCGGCCTGGGCTGCGGGGCCCGGTCGTACACGTCGGCGCTCCACTACTCCTTCGACTACGCGGTCGACATGCGGGAGATCCGCTCGATCATCGATTCCTACACGGAGACCGAGGACTTCTCCCGCGTCGAGGTGGGCCGCTGGGTCGATGCCGGGGAGGCCCGTCGCCGCCATCTGCTCCAGTCGCTGCTCCAGGCCGAGGGCATGCCGGTCGCGGGGTACGCGGAGCGGTTCGGGTCCTCGCCGTTCGCGGACTTCGCCGAGGAACTGGGCCGGTTCGAGGCGCTCGGCTGGCTGGACGCGGAGGCCCCTGAAGGGCTCCTGAGACTGTCGCCGGAGGGACTCTCGTACTCGGACGGGCTCGGTCCTGAGCTCTTCTCCTCCTCCGTGCGGGCCGCGATGGCCGCGTACGAGCCGAAGTAGGGGGCCGGCATGGAGCTGACCATCGACTCCGGCATGGAGCTGACCACCGACTCCGGCATGGACCTGACGCTGCTCTACCGGGGGCCGCTCTCCTCCTGCGACTTCGACTGCCCGTACTGCCCGTTCGCCAAGCGCCGGGACAGCCGGGAGCAGCTGCGCGCGGACCGGGCCGCGCTGGAACGGTTCACCGGCTGGGCCGCCGCACAGACCGGCGACCGGCTGCGGATCCTCTTCACCCCGTGGGGCGAGGGCCTGGTGCGCTCCTGGTACCGGCGGGCGCTCGTCGAGCTGTCGCGGCTGCCGCAGGTCGAGCGGGTGGCGATCCAGACCAATCTGAGCTGCCGGACCGACTGGCTGGCGGAGGCGGACCCGGAGCGCGTGGCGCTCTGGTGCACGTACCACCCCGGGCAGACGCCCTACGAGCGTTTCCTCGCCAAGTGCGGGGAACTGACGGAGCGGGGCGTCCGGTTCAGTGTCGGCGTGGTCGGTCTGCCCGAGCACGCGGAGCACGCCCGGCGGCTGCGCGCCGCGCTGCCTCCGCACGTGTACCTCTGGGTGAACGCGGCGGAGGGGTACACGTACACCGACGCGGAGGCCGACGAGTGGACGGCGGTCGACCCGCTGTTCCCGTACAGCCGTCATCCGCACCGCTCGGCGGGGCTGCCCTGCCGGACCGGGGAGTCGGTGATCTCGGTGGACGGTGAGGGGACGGTGCGGCGCTGCCACTTCGTCAAGGCCGAGCTGGGGAACCTGTACGACGGTTCGTACCGCGCCGCCCTGCGTCCCCGGGCCTGCCCCCTCGCCGTCTGCGACTGTCACATCGGTTATGTCCACCTGGAGACGCTGCCGCTGTACGACGTGTTCGCCGGCGGGGTCCTGGAGCGGATCCCGGCCGGCGGCCCGTCGTCCCTCAGAGGGGCATGAGGTCGGGGCGCTTGGCCTCGACGTGGTCGCCGGAGCTCTCGCCGCGCAGCCGGCGCCCGATCCACGGCACGAGGTACTCCTTCGCCCAGTTGATGTCGTCCCGGCGCAGCTCCAGCGAGCCGCGCGGGGCTACCGGCGGCCAGGCCTGATCCGGGTCGGCGGGCACCGGCAGGCCGAGGACCTGGGCGGCGCGGAGGGCGACCCGGGTGTGCCCCTCGGCGGAGAGGTGCAGCCGGTCGAGGTCCCAGGCCCGCCGGTCCTGCACGGACCTGAGGGACCACAGGTCGAGGACCGGGCAGTCGTAGCGGTCCGCGATGGCCCGGACGTGGGCGGTGTAGGTGGCGATCTTGCCGCGCAGGTGCCTGAGCACGGGCACGTCACGGGTGTCGAAGCCAGTGGTCACCATGACGGTGCCGACGGCGGAGGTCAGTTCGGCGACGGCCCGCTCGAAGCGCTCGGCCACGTCGTCGGGGTCGCTGCCGGGGCGGATGATGTCGTTGCCGCCGGCGCAGAAGGTCACCAGGTCGGGGGCGAGTTCCTTCGCCCGGGGGACCTGTTCCGCCACGATCTGGTCGAGGAGGCGCCCGCGTACGGCCAGGTTGGCGTAGCGGAAGGCGTCGTGCTCCGGCAGCTGGTCGGCGAGCAGGACCGCGAAGCGGTCCGCCCAGCCGACGTACGTCCCGCCGGGCCCGGGGTCTCCGACGCCCTCGGTGAAGCTGTCACCGATCGCCGCGTACGACCCGAATGCGTTCTTGTCTCTTGATCTCGAATCGTCTGCCACGGGAGCACATCCTTCCCTTTTGGATGTGACCTACGCGACCGTAAGGAGGGGTTGACGCCGGGTGATATATGCCACCGATAAAGAAATTGCCAAGCCGGAATAGATGGGGAAACGCCGGAGGCCCGGCACAGGAGTGCCGGGCCACGCGGGGTGTCGGTGCGTCAGATGGAGACGCCGTGCTGGCGGAGGTAGCCCAGCGGGTCGATGTCGGAGCCGTAGCTCGGCGAGGTGCGGATCTCGAAGTGCAGGTGCGGGCCGGTGGAGTTGCCGGTGGAGCCGGAGAGGCCGATCTGCTGGCCGCCGGTGACGGTCTGGCCGGACGAGATGGAGAGGGAGGAGAGGTGGGCGTACTGCGAGTAGCTGCCGTCGGCGTGCTGGATGACGACCTCGTTGCCGTAGGCGCCGCTCCAGCCGGCCGAGACCACGTTGCCGGCGCCGACGGCGCGGACGGTGGTGCCGGAGGAGGCGATGAAGTCGACACCGGTGTGGTAACCGGAGGACCACATGGAGCCGGAGGCGCGGTACGGGGTGGAGATGCCGCCGCTGACCGGGGCGACCCAGCCGGACGCGGAGGTCGAGGCGCCCGTCGACTCCTGCGCGGAGGAGGACGAGCCGGCGTCCGAGGACGGGGCGGTGGTGGCCGGGGCGGCGGCGCGCTCGCTGCCCCGGGAGGCGCGCGGGGTGTCGCCGTTCTTCGAGGAGGTCTCGGCGGACGGCTCCGGGGCGCTCTTGGGGGCGGCCGCCCGGGGCGCGGCGCTCTTCGGAGCGGAGGCCTTGGCGGTGCTCTTGGCGCCGAGCGTGAGCTTCATGCCGGGCAGGATGAGCGAGGGGTCCTCGCCGACGACCTGGCGGTTGTCGGAGTACAGCTTCTGCCAGCCGCCGGCGACGTGGTGGTCGGCGGCGATCTTCGACAGGTAGTCGCCGCGCACGACGGAGTACGTCTTCGGTGCGGCCTTGGCGGCGGGCGCGGCCTTGGCGGCGGCGAGGGCCTCCACCTGGGCGGCGGCGGTGACGGCCTGGCTGGGGGCGGCAGTCTGCTCGGCGGCGTGGGCCCCGGTGGCGCCGAAGAGCGGGAGGGCGACGACGGCGCCTCCCGTACCGGCGGCGGCGATTCCGCGGGTCAGTCGGTTGGTCTTGGTACGGCGGTGCTTACCCGTCGCGGGCATGGCGAATTCCTCTCCGGCGCCTACGAGGTGAGCTGTCGGGTTCGGACTGGAGATGCCCGGCCGCGTTCTCACGCGGCTTCACCCCAAGCCGTCCTGCGTCGCGGGACCGGCGTACTTCCTGGGTCCCCCGCTCCTGCCACACATGGGATGAGTGGGAATTCCGGACGGTGGCAGGATTCGGCGGTCCGACCGGATTGACGGTGACGCTAGACGAGGGGGTCGGCACGGACAAGCCGCTGATTTCCACCGGCTTTCCCCGCCACGTCTTCCGGCCGGAATTCCGGTCACCCTCTGTGGATGACGGTCCTTCGATGTCCCTTTTCCGTACGGCAATTGGTTCCGGCCGTCGGCCACGATCCGTCACTTCTATGACGCTGCTCACGCGCCGATGCCCATCTCGCCCGCAAACAGGGCGCGTTATACGTAAGGCCTCAATTCGGACAGATCACCCATTCCCGTCCAGGGGGGTGCGCCGACACCCTCCCGCCTGGATGATTGCCCCAGGAACCGATCTCGCTTCGGGCACCCGAACGTCGACCACCAGGAGCACCCGTGACGCAGCAGCTGCCGCAGGTCCCGCCCATCGAAATGACCGAACCCGAGCTGGCCGAGGTCCGCAACTTCCGGGACGTGGGCGGCCTGCCGACGACGGACGGCCGGGCCGTCCGCACCGGGCGCCTCTTCCGCAGCGGCCACCTCGCCCACGCGACGGCGGCGGACGCCGCCTTCCTCGACTCGCTGGGACTGCACACCGTGTTCGACTTCCGGAACATGGCCGACCGGAAGGTCGAGGGTCCCGACGTCGAGCTGCCCGGCGTACGGAACGTGAACATACCGCTCAACGATCCGGCGGAGGGCAAGGAGTTCTGGAAGCTGGTGCGCGGCGGCGACATAACCCAGCTGCGCGAGATCCTCGGTGACGGCAAGGCGGCCGCCAACATGTCCGACTCGTACCGGAAGATGGTGATCGAGCGGACCGCGGAGCACAGCCGGATCCTGCACGCCATGGCTGAGGACAGCCTCCCCGCCCTGATGCACTGCGCGGCCGGCAAGGACCGCGCCGGGCTCTCCATAGCGATCACCCTGCTCGCCCTCGGGGTCGAGCGGGCGGCGATCGAGGCCGACTACGTGAAGTCGAACGACCCGCACCGCCGCTACAAGGTGCGCCGCAGCTCCACCGCCCCGGACGCCATGTCGCCCGAGGTGATGGAGCTGCTGAGCCCGCTCTTCGACGCGCGGGTGGAGTACCTGCGGGGGGCCTTCGAGACGATCGAGGCGACCTGGGGCTCGGTGGACGCCTACCTCGCGACGGGCCTGAAGCTGGCCCCGGAGACCCGCGAGCGCCTGCGGGAGCGCCTGCTCACCGAGGTGTGAGTCCGCCGCCTACCGGTTCTGGCCACCCAGCGCGAAGAGCAGGTAGAGGAAACCGGCGAAGAGGTGGCCGGCGACCAGGTAGGCGAAGAGGCGCAGGACCAGCCCCTTGGGGAACTTGCCCTCCCCACGCTCCTCACCGGTGACCGGTCGTGACTTGTCGGACATGTCGGTCCTCTCGAAGGAATGAAGAGCCACAGGGAAGGATGCCCCACGGGGCTCAGCGCCGGTGCGGGGTCCCGTCGCCGAGGCACAGCTCGGCCGCGGGACTCTGCATCAGGGTGTGGACGAACAGCAGCTCCGCCCCGCCGGGGGTGGCGGCGCCGATCCGGTGCGGGGTGAGCGAGTCGAAGTGCGCGCTGTCCCCGGGATCGAGGACATGCACGGCGTCACCGAGCGCGAGCCGCACCCGGCCCTCCAGGACGTGGATCCACTCCTCCCCCGGGTGGACGCGCACGATGTCGGCCCTGGTGGCGTACGGCACGTGGACCCGCAGGCACTGCAGGGCGCGCCCGGCACCGCCCGCCTGGCGGTAGACCCAGCCGTCGGCCTCGACGGGTTCGGAGCGGCCGGCCCGGACGACGGGGTCGCGCTCGGCCGGTGCCTCACCGAGGAGCTCGGAGACCGTCGTACCGTAGATGCGGGCGAGGGCGAGCAGCATCGGCAGCGAGGGCTGCCGGTTCCCGGTCTCCAGGCGCGAGAGGTGGGCCGGCGAGAGGCCGGCCCGCTGGGCGGCGGCCTCCAGGGTGAGGCCCCGGCGACGGCGCAGACCCCGCAGCTGCGGGGCGACGTCCGGCAGGGCGCCAGGGACGGCGGGGTCCGGCAGGGCGCCTGAGGCAGCGGCGTCCGGCGGTGCGCCGGTGGCGGCGGGGTCCGGGGAGGTCTCCCCGGGGACGTGGTCCATGCGTCCATTCCGCCAGCATCGTGCCTCTGAGGCAAGTTTCTTGCCCCAGAGGCAAAACTCCACGCTCGACCGGATCCGCCGTCAGCGCTGCGCCACCGACTGCTTCACCAGAGTCCTCCCGAAGTCCCACATCAGCCCGCCACCGCCGTGGGCCTCGTCCATGACCGCCGTGAAGGCGGTGACGAACCGGTCCACGTCCGCCTCGTCGATGATCAGCGGCGGGATCAGCTTGATCACCTCCAGGTGGTCCCCGGAGACCTGGGTGAGGATCCGGTGTCGCTGGAGCAGCGGGACGACGACCATCTGCGCGAAGAGCCCCTTGCGGGCCGCCTGGAGCATCGTCCAGCGCCCTCGGAGCCCCAGCGAGGACGGCCGGCCGAACTCGATCCCGATCATCAGCCCGCGCCCGCGGATCTCGTGGAGCAGTTCGTACCGGGGCACGAGCTCCTCCAGGCGGGAGCGGAGCAGGCCGCCGATCCGCCGGACGTGGGCGACCGTGTCCTCGCTCTCCATGACCGAGAGGACGGCGAGCCCGGCCGCCATGGCCTGCGCGTTCGACCCGAAGCTCGCCGAGTGGACGAGGACCCGGTCCATCGACGAGTAGACCTTCTTGAAGATCCAGTCCTTGCCGAGGGTGGCCCCGACCGGCACGTAGCCGCCGGAGAGGGCCTTGGCCACGCAGACCAGGTCCGGTTCGACCCCTTCCTCGTGCTGGTACGCGTAGAAGTCGCCGGTCCTGCCGAGGCCGGTCTGCACCTCGTCGGCGATCAGCAGGGCCCCGTGCTTGTGCAGCAGCTCCTGGGCGGCGCGCAGGAAGCCGGGCGGGGCCTCGTGGACGCCCTTGCCCTGGATCGGCTCCACGACGAAGGCGGCCACGTCGCCCCGGCGCAGCTCCCGCTCCAGGGCTTCGAGGTCGCCGAGCTCGATCGCCGTGTCGGGCAGGAGCGGGGCGAAGCCGTCCCGGAAGCCCTTCTCCCCGTTGACGGAGAGGGAGCCGGTGGTCAGGCCGTGGAAGGCGTGGGAGCAGTAGAGGACCCTGGGCCGCCCGGTGGCGTACCGGGCGAACTTGAGGGCGGTCTCCACGGCCTCCGTGCCGCTGTTGCCGAAGAAGACCCGGTCGAGGTGCGGGCTGTGGGCGAGCAGCCGTTCGGCGAGGAGTCCGGGCAGCGGCGGGCAGTCGAAGCGGGTGAGATCGGCGAGCTGGGCGTCCAGGACGTCGTGGAGGGCCTTGCGGACGACGGGGTGGTGCCGTCCGAGGCCCATCACGCCGAAGCCGGCGAGCATGTCGAGGTGGTCGACGCCGTCGGCGTCCCAGAAGTGGGCGCCCTCGGCCCGCTCGTACACCTTGTCGAAGCCGATGGTGTGGAGCATCCGCGGCAGCTGGTGGTTGAGGTGCTTGGCGTGCAGCTCGTAGCGCTCGCCGCCGCGTTCGGCGAGGAGCGCCCGCAGGTCGAACGCACCCTTCGCCGGACGCTCGTCCTCGCCCTTCACGGGGCACTCACCGCTTGTCCCCGGAGACCGTCTCCCTGACCGCGCGCAGGGACTCCTTGAGGGAGCCCATGGTGGCGAGGACGGCGGTGGGCTCGTAGCCGCAGTGCGCCATGCAGTTGGCGCAGCGCGGGTCCTTGCCGCGGCCGTACTTCTCCCAGTCGGTGTCCTCGATGAGTTCGCGGTACGTGGGGACGTATCCGTCGCTCATCAGATAGCAGGGGCGCTGCCAGCCGAAGAGGGAGTAGTTCGGAATGGCCCAGGCGGTGCAGGGGAAGTCCGCCTTTCCTTCCAGGAAATCCAGGAAGAGCGGCGAGTGGTTGAGCCGCCAGCGGCGCCGGTTTCCGCCGGCGAAGGCCTTCTTGAAGAGTTCGCGGGTCTGTTCCACGCCGAGGAAGTGCTCCTGGTCGGGGGCCTTCTCGTACGCGTAGGCGGGCGAGATCATCATCTCGTCGACCTGGAGGTCGTCGTTGAGGAAATTGAGGACCTCGATGATGGTCTGCGGGGTGTCGGTGTTGAAGAAGGTCGAATTGGTGGTTACGCGGAATCCGCGTCGCTTCGCCTCCTTGATGGCCGCCACCGCCTCGTCGAACACGCCTTCCTTGGCGACGGATTCGTCGTGCCGCTCACGCAGGCCGTCGATGTGCACGGCGAACGCGAAGTACGGGGAGGGCGTGAAGTCCTCCAGCTTCTTGCGCAGCAGCATGGCGTTGGTGCACAGGAAGACGTACTTCCGCTTCGCCACCAACTGGCGGACGATCTCGTGGATCTGAGGGTGCATCAGGGGCTCGCCGCCCGCGATGGACACCATGGGGGCGCCGGACTCCAGGACCGCGCCGACCGCCTGGGCGACCGGCATGCGCTGCTTGAGGACACCCGCGGGGTGCTGGATCTTTCCGCAGCCCTCGCACTTGAGGTTGCACGCGAAGAGCGGCTCGAGCTCGACGATCAGCGGGAACTTCTCGCGCTTGCGGAGCTTCTGTTCGATGAGGTAGGTCCCGACCCGGATGGACTGACGGAGCGGCATGGCCATAACTCGTTCACCTCCTGGGGAGCAGCAAAGAACGGTGCCATTCGAAGAAAGCGGGAAGGACGGCACGAAGGACACGGAAGGCCGATATTCCCCCGCGTACCGTGCCGATCCGGACCAGCTCATGTTCTGGAGCGTCCACGACCACCCGGACGGCCGCAACCGGGCGGGCGTCCGGCCCTCCGCCGAGGCCTACGGCGGCCCGTGCGGTACGCAGAGTCGCGGCGGACTCCATGTCGACGGCGATCGCGCCGGTGGCCCGCAGCGCTGCCCGCTCGGGGCCGCGCACCACGTGGTCGGAGCCGGTCAGCGGCCCGGTGTGCACGGCACGCCCGGGCACCGCCCTGGCCAGGGCCTGCACCAGGAGCTCGGTCCCGGTGCAGGAGAGCGTGCCGTCGGGGCCGCGGGTCTCTTCGGCGACGATCAGGTCCCCCGGGTGCATGCCGGGGGCGAGCCCCGCGCAGAAACCGGAGGCGATGACGGCGGCGTCCCGCCACCGCTCCTCGCCGAGCGCCCGGGAGACCGCCCGGTTGGCCCGGTCGGGTCCCATGCCCGTACGGAGCACGGTCACGGGCCCGGGGGCGCCGCCGCGGTCCCCGGTGCGCAGGGCGAGCTGCTCGATGCCGAGGGCGCAGGCGATGAGCAGCGGTGGTGGGGCGCCGGGGCCCGGCTCGCGCCCCATCAGCGTCCCTTGCCGGGCGACGGCTCCCCGTACACGTAGCGTCCGAGCGCCGTGAGGGGGAACACCTGCCGGTAGAGGTGGTAGTTGATGGAGAAGTCCCAGGGGAAGCCGGTGCCGGTGAAGTACGGCTCGTCCCAGGAGCCGTCCTCGCGCTGGGTCGCGGCGAGCCAGGCGACGCCCCGCCGTGCCGGCTCGGAGTCGCGTTCGCCCGCGGCGAGCAGGGCGATCAGCGCCCAGGCGGTCTGGGAGGCGGTGGAGGCGCCGCGTCCGATCCACTCCGGGTCCGAGTAGGAGCGGAGGTCCTCGCCCCAGCCACCGTCCTCGTTCTGGGTGGTTCCGAGCCAGTCGACGGCCCGGCGGATCGCGGGGTGGGAGACGGGCAGCCCGGCCGCGGTGAGCGCGGGGAGCACCGAACCGGTGCCGTACACGTGGTTGACGCCCCAGCGGCCGAACCAGGCACCGTTCGGCTCCTGTGCGGCGAGCAGCCAGTCGATGCCCCCGCGGGTCCGGGGGTCCGCGGCGAGCCCCTCGTACGCCAGCATCTCCACCACATGGGCGGTGACGTCGGCGGAGGGCGGGTCGATCACCTCGCCGAAGTCGCAGAACGGCAGCCTGTTGGGGAAGGCGCTGGTGTTGTCGGCGTCGAACGCGCCCCAGGCGCCGCCCCGCGACTGCATGCCGAGCGTCCAGCGCGTGCCCCGGGCGACGGCCGCCTCCACCCGGGCCGGCTCGGGGTGCCGGACCCGGCGCAGGGCCAGCACCACCTCGGCGGTGTCGTCGATGTCGGGGTAGTTGTCGTTGTGGAACTCGAACGCCCAGCCGCCCGGGGGCAGTCCGGGACGCCGTACCGCCCAGTCCCCGGTCCGGGTGATCTCCTCGTCGAGCATCCAGTCGACGGCCTTCACAAGGGCGGGGTGGTCCGGCGGGAGCCCCGCGTCGGCGAGGGCGATCGTGGCGAGGCAGGTGTCCCAGACGGGCGACTGGCAGGCCTCGATCATCCGGGAGCCGTCCTCGCGCCACACCGCGAACCGGTCGAGCGACTCGAGGCCCGCCCGCATGACGGGGTGCTGGAGGTCGTAGCCGAGGAGGTGGAGGGCGATGACCGAGTAGACGGCGGGCGGCTGGATGCCGCCCCAGCAGCCGTCGTTCTCCTGCCGCTCGACGATCCAGCGCGCGGCGAGGTTCATGGCGGTCCTGCGCAGGGCGCGCGGCGCGACCCGGTGGTAGGCGTGCAGCGCCTTGTCGAGCCGCTGGAAGATCCCGTCCCAGCCGGTCGCGGGGGCGAGGGGCCGGGGCGGGTTCGGACGGGCGGGGTCGGTGTGCAGCTCGTCGAGGGGGAAGGGCGCGGGGCGGACCGGGCGCTTCGCGGAGACGACGGTGAGCGGCACGATCGTCTGCCGGGCCCAGCAGCCGAAGTCGTAGATGTTGAGCGGGAACCACTTCGGCAGGAAGAGCAGTTCCGGGGGCAGCTCGGGCAGGTCCTCCCAGCGCCACCAGCCGAAGAGGGCGAGCCAGATCCGGGTGAAGACCCGGGCGGCGGCGATCCCGCCCCTGGCACGGACCCAGGCGGCGGCGCGTGCCATGTGCGGGGCCTCGGGCGGGTCTCCGGCGAGCCGGAGTGCCACATAGGCCTCGACGGTGGCGGAGACCTCGCCGGGTCCGCCGTAGAAGGTGGCCCAGGCGCCGTCCTCGCGCTGCTCACGGCGGATGTGGAGGGCCGCGGCGCGGGTGGTGTCGGCGTCGAGGACGCCCAGGAACTGGCGGAGGAGGAGGTCCTCGGCGTCCATGGTGACGTTGGTCTCCAGGTCGCCCTTCCACCAGCCCTCGGGGTCCTGCCGGGCGAGCAGGTGCTCGACGGCCCGTTCCGCGGCCCGTGCGGCGGCTTCGTCGAGATCCGGCGTGGAGGCGTCGGTGTGGTGCGTGGTGCTGGCCGCGGCCGCCCGGGGGCCCACGGCCCCGGCGTTCCCGTCGGTCGTCGCTGTCATGGCTTCCCCTTTGGCAGTAGGTTCATCTGCTTCTACGGGTCTGCCGTCGGCCGGCGCCGAAGGGCACCGGCCGGCGACCGCGCACTCATATCAGGGTGATGGTGATCATCTCTTCCGTACGACCACGAAGTCGGCGAGCGCGGTGAGCTGCGCCCGGACGCGGGCGGGCATGTCCACCTCGTCCAGGGCCTCGATCGCGACGGCGTGCTGCCTACGGGCCTCCTGGGAGGTCCACTCGCGTCCGCCGGCCTCCTCGATGAGGGCCGCCCGGTAGGCGAACTCCTCCTCGGAGAAGGTGTCGAAGTCGTTGGACTTGGCGTCGGCGGCGAGCAGTTCGCCGAGCCGCTCGGAGGCCTCGCCGCCGGCAGCGAGGGCGGCGACGACCGGCAGGGACTTCTTGCGCTGCCGCAGGTCGCTCCAGGTCTGCTTGCCGGTGGCCTCCGGGTCGCCCCAGATGCCGAGGAGGTCGTCGACGGCCTGGAAAGCGAGGCCGAGGTGGTAGCCGTACTCCTCCAGCTTGTCGGCGGTGCGGTCGTCGGCGCCGCCGAGCACGGCGCCGATGGAGACGGCGCAGGCGAGCAGGGCGCCCGTCTTGTTGCCCTCCATCTCCAGGCACTCCTCGACGGTGACCCGCTCGCGGTGCTCGTACGCGATGTCCTGGGCCTGCCCGTCGATGAGCTTGCGGGAGGCCGTGGTGAGCCGGCGGGTGGCCCGGCCGGCCTCGACGGTGCCCAGTTCGAGGAGCAGCTCGTTGGCGAGGGCGAACAGGGCGTCGCCCACGAGGATGGCCTGCGCGGGGCCGTGCACCTTCCACACGGTGTCGCGGTGGCGGCGCTGCTCGTCGCCGTCCATCAGGTCGTCGTGGAGCAGCGAGAAGTTGTGGACGAGTTCCACGGCGACGGCGCCGGGGATCCCGACCTCGGGCGCGGCGCCCGCGGCCTCGGCCGACAGCAGGGCGAGCGCGGGGCGTACGGCCTTGCCGCCGTCGCCGTCGGCGGGGTTGCCCTGGGCGTCGATCCAGCCGAAGTGGTAGGCGGCCACGGTGTCCATGGGCGGCGCGAGGCGGTCGACGGCCGCCCGCAGTACGGGGGTGGACAGGGTCCGCCCCCGCTCCAGCAGTGCGGACACGTCCGCGGTGTCGACGGCCGGATTACCCGGCGGCACAGTCGGCACGGTCTCTCCTCTTGTTCCGGTACTCACACTCATGCCGCCTCCTGCAGCGGATGGTCATGGTGGCGGCCGAGGGCGGAGAGCGCGGCGCCCGCCGCGCTGAATCCGCTGCGGACGGCACCCTCCATGGTCGCGGGCCAGCCGGTGGCGGTCCAGGCTCCGGCCAGGTAGAGCCCCGGGGCCCGGGTGCGGGCGCCGGGGCGGAGTCGGCCGACGCCCGGGGTGGGGGCGAACGTGGCCGTCCGCTCCCTGGTGACGAAGAAGTCGCGGATCCCGGCGCCGCGGGCGGCGGGCAGCAGCCGCTCCAGCTCGGGGAGGTACTTCGCGCGCAGGGCGGCGACGGGTTCGTCGATCTCGTCCTGGGCGGCGGACTGGGAGACGGCGAGGTACTGGCCGCCGCCGGTGAGCCCGGAGGATTCGGTGCGGTCGAAGACCCACTGCACCGGGGAGCCGAGCGTGGTGAAGAAGGGCTGCTTGAGGACCTTGCGGTCGTAGACGACGTGCAGGTTGAGGATGGGCGCGACGGTGATGTCGAGGAGCCGGTCGGGGTCGTCGAGGGCGCCGTCGGGCAGCAGGCCGTGGGTCTCCTGCTGGGGTACGGCGAGGACGACGGCGTCCGCCGTGAGCGTCTCGCCGGGTACGTCGACGGCCCAGCGGCCGTCGTCCGTACGGGAGATCCGCTCGGCCTTGGTACGGAGCAGGGTGCGGACGCCGAGGGCGTCGAGCTCCTTCGCGGCGCGGGTGTCGTGGAGTTCGCCGAGGGGGACGTGGGCCCAGCCGATGTCGGCGGCGCCGGGCTCGGTGAGGAGCGCGGTCTTGAAGACCATCGCGGCGAGCCCCATGGAGGACTCGGGGGCGGGGGCGTTGAGCGTGGGGATGCCGATCAGGTCCCAGAGGGCCTCGACGGCCCGGGGGGACTGCCCGTGCCGGCCGAGCCAGGTGCCGAAGTCGATGCCGTCGAGCGCGGGATCGGCGGGGTCGAGCTTCTTCAGGGCGAGCGCGGCCCGGCCGACGGAGGCACGTTCCGCGAGGGAGAGGTGCGGGTACGTGGCGAGGGTCCGCGCGAGGTGCAGCGGTACGGGGAGGTTGTCGCGGCGGATCCGGCCGAGCCTCGGTCCGCGGGGGTGGCCGACGTCGAGGACGGGGACGTCGAGGCGGTCCTGGAGGGGCGCGAGCCGGGCGCCGTCGATCCGGTCGAGGAACCAGCGGTACGCGGTGCAGCAGCGCAGGTAGACGTGCTGGCCGTTGTCGACGGTGAGGTCGCCGCGGCGGAAGGAGAAGGCGAGGCCGCCGAGCCGGGGCCGGCCTTCGAGGAGGGTGACGCCGGCGCCCGCCTCGGCGAGCCGGAGCGCGGTGGTGATCCCGGCGAGCCCGCCGCCGACGACGACGGCGTGGGGCTGCCGGGCGTTCTGCTCGGTTCCTTCGTGGGTCACGCGGCCTCCGCTCGGGTCGTCTCGGGCAGGGACGCCGGAACGGCGCCCGGGGTTGCCCGGCGCTCGGTGGCGTACGGGCTCATCAAGCTCGCCCCCTGACGGTACGGCGGGCGATGTGGCGGGTGTCGAGGCCGGAGAGCCCGCGGACGGCGACGTACGCCTTCTCTCGGCCCGGCAGCGAGACCCGGCCGCGCAGCACGGCGCCGGGGTCGCGTTCGATCCGGTCGAGGAGGCGGCGGTAGATGCCGGCCATGGCGGCGACGCAGGCGCCGCTGCGCCGGTCGAGCATGGGCAGCAGCCGGTAGCCCTCGGCGAACAGGGCGCGGGCGCGCCGTACTTCGAAGTGGACGAGGCCGGCGAAGTCGGCGCCGGGGGGCGGGGTGTCGCTCCCGAAGCCGTCCCCGCAGCCGAACTTGGCGAGGTCGTCGGCGGGCAGATAGGTCCGCCCGTTGGCCGCGTCCTCGCGTACGTCCCTGAGAATGTTGGTGAGTTGGAGCGCGAGGCCCAGGGTGTCGGCGTACTCGGGGGCCCGGTCGGCGCCCGCGGCGCCGGGCTGGGTGCCGAAGACGCCGAGGGAGAGCCTGCCGATCGCCCCGGCGACGCAGCGGCAGTAGACCTTGAGGTCGTCCCAGGTCTCGAAGGTCGCGCCGTGCACGTCCATGAGGACGCCGTCGATGAGTTCGTCGAGGCCGTCGAGCGGGAGCGGGAAGCGGCGGGCGGAGTCGGCGAGAGCGACGGCGACGGGGTCGGTGTCGTCCTCGTCGACCTCGCCGGCGCGGACCCGGTCGAGCAGGGCGCGGGTGGCCTCAAGGCGCTCCCGCTTGACCTCGGACGCGAGGGTGCCGTCTCCGATGTCGTCGACGCGCCGGGAGAACGCGTACAGCGCGGACATGGCCTGGCGCTTCTCGGTCGGCAGCAGCCGGATCCCGTAGGCGAAGTTGCGTGCCTGCTGTCCGGTGACCGCCTCGCAGTAGCTGTAGGCGGCCTGTACCGGTGCGGACGGCTGAAGCTGTGCCTCCACGGTCGCGCTCACCCCTCTCTCCGCGCCCGGAGCAGTACCGCTCCCACCTGGCGCATCAGGCTCGGCTTGGTGGATTTCGGTGCACCGCTCAGTACGTCGAATCCGGCGTCGGTGACCGCGTCGAGCGCGGCGAGTCCCCCGGCGGTGAATCCCGCGAGGAGGAGGCGGAGCCGGCCGTGGACGCTGCCGACGAGCGGGGTGCCCGCGTGGAGCAGTTCGCGGGCACGCTCGGCCTCGAAGGCGATCAGTGCGCGCACGGCGGCGCCGGCGGTGGGGCGGGCGAGGTCGGCCTCGGTGACGTGGAACCGCTTGAGGTCCTCGGCGGGGAGGTAGATCCGGTCGGCGCCGAGGTCCTCGGCGACGTCCTGGAGGTGTTCGACGATCTGGAGGGCGGTGCAGATCTCGTCGGAGCGGCGGATCCGCTCGGGGGTGTCGGTGCCGGTGATCGCGAGGACGAGGCGGCCGACGGGGTTGGCGGAGAGCTCGCAGTACGCGAGGAGGTCGTCGTACGTCTCGTAGCGCGTGACCAGCTGGTCCTGGCGGTTGGCCGCGATCAGTCCGAGGAAGGGCTCGGGGGTGAGCCGGTGGCGCTGGACGGTCGGCCGGAGGGCCCGCAGCAGGGGGTGGCGGGGGGCGCCGTCGAAGACGCGGCGGAGGTCGGCCTCGAAGGCGTCGAGGAGCGCGAGCCGGTCCTCGGCGGCCTCGGGGTCGAGGCCGAGGTGGCGGGCGTCGGCGCCGCCGGGGGCGAGGTCGCCGTCACCGATGTCGTCGACGAGGCGGGCGAAGCCGTAGACGGCCATCAGGTCGTCGCGCCAGGCCCGGGGCAGGAAGAAGGGGGCCACGGGGAAGTTCTCGTCCGCGGCCTTGCCGAGTGTGGCGCGTGAGGAGGCGTCGGGGCGCCCCTGCCGCGTGTCCGTCACAGGTCACTGCCCGACGGAGGGACGGCGACACCCTCGTGGAGCTGGAGATTCTGCGTCATGGCCGTCACGTCTCCCGTTCTACACTGCCGATCCAATCCATCCTATTTCGGACACGCCGCCGACCCCTGCCCGTAGGGCCGCCGCCCGGAGGCCCGATGGTCGTGGGGTATCGCCCTACTTGCCGCGAAACAGACCGGTCCAGCTTACGTTGTACGACGGCCGTCGCCATTCCGGGGTGGCCGACGCCGGGAAGCTCACTCGTACGAGTCGTCAACCCGCCCGTACCGCAAGGGAGTTCGGGTCGGAAGGCGGCTCAGAGGGCACGTGCGCCGGAGACCACCATGGCGAGGGTCGTCTCGACGACGGCGTTCCTGCGCTGCGCGGGAAGGCGGCGAAGAGGGCCGTCGACCAGGAGAAGTGACAGTCCGTGCACGGCCGACCACGCTGCGGCGCCACTGGCGACTCGTGCGCCCTGTCGGGCGCCGCGCCGGGTGAGCGCGTCGAGCGCCTCCCCGAGCAGGGTGAACGCGCGGATCTCGGGCTCGGTGGGCGGGCGCTCCGCCGCGGGTCCGCCCGCCTCGGCCCGCCTGGGGACGCAGAACGCGGCCCGGTAGAGGCCGGGCTGCTCCACGGCGAAGCCGACGTATCCGCGACAGAGGGCGGCGACCCGGCGTTCGGCCGCGAGGGCGGGATCGTCGGCGCCGGGCTCGCGGGCGGCGGCCCGCTCCATGGAGTCGGCGAGCTCCCGCCGGGCGTGGGTCCTGACAGCGCCGAGGAGTTCGCCGCGGCCGTCGAAGTGCCGGTAGGCGGCGGTGGGCGAGACACCCACCCGGCGGGCCGCCTCGCGCAGGACGACCCGCTCGGGGCCGCCTTCGGTGGCGAGATCGACGGCCGCGCAGATCAGCGCGTTGCGCAGATCGCCGTGGTGGTAGGTCTTTCCCCCCGAGATCGCTGCCATGGGCTCATCCTGCCCGATGTTGACCGCATGAACATTCCAGGTGGTGGCACGACGCGCGGAAAGCGGAACCGCCCCCACCGAAAAGGGTGGGGGCGGTGCGGAAGGACGCGGGTCAGCGGGCGGTCTCGCGCTCGTACGCCTTGAGGACCTCGTCCGTGGGGCCGTCCATCAGGAGCTGCCCCTTCTCCAGCCAGAGCACCCGGTCGCAGGTGTCCCGGATGGACTTGTTGCTGTGGCTCACCAGGAAGACCGTGCCGGCCTCCTTGCGGAGTTCGCGGATCCGCTCCTCGGAGCGGATCTGGAACTTGCGGTCACCGGTCGCCAGCGCCTCGTCGATGAGGAGGACGTCGTGGTTCTTGGCCGCCGCGATGGCGAAGCGGAGCCTGGCGCCCATGCCGGAGGAGTACGTGCGCATGGGCAGGCTGATGAAGTCGCCCTTCTCGTTGATGCCGGAGAAGTCGACGATGCCCTCGTAGCGGGAGCGCACCTCCTCGCGGCTCATGCCCATGGCGAGGCCGCCCAGGATCACGTTGCGCTCACCGGTGAGGTCGTTCATGAGGGCCGCGTTGACGCCCAGGAGCGAGGGCTGCCCGTCGGTGTAGACCATGCCGCTCTCGGTGGGCAGCAGACCGGCGATGGCGCGCAGCAGCGTCGACTTGCCGGAGCCGTTGGAGCCGATGAGGCCGATGGCCTCGCCCCGGTAGGCGGTGAAGGTGACACCGCGGACCGCGTGGACCTTGCGGACGCCCCGGGAGACCTCGGCCTTGCCGCGGCCGAGGATCCGGCTGAGCGCCGCGGTGGCGCTGCCCTTGCCTCCGCCACCGGTGTTGACCCGGTAGACGATGTGGACGTCGTCGCAGATGACGGTGGGGACGTTGCCGTCGTCGATGTCAGCCACGGCCGTACCTCTCCTCGGCCTTCCAGAAGTAGACGAAGCCGCCGATGCCGACGACCAGTGCCCAGGCGAGGGCGGTCATCCAGACGTGGTCCGGCAGGTTGCTCGCGCTGTAGCCGTCGATGAGGGCGAAGCGGATCAGGTCCATGTAGACGGACGCCGGGTTGTACATGAGGACGTCGGCGATCCAGGCCGGCTTGTCGGCGAGCATCACCGGGATCGAGAACATGACGCCGGACGCGTACATCCAGGTCCGCATGATGAACGGCATCAGCTGGGCGAGGTCGGGCGTCTTGGAGCCCATCCTGGCCACGATCATCGCGAGGCCCACGTTGAACACGAAGTGCAGGAAGAGCGCCGGGATCACGAGCAGCCACCGGAGGGAGGGGTAGCTGCCGAAGGCGATCACGATCGCCACGAGGACGATCATCGAGAACAGCAGCTGCTGGAGCTGCTGGAGGGAGAAGGAGATGGGGAGGCTGGCCCGCGGGAAGTGCAGGGCCCTGACGAGGCCGAGGTTCCCCGAGATCGCCCGGACGCCGGCCATGACCGAGCTCTGGGTGAAGGTGAACACGAAGATGCCGGTGACCAGGAAGGGGATGTAGACCTCCTCGGACATCCCCTGTCCCGCGCCCAGGATGAGCCCGAAGATCAGGTAGTAGACCAGGGCGTTGAGCAGCGGGGTCGCCACCTGCCACACCTGGCCCAGCTTGGCCTGGCTGTACTGGGCGGTCAGCTTGGCCGAGGAGAAGGCCAGGATGAAGTGGCGGCGGCTCCACAGTTCACGGACGTACTCGAACAGTCCGGGCCGGGCGCCGCTGACGGAGAGGCCGTACTTCGCGGCCAGCGCGGCCGGGGCCAGGCCCTCGTCGACGGACGGGGGCGCGCTCGTCGCGACCGCCCCGCCCTGGTGTGTGTCACTCACAGTCGAAACTTTCGTGTTCAAGATGCGCGGCACGTCGGTACCACGATGTCAGACGACCGGGGGGCGACCCAGCCGGGTCAGCCGCCACACCGTACGCCACCTCATGGGGCGGCGCGGTCCGCAGGGGGTCGTCCAGCCCTCGCGGAAGCCGCCGCACCACGCCTTCAGCGCGGAGAGGGAGGGCCGCCGGGCCAGGGTGAGCAGAAGCCAGACGCCGAGATAGACCGGCACCAGGGGCGCGGGCAGATTGCGACGTGCCAGCCACACTCGGTTGCGGGCCACGTTGAAGTGGTACGAGGCGTGCCGGGACGGGGCTGTGGTGGGGTGCAACAGCACCATGTCGGAACGGTAGTCGATCATCCAGTCGGCGTCGAGCGCGCGCCAGGCGAGGTCGGTCTCCTCGTGCGCGTAGAAGAACTCGCCCGGCAGGGCGCCGACTTCGGCGAAGACCTTGGTGCGGACCGCGTTGGCGCCACCGAGGAAGGTGGTGACCCGCGAGGAGCGCATCGGGTCGGAGGCGCGCAGGCGCGGCACGTGCCGGCGCTGGGTGGTCCCGGTCTCCGGGTCGGCGATGCGGAAGGTGATGATGCCGAGGCGCGGGTCGGCGGTGAAGGCCTGCCGGACCAGTTCGGCGGTGTCCGTGTGCGCGAGGAGTCCGTCGTCGTCGAGGAACAGCAGGACGTCGACGTCGGTGCCGCCCGGGCCGAAGGCCTCGATGCCGACGTTCCGGCCGGCCGGGATGCCGACGTTCTCCGGCAGGTCGACGGTCCGCACCCAGTCGGGCAGCCCGGTGACCGGGGTGCCCTGTCCGACGACGACGACCTCGACCCGGTCGCCCTCCTGCGCGGCGACCGAGTCGATCAGCGCGCGCAGCTCGTCGGGGCGGTTGCCCATCGTGATGACGACGGCTCCCACCCTGAGCGGCGCACCGGGGACCGGCCTCACTTCAGCCTGCTGGAGACCATGATCGACACCAGGTGGAGCACGGTCTGGAGCAGCGCGATGCCGGCGAGGACGGCGACGCCGACCCGGGAGAAGAACAGATCGCCGCGGACGTGGTCCGCGATCGCCAGGGCCACGATCAGGAGCGAGGCCTCGATGCCGAGGACGAGCCGGTGGAACTTGAGCGCCGCGGCGGCCCTGCGGGCCAGCGCCATGCCGGAGGAGCGCGGTTCGGACGCCGCCTCCTTGACCGGCGGCAGACCGCCCTGGTGGCGGGCGACACCGACGAGGTCGGTCTCGGCCTTGATCAGGATGGCGCCGAGGGCGGCGAGCGTGCCGAGGAAGGCCCACAGCCAGTCGATCCGGCCCGAGCCCCACAGGTCGGCGGCGCGCAGGCCGAAGCCGACGAGCACGGCCGCGTCGCACAGATAGGCGCCGACCCGGTCCAGGTACACCCCGCCGAGCGAGAACTGCTTCTTCCAGCGGGCCACCTCGCCGTCGACGCAGTCGAGCAGCAGGTAGAGCTGGACCATGAGCGCGCCGAGGAGGGCACCCGGGATCCCCGGCACGAGCAGCGCCGGGGCCGCGAGGACGCCCGCGAGGGTCATGACGTAGGTGAGCTGGTTCGGTGTGACCCGGGTGCCGACGAGGTGGCGGGTGATCCGGAGCGAGATCTCCCGCATGTACAGACGGCCGCCCCAGTGCTCACCGCTGCGCCGGTCCTTCACACCCGGGGGGTGGACGACCGGTCGGAGCTCAGCTACCGATGGCTTTTGCATAGTCGGCGTACGCGTCCCTGATCTGGTCGTCGGACAGGTCGAGGTGTTCGAGGATGGTGAAGCGGCCCGGCCGGGTCTGCGGGGCGAAGGACACCGCCTGCACGAACTCGTCCACGGTGAAGCCCATCTCCTCCGGCCGGACGGGCAGCCCGTGCCGGCGGAGGGTCTCCACCATCTGCGCGGACCCCTCGCGGGCGCCGCGCAGGTGCATGGCGAAGGCCGCTCCGAGACCGCACTGCTCGCCGTGGCTGGCGGCGCGGGCCGGGAAGAGCAGGTCGAAGGCGTGGCTGATCTCGTGGCAGGCGCCCGAGGAGGGGCGGCTGTCCCCGCTGATCGACATGGCGATGCCGGACATCACCAGGCCCTCGGAGAGGGAGACGAGGAAGTCGTCGTCGCCGACGCCGCCGGGGTGGCGGAGCACGGCCTCGCCGGCGCTGCGGGCCATGGCGGCCGCGAGGCCGTCGACGGGCTCGCCCGTCACCTCGTGGGAGAGCTCCCAGTCCGCGATGGCGGAGATGTTGGAGATGGCGTCGCCGATGCCGGAGCGGACGAAGCGGACCGGCGCCTCCCTGATCACGTCCAGGTCGATGACGAGGGCGATCGGGGTGGGGACGCCGTAGGAGCCCCGGCCGTTGTCGTTGTCCAGGGTCGAGATCGGGGAGCAGATCCCGTCGTGCGACAGGTTGGTGGCGATGGCCACCAGCGGCAGCCCGACCCGGGCCGCCGCGTACTTGGTCACGTCGATGATCTTGCCGCCGCCGAGGGCGACCACGGCGTCGTACCGCTTGCCGCGCATGGCGTCGGCGAGCTTCACGGCCTCGTCGATGGTGCCGCCCGCCACCGGGTACCAGTCGGCACCCGGCAGCTCGGCGGCGAACTGCTCACGCAGCTTGAGGCCCGAGCCGCCGCTGATGGCGACGGCGATCTTGCCGTTGCTGGAGATCCGCTGGTCCGCGAGGAGCGCGGACAGGTCGTCCAGCGCTCCCCTGCGGATGTCGACGACGACCGGCGAGGGGATCAGCCGAGTCAGTACTGGCACGCGATCTCACGGCCCTTCGCGAGGTCGTCGTGGTTGTCGATCTCGACCCACTTGACGTCGCCGATGGGGGCCACGTCGATGGTGAAGCCGTCGTCGACGAGCTTCTGGTAGCCGTCCTCGTAGTAGAGGTCCGGGTCGCGCTCGAAGGTCGCCTTGAGGGCGTCGGCGAGCGCCTCCGCGGCCTCGGGCTCGATGAGCGTGACGCCGATGTACTCGCCGGTCGCGGTGGCCGGGTCCATGAGCTTGGTGATGCGCTGGACGCCCTTGCCCTCGGCGGTGATGACCTTCATCTCCTCGTCGGCGAGGTTCTTCACCGTGTCGAGGGCGAGGATGATCTTCTGGCCGTTGCCGCGGGCGGCGAGCAGGGTCTCCTCGACGGAGACCGGGTGGACGGTGTCGCCGTTGGCGAGGATCACACCGCGCTTGAGGACCTCACGGGCGCACCACAGGGAGTAGGCGTTGTTCCACTCCTCGGCCTTGTCGTTGTCGACGAGGGTGATCGTGAGGCCGTACTTCGCCTCCAGGGCCTCCTTGCGGGCGTAGACGGCCTCCTTGCGGTAGCCGACGACGATCGCGACCTCGGTGAGGCCGATCTCGGCGAAGTTCTTCAGCGTCCCGTCGAGGATCGTGGTCTCGCCGTCGACCGGCACGAGGGCCTTCGGAAGGGTGTCGGTGTAGGGGCGCAGACGCCGTCCGGCACCGGCTGCGAGTACGAGGCCGATCATGCTGTTTCTCCTTCGTCGTGAACGGCGGGTGCTCCGGAGGAGACCCAGAAGCGGATGGACTCCACGAGCACCACGAGCGCGACGGCTGCCGCGAGAGCGGTCAGTGCCAGGGTGAAGTCGTCACCGCGGTCCGCCAGGAGGGCGGCGAGGACGGCCACCAGGAGCGTGCGCCCCTCGTGTCCGCCGGTGACGCGCACCAGCCAGGCGGGCGGCGCGCCGGTGCCCCCGCGAATGCGGTACACCGTGTCGTAGTGATGGTAGGCGACTGCCGCGACCAGGCCGAATGCCGCGGGAAGGGCTCCCGGGGCGTCGGAGCGGGCGGCGAGGACGAGGACGGTGGTGTACTCGGCGGCGCGGAAGAGCGGTGGTACGAGCCAGTCCAGGGAGCCCTTGAGCGGGCGGGCGACGGCCGCGCCGGCGAGCACCACGTACAGGACCGCGACGACGACGGTCTGCCGGTCCCCGAAGGGGCGGGCGAGGACGCCGGTGAGGAGTGCGCCGGTGGCGATCGCGGCGAGGACGACGCCGGGGCCGAGCGGGCCGGTGCGGCGGAGGGAGCGGGCGATGCCGCCGGCCAGCGGGCCGGAGTCCGCGAGGTCCGCCAGTGCCTGGGCGGCGCGGTCGGTGCGCTTCGCCTTGCGGGTGAGGGAGCGCAGGACGCGGCCCGCCGTGGTGTAGCAGGCGCCGAAGGCGCAGCCGATGATCAGCGCCCAGAAGACGATCCGGGGGCTGGTGACGGCGGTGAGGACGGCGATCATCGCCCAGCGCTCGCCGATCGGCAGGATGATCATGCGGCGGGCCCAGACGGTCCAGCCGAGGCTGTCGAGCCGGTCGGAGAGGGCCGCGGTGGGGCTGGTGTTGGCGGTGGCGTCGTGATTGGCCTCGTTGAACGAGAAGTCCACGACGTGCCGGCAGGTCATCAGGACCATCGCGCCGAGCGCCAGGGCCCAGACGTCGTCGCCGTTACGGGCCGCGCCGAGGGCGAGGCCCGCGTAGAAGGCGTACTCCTTGGCGCGGTCGAAGGTGGCGTCGAGCCAGGCGCCCATCGTCGAGTACTTCAGCGCGTACCGGGCGAGCTGCCCGTCGGTGCAGTCCAGGACGAAGGAGACGAGGAGGAGGACGCCGGCGGCGATGTAGCCGCCGCGCTCGCCGGTCGCCGCGCAGCCGGCCGCGATCAGGGCGGTGAGCAGCGAGGCGGTGGTGACCTGGTTGGGGGTCAGTCCGCGGCGCGCGCACCAGCGGGCGATGTAGCGCGAGTACGGGCTGATGAAGAAGGTGGTGAAGAAGCCGTCGTGGGCCTTCACGGCCGAGCGGAGGCGTACGGCCTCGTCGTCGACCGCGTCCACGGCGGCGCGTGCCTCGTGGCGGGTCTCCGGGTCGGCGGGGACGGTGGCGACGAGGGTGCCGAGCTGGGGCCGGTGCACGGCGACGCCGTCGGCGTCGAGGGCGTCGGCGACCGTGCCGGGGAGGTCGCCGGTGGCCGGGGCGTCCTTCAGCGCGCGGGCGAGCGCGGGACGGGCCCCGCTCTGCGCGGTGAGGGCGCCGGGTACGGCGGCTGCCGGGAACCGGGGGTCGGTGAGGGCGAGGCGCAGCGCGTGCAGGTGGCCGACGAACCGGGGGTCGACGAGCGCGACGCGCTCGCCCGCCGGGACGGTGGCCAGCACGGCGGCGGCCTCGTCGGCGCCGGACGCGGCCTTGACGTCGAAACCGAGCGACCGCAGATCACCGTCGAGCGAGGATCCGGGTGCCGGCGGGCCGGTGAGGATGGCGGTCGACAGACGAACTCACTCCTTGGAGCTGACGGAGGGGCCGGCGGGGCCCATGGCGCCCCGGGCGCGGCGGTGCGGCCCGGCACCGGGCGGCGGCACGTCGGCTGAGGCTATCGGATGAACAGAGCGTGAGTTCACCGAGGCTTCGCGGGCAGGACTCCCCCGGGCCCACCCGTGTCCTCGTGGGTGAGCCGCGCCCTGCGGAGATCATCATGGGCGATCGGCGGCCCGCCCCACAACCGGCGGACCGTCCCACTCACCGCGGTCGGGCGCCGCCGCGAGGGCCCTGGGCGCCGGGTTTGGGCCACGGCCGGACAGCCTGGCATCACCGCAGGTCAGAGCATATGACAACGGTGTTCAGTACCGTGTTGCACATACCCCCCACCCGTAGTTGACTTGCTGCTCGGGGCACCTGCGACGACATGATCTGGAGGCCATTCCATGGGGGCTGGACACGACCACGGGCACAGTCACGGCGGCCCGCCGCCGACCGGTACCGCCGCGGCCGCGTACAAGAACAGGCTGCGGATCGCACTCGGCATCACGCTCTCCGTGATGGTGATCGAGATCATCGGCGGTGTGCTCTCCGACTCGCTCGCCCTGATCGCCGACGCGGCCCACATGGCGACCGACGCGGTCGGCCTCGCGATGGCACTGCTCGCGATCCACTTCGCCAACCGGCCGCCCTCGGGGAACCGCACCTTCGGGTACGCGCGGGCCGAGATCCTGGCGGCACTCGCGAACTGTGTGCTGCTGCTCGGTGTCGGCGGTTACGTGCTGTACGAGGCGATCCAGCGGTTCGTCGAGCCGGCCGAGACCAAGGGCGGCCTGGCGATCGCGTTCGCGGTGGTCGGCCTGGTCGCCAACGTCATCTCGCTGTCGCTGCTCATGCGGGGCCAGAAGGAGAGCCTCAACGTGCGCGGGGCGTATCTGGAGGTGCTCGCGGACGCCCTGGGCTCGGTCACCGTGATCGTCGCGGCGGGCATCATCCTGGCCACGGGCTGGCAGTACGCCGACCCGATCGCCTCGATCGTGATCGGCCTGATGATCGTCCCCCGCACGGTCAAGCTGCTGCGCGAGACCCTGGACGTGCTCCTGGAGGCGGCCCCCAAGTGCGTCGACATGGCGGAGGTACGGGCCCACATACTGGCCCTGCCGGGGGTCGAGGACGTGCACGACCTGCACGCCTGGACGATCACCTCGGGGATGCCCGTGCTCTCGGCGCACGTGGTCGTGGACCAGGGCGCGCTGGACTCCGTCGGCCACGAGAAGATGCTGCACTCCCTCCAGGGGTGCCTCGGCTCACACTTCGACGTGGAGCACTGCACCTTCCAGCTGGAGCCGGTCGGGCACGCGGAGCACGAGGCGAAGCTCTGCCTCTGAGCCCCCGGAGGCGCAGGCCGCCTGTTAGTCTTTTCGTACGAACGTGTGTGAGAGGAGCTGAGGTTGATGACCGTCGCGATGGAGGCTGCCCGCAGCGGCAGCGCCCGGTCGTCCCTCAGCCTCCGGGTCTCCGGCTGACCTGATCCCGGTTCCCACCGGTTCGTCACGTCGTCGGCCGGGGCCCTCTCACCAAGGGTTTCCCACGTTGTCCGACAACGCACTGCACGACTCCTTCTTCGCCCTGCACCACGGTCTTCCGCGGCAGGGCCCCGGCTCCGACACCACGACCCGTCGGCTCCTCGCGCTCGCGGGGACGCTTCCGGAGCGTCCCCGCGTGCTCGACCTGGGCTGCGGCCCCGGCCGTTCCTCGCTGCTCCTGGCCGCCGAGGCGGGCGCCGATGTGACCGCCGTCGACACCCACGAGCCGTTCCTCGCGGAGCTGCGCGAGTCCGCCGCCGCCCGCGGACTCGACGGCTCGGTCCGTACCGACGGCTCGGTCCCTACCGGCAGCTCCACGATCCGTACCGGCGGCTCGGTCCGTACCCTCCGCGCGGACATGGGCGCGCTGCCGTTCCCCGACGGTTCCTTCGACCTGGTCTGGGCGGAGAGCTCGGTCTTCGTCCTCGGTTTCGACCGGGCACTCGCCGAGTGGCGCAGGCTCCTGGCACCCGGAGGCACGCTGGTGCTCACCGAGTGCGTCTGGACCACCGGGGAGCCGGACCCGGTGCCCCGCGCCTTCTGGGAGGAGCACTACCCGCTCCGCAGCATCACCGGGAACGCCGAGGCGGCGGTCGAGGCCGGCTACCGGGTGCTCGGAACCTTCACCCAGCCCGAGAGCGACTGGGACGAGTACTACGGCCCCCTGGCCGCGCGCGCCGAGGCGGCGGACATCACCGTGCCGGGCATGGCCGAGGCCGTGGCCGGGGCGCGGGCCGAGATCACCCTGCGGAGTGAACACGGCTCCGACTACGGGTACGCCGGATTCGTCCTGCGGCCCGCCGACCCCCGCTGGCCCACCCGTCCGGAGACCGCCGAGGACGCCCCGGCGGTCCGGCGGATCGTCGCCGAGGCCTTCGGGTCGGACGCGGAGGCCGAGCTGGTCGACGCGCTCCGGCGGGACCCCGACGCCTGGCTCCCGGGCCTGTCGTACGTGGCCGAGGCGCCGGACGGCTCGGTCGCGGCGCACGCCCTGGTCACCCGCTGCCGGGTGGGTGACGCCCCCGCGGCGGCGCTCGCGCCGGTCTCGGTGGCTCCGGAGCACCAGCGGGCGGGGGCCGGGCAGGCCGTCGTCCGGGCGGTGCTCGACGCGGCCCGGCTGCGGGGAGAGTCGCTCGTCCTGGTCCTGGGCCATCCGGAGTACTACCCGAGGTTCGGGTTCGCACGCGCGTCCGCGTACGGGATCAAGCCAGGTTTCGAGGTCCCGGACGAGGCGATGATGGCGCTCGTCCTGGACGACTCCGTGCCCGTTCCGCCGGGCACGATCGCCTATCCGGCGGCTTTCGGGGTCTAGCCTCCTCGCGCCGTCCCTCCGCTCCCGCCCACCGGTGGTACTCCGGTGCGGCGGGAGCGGCCGCGTCCGGCCGCCGAAGTACGGACAAGCCGGGTTTGTACGGCAGACTGAGGTGGCCCTACCGGGCCGAGGACCGATGCGAAGGATGGGTATGCCGACCACACCAGCCACCGCGGCTCAGATCTCTCCGGAGATCATGTCGAACGGTGTCCAGCCGTCCGGAGTCCCGGCGCCGATCATGCTCGAACTGGTCGACGAGGACGGGACGACGATCGGCACGGCCGAGAAGCTCGCCGCGCACGAGGCGCCCGGGCTGCTGCACCGCGCCTTCTCCGTCTTCCTCTTCGACGAGTCGGGCCGGCTGCTCCTCCAGCGCCGGGCGCTCGGCAAGTACCACTCCCCCGGCGTCTGGTCGAACACCTGCTGCGGCCACCCCTACCCGGGCGAGGCGCCGTTCACGGCCGCCGCCCGGCGGACCTTCGAGGAGCTGCGCGTCTCGCCCACGCTGCTCGCGGAGGCGGGCACCGTCCGCTACAACCACCCCGACCCGGCCTCGGGTCTGGTGGAGCAGGAGTTCAACCATCTCTTCGTCGGTCTCGTGCAGGCCACGCCCCGACCCGATCCGGAGGAGGTCGGGGACACCGTGTTCGTGACCGCCGCCGAGCTGGCCGAGCGCCACGCCGCCGCGCCCTTCTCCGCCTGGTTCATGACGGTGCTCGACGCGGCGCGTCCGGCCGTCAGGGAACTGACGGGTCCGTCCGGGGGCTGGTGACGACCGGCTGGTGGATCACGGCCTCCGGCCCCGGTGCCATCGGGGCCAGGGGCAGTGCCGCCCAGATGATCTTGCCGCCGCTCGCGGTGTGCTCGACGTCGCAGGCGCCGCCGGACTCCTGGGCGATCTCGCGGACCAGGAGCAGCCCGCGGCCGCCCGTCTGCCCGTAGTCCGCCACGAGGGCCTTGGGGCGGTACGGGTGGTTGTCCTCGACGGACACCCGGATCCACTCGGGGCCGATGGCCACCTCCACCGCTATCTCCGGCGACAGCAGCGCCGCGTGCCGCACGGCGTTGGTGACCAGCTCGGAGACGATCAGCAGCAGGCCGTCCATGATCTCCTCATGGACGGGGACGCCCTGGCGTACCAGCAGGTCGCGTACGGCGTGCCGGGCCTGCGGGACGGAGACGTCGACCGCGGCAGCGGTGAAGCGCCAGACTCCTTCGTAGGACGGTTGCCGGGCGGGGCCACCCCCGTGGGTCTCCACGGTCCGGTTCCCACCCTCGTGCTCGATTCTCGCCACGGATCGAGTCTTGGCAATGCGCGCGGGCGGACCGGCCTACTGACCAGAAGTCGACACTTATCGGCCGCTTTCCGATCGGTTGATTATGCCCATGTCAGTTGTTCGACTGATCGGTTGCGCTTTCTGACGGATCCGGGGCGGGGGCCGGAGCCGGTGTCACCATACTCACGATCCTCCGCCCGCCCACGCCGATCGCGATCAGGCCGAGGCCGTCGAAGAGCAGCGCGAGCGAGAAGAAGACCCCGAGGACGTACCGGCTGCTGTCCGGCCAGTCGAACAGGACCAGCAGACCGAGGAGCAGACCGAAGGCGCCCTGGAGGAGGGTCCAGCCGAACTGCGGCCCGCGCACCACCACACTGCCGACCAGCCGGAAGACACCACCGGTCAGGAAGAGCAGGGCGGCGAACATCGTCAGCGCCTCCGCCGAGCCCTCCGGGTGACGGAGCACCACGAGGCCGACGGCGATGTTCAGGGCGGCCACCACCGCGGCGAGCCAGAAGTAGCTGGTGCCCCGCGACTGGATGGCCTGGAGCAGACCCACGGCACCGCCGATCAGCAGCAGCCAGCCGAAGAGCAGCATCGAGGTGAGGGTGGCGAGGCCCGTGTAGACCAGGCCGACGACGCCGCCGACGACGAGCAGGACGCCGAGCACGGCCAGCCAGCTGAAGCTCCTGTTGAGCCGTTTCCCCTCGCGTGCCATCTCGCGGACCGGGTCCGGTCCCTCGTGCGGCTCGTGGGCGTCCTTGGCCATGCGGTGCCTCCTCGGGACGGCCCCTTCCTGATCGTACGTTCGGGTACGGCGGATAGCATCCGGCCCATGGAGCCGCAGCTGCAGGACAGCGTCACGGACGGGATCGCCACCGTCGTCATCGCCAACCCCGCCAAGCGCAACGCGATGAGCGCGGCCATGTGGCGCGCCCTGCCCGGTGTCCTGGAGCGGCTCGCCGCCGACCCCGCGGTGCGGGTCCTGGTCCTGACGGGCGAGGGCGACACCTTCTGCGCCGGGGCGGACATCTCCGCGCTGCGGGAGCCCGGGGACGAGCAGCAGACGCTCGCGGTACGGGCCGAGGAGGCCCTCGCGGCCTTCCCCAAGCCGACCCTCGCCGCCGTCCGGGGCTTCTGCGTCGGGGGCGGCAGCCAGCTCGCCGCCGCCTGCGACCTGCGGTTCGCCGAGGAGGGGGCCCGCTTCGGGATCACCCCGTCGAAGCTCGGGATCGTCTACCCGTCCTCCTCGACCCGCAGGCTCGCCGCCCTCGTGGGTCCTTCGACCGCCAAGTACCTGCTGTTCTCCGGTGAGTTGATCGATGCCGAGCGGGCGCTGCGGACCGGGTTCGTGGACGAGCTCCATCCCGTGGGCGAGCTGGACAAGCGGGTGGCCGAGTTCGCCCGGGTACTGGCCTCGCGCTCGCTCCTGACGCAGGCGGCGGCCAAGGAGTTCGCGGACGGGCGTCTCGACCGGGACTCCCACTGGGCCGAGCAGGCACGCGGCAGCGGCGACACCGCGGAGGGTGTCGCCGCCTTCCTCGAGCGCCGCGCGCCCCGCTTCACGTACGGACTCTGAACCTCGGCTCGCGTACGGGCTCTGAACCCGGTACGGGCTCCGGGCCTCGGCTCGCGTAAGGGCTCCGGGCCTCGGCTCGCGTAAGGGCTCCGGGCCTCAGCTCTCCCGCGCGAGCGACTCGACCGGCTGTCCGCGCCAGTGCGCCACGATCGCGGCCGGGGCCTTCTCCGGCGAGCCCGCGTCGTACGGGGGCTGCGGGTCGTACTCGGTGAGCAGCTGGATCGTCTGGGCGGTCTCGTCGCCCGCGATCCGGCCGATCAGGTGCAGGGCCATGTCGATGCCGGAGGAGACGCCGGCGGCCGTGACGTACTTGCCGTCGAAGACGACCCGCTCGCCGGTGGGTTCGGCTCCCAGCGCCTTGAGCTCCTCGTAGGCGAGCCAGTGGGTGGTGGCGCGGCGGCCGCTCAGCAGTCCGGCGGCGCCCAGGATCAGGGATCCCGTGCAGACCGAGGTGGTCCAGGTGCTGGTCTCGTCCGCGGCACGGAGCCAGGCCTGGATCTCCGGGTCGTTCATGGCCTGCCGGGAGTCGGGGCCGCCGGGTACGAGGACGATGTCCGGGTGCGGGACGTCGGCGAGGGACTTGTCGGCGACGAGGGCGAGGCTGCCCTGGTCGTTGCGGACGGGTCCGGTCTTCTTGGCGACGAAGACGGTCTCGGCCCCGGGCAGCCGCGCGAGCAGCTCGTACGGGCCGACGGCGTCGAGGGTGGTGAGGCCCTCGTAGAGCAGGACGGCGATCTGCATGGTGATCCTTTTCAGTCGACTCGGTGGACAGGTGCGTGGAAGCGGCGGCGGTACTCCGCCGGGGCGGTCTTCAGGGCCTTCAGGAAGGCGCGGCGCATCGCCTCGGAGGTGCCGTAGCCGGAGGCGCGGGCGACCTCCTCGACCCCGCGCGAGGTCTCCTCCAGGAGCCGGCGGGCGTGTTCGAGCCTGACCCGGTCGACGTAGCGGCCGGGCGGGGTGCCGGTCTCCGCGTGGAAGGCGCGGGCGAAGTGGCGGGGCGAGAGCCGGGCACGGGCGGCGAGCGCGTCGACGGAGAGGTCCGACTCGGGGTGTTCGGTGATCCATTGCTGGAGGTCGCGGAGCGGCTCGCGGCGGGCGGTCTGGGCGGACAGCTGGGCGCTGAACTGGGCCTGGTTTCCGGGGCGGCGCAGGAAGACGACGAGGTGGCGGGCGACGGTGAGGGCCACGTCCCGGCCGAGGTCCTCCTCGACCAGGGCGAGCGCCAGGTCGATGCCGGCCGTGACACCGGCGGAGGTGGAGAGCCGGCCGTCCCGTACGAAGATGGGGTCCGGGTCCACCTCGACCTCGGGGTAGTCGCGGGCGAGGTGGTCGCAGGTGGCCCAGTGGGTCGTCGCCCGGTGTCCGTCGAGCAGCCCGGCCTCGGCGAGGAGCAGCGCCCCGGTGCAGACGGAGACCAGACGCCCGGCGGCCGGGGCGTGCGTGCGCAGCCAGTCGATCAGGGCGGGGGCGGGGTCGCGGGTGCCCTCGCCGCCGGGGACGACGAGCGTGTGCGGGGCGCCGTCGGCGACGGCTTCGGCGAGGGTCGTGTCGGGGAGCAGACGCAGGCCGCTGTGCGTACGGACCGGTCCGCCGTCCAGTGAGGCGGTGGTGAGCGCGTACGCGGACGGGTCCCCCGAGGCGCGGCCGGCACCGGCGAACACCTCGAAGGGGCCGGTGACGTCGAGGCTCTGGACCCCGTCGAAGAGGACGACGAGAACGGTTCGCTGCGTCATGCGCTCCATCCTTCGCGGGTCCCGCGGCGTCCGCAACGACGGGGACCCCACCTTTTCTGCCATCGGGGGTTTGGTCGTTTGCCCCGGCCCGCCTGTTCCCGTCGTACCGACCAGTCGGTAACATTCGGCCATGACGACCTCGCTCCCCCCGCGCGCCGGACGCCGCTGCCACAACGCCGTCAACACGACGCACACCACGCTCTACTTCTCGCCCGACCTCGACCGCGAGTTCGGCGCCCTCGGCATCACCGACGGCGCCGCGGCGCGGCTCGCCGCCCGCAGCGCCCCCCTCGGCGCCGTCGGCGCCGGCACCGTCGCCGCGACCTTCTACAACTACAACCACGAGCTGCTCGCCCAGCACCTGCCCGCCGTCTGGGAGGCCGCGTCGCCCGCGGCCGTCCTCGACGCGCGGCTGCGCGCCGCCGACGCCACCCTCCGCCGGCTCCTCGGCGAGGAGACGCTCGCCTCCCCGGAGATGGCCGAGGCCGCCGAACTGGCCCTGCGCGCCGCCGAGGCCTGCACCCGGCACGCCCGGCCCCTCTACTCCGCCAACGCCGATCTGCCGGTGCCGGAGGCCCCCCACCTCGCCTACTGGCACGCCGCGACCCTGCTGCGCGAGCACCGGGGCGACGGCCACCTCACGGCCCTGCTCACCCTCGGCCTCGACCCGATCGAGGCGGTCGTCTCGCACACCGCGACCGGCAGGGCCATGAGCCCGCGCTGGTTCCTCGGCAGCCGCGGCTGGCGGCGCGCCGACTGGGAGGCGGCGGCCGAGCGACTGCGCGCACGCGGCCTGCTCGACACCGACGGCGAGCTGACCGAGGCCGGAGCCCGGCTGCGTGAGGAGGTGGAGGAGATCACCGACCGGCTGGACTCCGCCCCGTACGAGCACCTCGGCGTGGCCGGGGTCGAGCGGCTCACCGAACTGGCCCGCGGCTTCGCCGTCTCCGCGGCCGGCGCGGGCGGCTTCCCGGCGGACCTGCTCGGCAAGGGCTGAGACACGGGGTCCCGGCGCGCGGGTATTCGGGTCGGATGCCGCGTACGGGTGAGCGACCCGGCACAATGCACTCGCAAGCTTGAGGCACGAGAAGGCGAGTCGGGACACCGTGACCACGTCCATCGAAGCAAGGATCGCCGAGGAGCTCGGCGTACGCGAGCGACAGGTGAAGGCAGCCGTCGAGCTGCTCGACGGCGGTTCGACCGTGCCGTTCATCGCGCGCTACCGCAAGGAAGCGACGGAGATGCTCGACGACGCGCAGCTGCGCACCCTGGAGGAGCGGCTGCGCTATCTGCGCGAGCTGGAGGACCGCCGGTCGGCGGTCCTCGACTCGGTACGGGAGCAGGGCAAGCTGACGGAGGAGCTTGAGGCCCGGATCCGGGCCGCCGACACGAAGGCGCGGCTCGAGGACATCTACCTGCCCTTCAAGCCGAAGCGCCGGACCAAGGCCCAGATCGCGCGCGAGGCCGGTCTCGAACCGCTGGCGGAGGGGCTGCTCACCGACCCGTCGGTGGAGCCGGCGTCCGCCGCCGCGGCCTTCGTGGACGTGGACAAGGGCGTCGCGGACGCCGCCGCGGCCCTGGAGGGCGCGCGGGCGATCCTCGCGGAGAGGTTCTCCGAGGACGCCGACCTCATCGGGGAGCTGCGCGAGCGCATGTGGGGCCGGGGCCGGCTGGTGGCGAAGGTGCGGGACGGGCAGGAGGAGGCGGGGTCGAAGTTCGCCGACTACTTCGACTTCGCCGAGCCGTTCACGGCGCTGCCCTCGCACCGGGTGCTCGCCATGCTGCGCGGCGAGAAGGAGGACGTGCTCAGCCTCGACCTGGAGCCGGAGGAGCCCGTCGAGGGACCTTCTTCGTACGAGGGGATCGTCGCGCACCGCTTCGGCGTGGCCGACCGGGGGCGCCCCGGGGACAAGTGGCTCCAGGACACCGTCCGCTGGGCCTGGCGGACCCGCATCCTGGTCCACCTCGGGATCGACCTGCGGCTGCGGCTGCGGACGGCCGCCGAGGACGAGGCGGTCCGGGTGTTCGCGGCGAACCTGCGCGATCTGCTGCTCGCCGCACCGGCCGGCACCCGGGCGACGCTCGGCCTCGACCCCGGCTTCCGTACGGGGGTGAAGGTCGCCGTGGTCGACGCGACCGGCAAGGTCGTCGCCACCGACACGATCTACCCGCACGTGCCCGCCAACAAGTGGGACCAGGCGCTCGACAGGCTGGCGCGCCTCGCGAAGGAGCACGCCGTCGAGCTGGTCGCGATCGGCAACGGCACGGCCTCCCGCGAGACCGACAAGCTGGCGGCCGAACTCCTCGCCAAGCACCCCGACTTGAACCTGACCAAGGTGATGGTCTCGGAGGCGGGCGCCTCGGTCTACTCGGCGTCCGCGTTCGCCTCGCAGGAACTGCCCGGTCTCGACGTGTCGTTGCGCGGGGCCGTCTCCATCGCCCGACGGCTCCAGGACCCGCTCGCGGAACTGGTGAAGATCGACCCGAAGTCCATCGGCGTCGGCCAGTACCAGCACGACCTGGCCGAGGTGAAGCTCTCGCGCTCCCTCGACGCGGTCGTCGAAGACTGTGTGAACGGCGTCGGCGTCGACGTCAACACGGCCTCCACGCCGCTCCTTTCGCGGGTCTCGGGCATCAGCTCCGGTCTCGCGGAGAACATCGTCGCGCACCGGGACGCCAACGGTCCCTTCCGCTCCCGCCGGGCGCTCAAGGACGTGGCCAGGCTCGGCCCGAAGGCGTACGAGCAGTGCGCGGGCTTCCTGCGCATCCGGGGCGGCGACGACCCGCTCGACTCCTCGTCGGTGCACCCCGAGGCGTACCCGGTGGTACGCCGGATGGTGAAGGCGACGGGCGGCGAGGTCGCGGCGCTCATCGGTGACACGGGCAGGCTGCGCTCGCTCCGGGCGGACGACTTCGTCGACGAGACCTTCGGTCTGCCGACGGTCACGGACATCCTGCGCGAGCTGGAGAAGCCGGGCCGTGACCCTCGTCCGGCGTTCAAGACGGCCACCTTCAAGGAGGGCGTCGAGAAGATCGGCGACCTGGAGTCCGGGATGATCCTCGAAGGGGTCGTCACCAACGTGGCCGCCTTCGGGGCGTTCGTGGACATCGGTGTGCACCAGGACGGTCTCGTCCATGTGTCGGCGATGTCGAAGAACTTCGTCAAGGACCCGCGCGACGTGGTGAAGCCCGGCGACGTGGTCAAGGTGAAGGTCCAGGACGTGGACATCCCGCGCAAGCGGATCTCGCTGACGCTGCGGCTCGACGACCAGGCCGGCACCGAGACCCCGGACGGAGCGCCCCGGCGCGAGCGGGGCGAGCGCTCCGGACGCCCGCCGCAGCAGCGGCAGGGCGGCGGGGGTGGCGCCGGCGGCGGCCGGGGCGAGCGCGGGAACCAGGGCGGGAACCAGGGCGGACGGTCCGAGCGGGCCGGACAGTCCGACCGCGGCGGCCGGGACAACCGGGGCGGCGGCGGTCAGGGCGACCGGAACGGCCGGGGCGGGCAGTCCGGACGGGGCGGCCAGTCCGAGCGGGGCGGCCGGGACCGCGCCGCCGCTCCCGCGCCCGGGAACAGCGCGATGGCCGACGCCCTGCGCAAGGCAGGCCTGCTGGGCGAGGGCGGCGGCAAGCGCCGCTGACCGCACAGGCCGCACGAGGCCACAGCCCATCGGGCTGTGGCCTCGTCGCATGAGGAAGCTCCTCCGCGGCGCTACGGCAGGAAGCGCATGGCCCAGTCGGCGCGGTTGGCGACGGAGAGGTCGTCGTCCGCCGTGAGCGGCTGGAGGAGGGAGCGGGCCGTCTTCGGGTCCGCCTGGACCAGGTCGACGATCTCGGCGGCCAGGCCGTCCTGGTCGTCACCGAGGTCGACGGCGGAGGCACGGATCAGCGCGGGGAGGGCGTCCGGGCCGCCGACGGCCGCGAGGACACCACCGAGGAGTTCACGGGCGTAGGCGTTCCGTTCGGTCAGGGCGCGGTCCAGCTCCACCTGGAGGCGCGGCAGGAGGCCGGCGTCGCCCGAGGCCGCGATCTCGTCGGCGAGGTCGATGGTCTCGTCGACGTCCGCGTCCAGATCGTCCAGCATCTCGGTCAGCCGGGTCAGTAGGTCGGTCATGGTGCCTCCTGGAAAGCGCCGTCCACGAGGACGGGGACGGCCGTCGAGCTGTCGACCTCCGCCGCCACGGCCACGTCCTGCGGAAAGCCGTACTCGTACAGTTCACGGCCCGAGTCACAGCCGTGCAAGGCGGCGACCGGGTCCTCGGTGGCCGACCACAGCGTGGCCGCCGCGGTCGCCTCCGGGGTCAGGGTGTGCGGGCCCACGAGCCCGGCGAGGACGGCGCCCGCGCCGAGCAGGTCCTCGAGCGCCGGGCGCAGCGAGCCGTCGGGCCACCGCTCGCCGGACGCGATGACGGCGAGCGGGCGCTCGGCCGAGCCGTACCCCCGGTCCGTGAGCCAGCGGGCGACGGCCGAGTGGTTGCGGAGGGAGGCGGCGACGACGGTGGCGTCGGCGGCCTCCGCCGCGATGGTGGAGCCGTTCGGCGAGGGCAGGACCAGGCGCGGCGGCATCGGGGCGGCGCGCAGGGCGGCCGCGGAGAGTGTCCACGGGTGCGTCGCCGTGGCCTCGCTCCGGCCGACGGCGAGGACGGCGTTCTGCTGGTGCGCGTACGCCTCGGCGGTCGCGTCCCGCCAGCGGTACGGGTACACGGCCGCGCCGCCCTCCACGGCGACGCCCACGGCCGTGGTGAAGGACAGCACGTCCACGACGACCACGCAGGCGGCCGAGGGGGCGAGGACCCGCGCCGCGACGGGCCCCCACCCGAAGGAGACCGTCATCGCGGGCCCCGGCGGGACGCGAGCGCCGGAGCCGGGCGCCGGCCGTGCGTGAGCGCCGCCGGAGCCGGGCCCCGGCGGGACGGGAGCGTCATCAGAGTTCGGTCACCTTGCCGGCGGCGACCTCGATGCGCCGGGTGGTGCTGACCGCGTCGAGCATCCGCCGGTCGTGGGTGACGAGCAGCAGGGTGCCGGTGTACGAGTCGAGCGCGGCCTCCAGCTGTTCGATGGCCGGCAGGTCCAGGTGGTTGGTCGGCTCGTCGAGGACGAGCAGGTTCACACCCCGGCCCTGGAGCAGCGCGAGCGCGGCGCGGGTCCGCTCGCCCGGAGACAGGGTGGTGGCGGGCCGCATCACATGGACGGCCTTGAGGCCGAACTTGGCGAGCAGCGTACGGACCTCGGCGGGCTCCATGTCCGGCACGGCCGCGCAGAACGCGTCGAGGAGCTTCTCCGTACCGTGGAAGAGCTTCCGCGCCTGGTCGACCTCGCCGACGACGACGCCCGAGCCGAGGACCGCGTCACCCGCGTCGAGCGGCAGCCGGCCCAGGAGGGCGGCGAGCAGGGTCGACTTCCCCGCGCCGTTGGCCCCGGTGACGGCGACCCGGTCGGCCCAGTCGATCTGGAGGGTGACGGGGCCGAAGGAGAAGTCGCCCCGGCGCACCTCGGCCTCGCGCAGGGTCGCGACGACCGAGCCGGAGCGCGGCGCGGCGGCGATCTCCATGCGCAGCTCCCACTCCTTGCGGGGCTCGTCGACGACGTCGAGGCGTTCGATCATGCGCTGCGTCTGGCGGGCCTTCGCGGCCTGCTTCTCGCTGGCCTCGCTGCGGGCGTTGCGTCCGAGCTTGTCGCCGTCGGTGGCCTTGCGGCGGGCGTTCTTGACGCCCTTGTCCATCCAGGACCGCTGCATGTGGCCCCGCGCTTCGAGGGCCGCCTTCTTGCCCGCGAACTCCTCGAAGTCCTCACGGGCGTGCCGCCTGGCCCTGTCCCGCTCCTCCAGGTACGCGTCGTACCCGCCGCCGTACAGGGTGATCTGCTGCTGGGCGAGATCGAGCTCGAGGACCTTGGTGACGGTGCGGGTGAGGAACTCGCGGTCGTGGCTGATGACGACCGTCCCGGCCCGCAGTCCCTTCACGAACGCCTCCAGGCGCTCCAGACCTTCGAGGTCCAGGTCGTTCGTGGGCTCGTCGAGCAGGAAGACGTCGTAGCGGGAGAGGAGGAGCGAGGCGAGTCCCGCGCGGGCGGCCTGGCCGCCGGAGAGGGAGGTCATCGGCTGGTCGAGGCCGACGGTGAGGCCGAGGGAGTCGGCGACCTCCTCGGCGCGCTCGTCGAGGTCGGCGCCGCCCAGGTTCAGCCAGCGGTCCAGCGTCTCGGCGTACGCGTCGTCGGCGCCGGGCGTGCCGTCGACGAGGCCCTGGGTGGCCTCGTCCATGGCCGTCTGGGCGGCGGCGACGCCGGTGCGCCGGGCGAGGAACTCACGGACGGTCTCCCCGGGGCGCCGCTCCGGCTCCTGCGGGAGGTGGCCGACGGCGGCGGTGGGCGGGGAGAGCCGGAGCTCGCCCTCCTCCGGGGCGTCGATCCCGGCGAGCAGCCGCAGCAGGGTCGACTTGCCGGCGCCGTTGACGCCGACGAGGCCGATCACGTCGCCGGGGGCGACGACGAGGTCGAGGCCGGCGAAGAGGGTGCGTTCGCCGTGGCCGGCGGCGAGGTCCTTGGCGACGAGGGTTGCAGTCATCAGGGAACGAATTCTAGGGCCTGTCCCGAACGGCGTGCGGAGGCGTCGAGGAGCCGCAGCAGTACGGCCCGGTAGTCGGCCCCGTGGAAGCGGTACGGGCCGACGCCGGGGTACCCGTCGCGGGCCGGGTCGGCGGCGGGTCCGGTCTGCCAGGCGAAGTCTCGCCAGACGATGACATCGCCGTGCTCGCCGTACTCTCCGTACTCGCACTCGCGCTCGACGACGGCCGTGACGACTCCGCAGCCGGGGTCCGCGCAGTCGGGGCAGGAGTAGATCACCTGGCGGCCGTCGGCGGGCGCGGGGGCGGCCTCGGGGAGGTGACGGCCGTGCGTCGGCGCCGGGGCGGCGGCGAGCAGGCGGTGGATGTGCTCGGCGCGGAGGGTGGGCGGCAGGTCGGCCGCGAGGGGCGAGACCGCGTCGGTGCCGTCGGCCCCGTCGAGCCGGTGGAGGAGCGGTCTGCCGTCGACGACCAGGTCGACGTCGTCGGGCCGGGGGCGGGCGAAGCCGCTCGGGAGGGCACCGTCCGGGAGGACGGCGGGGGCGAGGTCGAGGGTCGTGTACGCGGCCGGCATGACTACGAGCATTCCCCGGCCGGGGTCCCGGTTCCATGGCTGGGCCGTCCCGGAAATGTACCGGTCCGGGTACGGCCCGCCCCTGGTGGGCGACGTGGGCGGCCCGGTCGGCGTCCGACGACCGCGGGGCGGGTGCCGGTCTCGCCGATCGGCCCCGCCCCGCTCACCTCGCTACGACTACTTCCAGAGCGGCGGCTTGTTGTTGTTCTCCGCGTCGGCGCACTGGCGGGCGCGCCGCTCCAACGCGTCGGCGCGGGCGATGGCCTTGCGGGCCTCCGCCGTGGCGCCGAGACGCTTGAGCTGGGCCGCCCGGTCGCGCTCCTTGCGGGCGTCGGCCTTCAGCTTGTTGACGTTGCAGGTGATGGTGCCGGCGGCGGCGGGCTCCGCGGTCACCGTCTGGCCGAGCAGCACGCCTCCGGCGAGCAGCGTGGTGGCGAGCAGTGACGTCAGGGCGCGACGCGCGGTCTCCGTGTTACGCATGGTGGTTCTCCAACTTCCAGGCCGTGGAGGCCTGTTCGAGGCATGGTCAGTACCAGTCGGTAACTTTACCTCGGCAAACGTCGGATTCACGCCATCGCGGCCCTGCGGCACGTGATCGTCAACACCTTTCCACAGGACTCCCACTGACGAGGTGATAGGTGGCCCGCGCGTCCAGGAGCAGCGGGACGAGCGCCCGTCGCGATTGGCCCAGCGGCACGAACGCGCCCGAGCCCTCCGGGCGCACGGTGACGCCGTGCAGGGCGAGTTCGTCGCCCACCTCGGCGTACTGGGCGGCGTCGAGGCGGTAGCCGCACGGCGGGTCGGCGATGATCTCCCCGGGCTCCGGCGGGTCGTTGTCGGCGCCGCCGAGGTGGACCGGCCCCCGGTCGGCGTATCCGACGCTCCGGGCGATGGCGGTGGCCGCCGTGAGCCGTCCGCGCCGCTCCTCGACATAGGCGAAGGCACCTTCGAGAGCGACGTGCTGGGTGGCGACCCGGCGTCGGTGGTTGCGGGCGGGATCGTTCTGCTCGGCCTCGTCGAGCGCGTCCACCCGGGTCTCGACGAGCAGGCCCACGGAGTGCTTGATGCCGGCCGTGTTGCGCAGGATCCGCTCCTGGCCGTCACCGGCGACCTGCTTGAGCGGCTTTCCGGTGAGGGGGTCGGTCCAGATGCCGTAGATGCCGCTGCTGTAGCCGGCGAGCCCGGCGGCGGGCCTGACGTAGGCCTCGGAGAGGGTCCGGGACTCGTCGTGGACGTGCGGGTCGGTGTCGAGGCTGCGCGGCCAGAGGGCGAGCAGGTCCTTGTCGTAGTAGCGGGGGGTGGCACCGTACTCGTGCAGGTCGTAGACGAGTTCGGGGCGCCGGTCGCGGATGACGGCGGCGACCGCCCGCGCCTCGGCGGTCCGCAGGGCGATGTGGTCGCGGTTGACGTCGACGCCGTCGCCGTTGCCGCGGGTGTCGGCGTCCCGGCCGTCGGGGTTGGCGGTGGGGACGACGAGGAGGGTCGTACGGGCGAGGAAGCGCCGGGTCTCCGCGTCCTGGGCGTGGGCGAGGTCGCGCACCGTGCTCAGACAGGCCTCGCGGCCGGCGGGCTCGTCGCCGTGCTGGCTGCAGACGAGCAGCACGGTGGTGCGGCCCGTGCCGAGGGTGGCGAGCCGGAGCGGGCGGCCCTGCGCGGTGGTGCCGATCACCCGCAGCGACAGGCGTGCGCTCGCCCGGTCGACGGCCGCGAGGAAGTCCCGCTCCTCGGCCTCTGTGGTCCATCGCGCGCCCCGGCTCTCCTCGAATCCGGTGCGGGGCAGCGGCTTCACGGGAGCGCTGTCCGCCGCCTCTGCGGGGAGGGCGACGAGCGGCAGGGCGAGGGCCGCGGCGCCCGCCACGAGGGCGAGGGCGCGCCGCGAACTCCTTAGTGCGGTAGGGGGCTTCATCGGGCGGCTCCTGATCCGGGAAGGCGCGGCCCGGTGACGGCGGCCGGCGGTTCGGCGCCGCTCAGGGACGGTACGGCGGTGGGCGTCGGCACGGCCGGGTACGGCCCCGAGGTGGCCCCGGCGAAGGCCGCGGCACCGCCCACCAGCGGGAGCTTCGCCCAGGTGCGGGCGAGGTCGAGGGTCAGGGTCGGGGTGGTGGTCGGGGGGTCGAGCAGGTCCTTGTCGGTCCCGCCGACGATGAGGGCGAGCCGGTGTCCGGCCGGGACGACATGGTCGGTGGCGGCGAGGTCCAGGGTCATCGTGTACGCCCTGCCGGGGGTCAGCGGGCGTTCCTGCCGCGGGTCGGCCCAGGTGCCGAGATCGGCCCAGCCCCGGCTGACGACCGTGTAGCCGACGGCCGTCGTACGGGCCTCGGTCTCCTTGAAGCAGGCGCTGTCGCCGGGTGTGCTCGCGCCCCAGCAGGTGCGGTCGGTGCGGGTGGTGATGCCTTCGCCTGGGGCGCCGTAGTCGCGGATCGTGTCGGGTCCGAGGTCGACGAGGACGGCGGAGAGGTGCGCGGTGTCGGTGCTCGGGGTGGCGGTGACCGTCACCTTCGAGGAGCCGGCGATCCGCAGGTCACGGGAGAGGGGGCGGGTGACGAACCCGGCCTTCTCGGGGGTGGCGCTGTCGATCCGGGCTGCCCAGTCGAGCTCGCCGAGGCCGGGATCGTCGGTGAAGGTGGCGGTGGAGCCGGGGGCGGCGGGGGCGCGGCCGAGGACGCCCGGGCCCGCGGCGGCGCCGGGGGCGGGGCGCAGGGTGGTGCTCGTGGTGGCGCGCGGCGGCCAGTGCCGGTCGGTGGTCCAGCGGTCCGGGGCGCGCTCGATGTCGGCGACCGGCTCGCGGTCGATGCCGTTCTCGTAACCGAGGAGGTAGTGGTCGAACCAGCGGTGCAGGGTGTGGACCCAGTCGGCGCGGCGGAAGTCGAAGGGGTCGACGTGGCCGGTCTGGGAGAGCCAGATCTTCCGCTCGACGCCGTGGGCGGCGAGCGCGTCCCACCACTGGCCGAACTGGTTGGCCCGCACGTTGAGGTCCTGCTGTCCGTGCACGACGAAGACGCTCGCCTTGACCTTCCCCGCGTTCCGCACGTGGTCGCGCTCGGTCCAGGCCCGGGTCCAGTCACCGCTGTAGGGGGTGCCGGCGGCGACGCGGTCCTGGACGGCGCCGCAGCGGGCCCGCGCCTCGGGGCTGTTGACGTACTCGGAGAGCCAGCTCGGGTTGGCGTTGTAGAGGGGGGCGCCCTGGGAGTGGAAGTAGTCGTACCAGGAGGAGATGGCGCCGATCGGGACGATCGTCCTCAGTCCTTCGACGCCGGTGGCGGCGACGCCGTTGGCGACGGTGCCGTCCCAGCTCTTGCCGATCATGCCGACGTTCCCGGTGCTCCAGGTGGTGGCGCGGGCGCGGGTGTCCCCCGTACGGGAGGTGTAGCCGCGGGCCCGGCCGTTCAGCCAGTCGACGACGGCCTTGGCCGACTGGACGTCGGAGCGCCCGCCGACGTCGTCGCAGCCGTCGGAGCGGTTGGTGCCCGCGAGGTCGACGGCGGCGAAGGCGTATCCGCGGGGGACGAAGAAGTTGTCGTAGTAGAGCGGGAACTGGACGGGGTTCCCGTCGGCGTCGTAGGTCTTCCTCTGTCCCTCGTTGCCGCGTCCGCAGCAGGCGTAGTACGGGCTGGCGTCCATGATGACCGGGATCTTCCGGCCGGCCGCGGCGGTCTCCCGGGGGCGCACGATGTCGACGGCGACCCGGTCCGCGCGCCCGTCGCCGTCGCCGTCGAGGCCGGTGTCGACCCAGACGGACTCACGGATGGCGTCGGCGTACGAGTGCACGGGCCGGGACTCGCGACCGGAGGGTCCCGTGGGCTCCGGCTGTGCGCCCGCCGGGGTGACCAGGGTCGCGAGCAGGGCGGCGGCGGCCGCGGCCACGAGGGTTCCGTACGGCAGTCGGGCTCCGCGGGTTCTCCGCATTCGCATCGGCATGGGCGGGAAGTTACTCCGGTCAACTCCCGTGCAAAAGAGTGCCTGTTCCCGCAGAGGACGTGTTCACGTCGGTTTCGTGTGGCGATCGAGCCTCTCTCGACCGCGGTAGCTCCGGAGACGCGAGGGATTCATGTCGGCCGAATGGCGATCGTGTGACAGGGGTCCTCTGGACGTGACGGTGCGTCGGGGCGCTGAATAGTGTCCGGACTAAGGACCGACGCCCACCCACGCGTCTTACGCCTCCTATGACTTGGGGAGCACCCGTGCACCGCAGAATCATCGTTCCGAGCGCCCTCGCGGCCTCCTTGCTGCTGGCGATCCCGGCATCGGCGGCCGACTACTCTCCCGGGGCCCCGGGCATCGGCGACTCCTACTACCCCACCAGTGGCAACGGCGGCTACGACGTCTCCCACTACGACCTGCGCCTGAAGTACCAGCCCGCCACCGACCTCCTGGAGGGCACGGCGACGATCATCGCCACCACCAGGCAGAACCTGTCCCGGTTCAACCTCGATCTGGGTCTGGACGTCAGCGAGGTCCGGGTCAACGGCCGCCTCGCGAGGTTCACCACCTCGGGCGACCACGAGCTGGAAGTCACCCCGGCCACACCACTGGAGCGGAACAAGGCGATCTCGGTCGTCGTCCGCTACGCGGGCAAGCCCTCCGAGGTGAAGATCGACGGCTGGTCGGCCTGGGCCCGCACACCGGACGGCGGTGTCGCCGCGCAGGAGCCGGATTCGGCCGTCTGGTGGTTCCCGTCCAACGACCATCCCCTCGACAAGGCCACCTTCGACGTCTCCGTCTCGGTGCCGGACGGCCACCAGGCCATCAGCAACGGCGTGCTGCAGTCGCAGTCCTCGCGCCTCGGCTGGACCCGCTTCAACTGGCGCTCCGACAAGCCGCAGGCCACGTATCTGGCCACGCTCGCCGTCGGCAGGTTCGACATCACGACGGACAGGACGGCGAACGGGCTGCCCGTCCTCAACGCGTACAGCAAGGACCTCGGCGGCAACGACGGCGCGGCACGCGCCTCCATCGAGCGCACGACCGAGGTGGCGGAGTGGCTGGAGTCGGTCTTCGGGCCGTACCCCTTCAACTCCCTCGGCGGCTACGTGCCGAACGTGACCAGCGGTTACGCCCTGGAGACCCAGACCCGCCCGTTCTACAGCCCGCGCCAGTTCGCCAACGGCGCGAACGTGTCGGTGGTCGTCCACGAGCTGGCGCACCAGTGGTACGGCGACAGCGTGTCCGTCCGCGACTGGAAGGACATCTGGGTCAACGAGGGCTTCGCCCGCTACAGCCAGTGGCTGTGGTCGGAGAAGGAGGGCGAGGGCACGGCCCAGGAGCTCGCGGACTACGTGTACTCCATCCGGACCGCCGACGACCCGTTCTGGAAGGTGAAGCCGGGCGACCCGGGCGCGGAGAACCAGTTCCACATCGCCGTCTACGACCGGGGCGCGCTGGCGCTCCAGGCCCTGCGCAACGAGATCGGCGACGAGGACTTCTTCGCGATCCTGAAGGGCTGGCCGCAGGAGTTCGCCTACGGCAACGCGCGGGTCTCCGACTTCGTGCGGTACGCGGAGCGGGTCTCCGGCAAGCCGCTGGCCGGGCTCTTCGACACCTGGCTGTACCAGCCGTCGAAGCCGTCCGCGTCGACAGCGGCCGCGGCCGGCCTGTCCGCCCCGGCCGCGCGGTCGACCGCTCGGGCGACGGCGCCGTCGAAGCCGGAGCGGCCCGGGCCGGCGCAGCCCAGGTCGTGGAAGAAGATCGCGGAGACGAACACGGTTCACGAGACCGGGGAGCACCACCCGCACTGACCGCTACGTCGACCGGGGCCGTCCGTCAGCGCGAGGCGCGGCGGGCGGCATCGCGTGCCGTACGGGCCAGGGGGAGGTAGCGCAGCCGCTCCGGCAGCACGGGGACCACGAGCCGGACGACCCGGGCGAACCGGCGCAGGGCGCGCTCCTGGGCGTCCGTCCACTCCAGGCCGATGGCCTCCCGGGCGTCCGGCGGCATCAGGCCCACGGTGAGGAAGGCGCGTACCCGCAGGAACGGGCGGCGCAGGGCGGGCCAGAGCAGCCGGAGGGCGAGCCTGAGCGGCAGCGGGCCCCGGTCGGGGGCGGGCACCGGCTGGTCGGGGTCGAGCAGTTCCCGGACGACGACGGTCGCCTCCAACTCGTCCGCCAGGACCTTCCGGTAGTACGGCCAGAACTCCTCGATCGTCTGCGGCATGTCCCGGTCGTGGATGCCGAGGATCCGGCCGACCTGGAGCCATTCCGAGTACAGCTGCCGTTCCTGCGCCTCGGTGAGGGGCCGGGCGAGGAGGCGGAGCCCCCAGGTGTAGACGGGGAAGCCGGTTGCGTGGACCCAGGAGTAGTAGGCCGGGGTGAGAGCGTGGTAGCGGCGGCCGTGGGCGTCGGTGCCCTGGATGGTGCGGTGCAGTTCCCGCAGGCGGCGCCCTTCCCGTGCGGCGTCCTCGCCGCCGTAGATCCACAGCTGGAGCGAGCGCAGGGAGCGTTCGCCGCGGCCCCAGGGGTCGGTCCGGAAGACGGAGTGCGCGTCCACCCCGGCGCCGATCGCCGGGTGCGCGACCTGCATGGCGAGGGCGGCGGGCAGCATCAGGAGCGCCCGGATGTCACCGGCGACGCTCCACAGCACTCCGCCGACGGGCGGCCCCGTGGGGTCCGTGGGCTCGGCGGGGCCGGTGGGGTCGGTGGGTTGTACGTGTTCCATGGGGCTCTCCTCACCCTCCAGGCTGCACCCACGACGAAGGGGCCGTCACCCGGGCCCTGTGGACCCTGGTGACGGCCCCTTCCGGGGAGTACGGATCAGGCGCGGTCGGCGCCGACCGGCTCGCCGACGATACGGGCGGCGAGGGCGTGGGCCCAGGCGTCGACGTCCGCGGTGAGCTCGCGCTCGGCGGCGACGCGCTCGGCGGCGATCTTCTCGGCACCGGCGGTGATGATCGCGTCCCGCTCGGCGTTGCCCTCGGCGCGGGCGGCGGCGATGGCGACGGAGCCCTCCTCGACGGCCTTGGAGCGGATACGGGCCGCGTCGTGGCGGGCCTCGGCGAGCTCGGCCTCGTACTGCTCACGGATCTGCGTGGCCTCGGCGCGCAGGTCGTCGGCGCGGTCGGTGCCGCCTTCGATGGCGTCTTCGCGCGCGTCGAGGGTGCGGCGGATCTTCGGCAGGATGCCCTTCGCAAGGAAGAGGAAGGTGAGACCGAACAGGACCACGCCGAGGATGAGCTCGGCCCAGACGGGGTTGAGCGGACCGAGGTCCATCTTGAAAATCTGTGAGTTGCTCGCGAGGGTCATGCGCGCATTCTACCTGGACAAAAACACCACAAATCAGACAACGGTCAGAGAGTTGGCGCGCTTGTGCGAGCCCGGCAAGATTCCCGGCATCCAAAGGCTACCGGAAGGTAACCCTGGCTGATTGTATGTGCGGCGCCAGGTCAACCCCCCACCCTCTTTTGGGAGTTCACGTGTCGTTCGCCGCGCTCCGCCGTGCACCCGGCGCCACCCTTTCGCTCGCGCTCGCCGCCGCCACCCTGGCCGCGACCGCGCCGGGCGCGACCGCAGCCTCCGCCACGGCCGCCGAGGCCCCGCGTCTGAAGGTGCTCTCGTACAACGCGTTCCTGTTCTCCAAGACCCTGTACCCGAACTGGGGCCAGGACCACCGGGCCAAGGCGATCCCCGCCGCCTCCTTCTTCCAGGGGCAGGACGTCGTCGTCGTCCAGGAGGCCTTCGACAACGCCGCTTCGGACGCGCTCAAGGCGAACGCCGCGGACCGGTACCCGCACCAGACCCCGGTCATCGGCCGCAGCAAGACCGGCTGGGACGCCACCGGCGGGGCCTACTCCGCGACGACGCCCGAGGACGGCGGCGTGACGATCCTCAGCAAGTGGCCGATCGTCCGCAAGGAGCAGTACGTCTACAAGGACGCCTGCGGCGCCGACTGGTACTCGAACAAGGGGTTCGCGTACGCCGTGCTCGACGTGAACGGCAGCCGGGTCCACGTCGTCGGCACCCACGCCCAGTCCACCGACCCGGGCTGCTCGGCGGGCGAGGCCGCGCAGATGCGCAGCCGCCAGTTCAAGGCGCTCGACGCCTTCCTCGACGCCAAGAACATCCCGGCGAACGAGCAGGTGATCGTCGCCGGTGACATGAACGTCGACTCCCACACGCCCGAGTACGGCACGATGCTCGCCGACGCGGGCCTGGCGGGCACGGACTCCCGCACCGGCCACCCGTACTCCTTCGACACCGACCTGAACTCGATCGCCTCCGAGCGCTACCCGGACGACCCGCGCGAGGACCTCGACTACGTCCTCTTCCGCGCCGGGAACGCCCGCCCCGCGGGCTGGACCAACCACGTGATCCTGGAGCAGAGCGCTCCGTGGACGGTCTCCAGCTGGGGCACGCGGTACACGTACACCAACCTCTCCGACCACTACCCGGTCGTCGGGTTCTGACCTCTCCGACCCGGCGACCGGCGGCGGGCGCGGCTCAGTACCCGTACCTGCCGAAGAGGCTGTAGAGCCAGACGCCGAGTACCCCGGCGACGCAGAGCAGCACGAAGAAGGAACCCAGGCTCGTGTGCCGCTGCCTGCGGGGCCGGCGGGGTCGGGCGGCAGGAGCCGCCCGACCCGGCTTTCTCTGCTTGCCCGGCACCCGCCCCGAAGGCCGGGGAGCCGGCTCGACGGCCGCGGCGACCTCGGCGAGGAGACTCCGGCAGACCGCTGCCAGCTCCGCCGTCCCGGCCGTCAGGTCCACGACCACCTCGGTCCGGGCCGGGGCGGTGGTCCCCCCGTCGAGGAGCCGCCCGGCGCGCAGCAGCGCCTGGTCCTTCCCCCCGGTCGGACCGAGGCTGATCCACCGCCCCACGTGCTCGCCCCGGATCACCACACCGCCGCCCCGCTCCCGGTAGACGGTGTGCTCCCGCCACAGGACCGCGGCCAACTCGTCTGCCGTCTCCCTGAGTTGCGTGTACATCTGAATCCCCTGTCCCCAAACCCCCGGTCCGAACAGCCGCAGACTCTAGCCCGCGCCCGCCGAACCCTTCACGACACCCCGGCCCCGCGCCCCTTACGCGCCGAAGTCATACACGGTGACCGATATCCCCCGCTCCACGAGCCGCCGGACGACCAGGGGCTCGACCCGCTCCCAGGAACCTCCGGCGAGCCCGCAGCCGATGCGCGGCATGTGGACGGAGGCGCCGAGCTCGGTCGCCCTGTCGGCGAGCAGCCCGAGCGCGGCGTCGATCGCCTCGTACCGCACGGGCACGCCGGTGCTGCGCCCGGTGCGTATCCCCCGCTGCCCCACCAGATTGGCCACCCAGAGGTACGGCTCGACCTGGACGAGCTGGGCGGCGCCGAGGCCGAAGTCGTTCCGCGCCCGCTCGCGGTGCCAGCGCCGGTAGGCCGCCTCCGGTTCGCTCCAGCGGCGTGAGACCGCCACGACGAAGCCCTTGCCCCAGCCGCCGAGGTCGTTGCAGACATGGGCGACGATCTTGACGCCCTTGCCCCGCGGTGAGGTCGCGTCCCCCTGGACGTACGTGATGCCGGTCATGTCGATCACGCTACGCGCCGCCACTGACAGCGCTGCCCCCGCCGATGACGGCGGCCCCTTACGGGCGGACGTAGCGGCGGATGCGGTAGCGGAGGGTGGTGGTGGAGTGCTGCCAGTCGGTGTCTTCGGCGAGCTGCCAGGTGGGGTCCACGGCGGGGGCGTAGGTGTCCCCGGCGATCGGGGTGTCGACCTCCGTCACCGAGAGCGTGGCCGCGTGCGGGAGGGCGGCGCGGTAGATCTCGCCGCCGCCCATCACCCACGTCGTGCCCGTGCCGGTCGGGTCGGACGCGAGGTGCAACGCCGTTTCGATCGAGTCGGCGCGCTCCGCGCCTTCGGCCGTCCAGTGCGGATCACGCGTCACCACGATGTTGCGCCGGCCGGACAGCGGGCGGAACCGCGCGGGCAGCGAGTCCCAGGTCCTGCGCCCCATGATCACGGGGTGGCCGAGGGTGGTCGCCTTGAAGTGCGCCATGTCCTCGGGGAGGCGCCACGGGATCGTGTTGCCCGCGCCGATCACGCCCTCGGGGGTCTGGGCCCAGATCAGTCCGACGGTCATGCCGTCGGTGGTGCCGATGGTGCCGGTGCTCATACGGCGACCTGCGCCTTGATCGCGGGGTGGTGGCGGTAGTCCACGATCTCCACGTCGGGGTACGTGTACGCGAACAGCGAGTCGGCCTTGTGGAGGCGCAGCTCCGGGAAGTCGTACGGCGTGCGCGAGAGCTGCTCGGTGACCTGCTCCACGTGGTTGTCGTAGATGTGGCAGTCGCCGCCGGTCCAGATGAAGTCGCCCGGCTCAAGACCCGTCTGCTGCGCCACCATGTGGGTGAGCAGGGCGTAGCTCGCGATGTTGAACGGGACGCCGAGGAACAGGTCGGCGCTGCGCTGGTACAGCTGGCAGGAGAGCCTGCCGTCGGCGACGTAGAACTGGAAGAAGGCGTGGCACGGGGCGAGCGCCATGCGGTCGAGTTCGGCGACGTTCCAGGCGGAGACGATCATCCGTCGGGAGTCCGGGTCGTCGCGCAGGGTGTCGAGGACCTGGCTGATCTGGTCGACGTGCCGGCCGTCGGGCGTGGGCCAGGAGCGCCACTGCACGCCGTAGACCGGGCCGAGCTCGCCGTCCGCGTCGGCCCACTCGTCCCAGATGCTGACGCCGTGCTCCCGCAGCCACCCGACGTTCGAGTCGCCGCGAAGGAACCACAGCAGCTCGTACACGATGGACTTGAGGTGCACCTTCTTGGTGGTGACCAGCGGGAACCCCTGGGAGAGGTCATAGCGGAGCTGGTGCCCGAAGACACTTCGGGTGCCGGTCCCGGTCCGGTCGGCCTTGGCCGTCCCGGAGGTGAGCACCAGTCGCAACAGGTCTTCGTACTGTGTATCGGCCACGGACGTCGAGTTTACTGCCGGCCGCGGGATGTCCCGTACCCGCGCTCTTCTACAGCGATGGTGAGACAGCAATACTGTTCAAGCGACCCGGACCGGCGGGTCGGCCGGCAGGGGAAGTGAGGGCACGCTGTGCCGAGTGAAGACGTGCCGAGCTACACCGTCGACGAGCTGGCCGCGCGGGCCGGCGTCACGGTGCGGACCGTGCGGTTCTACGGGACCCGGGGGCTGCTGCCGCCGCCCGTGATCGGGGCGCGGCGGGTCGGGCACTACGGGCCGGGGCACCTGGCGCGGCTCGCGCTCATCGAGGAGCTCCAGCGGCGGGGCATGACGCTCGCGGCGATCGAGCGGTACGTGGAGCAGTTGCCGCCCGACCTCAGCGCCCAGGACCTCGCGATCCACCGGGCCCTCGTCGCCTCCTGGGCGCCCGAGTCGGCCGAGGTCATCACCCGGCGCGAGCTCGAACGGCGCGCCGGGCGGGCGCTCACCGGGCAGGACATCGACCGGCTTGCCGCAATGGGCGTACTCGACCGGACCTACGACGCCCGGACCGACGATGCCCGGGGCGATGACGCCCGGGCCGACGGCGACCCGACCGACGGCGACCGGACCGGCGACGGCCAAACCGGCGACGACCCGACCGACGACGCCGACACCTTCCGGCTCGACGGGTCTCTGCTGCGGCTCGGCGTGGAGCTGCTCGACGTGCCGATCGAGCACGAGACGATCCTCGCCTCCCGGACCGTGCTCCTGGAGCACGCCCGCGCCGCCGCCCAGGAGCTCTCGCGGCTCTTCCAGGAGCAGGTGTGGAACCCGTACAAGGAGAGCGGTGAGGACCCGGACCACCTGACCGCGATGAGGTCGCTCTCGGCGCACATGCAGCCGATGGTGGTCCAGGCCCTCGTCACCGCCTTCCAGCGCTCGCTGAGCGAGGAGCTGAGGGCCGCGTTCAGGAGTCGGTGAAGACCTCGCCCCGGTCCGCCTTCTCCACCAGGAGGGCCGGGGGCTCGAACCGCTCCCCGTACGTGGCCGCCAGCTCGCGGGCGCGGGTGACGAAGCCCGCGACACCACCCTCGTACCCGTTGACGTACTGCAGGACGCCGCCGGTCCAGGCCGGGAAGCCGATGCCCATGATGGAGCCGATGTTGGCGTCGGCGACCGACGTCAGGACGCCCTCCTCCAGGAGCCGGACGGTGTCCAGGGCCTCGGCGAAGAGCATCCGCTCCTGCATGTCGCGGAACGGGATCTCGTGTCCGGGCTTGGCGAAGTGCTCGCGCAGGCCCGGCCACAGCTTGCCGCGCTTCCCGTCCTCCCCGTACTCGTAGAAGCCCGCGCCGCCGCTGCGTCCGGGCCGCCCGAACTCGTCGACCATGCGGTCGATCACGGCCTCGCCGGGGTGCGTGACCCAGGTCCCGCCGGCCTCCTCGATCGCCCGCCTGCTCTCGTTGCGGATCTTGCGGGGCAGGGTGAGGGTCAGCTCGTCCATGAGGGAGAGGACCTTGGCGGGGTAGCCGGCCTGGGCGGCGGCCTGCTCGATCGAGGCGGGCTCGATGCCCTCGCCGAGCATGGCGACGCCCTCGTTGATGAAGTGGCCGATCACGCGGGAGGTGAAGAAGCCGCGCGAGTCGTTGACGACGATCGGCGTCTTGTTGATCTGCCGGACGAGGTCGAAGGCGCGGGCGAGGGCCTCGTCGCCGGTCCGCTCGCCCTTGATGATCTCGACGAGCGGCATCTTGTCGACGGGCGAGAAGAAGTGCAGGCCGATGAAGTCGGACTGGCGCTCCACGCCCTCGGCGAGGACGGAGATCGGCAGGGTGGAGGTGTTGGAGCAGAGCAGGGCGTCGGGGGCGACGACGGCCTGGATCTCCTGGAAGACCTTGTGCTTGAGCGCGGTGTCCTCGAAGACCGCCTCGATGACGGCGTCGCAGCCCGCCAGGTCGCGGACCTCGGCGGTCGGCGTGATCCGGGCCAGGAGCGCGTCGGCCTTGTCCTGGGTGGTACGGCCGCGGGACACGGCCTTGGCGCAGAGCGCCTCCGAGTAGGCCTTGCCCTTGGCGGCGGACTCGGCGGAGACGTCCTTGAGGACGACCTCGATGCCGGCGCGGGCGCAGGAGTACGCGATGCCGGCGCCCATCATGCCGGCGCCGAGGACGGCGACCTTGCGGACCTGGCTCCGCGCGATGTCCTTCGGGCGGCTCGCGCCCGAGTTCACCGCCTGGAGGTCGAAGAAGAAGGCCTGGATCATGTTCTTCGCGGTCTGGCCGACGACCAGCTCGGTGAAGTAGCGGGACTCGATGGTGAGCGCGGTCTCGAAGTCGACCTGGGAGCCCTCGACGGCGGCCGCCATGATGTTGCGGGGGGCCGGGTAGGGGGCGCCGTTCAGCTGCTTGCGCAGGTTGGCCGGGAAGGCGGGCAGGTTGGCGGCGAACTTCGGGTTCGACGGGGTCCCGCCGGGGATCTTGTAGCCGGGTACGTCCCAGGGCTGCCGCGACTCGGGGTGCGCGTCGATGAAGGCGATGGCCTTGGCCATCATCTCCTCGGGGCCGGCGGCGACCGCGTCGACGAGTCCGTTCTCCAGGGCGCGCTTCGGGGTGTACTGGGTGCCCTGGAGCAGCACCTTGAGGAGGGCGTCGGTGATTCCCATGAGGCGTACGGTGCGGGCGACGCCGCCGCCGCCCGGCAGCAGGCCGAGGGTGACCTCGGGCAGGCCGATCTTGGAGCCGGGGGCGTCGAGCGCGACGCGGTGGTGGGAGGCGAGCGCGATCTCGTAACCGCCGCCGAGCGCGGCTCCGTTGATCGCGGCGACGACGGGCTTGCCGAGGGTCTCGATGCGGCGCAGCGCCTTCTTCATCTCCATGGCGGCGTCGAAGATGGACTCGGCGTGCTCGGGGCCCGCCTTGACCATGTCCTTGAGGTCGCCTCCGGCGAAGAAGGTCTTCTTGGCGGAGGTGTAGATGATGCCGCGGATGGAGTCCTTCTCGGCCTCCAGGCGGTCGGCCACGGCGGTGATGGAGGCCCGGAAGGCCTGGTTCATGGTGTTGGCGGACTGGTCGGGGTCGTCCAGGACGAGGGTGACGATCCCGGTCTCGTCCTGCTCCCAGCGGATGGTGGTGCGCTCGCTCATGACTGATGCTTCTCCGTTTGAGGGGTTCGGACGGGACGGTCAGACGCGCTCGACGACGGTGGCGATGCCCATGCCGCCGCCCACGCAGAGGGTGGCGAGGCCGTAGCGCTTGTCCTGCCGCTCCAGCTCGTCGACGAGGGTGCCGAGGATCATCGCGCCGGTGGCGCCGAGCGGGTGGCCGAGCGCGATGGCTCCGCCGTTGACGTTGACCTTGTCCAGGGAGATCCCCATGTCCTTGACGAAGCGGAGGACGACGGCCGCGAAGGCCTCGTTGATCTCGATCAGGTCGATGTCGTCGATGGTGAGGCCGGCCTTGGCGAGCGCCTTGCGGGTCGCGGGGGCGGGGCCGGTGAGCATGATGGTCGGCTCGGAGCCGGAGACGGCGGCCGAGACGATCCGGGCGCGGGGCGTGAGCCCGTACCGCTCACCGACCTCCTTGGAGCCGATGGCGACGAGGGAGGCGCCGTCGACGATGCCGGAGGAGTTGCCCGCGTGGTGGACGTGGTCGATCTCCTCGACCCAGTGGTACTTCTGCAGCGCCACGGCGTCGAAGCCGCCGAGTTCGCCGATGTCGGCGAAGGAGGGCTTGAGGCGGGCGAGGGAGTCGGCGGTGGTGCCGGGGCGCAGGTGCTCGTCGTGGTCGAGGACGACGAGTCCGGCGCGGTCGCGGACGGGGACGACGGAGCGGGCGAAGCGCCCGTCCTTCCAGGCGGCGGCGGCCCGCTCCTGGGAGAGTTCCGCGTACTCGTCGACGTCGCGGCGGGTGAAGCCCTCGATGGTGGCGATGAGGTCGGCGCCGATGCCCTGGGGGACGAAGTTGGTGTCGAGGTTCGTCATCGGGTCGGAGAACCAGGCGCCGCCGTCGGAGGCCATCGGCACCCGGGACATGGACTCGACTCCGCCGGCGAGGACGAGGTCCTCCCAGCCGGAGCGGACCTTCATCGCGGCCATGTTGACCGCTTCGAGACCGGAGGCACAGAAGCGGTTCTCCTGGACGCCCGCGACGGTGTCGGGGAGTCCGGCGGCGATGGCGGCGATCCGGGCGATGTCGGAGCCCTGGTCGCCGACGGGCCCGACGACGCCGAGGACGATGTCGTCGATCGCGGCGGGGTCGAGGTCGGGGTTGCGGGCCTGGATCTCCCGGATGAGGCCGACGACCAGGTCGATGGGCTTGGTGCCGTGCAGGGAGCCGTTGGCCTTGCCGCGTCCGCGCGGGGTGCGGATCGCGTCGTACACGTACGCTTCGGTGCTCACGGAAAGCCTTTCGCGATGAGGGTGGGAGAAGTCGGGCGGCGGGAGGTCAGCCGAGGAGGGAACGGCCGATGATCTCCTTCATGATCTCGGTGGTGCCGCCGTAGATGGTCTGGATCCGGCCGTCGGTGTAGGCGCGGGCCACCGGGAATTCGCTCATGTAGCCGTATCCACCATGCAGTTGCAGGCACCGGTCGGCGACCCGCTTCTGGAGCTCGGTCGCCCACCACTTGGCCATGGAGGCGTGGACGGCGTCGAGCGCGCCGTTCGCGTGTTCTTCGATGCAGCGGTCGACGAAGGTGCGGGTGACGGCGCACTCGGTGGCCATCTCCGCGATCTCGAAGCGGATGTGCTGGAGCCGGGCGAGGGGCCGGCCGAAGGCCTCCCGCTCCTTGACGTACCGGGTGGTGATCTCCAGGAGGTGCTCGGCGCCCGCGATGCCGGCGACGGCGATGGCGAGACGCTCCTGGGCGAGGTTGGTCATGAGGTGGATGAAAGCGCCGTTGAGCTCGCCGAGCAGGTTCTCCTTGGGGACGCGGACGTCCGTGAAGAACAGTTCGGCGGTGTCCTGGGACTTCTGGCCGATCTTGTCCAGGTTCCGGCCGCGTTCGAAGCCCTCGGCGCCGCGCTCGACGACGAGGAGGGAGAGGCCGTGCGCGCCGCCCTCGGGGGTGGTGCGGGCGACGACGATCACGAGGTCGGCGAGGATGCCGTTGGAGATGAAGGTCTTGGAGCCGTTGAGGATCCAGTGGTCGCCGTGGTCCTCGGCGGTCGTACGGATGCCCTGGAGGTCCGAGCCGGCGCCGGGTTCCGTCATGGCGATGGCGGTGATCAGCTCGCCGGAGCAGAAGCCGGGCAGCCACCGTCGCTTCTGCTCCTCGGTGCCGAGCGAGGTGAGGTACGGGCCGATGATGTCGTTGTGCAGGCCGATGGCGAGTCCGGGGGCGCCGGCCCGGGTGAACTCCTCGGCGAGGACGGCGCCGTAGCGGAAGTCGGGGTTGCCGCCGCCTCCGTACTCCTCGTCGACGGCGAGGCCGAGCAGCCCCTGTCGTCCGGCGGCGAGCCAGACCTCGCGGGAGACGACGCCGTCCTTCTCCCACTGCTCGTAGTGGGGCAGCACCTCCTTCTCCAGGAAGGTGCGGACGACTCCCCGGAAGGCCTCGTGGTCGGCGGTGTAGAGCTGACGCTTCATGCTTCGGTCTCCTGGGGCTGCTGGGTGCGCTGGGCGTGCTGCGTCTGCTGGGTCTGCTGGGTCTGCGGGGTCTGCTGGCCGGGCTGGGTCTGCTGGCCGGGCTGGGTCTGCTTCGGGCTTTCGAGTGCGGGGACGGACCAGTCGAGGGCGACGGCCGCGGTATCGGCACCGGGCAGGGCAGGGCCCGTACGCAGGCTGCCGGGGGTGACGGAGAAGCGGGGCGCGGGGGCGGGCTGGGCGATGCCGCCGTGCTCGGTGAAGGTGGCGCGGGCGGCGAGGTGCGGGTGGGCGGGGGCCTCGCGCAGCGAGAGGACGGGCGCGACGCAGGCGTCACTCCCGTCGAAGACCGCTGTCCACTCCTCGCGGGTACGGCTCCGGAAACGCCCGGCGACGGCCTCGCGCAGCTCGGGCCAGCGGGCGAGGTCCCGGCGCGCGGGTGCGACGTCCTCGACGCCGAGGAGGCGGACGAACTCCGCGTAGAACTGCTCCTCGAGGGCCCCGACCGCCATGTGGCCGCCGTCGGAGGTCTCGTACACGCCGTAGAAGGGGCAGCCGCCGTCGAGGAGGTTGACGCCCCGCCGGTCCTGCCAGCCGCCGGCCGCGAGCATGCCGTGGATCATGGTGGTGAGGTGGGCTGTGCCGTCGACGATGGCGGCGTCCACGACCTGGCCCTCGCCGTGCGCGCGGGCGTGCTGGAGCGCGGCGAGGACGCCGATGACGAGATAGAGGGAGCCGCCCGCGTAGTCGCCGACGAGATTGGCCGGGACGGTGGGCGGGCCGTCCGGGTCGGGGCCGATCATGCCGAGCGCGCCGGTGATCGCGATGTAGCCGATGTCGTGGCCGGCGGTCGAGGCGAGCGGTCCGTCCTGGCCCCAGCCGGTCATCCGCCCGTAGACGAGCCGCGGATTGCGGGCGAGGCAAGTGTCGGGGCCGACGCCGAGGCGCTCGGCGACGCCGGGCCGGTAGCCCTCGATCAGGATGTCGGCCCGCTCGACCAGGTCGAGGACGGTGGCCGGGCCGCCGTCGGCCTTGAGGTCGACGAGGACCGAGCGCTTGTTGCGGTTGGTGAGGTCGCGGGCCGGGTCGATGCCGAGACCGGGACCGCCGGGGCGGTCGACGCGGACGACGTCGGCACCCAGGTCGGCGAGGAGCATGGCGGCGAAGGGGCCGGGGCCGATGCCGGCGAGTTCGACCACGCGTACCCCGGCGAGCGGGCCGTCCCCGGTGGTGTGTGTCGTGCTCATCGAGCCCCCAGGCATGTGTGACACCAATGATGTAACACCGGAGATGCTAGGAACGTGTTCCACTCCGCACAAGCCCCCCGGCCGAGCAAGCGCTTGGAAATACGGCACCCGGGGCGCGGGCCGTCCCCGGCCCCGGACCCGCTATCCTCCGCCGACGACGACAACCGCGCGCGGCGGCGCGGTACGGCCGAAATGAGGGGCTGGATGGAGACAGGGGCGGCGGGCGTGGGACGCGAGGGCGAAGCCGGGGCTGAGATGGAGTCGGGGATCGGGGCGGGGGTCGGGGCGGGGTCGGAGATCGGGGCGGGGTCGGAGGTCGGGGCGGGATCGGGGGCGGTTCCCGCGGCCGGGGCCGAAGGAGAAGCCGGGGCCGGGCGTGAGGGCAGGCCGTACGACGTGGTGCTGTTCGGGGCGACCGGGTTCGTGGGCGAGCTCACCGCCGCGTACCTGGCCGAGCACGCCCCCGCGGAGTGCCGCTGGGCGCTCGCGGGCCGCAACCGGGCCGGCCTCACCGCCCTGCGGGAACGGCTCGCCGCCCGCTGGCCGCACTGCGCCGGGCTGCCGCTCGTCGTCGCCGACGCCGCCGACCCCGGCTCACTGCGCGAACTCGCCGAGTCCACCCGGGTGGTGGCCACCACCGTCGGCCCGTACGTCTGGTACGGCGACGGGCTCGTCGCCGCCTGCGCGGAGGCCGGCACGGACTGCGTGGACCTCACCGGTGAGGCCGAGTTCGTCGACCTGACGTACGTCCGGCACGACGCGCGCGCCCGGGAGACCGGTGCCCGGATCGTGCACGCCTGCGGATTCGACTCCGTCCCGCACGACCTGGGCGTGTACTTCACCGTCCAGCAGCTCCCGGAGGGCGTACCGCTCCGGGTCGACGGCTTCGTCCGGGCCGGCGCGACCTTCTCCGGCGGCACGTTCGCGTCGGCGCTGACCGCGTTCGGCCGGGGCCGCGAGATCCTGGCGGCCGCGCGTGAACGGCGCCTGCACGAACCGCGGTTGGTGGGCCGCCGGGCCAGGGCGCCGCTGGGAGCACCCCACTTCAGCCGGGAGACCGGGACGTGGGCACTGCCGCTGCCCACGCTCGACCCGCAGGTCGTGGCCCGCTCCGCCGCCGCCCTGGAACGGTACGGGCCGGACTTCCGCTACCGGCACTACGCCTCCGTGAAGACGCTCCCCATGGCGCTCGGTGGCGCCGCCGCCGTCGGAGCGAGCGTGGCGGCGGCTCAACTGCCTCCGGTACGCGACTGGCTGATGGCGCGTTACCAGGCGGGCCAGGGACCGTCCGAGGAGCGGCGGGCCCGCAGCTGGTTCTCGGTGCGCTTCGTCGGCGAGGGCGGCGGACGCCGGGTCTTCACCGAGGTGTCGGGAGGCGATCCGGGGTACGACGAGACGGCCAAGATGCTCGCCGAGTCGGCCCTCTGCCTCGCCTTCGACCCGCTCCCGAAGACGGCGGGCCAGGTGACGACGGCGGCGGCGATGGGCGAGGCGCTCACCGCCCGGCTGAGCGCGGCGGGGATCCGCTTCCGGGTGGCGCACCGGGGCTGAGCTGAGGGGCGTACGGCCCCGATCAGGGCCGTACGAGCCGGAACGGGTGCCCGGCCGGGTCGGCGTAGACACGCCAGGCCGGGTCGCCGCCCCCGTCGTCGACCCCGCCCCCGCCGAGCAGTACGGCTCCGATCGCGAGGACGGCCTCATGGGCGGCCGCCAGGTCGTCGACCCGGACATCGAGGTGGAACTGCTGCTCGGGCGCTCCCCAGACGGGCGGCCGGTGATCTGCCACGCCCTGGAAGACGAGGGCCTGCCCCCCGTCGCCGCGCAGCACGGCGGCGCCCTCGCCGACGGCCCACCGTGGATCGGAGCTCTCCACTTCCCCGCCGATCAACTGACGGTAGAACTCGGCGAGTTCCCGGGCGTCCGGACAGTCGAGGACGAGACAGCGCAGTCGCCCGATCACGCGAGGACCCAGGCGGCGACGACGTACAGCATGGCGCAGGACCAGGCGAGGGCGACAAGGCCGGCGCAGGCGAGAACCAGGTTCAGGCCGCGCCCGGCGGAACGCGACGGAGCGGAGAGGGGTGTTGTCATGGACCCCACCCTGCCGGGCGGGGCGAGGCCTCGGTATCCGTACAGCTACTCAGCTTGTCCTTCAAGGTCGGACCGGGCCAGTGGCGACATGAGCGGCGGGGAACCAACCGCCCCAAGGAAATCCATGGCACCGACAGCCTTCGAGCGACGAGACTGGGTGGGTGAACCCCCTGCCGCCGGCCCCCCGCCCGCTCCCTGTACCCGTACCGGACCCGCGCGCCCGCAACGTCGTTCTCGACTATGAGCTCACAGAAGGCGCCGTAACCAGCGCCGCCCCTCGGCCCGAAGCGACAGCCGCCTGCATGAGCGGAGAACAGCCCGAGGACCGACTCGCACGGCTTTGGGAGGAACACCGGCGCGCACCGTATCCCGACAGCTTTCGCGGCGTGGACATCGAGGGCGTGGAACTGGTCCTCCTGGACGCCGATGTCGCGGGCCTCGTCCACAGCGAGCTGAACGGGGGACTCGACGACAACGGCGTTGCCATCCTCTGGGCCTGTATCGCCGACCTCGACAAGATCGAGGCCCGGATCAACTCGGAGTACTGCGCCTCCTACTTCACGAAACTCCGGACGATGGCCAAACTCGCAGCGGCGGGCCACATCCCCACCGCGATCTGACCCCCAGGGTTGACTTACACGGCGGCAAGCCAGGCACCTCGGCTTCGTCCACAGGGCTCGAGCCGAGCAAGGTGACGCGAGCCCCTGACATGCGGCCCGCATTCAGACGGTGAACGACAAGCTCAGGTACCGCTCACTCCTCCCCCAGCGCCTCCTTCAGGGCGCGGCGGCAGAGGGAGTCGGCGTGGCGGGTGGTCTCGGGGAGTCGGTAGCGCGGGGTGAGGTGGAGGGTGTGGGCGCAGGCGTTGGCGAGGGAGACCCGGTGGCCGACGGAGACGAACACCGGCTTCACCCCGGACCGGGTGCGCAGGGCGCGTCCCACTTCCTCTTCGTCGGCGAGGAGCGGGGCGAACTCGCCGCGTGCGGCGCCGGGTTGCTCGTACGTGAAGGTGAAGGGGTTCTTCGCGACGCCGATGGCCGGCCGGCCGGTGAGCACCCCCAGGTGGCTGGCGAGCCCGATGCGGCGGGGGTGGGCGAGGCCGTAGCCGTCACAGACGAGGAGGCCGGGGTCGACGGTGAGGCGGTCGAGCGCGGCGAGCACGGTCGGGATCTCGCGGAAGGCGAGGAGCCCGGGGACGTACGGGAACGAGACCCGGCCGACCGCCGTGGTCTCCGCCACCACCTCCAGGGTCCGCGCGTCGAGGACGACGGCCGCCGCCGCGACCAGGTCGCGCTCGTCGTCGTAGGCCACGTCGAGCCCCGTGACGTGCCCTTCGCCGATCGCCGGCCCTTCCTCTTCGCGTACGAGACGCCCGCGCAGCTCCTGTTGGACGGCTCGGGCGGCGGTCTCGTCGGCGGGCCAGCCCGCCGGAATCTCGATGATCGTCATGATGCGGGCCACCCTATGTTCGCCCGTGGGCCGGCTCCCGGGCGGAGGGCACCGGGTAGCCTGCGATCATGTTCGTACTGGAATTGACCTACACCGCGCCCGTCGAGCGGGTCGACGCGCTGCTCGACGCGCACATCGAGTGGCTGGACGCGCAGTACGCCGCCGGCGTGATCGTCGCCTCGGGGCGCAAGAACCCTCGTGACGGCGGGGTGATCCTGGCCGCCGGGGTCGACCGCGCGGAGATCGAGAAGATCGTGGCGGCCGACCCGTTCAGCGTCGAGGGGGTGTGCGCGTACCGGATCACGGAGTTCTACGCGACCAAGACGGCCGAGGGCCTGGCCGCTTTCCGGGAGCAGCTGCCCTCGTAGGTGACCGGGCTTGATGCCCGGGCTGGGGGCCGTACCCGGCCTGGGTTCCTACGGAGCCAACCGCGCCACCGCTATCCGGCCCTTCTCGCCCGAGGCCCAGCAGGAGCCGTCGGGTGTGCAGTCCACCGTGTCGTACGAGCCGGTGTCGACCGTGCGCCAGGTGCGGCCGCCGTCGGTGGTCAGGTCCGTGCCGGTCGGGCCGACGGCGAGCGCCGCGTTCCGGCTGTGCGGGAGCCAGGCGACGCCGGAGCGGTACGCGGGCGGGGCCGTGGCCGAGGCGCGCCAGGTGCGGCCCCCGTCGCCGGTGACCGCGGCTGCCTGCGGGGACGGCTGGTCCTTGCGGTAGTCGCCGCCGACGGCGATGCCGTGCGCACGGTCCCGGAACGCGAGCCCGAAGACGCCTCGGGCCGGGTCACCGGCCGGGACGGGCGAGACGGTGGCGGTCCAGGTCAGCCCCCGGTCGGCGGAGTGGAGCACGCGCGCGGTGGCCCCGCCGCCCGTCGCCAGCCACACGTCCCGCGGCCCGGCCGACACCAGGCACTGGCCGCTCGCCGCGAACCCCGCCTCGCCGGGGAGCGCGTCCGGCATCCCGGCGCTCGGCAGTACCTGCCAGGAGCGGCCGCCGTCGCGGGTGGAGAGGATGCGGTACTTCCCGTCGACGGGGTCGCTCATGGCGAGTCCGTGCCGGCGGTCGAAGAACGTCATGCAGTCGTAGAAGGCGCGCGGATCGGTGTTGCGGAAGGACTCGGTCCAGGTGGCTCCGCCGTCCTCGGTGCGCAGCACGCGCGAGGCCTCCCCCTCCCCGATGGCGAGGACGACGGCCCGGCGGGCGTCGAAGGCCTCCACGTCCCGGAGTTCCAGCTCGGCCGCACCGGGCGGTGAGACGTTTCGCCAGCTCCGGCCGCCGTCGGTGGTGCGCAGCACCGTGCCCTTGGAGCCGGCGGCCCAGGCGGTGCGGCGGTCGACCGGCGCGAGGCCGCGGAAGCGGGCGTCGGTACCGGTCGGCGTCAGTTGCCATCCGGTCGACTCCCGTCCGTCGGACGCTGGTTGGCCACCTGTCCCGGTCACCGTCCCGGTCACTGTCGTGGGCGCGGTCGTGGGCGCGGTCGTGGGGGTCTCCCCGGCGCGCGCCGGGGCGGTCAGGGTCAGCGCCAGCGCCGCCCCGATCAACCCCACCGACATCATTCGTCTCGTCTTCCCCATGGACGTCATGGCGCCGGAAGCTATTACCCCCGGCCGCTCCCCGTCCAGGGCGCGTCCCTCGCCCGCGTCACCTTGGAGCCCCGCCGATGCCGCCATGCGGGCGATGCCGTACGGCATCCGGCCCCTCCGAAACCAGCCGTACTCCGCTGGCCCCGGGCCGTGCGCCGCGGTCGGCGGTGGCCTGTCTCCACCACGCTGACCTGCGCCGCCGGTCCCCGGCACCCTCGCGGCGACCGGTTCGGTGACGCAACTCACGTGGGTCCCGAGTGCACGTTCCGGCCGCCTCACTCGTCTTGGCAGGTGTCAGGTGCCCTGGTGTCGGGGAGACGCACAGGATCCGAAGCCCGCGTGAGAGGAGCCGGTCTTGTCCGCCGTCATCGAACAAGCCGTTGAGGCACGAATGGTCGCATCCACTCCGCGGATGGAGACGGTCCCCGCCACCCTGCGGTACGACCGCGAGGACCCGTACGCCGTGAGCATGGCCTTCCCGCCGCTTGCGACCCTGGAAGGCGTCGAAGTCTCCTGGGCCTTCGCGCGTGAACTCCTCGTCCAGGGAGTCGAGCGCCCGGCCGGGGACGGGGACGTACGCCTGCGTCCGTACGGGTACGACCGTACGGTGGTCGAGTTCCACGCCCCGGAGGGAGTGGCCATGGTCCACGTCCGGACCTCGGAGCTGCGCCGCTTCCTCGAGCGCTCGGAGCACCTGGTGCCGGCGGGGCGCGAGCACCAGTACCTGGACTGGGACGAGGACCTGGCGAAGCTGCTGCACGGCCGCCCGTAACGAGGCCGCGGGGCTCGCCCCGTAAATCGTTTGCCGCCCTCCCGCGCCGATGCGTACGGTCAGTACCGACCCAGTCGTCATCTGATCGGAGAAGGACGTTGCTCGTCTGAGGCTGCGAGACACCGTGCCGCGCGTGCCCCCTGTGCCGCGTGTGCCGTTCTCGACCTCGGCGTACGAGCCGTACTTCTTACTGCCCGCGCCCCGGTGTCTCCACGCGTCGCATCCAGTCACGCTCGCGCTCGCACCTCCGGGAGGCCCCTATGGCGCATCACCCCACTTTCATCACCTGTACCTCCGTCTCCTTCTCCTGGCCGGACGGCACCGAGGTCCTCGACGACTTCCGTCTCGCGGTCGGCCCCGGCCGCACGGGGCTCGTCGGGCTCAACGGCTCCGGCAAGTCCACCCTCCTCAAGCTGATCGCGGGCGAACTGACCCCGGTCTCCGGCACCGTCCGGGTCACCGGCGAACTCGGCTACCTCCCGCAGAACCTGGTCCTGGACACCTCACGCCGGGTGGACGAGATCCTCGGCATCGCCGCGAAGCGGGCCGCCCTGCACGCCATCGAGGCGGGGGACCCGGCGGAGGAGCACTTCACCGCCCTCGCCGACGACTGGGACGTGGAGGAGCGGGCCCGCGCCACTCTCGACCAGCTCGGGCTCGGTGCCGTCGGTCTCGACCGGACCGTCGGTGAGGTCTCGGGCGGCGAGTCCGTACTGCTGCGCCTCGCCGCCCTGCTGCTCGCCCGGCCCGACGTCCTGCTGCTCGACGAGCCGACGAACAACCTGGACCGGCACGCCCGGGCGCGGCTGTACGAGGCGGTGGAGAGCTGGTCCGGCGTCCTGGTCGTGGTGAGCCACGACCGGGAACTCCTGGAGCGCGTCGACCAGATCGCCGACCTCCGTGACGGCGCGGTCACCTGGTACGGCGGCGCCTGGTCCGCCTACGAGGAGGCACTCGCGGCCGAACAGGAGGCGGCGGAGCGGATGGTCCGGGTCGCCGAGGCGGACGTGCAGCGGCAGAAGCGGGAACTCAGCGACTCACAGGTGAAGTTGGCGCGCCGCAAGCGGTACGGCCAGAAGAGCTTCGAGAACAAGGTCGTACCGAAGATCGTGGCGAACAACCGCAAGAGCGAGGCGCAGGTCTCGGCCGGCAAGCACCGGGCTCTGCACACGGAGCGCCTCTCGGAGGCACGGGAGCGGCTCGACGCGGCCGTGGAGGCGGTGCGGGACGACGACGAGATCCGCGTCGAACTGCCGCGCACCTCCGTGCCGCCGGGCCGCGAGGTCCTGTTCCTGCGGAACCTGGAACTGCTGTACGGGGCCCGGGTGAACGGCGAGTTCGAGCTGCGGGGGCCGGAGCGGATCGCGCTGGTCGGCCGGAACGGCGCCGGGAAGACGACGCTGCTCCGGACGATCGCCGGGGAGCTGCTCCCGCTGTCGGGCGAGGCGGAGGCGCGGGTGCCGCTCCGCTTCCTGCCGCAGCGGCTCGATGTCCTCGACGACGGGCTGAGCGTGGTGGAGAACGTGGCCCGGTTCGCGCCCACGGCGACGGGGAACGCGATCAGGGCGCGACTGGCACGGTTTCTGTTCCGGGGGGCGCGGGCGGATCAGCCCGTGGGCACCCTGTCGGGCGGGGAGCGGTTCCGGGCGACGCTCGCGGCGCTGCTCCTCGCGGAGCCGGCTCCACAGCTGCTGATGCTGGACGAGCCGACGAACAACCTGGACATGGCGTCGGTACGGAAGCTGACGGCGGCCCTCGACGCGTACGAGGGCGCGTTGGTCGTGGCGAGCCACGACGTGACGTTCCTTGAGTCGCTCGGGATCACCCGCTGGCTGCTGCTCGACGGTGAGCTGCGGCCGACGACGGCGGAGGAGGTCAGGGGTCTGTCGGAGGGACGTCGCTAGCGGTGCAGTAACGCCCAGGACTTCGTACCGCCGCCGGGGGTGAGGACGGGGGCGAGGCCCCAGTCCCCTCCGTGCGCGTCGACCGCCGCGGCCAGCAGCCACATGCTGCGGCTGCGGCGGTCCCGGCATTCCTCGGCGGCGGTGGGCGAGGCGTGGGCGGGATGCTGGTCGTAGAGCACGATCCGCAGCGCCTCGAACTGCCAGCGGACCCTCAGGATCATCTCCCGGTCGGGGGTGAACCGGTAGGCGGCGGAGACGAGTTCGGAGGCGGCGAGGGTGGCGGTCTCGCAGAGGTCGGAGAGGCCGTGCCGGGTGAGGAGCGACTCGACCGACCGGCGCGCGAGTCCGGCGCAGTAGGCGCCTCCTGGGAGGAGCATCGAGTAGCTGAGGTTCTCCGTGGCAGGGGGTATGGGTCCGGCCGCGGCGGCGGTCGGGAGGCAACGCAGGGCGCCCTTCATCGGGTTGCTCACTTTTCCTGTGCGGGGGGTAGCTCCACACGGTCGGTAGCCCCGTGTGAGACTGGCGCTACCGACCGTAGCGCACACATGGAGCACAGTGCTACTACTCGCAGGTACTCATGCCATATCGGCCATATCGACGTCACAGAACGAAAGGGAGACCGAGCGTGCCACCCAGGAGCAGTCCGACCGCGCGCCAGCAGCGACTCGGGAGCGAACTGCGCAGACTGCGTGAACAGTCGGGGATGTCGGCCCAGCAGGCCGCCGCCCTCCTGGGCGTCGACCGCACCCGCATCCCGCACATCGAGTCGGGCCGCTTCGGGATCAGCGCCGAGCGCGTCCGGACGCTCGCCTTCAACTACGGCTGCCCGGACACCGGACTCGTCGACCTCCTCGCCGGCATGGCCCACGAGCGGGACAGGGGCTGGTGGGAGGAGCACCGCGGACTACTGCCGCCCGCGCTCATCGACATCGCCGAACTGGAGTTCCACGCCTCGGCGTTGCACACCGCCGTAACCACCCACATCCCGGGCCTCCTACAGACCGAGCAGCACGCACGGGCCGTCTTCGACACCGCCGTCCCCCCACTGCCAGGACCCGACCTGGAAGCCCGGCTGGCCCTCCGCCTCCGCCGCCAGGAAGTCCTGGAGCGGGACCGGCCCGTACCCTACGAGGCCGTGATCCACGAGGCGGCGCTGCGCATGCAGTTCGGCGGGCCGAAGATCGCGCGGGGGCAACTTGAGCACGTCCTGGCGTACTCCGAGCGGGACACCGTCGCCGTGCGCGTCATCCCCTTCACCGCGGGTGGTTTCCCGGGAGCGGGGCAGTCGTTCACCTATGTGGCAGCGCCCGTGGCGCAGCTCGACACCGTGCAGCTCGACTCCTCCCACGGCTCCCTCCTCCTCGACGCCGACATGCAGCTGCGGCGGTACCGGGGTCTGCTGGACCGGCTGCGCGGGCTCGCCCTGCCCGCGGACGAGTCACGCGCGTTCGTCCGCACCATCGCCCAGGACCTGTGAGGGACCCCCACCATGAACGTCACGACCGGCACCACGACCGTCACGACCGGCACCGTCAGCACCACCGCCCGGCCCGGCGACCCCGCTGTCGAGATCGACTGGAGCGAGGCCTTCTGCAGCGAGGGCGCCAACTGTTTCCGCTTCGGACTCGACGACGCGGGCCGGGCGTACATCGGCTCGACCCTCTCCCCCGGCGCGTACGTCAGCGACTCGGTGGAGGCGCTGCGGGCCCTGATCCAGGCGGTGAAGGCCGGTGCGGCGGACCATCTGCTCTGAGCGGTCGGGCGTCTGCGCTGCGTAGCCGACCGGACGTCGCGCGAGTGGCGTCCACGACGTGACCTGCGTCTCCGCGACCCCGCCCGAGCAGCGCGCATAACGGAACGTAACCGGACATCGCCAGGACGGGCTTGGCCGACGCCTTACGGAGCCTTAACCTACGGTCTCGTAACCTACGAATCCGTAGGTATATCTGTATGCCCATCCCCTCCGTCCCCAGGAGTACTCGTGACGCTCACCTCTCCCCACCTCGACAGCTCGGCAGGGTGGACCGACGCCCGGCTGCTCTACGCGTTGGAAGAGGTCGTGGAGAAGGAGCTCAACCGGCACCTCAAGGTCACCAAGGACTGGATGCCGCACGAGTACGTTCCGTGGTCCGACGCCCGGAACTTCCCCGGCCTCTTCGAGGACGGCGAGGCCTGGGACCCGTCCCAGTCCAAGGTGACCGACATCGGCAAGATCGCGCTCGTGGTCAACCTGCTCACCGAGGACAACCTCCCGAGCTACCACCACGAGATCGCCAGCCTCTTCGGCCGTGACGGCGCCTGGGGCACCTGGGTGCACCGCTGGACCGCCGAGGAAGGCCGTCACGGCATCGTGATGCGCGACTACCTCCTCGCCTCGCGCGCCGTCGACCCGGACAAGCTGGAGCAGTTCCGGATGGCCCACATGAGCGAGGGCTTCGAGTCGGACAACCGGCACTCGATGCTGCACTCCGTGGCGTACGTGGCCTTCCAGGAGCTCGCGACCCGCATCTCGCACCGGAACACCGGCCACCAGTCGGGCGACCCGGTCTGCGACCGGATGCTCTCCCGCATCGCCACCGACGAGAACCTGCACATGGTCTTCTACCGGAACCTGCTGGGCGCGGCCTTCGAGCTCGCCCCCGACCTGACCATGCAGGCCGTTCGGGACGTCGTGGTCAACTTCCGGATGCCCGGACACGGGATGCCCGGCTTCGAGCGGGCGGCCGCGCAGATGGCGATCGGCGAGATCTACAACATGCGCATCCACCACGACGACGTCCTCCAGCCCGTCCTGCGCTTCCTCAAGGTCCTCCAGATCGAGGGCCTCGGCCCGGAGGGCCTCCAGGCGCAGGAGGAGCTGGGCCTGTACATGAACGGGCTCGACAGCGAGGCGAGCAAGTTCGACGAGAAGCTCGCGGCCCGCAAGGCCCGCATGGCCGCACGCGCGGCCGGCTGAGTCACCGGCGACGCGACGGGGGCGGGCCGGTTCCGACGGGGCGCCCGCGGTTCAGTGGCTCTGCCGCTTGAGCCGTACGCGGTTCAGTGGCTCTGCCGCTTGAGCCGTACGCGCTCCTTCTCGGAGAGCCCGCCCCACACGCCGAACCTCTCGTCGTGGCTCAGCGCGTACTCCAGGCACGCCAGGCGCCCCTCGCACGCCCCGCACAGCTGCTTCGCCTCGCGCGTCGACGAGCCGGGGGCCGGGAAGAAGAACTCCGGTCCCGCCTGGGCGCACAGGGCGTCCTCCCGCCACGAGAGGTCGGGGGCGGTCAGCACGTCGGTATCCATCCGCGGGTTCATGTCCATCCGCATGTCCATCTGCATGAGAGACACACTCCCGTAGTGCCGTAAACACGCCATCAACGTTCGATCAATGGCGGATACCGGACGCCGGGGGCCGCGGGCCGGGGAGATATCCGTACGGTCGTGCGGTCAGTATCATGGGGCGCATGAGCGGCAGCACCGGCAGCGGCACCGGCACCGGCAGCGGGACCAAGACGGACGGGCGCGTCGAGCGCGGCAACCAGACCCGGCGCCTCGTGCTCGGCCGGACGATGGACATCGCCTCGGTCGAGGGACTCGAAGGACTGTCCCTGGGGCGGATCGCGACCGAGCTGAACCTGAGCAAGAGCGGCGTCTTCGCGCTGTTCGGCTCCAAGGAGGAGCTCCAGCTCGCGACGATCAGAGCGGCCGTCGCCGTCTTCGCCGACCGCGTGGTCACGCCGCTGGAGGACGTGCCGCCGGGCGCGCGCCGGGTGCGCGAGCTGTGCCGGAACTGGCTGACGTACTCCTCGGACCGGGTGTTCTCCGGCGGATGCTTCTTCTACGCGGTCTCGGCCGAGTTCGACGCCCGTACGGGTCCGGTGCACGACGCCGTCGCCCGGACCCGCCATGACTGGACCGCCTACATGGAACGGGCCCTGACGGAGGCGCGGGCCGTGGGCGACTTCGTGGAGGACCTGGACGTGGAGCAGCTGGCGTTCGAGGTGATCGCCCTCATGGAGGCGGCGAACGCGCAGTCCGTGCTCTTCGGCGACACCCGGACCTACGCCCGCGCCGAGCGGGGCATCACGGCCCGCCTGCGGGCCTCGGCCACGGACCGGGGCCTGGCCGGCATGGACAACGCCTAGGAACCGTCCATCCCCACCCCTCAGCCGGCCGTCACCGGTTCCTGCGACGGCGCCGGCTCGCCCGCCGGAGCCGTCAGGAACTCCACCGCCTCTGCCACGACCGCCGGGTCCGTCAGGATGCGGCGGTGGCCGAGCCCCCGCGTGACGACGAGCCGGGCCCGGTCGCCGTGCGCCCGGGCGAGCAGGCGCGCCTGGGCGAGGGGCACCATGTCGTCGCCCTCGTCGTGGAACAGCAGGACGGGCGCGCCGAGTTCGCCGGGGTCCCGGTCGGCGCCGAAACGGTCCCAGATGCCGGGTTCGCCGGGCGCGATCCGCCGCTCGACGTGGTCGCGCATGCACCGGACGACCCGCTCGTCCAGCCCGAGTCCGGCCCGGAAGCCCGCGAGCAGCAGGTCGAAGGAGCCGACTCCGCCGAGGCCGACGAAGCGGGCCGTTCGGACGCCGTCCCTGAGGGCGAAGAGGGCGGCGAGAACACCGAACGAGTGCGCCACGACGGCGTCGAAGTCGCCGTGCCTGGCGTGCAACTCCCTGATGATCCCCCGGTATTCGACGATGTTGCTCGCCCGCCCCGGTGAGTCGCCGTGGCCGGGCGCGTCGAAGGCGACCGGGCTGTAGCCGCGCGCGAGGAGCGCCTCGATGAGGGCGGTGAGGCGGGAGGCGCGCGAGGACCATCCATGGACGACGAGGACGGGCCGGCTGCCGTCGCCCCAGGCGTAGGTGACGACGTCCTTGCCCCGGACCTGGAGGTGTCCGGTGCGGGCCGAGGCGAGGAGGGGCTGCTCCTCGGGCCTGACGCGCGCCCGTCCGAGCGGGCGGACGAAGAGGTGGAAGGCCCAGCGTCCGGCCGGCCCGGGGGCGACGCGGGCGGTGGCGTTCAAGGCAGTGCGGATGAGCGGAGCCATCGGGTACATGCCGGATCTCCTCGGTCGTCCTGGGTGGGAAAAATGCTAGCACGACCGTTCGTGTTGTTTCAGGGTCACAGGTGAGGCGGCCCGGCGGGGAACGCCGGCCCGCCTTCCGGTCAGCCGCTCTCCTTCTTCGCCCGGCTCGGCTGGACGCGCTTCGGCTCGCCCGGCATCTTCGGGTACTCCGGCGGGTACGGCAGGTCGCCGAGGCCGTGCTCCGCCTCGTCCCGCCGGGCCAGTTCGAGCAGGGACTCCAGGCTGAAGCGCTCGTCGTCCATGTCCGCGTGGACGTCGCCGACCTCCGCGTACCGGACCGGCATCTTCTTGATGTCGAAGTCCTGGGGCACCGCGTCGTCGACCTCCTCCCACCGCAGCGGCGCCGAGACGGGGGCGTGCGGACGCGGGCGTACGGAGTAGGCGGAGGCGATCGTGCGGTCCCGGGCCGTCTGGTTGTAGTCGACGAAGATCCGCTCGCCGCGCTCCTCCTTCCACCACTTGATGGTGACCCGCTCCGGCATCCGCCGCTCCAGCTCCCGGCCGCAGGCGATGGCCGCCCGCCTGACCTGCGTGAAGGTCCATCGGGGCAGGATCGGCACGAAGACATGGAGCCCTCGCCCGCCGGAGGTCTTCGGCCAGCCGCGCAGTCCGTGCTCGTCGAGGACGGCGCGCAGTTCGTGGGCGGCGCGGACGGCGTCGGCGTAGTCGGTGCCGGGCTGCGGGTCGAGGTCGATGCGGAGTTCGTCGGGGTGGTCGGTGTCGTCCCGTCGTACCGGCCAGGGGTGGAAGGTGACGGCGCCGAGGTTGGCGGCCCAGAGCACGGCCGCCGGTTCGGTGGGGCACAGCTCGTCGGCCGACCGGCCGCTGGGGAAGGTGATGTGGGCGGTCGGGATCCAGTCGGGCAGGTTCTTCGGCGCCCGCTTCTGGAAGAACGACTCGCCGGTCACCCCGTCGGGGTAGCGCTCCAGCGTGGTGGGGCGGTCGCGCAGGGCGCGGGTGACGCCGTCCCCCACGGCCAGGTAGTAGCTGACCATGTCGAGCTTGGTGTAGCCGGGTTCGGGGAAGTAGACCTTGTCCGGATTGGACACGCGCACGGTCCGGTCGCCGACTTCCAACTCCACCGCTGCCGCCTTGCCTGCCATGCCGGTCAGCCTAGGGCTCGCAGACAACTCCCGCATACCGGACAATCACCTCATGGATCTTCCGGTCATGCCGCCCGTGAAACCGATGCTCGCCAAGTCCGTGAAAAACATTCCGCCCGGGATGCAGTACGAGGCGAAATGGGACGGCTTCCGGGCGATCGTGCACCGGGACGGACCGGAGCTCGTCATCGGCAGCCGTACCGGAAAGCCCCTCACCCGCTACTTCCCCGAGCTGGTCGAGGCGCTCGCGGCCCGGCTGCCCGAGCGGTGCGTGGTCGACGGGGAGATCGTCATCGAGCACGAGGGCCGGCTCGACTTCGACCGGCTCAGCGAGCGGATCCATCCGGCCGACTCCCGGGTCCGCATGCTGGCGGAGACGACCCCGGCGCGGTTCGTCGCCTTCGACCTGCTCGCCCTCGGCGACGTCTCCCTGCTCGACGCCCCCCTGAGCGAGCGCCGGGAAGCGCTGGAACGGATGCTCGCCGGCGTCGACGCGCCGGTCCATCTGGCCCCGGCGACCCGGGACGCCGAGCTGGCCGGCAGCTGGTTCCAGCGGTACGAGGGCGCGGGCCTCGACGGAGTGATCGCCAAGCCCCTCGACCTGCCGTACCGGCCGGACGCCCGGCTCATGTACAAGATCAAGCACGAGCGCACGGCCGATGTGGTGGTGGCCGGCTACCGCTTCCACAAGAGCGGGCCGGTCGTCGGCTCGCTGCTGCTCGGCCTGTTCGACGACAAGGGCGCCCTCCAGCACGTCGGCGTGTGCGCGGCGTTCACCGCGGTCCGGCGTGCCGCGCTGATCGGGGAGCTGGAGCCGCTCCGGATGGACCCGCCGGCCGGTCACCCGTGGGCGGCGTGGGCCGAGGAGGCCGCGCACGAGGGGGCACGGCTGCCGGGTGCGCCGAGCCGCTGGTCGGGGAAGAAGGACCTGTCGTGGGTGGCGCTACGGCCCGAGCGGGTCTGCGAGGTGGGGTACGACCACATGGAGGGTGACCGCTTCCGCCACACCGCGCAGTTCAAGCGGTGGCGCCCGGACCGGACGCCGGAGTCCTGTGGTTACGGTCAGCTGGACGAGCCGGCCTCGTACGACCTGTCGGACATCCTCCGGTAGGAACGGCGGTCGCCCTCGGCGAGGATCGAGTCGACGGTCGTCCGGAATACGCCATTCCGCCGAGTGAGATGCTTCACATTCGCTCGGAGCCCGACCGCGCCCCAACCTCCCCTCGTCGGCAACGCGTTCGCCGTACGCGCGCGCGAAACGCAGGAGCGCTGCGCATCGCGGCGACGGCCACCCGCCCCCGTACCTGCGGGAACGTCCCCGTGCCCGCCCGGTGCCCGCGCCCACTCCCCCCGCCCCGGCTCCCGCGCGCGCCTCCGCGGGGCCGTCTCGTCGTTGCCCCGCCGGGACATCGCCGTACCGGAACCCGTACGGCGATCCGGTACGTATGGAGAGAACACCCTTCCACACCCCTTTCCGTACCCTTCCCCGAACCGCTAGGACTGACCCGTGATCACCTCGCCCTCGCGCCTCGTCCCCGTCCCGATCCCCGACCGTGTGGCCGCGCTGATCGGTGCCTGCCTGCCGCTGCACGTCCTCCAGGCCGAGGTCGACGCGGACTGCGCGGCACGCGAGGTGTACCGGTTCCGGGGGCCGCTGTGCACCGAGGACCGGGCCGACCGCGAACACGCGCTCGCCGCGCTCGCGCGGGCCAACAAGATCCTCGCCAAGCACCACCCGAAGCTGCCCGTCACCCCCTGACGGCCCGCCCGTTCGGCGGACCCCCGCATGCACCCGGACGGGGCCGGTGTGACGCTGCGAGAGTGACCACGACCAGCGACGCAGCGCCCGCGCCCCCGGCCGCCACCGAGCCGCCCGTCCTCGACCGCCGCCGCCGCAACATCGTCTTCGGCACCATCATGCTGGGTGTCCTCCTCGCCGCCCTCGACCAGACGATCGTCGGCACCGCGCTGCCCACGATCGTCTCGGACCTCGGCGGCGCCGCCCACATGTCCTGGGTGGTCACCGCCTATCTGCTCGCCGAGACGGTCGCGACCGTCCTCGTCGGCAAGTTCGGCGATCTCTTCGGCCGCAAGGTGATCTTCCAGATCTCGGCGGTCGTGTTCATCACCGGCTCGTTCCTCTGCGGACTCGCCACGAACATGACGCTGCTCATCGTCTGGCGCGGTCTGCAGGGCATCGGCGCGGGCGGCCTCATGGTCACCTCGATGGCGCTCATCGCCGATGTGATCCCGCTGCGCGAACGCGGCAAGTACCAGGGCGCGATCGGGGCCGTGTTCGGCGTCTCCACCGTCATCGGGCCGCTCCTCGGCGGCCTGTTCACCGACCACCTCAGCTGGCGCTGGGCCTTCTACGTCAACGTGCCCATCGCGATCCTCGTCGTCATCGCCGCCGCCCGCACCATCCCCTCCGTACGCTCGGCGAGCCGGCCCGTCATCGACTACGCGGGCATCGCGCTCGTCGCCGCCGGTGCCAGCGCCCTGATCCTGGCCACCAGTTGGGGCGGCAACGAGTACGCCTGGACGTCGGGGGTCATCATCGGCCTCTTCGTCGGCGGCCTCCTCGCGCTCGCGCTGTTCTGCTGGGTGGAGACCCGCGCCGCCGAACCCATGCTGCCCATGCGCCTGTTCGGCAATCCCGTCTTCACCGTGTGTTCCGTGCTGAGCTTCGTCGTCGGCTTCGCCATGCTCGGCGCGATGACGTTCCTGCCGACCTATCTCCAGTACGTCGACGGGGACTCGGCCACCGTCTCCGGCATCCGCACCCTGCCCATGGTCGTCGGCCTGCTCATCGCCTCCATCTTCAGCGGCAACGTGGTCAGCAAGACGGGCCACTACCGGATCTTCCCGATCGCCGGCTGCCTGGTGATGGGCCTCGGGCTCTACCTGCTGTCCCTCATGGAACCGGGCACCAGCACCTGGCTCGCGTCGCTGTACATGTTCGTGCTCGGCGTCGGCATCGGCCTGTGCATGCAGGTCCTGACCATCGCCGTGCAGAACACCGTCGACTACGCCGACCTCGGCACCGCCACCTCCGGCGTCACCTTCTTCCGTACGCTCGGCAGCTCCTTCGGCACCGCCGTCTTCGGCACGATCTACGTCAACTCCCTGAAGCCCAATCTCGCCGCCGGGGTCGGCGAGGCATCGGCCGTCGCGGGGAGCACCGGTGTGGACCCGGCCGGACTCGGGCAGGCGGCGCAGAGCCCGGCCGGAGTGCACGGCCTGCCGGACGAGGTCGCGGAGCCGATCGTCCACGCCTACGCCGACACCCTCCACACCGTCTTCCTCTGGACCGTGCCGGTGGCCGCCGTCGGTTTCGTCGTCGCGCTCTTCCTCAAGCAGGTGACACTCCGGGACTCGGCGCGCGCCGCCGCACCCGACATGGGCGAGGGTTTCGCCTCCCCCACCACGGCGGGCGACTCGGCGAAGCTCCTCGAACTGTCCGTGGGCCGTATCCTGCGCCGTCTCGACGTCGACACGGCCCGGCGGATCGTCGCCGCCTCCGACACCCGGCTCGACCCGGCCGGGGCCTGGGCGGTCATGCAGGTCGAACTCTTCACCCGGACGGTCGGGCACGCGAGCCTGGGTCTGATCTCGTCGGGCCGGCGGATCCCGCCCGAGGTGCTCCTGCCGGTCTTCGACCGGATGGTCGACGAGGGGTTCCTGACCCGCGACGGCAATCTGCTCTCCCACACGCCGGCCGGCAAGCGGGAGGCGGACGTCATCACGCACGCGTGGGGCGACTGGCTGTCCGACCGGGTCGAGCAGGAACGCGGCCGGCCGAGCGGACCCGAACTGCGGGTGGCGACGGACGCCATCGCGAAGAAGTTCGTCGCCGAGGACCTCGCGAGCGGCCTGCCGTCCGGAGGACGGCAGACGGTCAAGGCGGGGGTGCGTTGACGCGGCCCCGGAGCGGCTTCGCCGCTACGGGGCGATGTCGCCGTCCACGTACACCCAGGCGCCCTCGTGGCGGGCGAAGCGGCTGCGCTCGCTCAGTGCGCCGGGCTCGCCGTCGTGGACGTAGCGCGCGGTGAAGGTGACGGTGCCGCCCTTGTGGAACGCCGTGCCCTCGGTGGCTCCCTCGATCTCCAGGCCGGTCCAGCGCATGCCCGGGTCGAAGTCGACCTCACCGGGACGGGTCTCCGGCGCCCAGGTGCGGAGCAGATAGGCCTCGTCGCGGACGACGAAGGCGCTGTAGCGGGACCGCATGAGCAGCTCGGCCGTGGGCGCCGTGCCGCCCGTGCCCGCGTGGAACCGTCCGCAGCACGCGCCGTACCGGGCGTCGAGCCCACAGGGGCAGGGCGAGGCCGCGGTCACGGCGGGGGCCGCGGCGGCGGTCGTACGGGGGCGGGGCTTGCGTCGGGACATGCCGCCATTGTCCCCCACGGGCGACGCGGGACCGCGCCCGGCATGTGGACGCCTCCGTGGACGCCCGGCCGGAATCCCGCTGCTCAGCGGGTGTGTCCGAGTAGCGTACGAGCATGAAACTGACGATTCTCGGAGGCGGCGGGTTCCGGGTGCCGCTGGTGTACGGGGCTCTCCTCGGCGACCACGCCGAGGGACGGGTCACCCACGTCACCCTGTACGACCTCGACGAGGGACGGCTCTCGGCCATCGCCAGGGTCCTCGCGGAGCAGGGCGAGGGGGTGCCGGACGCACCCGGGGTGACGGCGACGACGGACCTGGACGAGGCGTTGCGCGGGGCGGACTTCGTGTTCTCCGCCATCCGGGTCGGCGGCCTTGAGGGCCGGGCGGCCGACGAGCGGATCGCGCTCGCCGAGGGCGTGCTCGGTCAGGAGACGGTGGGGGCGGGAGGCATCGCGTACGGCCTGCGGACCGTGCCCGTGGCGGTCCACATCGCCCGCAGGATCGCGGAACTCGCCCCCGACGCCTGGGTCATCAACTTCACCAACCCGGCGGGCCTGGTCACCGAGGCGATGTCCCGGATCCTCGGCGACCGGGTCGTCGGCATCTGCGACTCCCCCGTGGGGCTCGGCCGCCGCGTCGCCCGCATCCTGGGCGCCGACCCGGACGAGGCCTGGATCGACTACGTGGGCCTCAACCACCTGGGCTGGCTGCGCGGGCTGCGGATCGGCGGCCGCGACGAGCTGCCGAGGCTGCTCGCCGACGAGGAGGCGCTCGGCTCGTTCGAGGAGGGCAGGCTGTTCGGCGCGGAGTGGCTGCGTTCGCTCGGCGCGATTCCCAACGAGTACCTGCACTACTACTACTTCAACCGGGAGGCCGTGCACGCCTACCGGTCCGCCGAACGGACCCGCGGCGCCTACCTCCGCGACCAACAGGCTGGTTTCTACCAGCAGATGGGGAAGCACGACACGCCCGCCCTGGCCGCCTGGCACCGTACGCTCGCCGACCGCGAGGCCACCTACATGGCGGCCAACCGGGAGGCCGCCGGGATCGGGGACCGCGACGAGGAGGACCTGGAGTCGGGCGGCTACGAGAAGGTGGCGCTCGCCCTCATGCGAGCGGTGGCGCGCGACGAGCGGACCACACTCATCCTCAACGTGCGCAACGGCACGACCCTCACCGCGCTCGACGCGGACGCCGTGATCGAGGTGCCGTGCTTCGTGGACGCGAACGGCGCCCATCCGGTGTCGGTGTCCCCGCTGCCGTACCACGCGGTCGGCCTGGTGACGGCGGTGAAGGCGGTGGAGCGGGAGGTCCTCGCTGCGGCGGAGAGCGGCTCCCGGGCGACCGCCGTCAAGGCCTTCGCCCTGCATCCGCTGGTCGACTCGGTGGCCGTGGCCCGTCGGCTCGTGGACGGCTACACGGCGGAGCACCCGGGTCTGGCGTACCTACGGCGCCGAGCCGACACCCGCCTGTACGGCTGACGAACATCTTTACGGCGTCGGGGGCGCGGCCTAGGCTCGCGCCCCATGACCTCACAGAACAAAGGTGTTCGACGAGAGGTGGCCCGCCTCGCTGCCGCCCGCCCGGTCACCGCCCGCCTTGTCACCGCCTGCCTGCTGGCCGCCGCTCTGGTGGGCACGGCGCCGGCGGCGGCGGAGACACCGACGCGGGGGGACGGTCCGGTCGTCGTCCCCGTCCAGACCACCGGGCCCGCCGACCGGCGGTTCAACCTGGTGTTCATGGGCGACGGCTACACCGCGGCGGAGATGCCGGTGTTCCGGGCGGACCTCGAACGGCATCTGAACACCTTGTGGAGCATCGAGCCCTTCGCCTCGTACCGCTCGTACATCAACGTGTGGGCGGTGGAGGCCCCTTCGGCCGAGTCGGGTGTGGACTGCGACCCCGGCCTGGACGCGCCCACCCGTGACACCGCGCTCGACATGGGCTTCTGGGGCGGCTGCGATCCGGACAGTGTGCAGCGACTGCTGACCGTCGACAGCCGGAAGGCCGCCGCCCTCGCCGATCTCGTCCCCGGCACGAGCCGCGCCAACCGGCAGGTCGTCGCCCTCGCGCACAGCTCCACCTACGGGGGCGCGGGCGGCGGTTACGCCACCGCGTCCGGCGGCAACGCGCTCTCCTCGCTCATCACCCCGCACGAGATCGGGCATTCGCTCGGCGGCCTCCAGGACGAGTACGACTACTACGCGCGGGGCGTCCCCGGCGAGGCCTACTCCGGACCTGAGCCCTCCTCCGCCCACCACACCCTCATGACGGAAGATCAGATGCGGGAGCGGCGGGCCAAGTGGTGGCGCTGGCTCGGTGAGGAGAGCGAGTCGGGCGGGGTCATCGGACGCCACGAGGGCGGCCTGTACAGCACGAAGGGTGTCTGGCGCCCGAGCCGGCACTCGCTCATGAAGACCCTCGGCTACTCCTTCGACCAGGTGGAGCGCGAGGTCATGGTCCAGGCGATCTCCGCGAAGGTGAACCTGGTCCAGGACCACACGCCGAACACGGCACCCCTCGGGGCGGACCGGACGGTGTGGGTGGACACCCTGCACCCCGTGGGCGGCGCGCTCACCGTGACCTGGCGCCTCGACGGACGGACGCTCCCCGCGCACGGCGCCCGCACGGTCGACCTGCGGAAACTGCGGCTCTCCCCCGGTCAGCACACTCTCACGGCGACGGTCACGGACCCGACGCCCTTCGTCCGCGACCCGGCGGTCCGCGCCTCCGCCGCCCTCACGCGTACGGTGAGCTGGACGGTGGACCCGGCCCTCACGACCGAGCGGGACGGGACAGGGGCCGCGTTCACCGGCCACACCCCCACCGGTTCGCCCGTCGGAGCCCGGACCGTCGTCCACGCGGACACCACCCACCCGGTGGACGGCACACCGGCCGTGCGGTGGCGACTCGACGGACGGCCGGTGGCGACCGGCCCCAACGACCGTGACCTGGAACTGGGTCGACTCCGCCTGACTCCCGGGACCCATACCCTGACCGCCCGTCTCGCGGGCGGGGACGAGGAGTTGCGCTGGACGGTGGACGCCCGGCCGGCCACTTCCGCGTACGAACTGTCCGAGCCGCTGCGTACGGTACGGCGCCCCGGCCGGCCCGTGGAGTACGTCTACGACGGCCCGTTCACGATGCGGCTGACCGCCCGGGACAACGAGGAGGGCGCGGTGGTGAGCCAGTTCCGGGTGGACGGCGACGGCTGGTACACGTACTACGGCTGGCCGACGGACGCGGACGCGCCGTTCCGTTTCACGCCGGGCGGCACGGTGATCGACGACCTCGTGTACGGGAAGCTGGGCCGTAGCCGGGCGGTGCCGTGGGACGACGCGACCCCGGACTACGGCACGCACGAGATCGAGTACCGCACGATCGACGCGGCCGGGAACGTGAGCCCGGCACGGGGCTTCCGGGTGACGCTGGTGCCGCCGGGGCGCTGACACGGGTCGGTCCGCATACGGATCAGGCCCGCGGACCGGAGGATCCGCGGGCCTTCACGCGCGCTGTTCCCGTCGGGTCAGAGCTTCCGGGCCACGCCGGCCCAGCCCGGGATGGGCTCGTCGCCCGGGACCGGGACGGGCTCGCCCAGCTCCGGGTGCCACTCCGCGGTGAGCGAGACGCCGGGCTCGACGAACTCCATGCCGTCGAAGAACGCGGCCAGTTCGTCCCGCGAGCGGGGCCGCAGGGTCAGGCCGCGCGCCTTGTACATCGCCGCCGCCTGCGCCGCGCCCTCGGGGTTGAAGTCCCCGGTGACATGCGAGAGGACCAGGTAGCTGCCCGGTGCCAGCTGGTCCACGAGCTTGCGGACCAGTTCGTACGCGCCGTCCTCGTCCCCGACGAAGTGCAGCAGGGCGAGCATCGACAGCGCGATCGGCTTGTCGAAGTCAAGGACCTTTCCGGCCCTTTCGAGGATGATCTCGGGATCGCGGGCGTCCGCCTGGATGTACTCGGTGGCCCCTTGTGGGGTCGAGCGCAGCAGGGCGGCCGCGTGCGCGAGCACGATCGGGTCGTTGTCGCAGTAGACGATGCGGGACTCCGGCGCGGCCTCCTGCGCGATCTGGTGCAGGTTGGGCTCGGTCGGGATGCCCGTACCGACGTCCAGGTACTGGCGGACGCCGTGGGCGCTGAGCCAGCGGATGGCGCGGTGCATGAAGGCCCGGTTGACGCGGGCCATGTCCCGGCCCCGGGCGTCGACGGTGAGGAGCTGGCGGGCCATCGCCTCGTCGACCGGATAGTTGTCCTTGCCGCCCAGGAACCAGTCGTACATGCGCGCCGGGTGCGGCGTGCTGGTGTCGATGCGTATCTCGCTCCGCTGGGCTGCGGGGTCCTGGGTCATCGGCTCTCCTGGTCGGGGTGAACGAGTGGCGCTGGAGCAAGAGTTACGCGACGGTAGGGGTGGGGCGGAAGGGGTCAGGTGAGGAGAAAGTCAGCCTGACCGGATTTTGCCCCCTGGATGAAGGCGGCGATCTCCCCGTGGGTGTAGATGAGCGCGGGTCCTTCAGGGTCTGCGGACTGTCGCACGGCGACTCTGCCGTCGGCCAGCTTCATGGCCTCCACGCAGTTGCCCCCGTTCCCGCCGCTCCAGGGCTTGTGCCAGCCTTCGGCACCGAGCTCAGCGGCGGGCATGCCGTTGTATATGCGATCCATTCACAGCTCCTTGCGGAGATTCAGGAGAATCTCCTTCGTGCGTTGTGCAGTCGCGGCCTGAGCCGCCATGCGGTCCATGACCTCCAGGTGGGATGCCACCTCGGGGCGCGCGTCGAGATAGACGGCGCCGGTCAGGTACTCGCTGTAGACCATGTCCGGGAGCTCCGGCATGGCGAAGCGGAAGAGGACGAACGGTCCGTAGGTGCCGGGGTGGTGGCCGGACGCGAACTCCGCGATCTGCAGGGTGACGTTCGGCAGCTCGGACGCTTCGAGCAGCCGGTCGAGCTGGTCGCGCATCACTTCGGGCCCTGCGCCGACCGGTCGGCGGAAGACCGTCTCGTCCATGATCACCCAGAACTTCGGGGCGTCCTCCCTGGTCAGCAGGGACTGGCGCTCCATCCGCAGGGCTACATGCCGTTCGGTCTCCTCGTCCTTGTCGGCATCGCTGCCGCCACCGACCGCCCCACTGCGCAGAATGGCGCGGGCGTAGTCGCCGGTCTGGAGCAGACCGGGGATGAACTGGGGTTCGTACGCCCGGATGAGGCTGGCGGCCCCCTCAAGGCTCACGTACATGGAGAACCAGCCGGGCAGCACGTCATGGAACCGCTGCCACCAGCCGGGAAGGTTGGCCTCCTCCGTGAGGGCGATGAAACCCTCCGCCTCGGAGTCCGTGATCCCGTACTCCTTCAACAGGAGCTGCACGTACGGAATCTTCAGCGCGACCTCGGCGGTCTCCATCCGCCGGACGGTGGCCGGGGCCACCCGGAGGATCTTCGCGGCCTCTTCCCGCTTCAGGCCGGCTCGCTCCCGCAGATCCTGCAGGCGCCTCCCGAGAACGACCTGTCCCACCGTGGGGGCGGACCGCGGCTCGCTCACTCTCAGACCTCCCCGACGCACTGTTTCGACGAGTGTGACACGAAGCCGCGCCAGAGAGAACACAGCACTCTGCAATTTTCAGAGTGCCACTTGCCAAGTGTCCGACTCAGGAGGACAGTGATCCGGTGAACCAGTACACGCTGTCGCCGTGCGCCACCGCGCCACGGCGACAGCGCCGTACGGCAGTCCTGCCCCACTGTTGTGAGGAACCGGTCGTGGCTTCTGGTAACGCGCAGCCTTCAGGTCTCTTGAGCCCTCGAGCCCCCAGGGTCATGGCCCAGCGCCCGCAGCCGCACGCCGATACCGTCCGCCGCTTCGCCTTCGAACTCCCGGCCCTCACCGCCTCCGTCGCGCGCGCCCGCAGACTCGCCGAGGAGCGGCTCATCCTCTGGGGCTGTGGCCCCGACATACGTGACACGGTGTCCCTGGTCGTCTCCGAGCTCCTCACCAACGCCGTGGTCCACACCGCGAGCGACCGGGTGATCTGCGAACTTCGCGAGGACGAGGAGACGCTGCGGATAGCTGTGCGGGACGAGGGCGGTCCGGCGGGACCGCGGATACGCGACTGCGGCGAGGAGGAACGAGGCCGCGGGCTCCTCATCGTCGACGCGCTGTGCACCGCCTGGGGCGCCGACCGCACCGGACACGGCACGGCACAGATCGTCTGGGCGGAGCTGGCCCACGGCATGGGGGAACCGTGCTGAGGTCGATGGCCACCCGCATGTTCCCGCTGCTGCCGGGGACCCGCAGGTCCCCCGACTCCGGCCGCGTGCCGGAACCCCGCCGCTCACCGGAACTCCTCACCGGCACGCGTGGCTCCGCGAGGCCCCGGGCACTGGGCGTCACCCGCCTCGCCGTCCCCGCCGGCCTCCACACCGGCCTCGGCCGCGACGCCGTCGGCGTCCCCGCCCGCTTCGGCTTCAAGATCCTCTCCCGCCTCCCCGTCAACGGCTGCGTCTACGCCGACTCCGACTGGTGGTGGTGGCTGGTCCCGGCCGGCTCCGACCACGATCTGACCTGGCCCCTGCCCGGCTGCTACGCCCCGGGCGCCGAGATCCCGAACCGCCGACCACGCCTCATCCACCACCCCGACGGCACCTCGCCCTACACCCCGCCGATCCCCCTCTACCTGCTGGTCTGCCAGCTGACGGGAACCGCCCCGTCGTGGACGGCGCCGCCGGTCAGCAGCTCGCTCTGACCGTACGGATCCTGCCGGGCGGCCGGGGATCGCCCTGACCGTACGGGCCCGGACGGCATAGGGTCGGGAGCATGTTCACCCCGCAGGGTCCCAGCCTCCGCGAGCTGACCGCCCAGGCCCTCTCCTCGGTCGAGCACGGCTACGACCTGCTCGCCGACACCTTCGACGCGACCCCCTTCCGTACCTCCGACCGCCTCCTGACCGCCGTCACCCGCACCCTGGAACCCCTCGGCCCCTTCGACTCGGGGCTCGACGTCTGCTGCGGCACCGGCGCCGGCCTCGGCGTCCTCCGCGCGGTCTGCGCGGGCCGGATCACCGGCGTCGACTTCAGTACGGGCATGCTGGCCCGGGCCCGCGACTCCCACCCCACCGCCGACCTGGTCCGCGCCGACGCCCTGGCTCTGCCCTTCGCCCCGGTCTTCGACCTGGCGGTCAGCTTCGGGGCCTTCGGCCACTTCCTCCCGGACGCCCAGCGCACCCTGTTTCGCGCAGGTCCACGCCTCCCTGCGCCCCGGCGGCACCTTCGCCTTCCCCCTGCCGGCCCCGCCCCCGGTCGGCTCCCGCCTCTACTGGATCCTGTGGGGCTTCGACGCGGCGATGCGCGTCCGCAACGCCGTCTGGCGCCCGCCGTTCGTCATGTACTACCGCACCTTCCGCCTCCCGGACGTCCGCACCCGCCTGCGGGACGCGGGCTTCGACGTCTCCCTCACCCCGGTGGAGACCCTGGGCCGCAGGGAGGACGGAAGCCCCCGGTGCCGGCTGGTGGTGGCGCGGAAGAACGGGGACCGGCCGGCCTGATCGAAGGCGGAAACGCGAAATGCCGGTCGATCCGAAGATCGACCGGCATTTCTGCTGGTGTCCGAGGGGGGACTTGAACCCCCACGCCCGATAAAGGGCACTAGCACCTCAAGCTAGCGCGTCTGCCATTCCGCCACCCGGACCAGGTGTCTGTCGCTGCGGGTTTCCCTCGCGGCGACAGATGTAACTCTACCAGGGGTTCCAGGTGCCTTTCACCAGCGTTTTCCGTGGTCAGTGGGGCTCCGGAGGACTCAGCGGCCCTTCTCGCGCAGGGAGTGGAGGTGGGCGCTGGACCGGCGGGCGAAGCTCAGGGAGTCGACGGGGTTGTCGCGCTCGGTCTGCCAGTGGTGGGCGTGCCTGCCGTGGTGGGTGCGGTTCACCGCAGAGATGAAGCGCCGGTAGTCGATGTCGCCGTCGCCGACGTCCGTCATGCGGTAGCCGTAGGGCACCACGGAGTCGTCCCGGTCGCCGTCCTTGACGTGGAAGAGCGGGAACCGGTGGGGCTGGGCGAGGACGTAGTCGAGGGGGTCGAAGGGGGCGGGGGTGCCGTCCGGGCGGATGGAGTAGCGGTGCCGGCCGACGTACGCCCAGAAGACGTCCATCTCCAGGTGCACCAGGTCGGGGTCGGTCTCGGCGAGGAGGACGTCGTAGAGGCGCACGTCGGGTCGGTCGGTGGCGAAGGAGAACTCCTCCGAGTGGTTGTGCTGGTAGAACTTCATGCCGCGCTTCCTCGCCTCGGCGCCGTACCGGTTGAACTCCTCGGCGCAGCGCTTCCAGCCGTCGACGGTGGCGCCGTAGCGCCAGGGCCCGGAGGCGGTGCCGATGTGGGGCAGACCGAGGGCCGCGGCGTCGTCGAGGACGCGGTCGAGGTTCTGGGCGAAGGTGTACGCGGTGGGATCGTTCGCGTAGTAGCCGACATGGCTGCCGATGGGGCGCAGCCCGTGGTCGCGGGTGAGGCGCCTGAGCTCGGCGAGGGTGAGGGGGCCGGCGGCTCCCTGGCCGTAGCCGGCGTACTCGACCTCGTCGTAGCCGTACTTCTGCAGTTCGGCGAAGACGGCGGCGAAGCCGAGGGTGGCGACCTTGTCACGCAGCGAGTAGAGCTGGATGCCGAGGCGGCCGGGCGGCAGGACGGGGCGGCCGTGGCCGTGGCCCCGTGTGTCGGGGCCGGCGGCCGGGGAGGCGGCGGCGGGGGTGGCGGCGGTGCCCAGGAGGGCGGCGGCGGTGGCGCCGGCGGCGACGCCCAGCATGTTCCGCCTGCTGAGCCTGTGGACGAGTTCGGGGTCGGCGGCGGCTTCGGTACGGCGGGTGCGACTCATCTGTGGATAACTCCTTGGGTGTCGTCGGGGCCTGCTTCACTGGATTCAGCAGGCGGCTCCGGCCAGCCTGAGCAGCAGGTTCTTCACATCGGTGGCCGCGACGCGGCCGTCCAGGGCGCGGGGGGTGGAGCACAGGATGAGCGGACCGTCAGGACTGTCGTCGCTCGTGGGAAGGCGGCCATGGCTACCGCGAAGAGGTGAGGGGTCGAGGGGGACGACCGCGAGCCGGTACCGCATACCGAGCTTCTTGCGGGCGATCTCCCGTGCGGCCTTGATCCGTACGTAGGGGTCGAGCGGGTCCACGAGGAGTTCGGCGGGGTCGTAGCCGGGCTTGCGGTGGATCTCGACGAGCTGCGCGAAGTCGGGGGCGCGGGCGTCGTCGAGCCAGTAGTAGTACGTGAACCAGGCGTCGGGCTCGGCGAGGGCGACCAGCTCCCCCGAGCGCGGGTGATCCAGACCGTGTTCCTTCTTGCCGTCGTCGTCGAGGAGCCGTTCCAGACCGGGCAGGTCCGCCAGGGCTTCCCGGACGGCCGGCAGGTCCGCGGGGCGCCGGACGTAGACGTGGGCGATCTGGTGGTCGGCGACGGCGAAGGCCCGGGAGGTCATGGGGTCCAGGTACTCCATGCCGTCCTGGGTGTGGACCTCCAGGAGGCCGGCCCGGCGCAGGGCGCGGTTGATGTCGACGGGGCGGTCGACCCGCGTGATGCCGTACTCGGAGAGGACGACGACCGTGCGGCCCTCGGCCCGCGCGTCGGCGAGGAGGGGGGCGAGGACGGTGTCGAGCTCGGCGGCGGCGCGGAGGGAGCGCGGGTCGTCGGGGCCGTAGCGCTGGAGGTCGTAGTCGAGGTGCGGGACGTAGCAGAGGGCGAGGTCGGGGCGGCGGGTGCGGAGGATGTGACGGGTGGCGTCGACGATCCAGCGGCTGGAGACGAGGTCGGCGCCGGGGCCCCAGAAGTGGAAGAGGGGGAAGGTGCCGAACTTCTCGGTGAGTTCGTCGTGGAGGGCGGGCGGCCGGGTGTAACAGTCGGGTTCCTTGCGCCCGTCGGCGTAGTACACGGGGCGGGGGGTGACGGTGATGTCGGTGTCGGCGCCCATGGCGTACCACCAGCAGATGTTGGCGACGGTGTAGCCGGGGTGGGTGCGGCGGGCGGCGTCCCAGAGGCGGTCGCCGGTGACGAGGCCGTTGTGCTGGCGCCACAGCAGGACTTCTCCGAGGTCCCGGAAGTACCAGCCGTTGCCGACGATGCCGTGCTCGGCGGGGAGGGTGCCGGTGAGGAAGGTGGTCTGGGCGGTGCAGGTGACGGCGGGCAGGACGGTGGAGAGCGGTGCCTGGGAGCCGTCCCGGGCGAGAGCGGCGAGGTGGGGCATGTGCGGCAGGAGTCGTGGGGTGAGACCGACGACGTCGAGGACCAGGAGGGGGGTGGGCGCGGATGTGGCTGCGGCTGCGGCTGCGGCTGCGGGAGTGGGCGCGGGGTCGCTCATGGCAGTTCCTTGAGGCCGAGGTCGGTCAGCAGGTCACGGGCCAGGGTGAGTTCGGCGGCGATGCCGTCCGCGAGCCGGGCCCGGGTGCGGGGCCGGCGGTCGGGTGGGAGGGCCTGCCAGGTGTACGTCTCGACCTCCAGGTGATGGGTGCGGGGGTGGGGGCCGCCGACGAGGAGGGCGAGGGTGTCCTGGAGGACGGGGAGCGTGGAGTCGAGCGGAGGGGCGGGGGGAGCGTGCAGGGGGACGTGGAAGTGGGCGCGCCAGGGGGTGGCGTCGGGGAGGCCGGGGCCGGTGGCGTGGCCGGTGCCGCCGGATCTGGGGGCGGCGGATCCAGGTGCGGCGGATCCGGGGGCGGCGGATCCGGGGGCGTGACCGGGGCCGCCTGGTCCGGGGGTGCCGAGGGCTTCCGGGAGGTCGTCGGTGCCGCGCAGGCCGGCGGCGGTCCTGGTGCGGGTCTGGTGGAGGAAGCGCGGCTCGGCGAACGCCGCGAGCGCCGCCCGGACCTCGGGGAGGTGCGGCTGCTCGGCGTGGAGCGCGGCGGACAGCTGGGCCTTCGGGACCGGGATGGCGGCGGTGGCGAGGGCGTCGAGCGCGGTGCGGGGGTCTTCGAAGGAGGTCGCGAGGTGGCAGGTGTCGAGGCAGACGCCGATGCGGGGGCTCGGTACGGCCGCGAGCGCGGCGACGGCGTCGGCGACGGTCTCGACGGTGCAGCCGGGTTCCGGTTCGATGCCGATCCGGATGCTCCTCCCGGTGAGTTCCTCCAGGGCGTCGAGGCGCCCGGCGAGGGTGGTCAGCGCGGTACGGGCGAGGGCGGCGGCCCCGGCGTCGAAGGGGGTCCGCCAGGCCAGCGGCAGGGTGGACACGGACCCCTCGGTGACGTCGTCGGGGAGCAGCGCGGCGAGGAGCCGGGCGAGGTCGGTGGTGTGGGCGAGGCGTTCCGGGTGGGTCCAGTCGGGCCGGTAGACGCGGTACTTGACCTCGTCGGCGCCGAAGCCCTCGTACGGGAAGCCGTTCAGGGTGACCACTTCGAGGCCGCGACGGTCGAGCTCGGCACGCAGGGCACGGAGGGAGGCCGGGTCGGCGGTCAGGGAGCGGGCGGCGTCGCGGGCGAGCCAGAGCCCGATGCCGAGGCGGTCCCGCCCGAGGCGGCGGCGGACCGGCTCGCAGTGGTCGCGGAGCTGGGCGAGGACCCCGTCGAGGGTCTCGGCCGGGTGCACGTTGGTGCAGTAGGAGAGGTGGACGGTGGATCCGTCGGGGTGCCGGAAGCGCATGGGGGCGCCTCATTCCCCGCCGCGGCGGACCGAGTTGCCCTCGTGGAGTTCGGGCGGGGCGGGGACGTCGAGGTGGAGACGTCCGCTGAGCCCGTAGAAGGCGATGGGGTTGCGCCAGAGGACCTGGTCGACGTCGTCGTCCGTGAAGCCGGCGGCGAGCATGGCGTCGGCGACCGCTCGGGTTTTGAGGGGGTCGCTCCTGCCCCAGTCGGCGGCCGAGTTCACGAGGACGCGTCCGGTTCCGTACTCCTTGAGGATCGCGACCGTCCGGTCCTCGTCCATCTTGGTGTCGGGATAGACGGAGAAGCCCAGCCAGGCGCCGCTGTCGGCGGCCTCCTTGACAGTGGTCTCGTTGAGGTGGTCGAGGAGGACACGGTCCGGGGCGAGCGCGGACTCGCGCACGACGTCGATCGTGCGGCGCAGGCCGGTGAGCTTGTCGCGGTGGGGGGTGTGCACGAGGGCCGGGAGGCCGTGGTCGGCGGCGAGCTGGAGCTGCGCGGCGAGGGCGGCGTCCTCGGCCGGGGTCAGGGAGTCGTAGCCGATCTCGCCGACGGCGACGACACCGTCCTTGGCGAGGTAGCGGGGCAGGGCGTCGAGGACGGGGGTGCAGCGGGGGTCGTTCGCCTCCTTGGGGTTGAGGGCGAGGGCGCAGTGGTGGGCGATGCCGTGCTGGGCGGCACGGAAGGGCTCCCAGCCGAGGAGGGAGTCGAAGTAGTCGAGGAAGGAGGCGGGCGAGGTGCGCGGCTGGCCGAGCCAGAAGGACGGTTCGACGACGGCACGGACACCGGCGTCGTACATCGCCCGGTAGTCGTCCGTGGTGCGCGAGCTCATGTGGATGTGGGGGTCGAAGATGCGCATCAGGACTCCTCGGCGGCGGCGGTGAGGGCGAGGACGCGGGTCAGATCGGCGGGGAGGGCGCGCCCGGCGGCGGTGCGTTCGGCGGCGTGGTCGGCGAGCATCCGGGCCAGTTCGATGTCATCGGCGGCGCGGTCGGCCAGTCCGGCGACGGCGCTGACGGGGACGCCGGTGAAGAGACATTTGAGGAGGGCGTGGCGCCACGCGTGGGGGGTGAGGTGGGCGGCGGCGTAGGGGCCGAGGGCGGCGGCGAGCAGGGTGGTGTCGTGGGTGCGGAGGGCGTCCTCGACGAGGGGAAGGGCCTCGGGCCCGGTGACGAGGTCGGGGAGGGCGAAGAGGACGGCGCGGCGCTCGGCGGCGGTGCCGTGGTGGTAGAGGCGGGTGAGGGTGTCGGGTCCGGCGCCGTACGCCCGGAGGAGAAGGATGCGGGCCTCGTCCGCGTCCGGCCGGCCGCAGTGCCGTCCGGCGGTGACGAAGCGCTCCTCCCAGGCGGGGGCGCGGGCGGCGGCTTCCGCGAGGGCGGAGTCCAGCCAGGCGCGGGCGGTGGCGGTCAGCATGTCGGGGTCTCCTGGCGCAGGAAGGAGAGGGAGGTGCGGGCGAGTTCGGGTCCGGCGTGGGAGTGCCGGGGCAGTTCGACGACGGTCAGCCCCGGGTAGCCGCCGGCGGTGAGTTCGGCGAGGGCGGCGAGTACCGGCGGGAAGTCGATCTCTCCGTCACCGAACGGCAGGTGTTCGTGGACACCGCGGCGCATGTCCTCGATCTGGACGTGGTGCACCCAGGGGGCGGCGGCGCGGAGGCAGTCGGCGGGAGGGAGTGGTTCGAGGCACTGGCAGTGGCCGAGGTCGAGGGTGAGGCCGAGGGCCGCGGGTTCGGGATCGCCGAGGAGGCCTCGCAGGTGGTGGAAGTCGTCGAGGGTGGCGAGGAGGTGACCCGGTTCGGGTTCGACGGCCAGGGGGACATGGGCGGCCCGGGCCGCCTCCAGGACGGGGGTGAGGGAGACGGCGAGCCGTTTCCAGGCCTCGTCGGGCGGGGTGCCGGCGGGGAGGGTGCCGCTGAAGCAGTGCACGGCGTGCGCGCCGAGGTCGGCTGCGACCCGCACAGCCCGCAGCAGCAGTTGGACGCGGGTGGCCCGGTCCTCGGGGTCCGGGGCGAGCAGGGACGGGCCGTGCTTGCGACGCGGGTCGAGGACGTAACGGGCGCCGGTCTCGACGGTGACGCCGAGGCCCAGCTCGTCCAGGCGCCGGGCGACCCGGGCGGTGCGGGCGGCGAGGTCGGGAGCCAGGGGGTCGAGGTGCATGTGGTCGAGCGTCAGCCCGACGCCGTCGTAGCCGAGGTCGGAGAGGAGCCCGAGGGCCTCGTCGAGCCGGAGGTCGGTGAGGCCGTTGGTTCCGTACCCCAGCCGTAGCGGGGAGGTGGAACGGGCGGGGCCCGTGGTGCTGCTGCTCATGTGGGGCTCACCTTCCGGGCGAGGGCCCGGGCGGCCGGGACGAGACCGAGCAGCGCGAGCGCGGTTCCCGGCGCCCCGGCGCGGGCGGCGAGCGCGGCCTGGAGCGGGATGGTGGCCCGGATCCCCCCGCCGACGGCCCGCTCAGTGAGCGCGGCGGACGGGTTGAGCGCGGCGTGCAGGAGGAGGGTGGCGGGGGTACGGGCGTAGGCCAGGGCGAGGAGGGGGCCGAGACGGGCTGCGCCGGACGTCGCGCCCGCTACCGCCAAGGTCACGGCGAGGGCGGCCAGGGGGGTTCGGGTGGAGCCGCCTTGGGTTTCGTGGCGGGAGACGGCGGTGACGGCGTAGGTGTGTGCCCCGAGCAGCGCGGCGGACGGGAGGGCCCGCAGGGCGCGGGCGTCGGCCGGACGGCCCGACGTGACGGGCGGCCCGGAGCCGGTGCCCGGTCCGGACCGGCCCGTCCGCCCGGCAGCGGGCATCGAGGCCGTGGCACCCAGGAGGAGGTCCAGGGCTCGGGCGGTGGCCATGGTGGCGGGGCCCGCCGGGGTGTGTTTGAGGCCGAGGTCGTAGGCCCAGACCGTGGTGGCGAGGGCGGTGGCGACCGCGAGGGCCCGGCGGCCCGCGTGGGCGGCCAGGCCGAGGCCGGTCGCGGTCAGGGCCGCCGAGGCGGCGAGGGCGGCCCCGGGGGTGATGCGGCCCGAGGGCAGCGGGCGGTGGGGGCGTTCGGCGGCGTCCTCCGCTCGGTCGGCCCAGTCGTTGAGGGCCATCCCCGCCTCGTACAGACAGAGTGAGGCGCCGATCGCGCAGAGCGTGCCGCGTCCGGGGCGGGCCCCGGCGGCGGCCGCCCCGGCGAGTGCGTCGCCGGGCACCGAGGCCAGCGCGGATACGCGGAGGAGTTCCGCCCACGCCCTCGCCTTTCCGGCGCGGCCGGTCACCGGGACGTCTCCGGACCGGACCGCGGACCCGCGTCCGCACCCACACCCGCGTCCGTGCCCGAGCCCGCATCCCCACCCGCGCCCGCACCCGCACCCGCACCCGCACCCGTGCCCAACGTGTGGCCGAAGGTCAGCAGGCGGGTGTACTGGTCCGCGAGGGAGGCCGGTGGGGTGCCTTCCGGGTCCTTGAAGTAGAAGGCGAGGTCTTCCAGGGGGCCCGTGCGGCCGACCTCGTGGGCGCGGGCCGTGAGGCGGGCCAGGTCGAGGACGAGGGGGGCCGCGAGGGCGGAGTCGCAGCCCTGCCAGAGGGTCTGGAGGATCATGCGGCTGCCGAGGAAGCCGTCGAAGGCGATGTGGTCCCAGGCGGTCTTCCACTCCCCCAGGGCGGGGACGTCGTCGATGTGGACCTGGCCTTCGACGCCGGTGCCGAGGGTGTCGGTGAGGACGCGTTCCTTGCCGGCGTTCTTGGCGGCCGCGGCCGCCGGGTCGGCGAGGGCGGCCCCGTCGCCACCGCCCAGGAGGTTGCTGCCGGACCAGGCGCGTACGGTCAGGGCGCGCTGGCGGAACATCGGGGCGAGGACGGCGCGGAGGAGGGTCTGTCCGGTCTTGCCGTCGCGGCCGGCGTACGGCAGTCCGCTCGTGGCGAGCGGTGCGGCGAGGGCGGGGTGCCGCAGTCCGGTGGACGGGGTGAAGTTGACGTACGGGCAGCCCGCGCGGAGTGCCGCGGCCGCGTAGAGGCTGCTGGGTGGGAGCCCGGCGCCCCCCGACGCCGGCTCCGTGGAGGCCACATTGACGACCACGACGCGGTCCAGGCCAATCCTCTGCCGGAAGTCCGTCAGGTCGTCGGTGAAGGCGGTGATCAGTTGTTCGTCGGTGCGGGTGTCGCCGGGGGCGGGTCCACCGGGGCGGATCTCCCGGTCGGCGGCTTCGAGTTCGGTGTGGACGGCGTCGGCGAGGCCGTACGGGAGGACGCCGGCGGTGGTGAGCTGTTCGGCCCGTTTGGGGAGGGGGCATGCGGTGGTGTCGTGTCCGCCGAAGACGAGGGAGGCGAGTGGGGGAAGGCCGGCGTCGGCGAGCTCGGAGGTCTCGGTGGCCAGGCCGGTGGGCGGGTGGAGTCCGGCGACGAGGGCGGCGCAGCCGGCCACGGTGGTGGTGGCGACGGAGCCTCTCGCGCCGATGAGCCAGATTCCGGTGCGGGGTGCGTGGGTGGTCATGGCGTCGGCCTCCCTGGGGGCCGCGTTCGGCCTCCCTGTGGGTCTTGGACGGTGGGGGTGACGGTGGGCGGGGGGTACGGCGCCGCCCCGCCCACCGTCGGCTGGGTGGGCTCCCGTCAGGAGGGGAGTTCCTTGATCCGGATGTCGCGGAAGGCGGCCTGGTCGTCGGCTCCGTGGTTCTGGATGCCGATGTGGCCACTGGCGAGGCTGCGGGCCGGGTCGGTGTTGGTGAAGTCGTTGATCTTGATGCCGTTGAGGAAGACCTGGAGGCGTTCGCCCTGGACGCGGAGTTCGTACGTGTTCCATTGGCCGGGCGGTCGGAGTGCCTGGTCGCGGGCCTTGAGGTTGGCCGACTTGAAGCCGTAGACGGCTCCGGTGGTGCGGTCGGGGGCGTCGGTGGCGTCGATCTGGATCTCGTAACCGTTGTTCACGGCGGACCAGGGGTCGTCGGAGGCGGGGAAGCCGACGAAGATGCCGGAGTTGTCGTCGCCGGTGAGTTTCCAGTCGAGGGTGAGGGAGTAGGACCGGAACTCCTTGGCCTGGTACCAGAGCATGCCCATGCCGCCGGTGGAGCGGAGTTCACCGCCGGTGATGTCGAAGGCGCCGGGTCCGGCCTGCTTCCAGCCTTCGCTGGTCTCGCCGTTGAAGAGGTCGCGGTAGCCGGTCCGGGGCCGGCAGTCGGCCTTGACCTGACCGGTGGCGTACTGGAGTCCGCCGAGGAGGTGCTGTCGGAAGGCGGGTTCGGTGTACGACTCCTTGGTGTGGCCGCCGCCGGTGTAGAAGGAGCGGCCTCCGCCGTAGGTCTGGCACCAGGCGATGGGGTGGTCGCCCTTCATGGTGCCGCCCTGGTAGGTGGTCTCGTCGAGGGTGGCGAGGATGCGGGCCTGGCCGCGGGGGTTGGTGCGGTAGTTGTACCACTCGTCGGTGCGCTGCCAGGGTCCGTCGAGGTGGGCGGTGGCGGGGTGGTCGTGGTCCTCGACGCGGACGGTGGCGGGCTGGATCTGGGGGTGGGAGTGGAAGTGGGCGCCGACGAGTCCGCCGTAGAAGCTCCAGTCGTACTCGGTGTCGGCGGCGGCGTGGACGCCCATGTAGCCGCCGCCGGTGGAGACGTAGTTCTCGAAGGCGGCCTGCTGTGCGGCGTCGAGGACGTCGCCGGTGGTGGAGAGGAAGACGACGGCGTCGTAGCGGGCGAGGTTGTTGGTGGTGAACTGGCGGGGTTCCTCGGTCGCGTCGACGGTGATGCCGTTCTGGGCGCCGAGTTCCTTCAGTGCCGTGATGCCGGTGCCGATCGAGTCGTGCCGGAAGCCCGCCGTACGGGAGAAGACGAGGACGCGTTTGGCGTTCCGGTCGACGGGGGCGCTGGAGAGGGTGAAGTCGTCGACGTCGTAGAGGGCGCCGGTTCCGCCCTTGAAGACGAGGAAGAGTTCGGTGGTCTTGCGGGGTACGTTCCGCAGGGGAACGTCGATGTCCTGGAAGGTCTCCCAGCTTCCGGTGACGGGGACGGGTGCGGAGCCGTGGAGGGTGCCGGTGGGTGAGCCGGTGCGGACTTCGAGGAAGCCGCCGACGCCGCCGGAGGAGACGCGGGCGGTGAGCTTGGTGGCTCCGCTCAGGTGGTAGGGCTTGAGGGAGATCCAGTCGCCGTCGTGGATGTCGCCGACGGTCCGTCCGCCGTTCGCCTGGGTCTTGTCGAAGACGTTGACGCCGTGCTGGGCGTCGAAGTGTTCGGCCTGGCGGTGGCGGGGCTGGAGTTTGGCCTGGTCGTGGGTGGTGAGGGCGGCCTGTCCGCCGCCTCCGCCGTCGGTGTACTCGGCGTCGAAGACGGCGAAGATGTTGGCGTCGTCGTCGTGGCCGCCGTCGGAGGAGGTCTTGATGGTGCCGGTGCAGCCGTTGGCCGAGGTGACGGGGTGGCCGTGGCTGTCGTGGCCGAGGACGTAGGTGACCTTGACCTTGGCGCAGTCGATCGTGCCGTCCTCGGGGTCGGTGACCTTCACCCGGAAGGGGATCTCGTCGCCGAAGGCGAAGAGGGCTCCTTCGGCGGGGAGTTCGAGGGTGACCTTGGGTGCGGTGTTGCCGACGACGACGTGGACGGAGGCGGAGCCGGTGCGGCCGGTGGCGTCCTTCGCCGTCACGGTCGCGGTGTACGTGCCGTTCTTGCGGTACGTGTGCGTGGGGTGGGCGGCCGTGGACGTGCCTCCGTCGCCGAAGTCCCAGCTGTAGGTGAGGGTGTCGCCGTCGCCGTCGGTGGTGCCGGCCGAGGAGAAGGAGACCCTCAGGGGGGCCACGCCGGAGGTCTTGTTCGCGCCGGCTTCGGCGACCGGGGAGCGGCCGCCGGTGGCGTTCTCGATGCGGTAGAGGCCGGAGTTGTGGTCGCCGCCGAACCAGGCGGTGCCGTAGTCGAGGACGTACAGCGCGCCGTCGGGTCCGAAGGCCATGTCCATCACCTGGGTGCCGGTCCAGGGCATGGCGTTGATGGAGGCGACGGTGCCGTTGTCGTCCTGGTCGACGCGCTTGATCCAGCGGCGGCCGAACTCTCCGGCGAAGAAGTCTCCGTCGTACGCCTCCGGGAACTTCACCGGGGAGGTGTTGGCGGGGTCGTGGCGGTAGACGGGTCCGCCCATGGGTGATTCGGAGCCGGTGCCGAATTCGGGTACGGAGCCGCCGTTGTAGGGGATCCAGGCGGGTTCGGCGGGCGGCAGGTCGACGAGGCCGGTGTTGTGCGGGGAGTCGTTCTTGAGGGCGCCGCAGTCGTAGGTGGCACCGGAGGTCCTGGTGGCGAAGTCGTATTCGACGTAGGGCTCGTTGTCGCCGGTGCAGAACGGCCAGCCGAAGTTGCCGGGCTTGGTGACACGGGCGAACTCGACCTGTCCGGCGGGGCCTCGCTCGGGGTCGGCGGCGCCGGCGTCGGGGCCGTAGTCGCCGACGTAGAGGATGCCGGTGGGCTTGTCGACGCTGAAGCGGAAGGGGTTGCGGAAGCCCATGGCGTAGATCTCGGGCCGGGTCTTGGCGGTGCCGGGGGCGAAGAGGTTGCCGTCGGGGACGGTGTAGGTGCCGTCGTCGGCGACCTTGATGCGGAGGATCTTGCCGCGGAGGTCGTTGGTGTTGCCGGAGGTGCGGCGGGCGTCGAAGGCGGGGTTGCGGCCGGGGCGTTCGTCGATGGGTGTGTAGCCGTCGGAGGCGAAGGGGTTGGAGTCGTCGCCGGTCGACAGGTAGAGGTTGCCCTGGGCGTCGAAGTCGATGTCGCCGCCGACGTGGCAGCAGATGCCCCGGGTGGCGGGGATGTCGATGACCTTCTTCTCGCTGGCGTTGTCGAGGGTGCCGTCGGCCTTCAGCGTGAAGCGGGAGAGGCGGTTGACGCCGTCGTAGGGGGTGAGATCGGCGGGGGTGCCGTTCTCGGGGGCGTCGCCCGCGGGGGTGTTCAGGGGCGGGGCGTAGTAGAGGTAGATGGCCCTGTTGCGGGCGAAGTCGGGGTCGAGGCCGATGCCCTGGAGGCCTTCCTCGTCGTGGGAGTAGACGGGGACGGTGCCGATGACGGTGGTGTTGCCGGCGGCGTCGGTGCGGCGGAGTTCGCCGCCGCGGTCGGTGTGCAGGACGCTGCGGTCGGGGAGTACGGCGAGGGACATGGGTTCGCCGACCTCTTCGCCGCCCTTGGCGAGGGTGACCTGCTGGAACTGCTCGGCGGTGGGGGCGGCGGGGTCGGTTTCGGCCGCGAGGCCCTGGGGGGCGCCGAGGGCGAGCAGTCCGACGGTGAGGAGGGCGAGTGTCTTCCTGGCTCGGGGGCGTTTTCTCTGCACAGGTGTCCTCCGGAGTTGGGCCGTGTGTGCGGGGGGTCCGGGGACCGGCGTGCGCCGTCACGCTGGTCACATCACAGTGTTACGTCATGTACACATCAGGGACCGTAGCCGCGTTCGTCCACCACGGAAAGCCCTTGTGCACCGACGCGGTCGAACTTTTCCCTGCGACAGGACAAAGGCTCTCGCGGGCACGCCGGACCTGCCCGGCCGCACCACGGCCGCCGGGCACGGTCCCGTGCGTTCGGCTCAGTCGCCGCTGCCGAAGGCCGCGTCGAAGGAGGCCGTCGGCGGGTCGAAGTCGTACCGCTTGAGGAAGGACAGCGCCTCGGGCGCCCCGGTCAGCCGGTCCATGCCGGCGTCCTCCCACTCCACCGAGACGGGCCCGGCGTACCCGATCGACCGGAGCATCCGGAAGACGTCCTCCCAGGGCACGTCGCCGTGACCGGCGGAGACGAAGTCCCAGCCGCGCCTCGGATCGCCCCAGGGCAGATGGGAGCCGAGCCGCCCGTTGCGGCCGTCGAGCCGCTTGCGGGCCTCCTTGCAGTCCACGTGGTAGATCCGGTCGCGGAAGTCCCACAGGAAGCCGACCGGGTCGAGGTCCTGCCACACGAAGTGGCTGGGGTCGAAGTTGAGCCCGAACGCGGGGCGCCGGCCGACCGCGTCCAGGGCCCGCTGGGTGGTCCAGTAGTCGTACGCGATCTCGCTGGGGTGCACCTCGTGGGCGAAGCGCACCCCTTCGGCGTCGAAGACGTCGAGGATCGGGTTCCACCGCTCCGCGAAGTCCTCGAAGCCGCGCTCGACCATGCGCTCGGGGACCGGCGGGAACATCGCGACCAGATGCCAGATGGAGGAGCCGGTGAAGCCGACGACGGTGTCGACGCCGAGCGCCGCCGCGGCCCGCGCGGTGTCCGCGAGCTCACGGGCGGCCCGCCGCCGTACGCCCTCGGCGTCGCCGTCGCCCCAGATGCGGGCGGGGACGATCGCCTGGTGGCGCTCGTCGATCGGATGGTCGCAGACGGCCTGCCCCACCAGGTGGTTGGAGATCGCCCAGCACTTCAGGCCGTACGCGTCGAGCAGTTCCCGCCTGCCCTTGACGTACGCGGGGTCGGCGAGGGCCTTGTCCACCTCGAAGTGGTCGCCCCAGCAGGCGAGTTCGAGCCCGTCGTAGCCGAAGTCGCGGGCGAGCCGGCAGACCTCCTCCAGGGGCAGGTCGGCCCACTGGCCGGTGAAGAGCGTGAAGGGTCGTGGCACGGTGCGGAGCTCCTAACTCGGTACGGGGGTGGGGACGGCGGTGTAAAGGGCGTCGTTCCTGGCGCTGTCCTCCACGGCCGCCAGGACCCGCTGGACCTGGAGGCCGTCGGCGAAGGAGGGCGCCGGGGCGGTGCCGGTCGCGACGGCGTGGACCAGGTCGCGGGCCTGGTGGACGAAGCTGTGCTCGTAGCCGAGTCCGTGGCCGGGCGGCCACCAGCCCTCCAGGTACGGGTGGTCGGGTTCGGTCACGAGGACGCGGCGGAAGCCCGCCGTCACGGCCGGCTCGGTGTGGTCGTGGAAGGACAGTTCGTTGAGCCGCTCCAGGTCGAAGGCGAGCGAGCCGCGCTCCCCGTTGAGCTCCAGGCGCAGCGCGTTCTTGCGGCCGGCGGCCATCCGGGTCGCCTCGAAGGAGGCGAGGGCGCCGGAGGCGAGCCGCCCGGTGAACAGTGCCGCGTCGTCGACCGTGACCTGCCCGTACGCCTCCGATCCCGCTCCCCCGCCGAGACCGCCCGCGCCGACGCCCGCGAGCCGTGGCCGCTTCCGCACGAAGGTCTCCGTGAGCGCCGACACGCCGACGAGGAGTTCCCCCGTCAGGTACTGGGCGAGGTCGACGGCGTGCGCCCCGAGGTCGCCCAGGGCGCCGGAGCCGGCGTGTTCGCGTTCCAGGCGCCAGGTCAGCGGGAAGGCGGGGTCGACCAGCCAGTCCTGGAGGTAGGTGACCCGGACGTGCCGCAGACTGCCGAGGCGTCCGTCCGCGACGAGCCGGCGGGCGTACGCGAGGGCGGGCATCCGGCGGTAGTTGAAGCCGACCATGGAGATCTGGCCCCGGGCCGCGGCCGCTTCGGCGGCCGCGGCCATCGTCTCGGCCTCGGCGACCGAGTTGGCGAGCGGCTTCTCGCACAGGACGTGCTTGCCGGCCTCCAGGGCGGCGACGGCGATCTCCGCATGGCTGTCGCCCGGGGTGCAGATGTCGACGAGCTGGACGTCGTCGCGGGCGATCAGGGCGCGCCAGTCGGTCTCGGCGGCGGCCCAGCCGTGCCGGCGGGCGGCGGCCCGGACGGCGTTGGCGTCACGGCCGGCGACGGCGGCGAGGACGGGTCGCAGCGGCAGGTCGAAGACGTGGCCCGCGGTGCGCCAGCCCTGTGAGTGGGCGGCTCCCATGAACGCGTAGCCGACCATGCCGACGCCGAGCGTCGGCGGTGCGGCCCCGCTCTCCGTCTGTTCCATACGGTTCCTCCGTTTCGTGGTGCGGCGAGGTACTGCTCCCCGGGGGCGGTCGGGCCTCCGGGGGCTGCCGGTTCTGGGTCGGTCAGTTGAAGCCGGTGGGCAGGTACTCGTCGACGTTCTCCTTGGTGACGACGGCCGAGTAGAGGGTGAGCGAGGCGGGGATCTCCAGTTCGGCCATGCCGCCGATCCCCTTCTTCTGGCCGAGGGCGCGGGCGAGGTCGATCGCGGAGGCGGCCATGGTCGGCGGGTAGAGGACGGTGGCCTTGAGGACGCTGCTGTCGGCCTTGATGGCGTCCATGGCGGACCGGGCGCCGGCGCCGCCGACCATGAGGAAGTCCTTGCGGCCGACCTGGGCGATGGCCCGCAGCGCGCCGACGCCCTGGTCGTCGTCGTGGTTCCAGAGGGCGTCGAACGTCGGCTGGGCCTGCAGGAGTTGGGCCATCTTGGCCTGGCCGGACTCGACGGTGAAGTCGGCGGCCTGGCGGGCGACCTTGCGGATGTTGGGGTAGTTCTTGAGGGCGTCGTCGAAGCCCTGGGTGCGCTGTTTGGTGAGTTCCAGGCTGTCCATGCCGGCGAGTTCGATCACGGTGGCGTTCGGCTTGTCCTTGAGCTGTTCGCCGATGAAGTTGCCGGCGTTGAGACCCATGCCGTAGTTGTCGCCGCCGATCCAGCAGCGGTAGGCCTGCGGGGAGGCGAAGATCCGGTCGAGGTTGATGACGGGGATGCCGGCCTTCATGGCCTGGAGGCCGACCTGGGTGAGGGCCTTGCCGTCGGCGGGGAGGATGACGAGGACGTCGACCTTCTTGTTGATGAGGGTCTGGACCTGACCGATCTGGGCGGCGGTGTCGTTGGAGCCCTCGGTGATCTCCAGGGTGACCTCGGAGTACTTCTTCGCCCGGTCCTTGGCGTTCTGGTTGATGGCGTTGAGCCAGCCGTGGTCGGCCTGCGGGCCGGCGAAGCCGATGGTGACGGGGGTGCCCGGCTTGTCGTCGGCGGCGGGGGCGGCGCCAGCGACGGGGGCGGTGTTCCCCGAGTTCTTCGGCTCGTTGCTGGTACAGGCGGTGAGCAGGGCGCCGGCGGAGACGGCCGCGCCGCCGAGGAGGAGGTGTCTGCGGCTGGTTTCGGGCATGGCGGTGGATCCCTTCCGAGGGGTGGTGGTGAAAGGGGGGTGGTGAAAGGGGGGTGGTGAGAGGGGGGTGGTGAGAGGGGGCGGCTCTTGGGACAGGGGCGCGGTCGTGCGTCGCCGTCAGGTCTCGCCGTCGCGGGCCGTGCGGCGCTGGATCAGGACGGCGGCGACGATGATCGCGCCCTTGGCGATCTGCTGGACGTCGCTCTGCAGGTTGTTGAGGGCGAAGATGTTGGTGATGGTGGTGAAGACGAGGACCCCGAGGACGGAGCCGACGATGGTGCCGCGGCCGCCGCTGAGGAGGGTGCCGCCGATGATGGCGGCGGCGATGGCGTCGAGCTCGTACAGGTTGCCGTTGGTGTTCTGGCCGGAGCCGGAGAGCACGACGAGCAGGAACGCGGCGATGCCGCAGCACAGTCCTGAGAGCAGGTAGAGGAAGAGCCGCTGGCGGCGTACGTCGATGCCGGCGAGGCGCGCGGCCTCCGGGTTGCCGCCGACGGCGATCGTACGGCGGCCGAAGGTGGTGCGGTTGAGCAGCAGCCATCCGGCGACGGTGACGGCGGCGAAGACGAGGACGAGCGGCGGGATCCCGAGGACGTAGGCGTCGGGGATGCCGAGGTCGAGGACGGACGGGACGGTGACGATCTGCGTCCTGCCGTCGGTGATCTGGAGGGCGAGGCCGCGGGCCGAGGCGAGCATGGCCAGGGTCGCGATGAAGGGGACCATTCCGCCGTACGCGACGAGGACGCCGTTCACGAGCCCGCAGCCGACTCCGACGGCGACCGCCGTGAAGAGGATGCCGGCGAAGCCGAACTCCTGGGTGGCGACGGTGGTGGCCCAGACGGAGGCGAGGGCGACGATCGCGCCGACGGAGAGGTCGATGCCGCCGCTGGTGATGACGAAGGTCATGCCGACGGTGACGACACCGATCACGGAGGCCTGGGTCAGGACGAGTTGCAGGTTGGAGGTGGCGAGGAACTCGGCGGGCCGGGTGAGGCCTCCGACGGCGATCAGGGCGACGAGCACGCCGAGCAGGGACAGGTTGCGGACGTCGGCCCGGAGGCCGAGCGCGCTCCACCGTCCGTCACTCGGCGGCGACTTGGCGGGGGTGGTGAGGGTCATACGGCCGGGCTCCCTTCCATCACGAGGTCGAGTACGCGGTGTTCGTCGAGGTCACGGGCGGGCGCCTGGTGGACGACGCGGCCTTCGCGGAGCACCAGGACGCGGTCGGCGAGGCCGAGGACCTCGGGTACCTCGCTGGAGACGAGGAGGACGGCGAGGCCTTCGTCGGCGAGGCCCCGGATGACGGCGTACAGCTCGGCGCGGGCCCCGACGTCGACGCCTCGGGTGGGTTCGTCGAGGAGGAGGACGCGACAGCCGCGGAGGAGCCAGCGGGCGAGGACGGCCTTCTGCTGGTTGCCGCCGGAGAGGGTGCGGACGGGGGCGTCGGGGAGGTCGGGGCGGAGCGAGAGGGTGCGGGTGGCGGTCCTCGCGGTCTCGCGTTCGGCGGCCCGGTCGATCCAGCCGGCCCGGGAGAAGCGGGCGAGGGAGGAGACGGAGACGTTGCGGGTGACGGATTCGAGCAGGAGCAGGCCCTGCGCCTTGCGTTCCTCGGGGGCGAGGCCGAGTCCGGCGGCGACGGCGGCGGGGACGCTGCCGGGGCGCAGGGGCCGCCCGTCGACGATCACCCGGCCGGCGGTGGGTTTCCGTGCCCCGTAGACGGTCTCCAGGATCTCGGACCGGCCGGAGCCGACGAGCCCGGCGAGGCCGACGATCTCGCCGGGGCGCAGTTCGAGGTCGAACGCCTCGAACTCGCCTTCCCTGGCAAGGCCTTGGACCTGGAGGACAGGTACGGCGGTGGGGGGTTCGGCGGGGCGTTCGGGGAACACGTAGGGGACGTCCCTGCCGGTCATGAGGGCGACGATCTCGCGGGTCGGGGTGGTCGCGGCGGGCAGTCCGCGGGCGACGGCCCGGCCGTCCTTGAGGACGGTGACGCGGTCGCCGATGCGGCGGATCTCCTCCAGGCGGTGGGAGATGTAGACGACGGCGACGCCTTCGGCGGTGAGGTCGGCGACGATCCGGAAGAGGTTGGCGACCTCGTCGGGGTCGAGGGCGGCGGAGGGTTCGTCCATGACGATGAGGCGGACGTCGTGGGAGAGGGCGCGGGCCATGGAGACGATCTGCCGCTGGGCTGCGGAGAGCGCGCCGACGCGCCGGTCCGGGTCGATCTCGGGGTGGCCGAGGCGTTTCAGGAGGGCGGTGGTGGTCGCCCGCGCGGCGCGGGTGCGGACGAATCCGGCGGTGGTGGGTTCGTGGCCGAGGTGGACGTTCTCCGCGACGGAGAGACCTTCGACGAGGTCGAGTTCCTGGTAGATGGTGGCGATGCCGAGCCGGACGGCCGCGCTCGGGGAGCGGAGCCGTACGGGTTCGCCGTTCCAGGTGATGCGGCCGTCGTCGGGCTGGTGGGCGCCGGCGAGGACCTTGATGAGGGTGGACTTGCCGGCACCGTTCTGGCCGAGGAGGCAGTGGACCTCGCCGGGGGCGACGTCGAGGTCGACGCCGTCGAGGGCGCGGACGCCGGGGAAGGACTTGGTGATGCCGTGCATGGTGAGCAGGGGTGCTCGGGGCGGTTGTTCCTGAGGCATGGTGGAGGTCCCCTCGGCGGGTGTGGGTGACGCCGGAGCGGGTGGACGAGGTGGGCCCGGCGGTGCGGGCCGGTGGGTGTGTGCCCACGCGTTCCGCCCTGCGGAACGGGTGCCCACACACCACAGGCGAGCCGGCGAGCTGCGCCGACGGGGTTACGCCGGGGAGAAGAGGTGGTCGCTGATGAGGCGGGCCGCGCCGGTGACGCCGGCGGTCTGGCCCAGTTCTCCGAGGACGATGGGCAGGTTGCCGGTGGCCAGGGGCAGCGACTGCCGGTAGACCTGGGTGCGGATGCTGGCGAGGAGGTTGTGACCGAGGCCGGTGACGCCGCCGCCGATCACCACCAGACCGGGGTTGAAGAAGCTCACGAGTCCGGCGATGACCTGCCCGACCCGGTTTCCGCCCGCTCGAATGAGGGCGAGCGAGGTGGCGTCACCTGCGGCCGCCGCGGCGGCGACGTCGACGGCGGTGAGGTGCCCGGCCGCCGCGAGCCGGGCGGCGAGCTCCTCCGATCCGCCGCCGCGCGCCGCGTCCTCGGCGTCGCGGGCGAGGGCGGCGCCGCTGAAGTGGGCTTCCAGGCAGCCGTTGTTGCCGCAGGCGCAGGGGCGACCGTCGGGTTCGACCTGGATGTGCCCGATGTCGCCCGCGCTGCCCGTCGTACCGCGGTAGACCTCTCCGCCGACGACGATGCCGCAGCCGATGCCGGTGCCGATCTTGACGCAGAGGAAGTCACCGACGGAGCGGGCGACGCCGGCGTGCTGCTCCCCCATGGCCATGAGGTTCACGTCGTTGTCGACCATGACGGGGCAGCCGAGTTCCTGGCTGAGTGCCTCCCGTACGGGGAAGCCGTCCCAGCCGGGCATGATCGGCGGCGCGACGGGGACGCCCTCGGGGAAGCGGACGGGTCCTGGGACACCGATGCCGGCGCCGTCGAATCCCTCCGCGAGTCCGGTGGAGCGGAGCTTCGCCGCCATCGACAGGGCCTGTTCGAAGACGGCGACGGGACCCTCGCGGACGTCCATGGGATGGTTGAGGTGTCCGAGCACCTCCAACTCGGCGTTGGTGACGGCGACGTCGATGGAGGTGGCGCCGATGTCGATGCCGAGGAAGCGGAGTTCGGGGGCGAGTCGGATGTTGTGGGAGCGACGGCCGCCCCGGGAGGCGGCGAGACCGTCGGCGACCACGAGACCGGTCTCCAGGAGCCGGTCGACCTCGACGGCGAGCTTGGAGCGGGAGAGATCGATCTGATCTCCCAGCTGGGCGCGGGAGTTGGGTCCTCCGTCGCGCAACAGCCTGAGGAGCCGCGCCTGATGCCGGTTGGCAGGTCGTGCCGTCATGCGTCTCACGCGCCCCTCCCTCTCGCACACGCTCGTCTGCGGGCTTTCGAGGGGAACGTAGCAGCGGCGTACCGGAGTGGGAAGAAGTTGAGCAGGAATCGACCCCGACTTCTTCCCGAGTGGGGACAAAGTCAGGGGGCAGGTCGTGGTGTCGGTCGGCGGATCTCGATCAGGCGGGCCGAGACCACCACGTTGCCGGCGTAGCCGTTCTTCTCGGTGAAGGTGCCGCCGCAGGTGATCAGGCGGAGTTCGGGGACACCGGCGTCGGCGTAGACCCGCTGGGCGGGGAAGCCGTCCTTGGGGACGACCTCGACCCCGTACACGGAGAAGACGGCGGTCCGGCCGTCGCGGCGCGCGATCTCCACGCGGTGTCCTTTGGCGAGAGCGCCGAGGTCGTAGAAGACGGCTCGTCCGCCGGGGGTGTCGACATGCCCGACGACGACGGCTGTGCCGCGCTCGCCGGGGGTGACGGCACCGGTGAACCAGCCCGCGAGCCGGTCGTCCTCGGGGGGTGGGGCCTCGATCCAGCCGTCCGCGTCGAGCCCGACCTCCGTGACGGGGGCGTCGATCCGGACGGCCGGTACGCGGACCCGGACCGGCGTGGACGGGGGCAGCGGACGGGGTACGGCCACGGGGGCGAGCACGGCGGTCGCCCGGGTGCCGTCGGGCGCGGCGGCGGCGAGGGGCTGCGGCGGACCGGCGGCTTCGAGTTCTTCCGTACCGCCGCGCACGAGGTGTACGCCGATGAGGAGGACGACGGCGATGACACCCCAGGCGCCGTGCCGTGCCGTCGGGTCCGTTCTGCCCGTGGCGTCCACCCTGCCCGTCGGGTCCGATCTGCCCGGGCCCGACGGTGGGCCGGTACCCGGCGTCCGCCTCGCGTCGTCCTCCGACGGTCCCACGTCCGCACTCCTCCTCGCGCCACCGCCCCGTGGATCACCCCGTGGATCACCCCGTGGGTCATGGCGCCCCTCCGTCCCGGACCTCGTCACACCGGGACGGAGGGGCCGTTTCAGGCCCCCCGGTTCCCTGCCGTCAGGCGCGGCCGCCGCCGCGGCGGCGGGTCAGCACGACGGCGGCGCCGAGCGCCCCCGCGATGAGGAGGACGCCGGTGACCACCTCGGTGACGCCGAGCCCCTCGGACTCCGCGCCGGAGGCGGCGGCGGTTCCGTAGCCGGCCTTGACGCCCTTGTGCGCTCCTGGCTGCATGCCGTTGTCGTGCCCGGTCGTCTTCCCGCCGGTGCCGCCCTGGGCGATCGTGAGGGTGGTGGTGCCGCGCTCGCCCTTGCAGTCGAAGGTGATCTCGTACTGGGCGCCGGCCTTGGCGTCGAGGTCGACGGTCGCCCGGCCCGGACGGCCCTCTTCGAGGGTGACCGTGTCGAAGACGCCGGCGGTGACGGTCACCGACGGCACCTCGCAGCCGTCGGAGGTGAGGGTGACGGTGCCGCCGGGGGCCACCTTCTCGGGGGTGACGGAGAAACCGAACGACGTGATGTCGGGGTCTTCCTCCCCCGCCAGGGCCGTCGGCGCGACCACGACCACGGCGGCGGCGCTCAGCAGGGCGGCGGAAGCGGCACGTATCGCGCGCATGGCGGTGTCCTCCGTATCACGCGAGGGCCCGGCCGCGGAGCGTTTCCGTGCCGGAAGGCGACGACCCTCACCGCGATCGAAGCTAGGTCCGCCCCTGGGGCGCCGCCACCGGGCTCCGCCGAACGGGTCATGACCGCGCGTGACGGCGGTGCCGTGTTCACGCGCGCGCGGGGCGGCCGCTTCGGGGACGCGCGCGGGGCGGCAGTTTCGGGGACGCGCGCGGCGCGGTCGCTTGAGGTCACCGGCGCACGGGCAGCCGTCAGGGAATCCGGACGACCTGGCCCGCGTACGAGAGGTTGCCGCCGAAGCCGAACAGCAGGACCGGGGCGCCGGAGGCCAGTTCGCCGCGTTCGACCAGCTTGGCGAGGGCGAGCGGGATCGAGGCGGCCGAGGTGTTGCCGGAGTCGACGACATCGCGGGCGACGATCGCGTTGACGGCGCCGATCTTCGCGGCGAGCGGCTCGATGATCCGCAGGTTGGCCTGGTGCAGGACCACACCGGCGAGGTCCTCGGGAGCGATGCCGGACCGCTCGCACGCCTGCCGGGCGAGGGCGGGCAGCTGCTGGGTGGCCCAGCGGTAGACGCTCTGGCCCTCCTGCGCGAAGCGGGGCGGGGTGCCCTCGATCCGGACGGCGTGGCCCATCCCCGGGACGGAGCCCCACAGGACCGGTCCGATGGCGCCGGTGTCCGTCTCCGTGGCCTCGACGATGGCGGCGCCCGCGCCGTCGCCGACGAGGACGCAGGTGGTGCGGTCCGTCCAGTCGACCACCTCGGTCATCTTGTCGGCGCCGATCACCAGGACGCGGCGCGCCCCGCCGGCCCGTACGGCGTGGTCGGCGGTGGCCAGGGCGTGCGTGAAGCCCGCGCACACCACGTTGAGGTCCATGGTGGCGGGCGAGGTCATGCCGAGGCGGGCGGCGACGCGGGCGGCCATGTTGGGCGAGCGGTCGATGGCCGTGGAGGTGGCGACGAGGACGAGGTCGATGTCGTCGGGGGTGAGCCCGGCCGTGGCCAGGGCCTTGCCCGCCGCGTGCGCGGCCAGCTCGTCGACGGGCTCATCGGGCCCGGCGACGTGCCGGGTGCGGATGCCGACCCGACTGGTGATCCACGCGTCGTCGGTGTCGACCAATTCCGCGAGGTCGTGGTTGGTGAGCACCTTGGCGGGCTGGTAGTGCCCGAGCGCGGCAATGCGAGTGCCCGTCATCCAGGGACCCCTTCGGTGGTTCGATCGTCGGCAGGAACTACCCAGTCTTGCCAGCGACTGATGGGTAACCGGTGACGTAAACCACCAAGATTCCCCCGTACCCCTTGGCCGACCATGACAAGGCCCCGGGCGCGGCCCGGCCTCCACGGCGTCGGGCGGGTGCCGCCTGCCGGGGTCAGTTCTTCGGCGGGTCGATCATCTGGAGGGCGAGGGTGGCCGGGGGCGGGGCGATGCCGGGGCCGCCTGCCGCTGTCCAGGCGAGGATGTCGTCGAGGGAGTCCTCGTCCAGGGTGAACGCGACCCAGGCGGCCCGTCCGCCGCGCCTGCGGCCTTCGGTGGAGGGCTGGACGACGACGATGTTGGCCTGGGCGCAGGGTCCGAGGCAGTCGCTGGTACGGACGGCGAGCCGGCCGCCGGAGGCCGCGGCGGCGGCCCGGAGGCGGTCGAGCTGGCCGGTGTGGTCGGTGCCGGGATTCTTGCGGGCGTCGCCGCAGCAGCAGCCGCGGCAGACGACGAGCGAGCAGGGGCGGGCCCCGTACCGTATCGGCACCGGTGTCATGCGGGGCCGTCCAGGGTGATCGCGGAGACGGGGGCGACCGTGCCGAGGCGGGGGAAGTCGAGGGCGACGGACGCGTGGTGCTCGTCGGCGGTGAGCGCGGTCATGGCGTCCTCGGCGAAGACGAGTTCGTAGCCGTGGTCGGAGGCGGCGCGGGCGGTGGACTCGACGCCGAGGTTGGTGGCGATGCCGCCGAGGACGAGGGTGGTGGCGCCGAGGCCGGTGAGCAGCTCGTGGAGTCCGGTGTCCTGGAAGCCGCCGATGGTGCGCTTGACGACGACGGGGTCGCCGTCCTCGACGAGGTCGGGGACGAGGTCGCTGCCGGGCGGCTGGCGGTCGACGTTCGGCCGCTCGACCCGGATGTGGACGACGGGGGCGCCGGCGGCCCGGAAGGTGTCGGCGAGCCGGGCGGCCGCGGCGAGGACGTCGGTGCCGGGCCTGGGGGCGAGGGGCAGCGCGACCATGCGTTCCATGAGGTCGACGAGGACGAGCGCGGTGCGGCCGGGATCGAGTGCGGGCATGGGAGCACCGTAGCGGCCCGGATGATCATCGCGGGCCGGGCGGGGGTGTGATCCGGCCGACGGAGGGGGCGTACGGGGGCACGGGCGGGGCGGTCTCGGGCGCGGGTCGTTCAGGCGCGGGGTGTTCCCGTGCGGGGTCGTTCAGGCGCGGGGGCGTTCCGGTGCGGGGTCGTTCAGGCGCGGGGGCGTTCCGGTGCGGGTTTCCGGGGTGGGCCCGAGCTGCTCCGGTGCGGCTGTCCCGGGGCCGGGCTCCGGTGACCGCACGGCCTCCGGGTCGTGGGAGCGGCGTTTCGCGATGACCGCGCAGACCATCAGCTGCATCTGGTGGAAGAGCATCAGCGGGAGTACGGCGAGCGCGGCCTGCGGACCGAAGAGGACGCTGGCCATCGGCAGTCCGGCCGCCAGGCTCTTCTTCGAGCCGGCGAACTGGATCGCGATCCGGTCGGCCCGGTCGAAGCCGAGGCGACGGGCCCCGTACCAGGTCAGGGCGAGCATCACCGCGAGGAGGACCGCCTCGACGGCGAGCAGCAGACCGAGTCGGGCGGGCGTCACCAGGTGCCAGATCCCGGCGACCATGCCCTGGCTGAAAGCGGTGTAGACGACGAGGAGGATCGAGCCCCGGTCGACGTACCCGAGGACCTTCTTGTTCCGGGCCAGGAAACCGCCGACCCAACGGCGCAGGAGCTGCCCGGCCAGGAACGGCACGAGGAGTTGCAGCACGATCTTCAGGAGCCCGTCGGCGGAGAGGCCGCCGGCGCTGCCGGCGAGGAGCAGCGCCGCGAGGAGCGGGGTCAGGACGATGCCGGCGAGCGAGGAGAAGGACCCGGCGCAGATCGCGGCGGGGACGTTGCCGCGGGCGATCGAGGTGAAGGCGATGGAGGACTGGATCGTGGACGGCACCAGGCAGAGGAAGAGGAAGCCGCTGTAGAGCTGAGGGGTGAGCACGGTGGGCACGAGGCCGCGTGCGGCGAGTCCGAGGAGGGGGAAGAGGAGGAAGGTGCTGCCGAGGGCGGTGAGGTGGAGCCGCCAGTGCGTGAGGCCGTCGAGGGCCTCACGGGTGGAGAGTCTGGCGCCGTAGAGGAAGAAGAGGAGGGCCACGGCCCCCGTCGACGCGCCTCCCGCGACGTCGGCGGCGGCTCCGGACGCGGGGAGCAGCGCGGCGAGGGCGACCGTGCCGAGCAGGGCGAGGACGTATCCGTCGACGGGCAGCCAGGACGGCGGGCGGAGGGTGCGCAGGCGGGTACGGACGCGGGTGCGGCGGGGGCCGTGGGGGGTGTGGCCGGGTGTCGGGGCGGTCATGGCTCCACTGCTCTGGGCACAAGGAAAGTCTGGGCGCTGGGAACGGGGGGATGCGGAGTCGCGCGTTCCTATCCTGCTCCACGGGCCGGTGATCGGGAATCCCGTACAGCCCTCTGACTGTCATCATGAAGTGTGATGAACGCGATGAGCGTACGGTCGTCCCGTGTACGAGCCGACGCACCTGCGCACCTTCCTCGCCGTGGCCCAGACGCTGAGCTTCACCCGGGCCGCCGACCGCCTCGGCCTGCGTCAGTCGACCGTCAGCCAGCACGTACGGCGCCTTGAGGAGGCCACCGGGCGGCCGCTGTTCACGCGGGACACGCACCGGGTGGCGTTGACGGAGGACGGGGAGGCGATGCTCGGCTTCGCGCGCACGATCCTTCAGGCGCACGAGCGCGCGGCGGCGTTCTTCGGCGGGACCCGGCTGCGGGGGCGGCTGCGGTTCGGCGCGTCGGAGGACTTCGTGACGACCCGGCTGCCGGAGATCCTGGAGTCGTTCCGGCGTGAGCACCCGGAGGTCGATCTGGAGCTGACGGTCGAGCTGTCGGGCACGCTCCAGGCCCGGCTGGCGGCCGGCCGGCTCGATCTGATCCTGGCGAAGCGGCGTGGCGCGGAGAGCGAGGGCCGGCTCGTGTGGGAGGACACGCTGATCTGGATCGGGGCGCCCGGGCTGCGGCTCGATCCGGAGCGGCCGGTGCCGCTCATCCTGTGCCCGCCGCCGGGGATCACCCGGGCGCGTGCTCTGGAGGCGCTGGAGGCGCAGGGCCGGGCGTGGCGGATCGCCTGTACGAGTTCCAGCCTGAGCGCGAACGTGGCGGCGGCCCGCGCGGGGCTCGGGGTGATGGCGCACACGAGGGGCCTGGTGCCGCCGGGCCTGGTGCCGGTCCCGGCGCGGGCGGGGCTTCCGGAGCTGGGGGACGTGGGTTTCGTGCTGCGCGGGGGCCGTCGGGGCGGGGTGGTGCAGGAGGCGGCGGACGCGCTGGCGGAGGCGATCCTGGCGGGCGGCGACCGGCTGCACCGGCCGGGGTGAAGGGGTACGGGTCGCGGCGCCCCGGCGGGGAGAGGCCGGCCGCACCGACCCGGGTGAAGAGGCACGAGACGCGGCGCCCCGGCGGGGAGACGGTCCGCGGTGCACGGGCGCCGCACGACCTCTGGGCGGCGCTCCGGTGAGCGGCCGGTACAGATTCCGTGGAGATTCCCGCCCGGGGGACGTACCGAGTGGTCGGTAACGGCCCGGGGGTGCACGTGACTTGGCTGCTCCACCCGCCCTGACCTGTGCGAACAGGGAATGTCCCGGCTTGGTGAAGGCCCTGCCGCCGGGCAGTCGTGTGGGGTACCGTCACCCGCGCCGTACGGAGCGCGACAACGGGCTTTTCCAGCCACCGAGCCGTCGAGGAGCAGGTCAGTGCGCGAGTTCACCGTGCCGCCCGTCGAGGCGGCGCCTCAGGTCGGCGGTCTGGCGGACGCCGTGTTCGAGCGCGCACTCGCGGAGCCGGACCGGATCGCGTTCGGCCGGAAGGGCCCGGACGGTGTGTGGCGGGACGTGTCGGCCGCGCGGTTCAGGGACGAGGTCCTCGGCCTCGCGAAGGGCCTGATCGCGGAGGGTGTGCGGTTCGGCGACCGGGTCGCGATCATGGCCCGTACCCGCTACGAGTGGACGCTCTTCGACTTCGCGCTGTGGTCGCTCGGCGCGCAGCCCGTGCCGATCTATCCGACGTCCTCCGCCGAGCAGGTCTTCTGGATGCTGCACGACTCCGAGGTCACGGCGTGCGTGGTGGAGCACGAGGACCACGCGATGACGATCGGCTCGGTGGTCGACCGGCTCCCCCTGCTGCGGCGCCTGTGGCAGCTGGACGCGGGCGCGGTGGCCGAGGTGACGGCGGCGGGGGCGGACATCGACGAGGAGGTCGTGCACCGGCACCGGCGGGCGGTGACCCCGGAGACGGTGGCGACGGTCATCTACACGTCGGGGACGACCGGCCGCCCCAAGGGCTGTGTGATCACCCACGCCAACTTCATGTTCGAGACGGACATGCTGGTGGGCCGCTGGGAGTCGGTGTTCCGTTCGCGGCCGGGGGATCAGGCGTCGACGCTGCTGTTCCTGCCGCTCGCGCACGTCTTCGGCCGGATGGTGGAGGTCGCGGCGGTCCGCAGCGGGGTGAAGCTGGGGCACCAGCCGGTGATGGCGGCCGGTGAGCTGCTTCCGGACCTGGCCGCGTTCCGTCCGAGTTTCGTACTCGCCGTGCCGTACGTCCTCGAGAAGGTCTTCCACGCGGCGCGGCGCAAGGCGGAGCGGGAGGGGAAGGCCGGGCCCTTCGACAAGGCGGTGGAGGTGGCGGTCGCCTACGCGGAGGCCCTTGAACAGAAAGCGTTCGGGACCGGTCCCGGCCCTTCGGCGGCGCTGCGCGTACAGCATCAGTTCTTCGAGAAGACGGTGTACGGGAAGGTCCGGGCGGCTCTGGGCGGGCGGGTCCGGCACGCGATGTCGGGCGGTTCGGCGATGGACCGCAGGACCGGCCTGTTCTTCGCGGGCGCGGGGGTCACGGTGTACGAGGGGTACGGGCTCACCGAGTCCTCGGCCGCCGCCACCGCGAACCCTCCCGAGCGCACCAGGTACGGCACGGTCGGGCAGCCGGTCCCGGGCACGACGGTGCACATCGCGGAGGACGGTGAGGTGTGGCTCCACGGCGGCCAGGTCTTCTCCGGGTACCTCAACGATCCCGAGGCGACCGCCGCCGTCCTCAATGACGGCTGGCTGGCCACCGGGGACCTCGGCTCGCTCGACGAGGACGGCTATCTGACGATCACCGGCCGCAAGAAGGAGATCCTGGTGACCTCGGGCGGCAAGAGCGTCGCCCCGGCGGGGCTTGAGGAGCGGGTGCGGGCGCATCCGCTGATCGCCCAGTGCATCGTCGTCGGCAACGACCGGCCGTACATCGCCGCGCTCGTGACCGTCGACCAGGAGGCGGTGGAGCACTGGCTGGCGATGCAGGGGCGGGCGCCGCTCGCACCGGCGGAGCTGGTGCGGGATCCGGCCCTGGAGACCGAGATCCGGCGGGGGGTGGTGGCGGCGAACACGCTGGTCTCGCAGGCCGAGTCGATCCGCACCTTCCGGATCCTGGCGCATCCGTTCAGCGAGGAGCACGGGCTGCTCACCCCGTCCCTGAAGCTGAAGCGGAAGGCGATCGAGCGGGCGTACGCGGCGGAGGTCGCGGCGCTGTACGGCTGAGCCCGGGTTGCTGTGACGGGCTCGGCGGAATGCGTCGCGGCCCGTGATCGTTGACGCTGTGAGTACTCCGTACGGCCTCCAGGGGTCGTACGGCCGTCACGACCCGCGACAACGTAAGGATCCCCCCACGTGAGCACGGACAGCAAGGACAGCACGGTCGGCACGGACAGCAAGGTCGGCAAGGACAGCACGGTTCCTTCGGTCACCCTCAACAACGGCGTCCGGATGCCGCAGCTGGGCTTCGGTGTCTGGCAGGTGCCGGACGACGAGGCGGCGACGGCCGTGACGACGGCCCTGGAGGCCGGCTACCGCTCGATCGACACCGCCGCGATCTACGGGAACGAGGAGGGCACGGGCCGTGCCGTCGCCGCTTCCGGGATCGCGCGCGAGGACCTGTTCGTCACCACCAAGCTGTGGAACTCCGAGCAGGGCTACGACTCGACGCTGAAGGCCTTCGACACCTCGCTCGACAAGCTGGGGCTCGACTACGTCGACCTGTATCTGATCCACTGGCCGGTGCCCTCGAAGGACGCGTACGTCGACACGTACCGGGCGTTCGAGAAGATCTACGCGGACGGGCGCGCCAAGGCGATCGGCGTGTCGAACTTCCTCCCGGAGCACCTGGAGCGGCTGATCGAGGAGACCTCGGTGGTGCCCGCGGTCAACCAGATCGAGCTGCACCCGCAGCTCTCCCAGCAGGCCGCCCGTGAGGCGCACGCCCGGCATGACATCGCGACCGAGGCGTGGTCGCCGCTCGGCTCCGGCAAGGGGCTCCTGGACGTGCCGGCGATCGTCGCGATCGGCCGCAAGCACGGCCGGACCCCGGCCCAGGTCGTGCTGCGCTGGCACCTCCAGCTGGGGAACGTGGTGATCCCGAAGTCGGTCACCCCGTCCCGTATCCAGGAGAACATCGACGTCTTCGGCTTCGAGCTGGACGCCGAGGACCTGGCGGCGATCGCCGCCCTCGACGAGAACCGCCGTCTGGGCCCGGACCCGGCGGAGTTCAGCGCCGGCGCCTGAAGGCGGAGAACGCTGTGGTGCCGCGCCGCCGCTGTCGTGCGGGCCGCGCGGCACTGTCGTACCCGGGACGTAGGGTCGGTGACGGCCCGTGGGGGGGCCTGTCGCGGTGTCGTGCCGTGACGTCCAACAGTGGTGCGAGCAGAAGGAGTCGGTACGGTGAGTGGTTCTCCGGGACCCGTCGAGGAGGGGCTGTACCGGGTGCGGAACGTGGGCAGCGGGCTGTTCCTCGAGGTGTACGAGGGGTCGAGCCGCAGCGGGGCGAACGTGCAGCAGGGCACCGGGAGCGGAACGCCCGGGCAGCACTGGCACATCACGTCCGTGCCGAACGGCGGCGGGCTCTACCACCTGGTCAACGCGGCCAGCGGGAAGCGGCTCGACGTGGCGGGCGCGTCCACGGAGAACGGCGCCAACGTCCAGCAGTGGAAGGCCAACAACTTCGGTGCGCAGGAGTGGATCATCGAGCGGGACCTCCAGTCGCCGGGGACGGTCGCGCTGGTGAGCTTCATCAGCGGGCTGTTCCTGGAGGTCGCTGACGGCTCGACGGCCGACGGGGGGAACGTACGGCAGTGGGAGGACACCGACTCCCCGTTCCAGTGGTGGCGGTTGGAGCCGGTGTCCTGACCCGGGCGGTTCTTCCCGGCGGTCAGCCCTTGCGGGCGGTGTGGACGGTGCGGGCCGTGAGGTGGAACAGGTCCGTGCGGTGGTGCAGGGACAGCTCGTCGGCCGGGTCGAGGAGCCGGTCGAGCGTCGCCCGGTCGTCCGCGTCGAGCCGGGTGCCGCAGCCTTCCCGGAGCCGCCCGAAGTGGGCGAGCGCCAGCTCCCGTACGGCCGGGGACACGGGCGCGGGGACGTCGGTGAGGAACGTGCGGGTGCCCGCGGGGGTGAGGCCGGCGTCGGCGAGGAGCGCCCGCCAGTCGTCCGGTTCGTCCTTGGCACCGGGGAGTTCGGCGCGCATCTCGCCGAACCACTCCGCGTTGACGGCGTCGAGACGGGCCTCGAGGCCCGGTCGGCCGATCCCGATGTGCGAGGGCAGGTGTCGGGTGGGCAGGCCGCCCTCGACGAGGACCATCAGGCCGCCGGGGTTCAGCAGACCGGCGAACTCCACGAGCGCGGCCCGCTGGTCCCCGATGTGGTGCACGGAGTTGCCCGCCCAGATCAGGTCGGCCTGCCCAAGTCCCGCGATGTCCTCGGGGAGTTCGGCGTGGAGGGTGGAGACGCGGGCGCCCAGGCCGCGCGCCTCGGCGCGGGCGAGGGCGCGAGCGAGGAGTTCGGGGGTGCCGTCGACGGCGACCGCCTCGGCGGCCGGGAAGGCCTCGGCGAGGACGCCGGTGACGACGCCGGGGCCGCTGCCGACGTCGAGGATGCGGCGGACGCCCTGCGCCGGGGCGAGCGTGCCGAGCCAGGCGGCGGCGTCCGCGTAGGCGGGGCTCGCGATCTCGGCCTGCCGCTCCAGGAGGGGGGCGAGCTCGTTCCAGTCCAGGTGGGTGCTGTCGTGGTGGTGGCCGTGGGCGTGGGCACCGCCCTCTCCGTGACCGCCGTGACCGCCGTGACCTTCGTGACCGGCGTGTCCGTCGTGACCGGCGTGGGGTTCGCTGTGCTGACTCATGGGTCCAGCCTGCGCCGGGTCGACGCGGAGTGCGAGAAATATTGCCGGTCCGGCAATTTTCCCCACGGCCGTCGGAGCGTCACGCCCCTGCCCGGTACTCCTGCGGGCTGACGCCACGGACCCGTTTGAACGCGGCGCTCAGCGCGAACGCTCCCCCGTACCCCACCTGCCGGGCGACGGACTCGACCGTGGCGTCGGTCTCGCGCAGCAGGTCGGCGGCGTGCGCGAGCCGCCAGCCGGTGAGGTACGCCATCGGGGGCTCACCGACGAGTGCGGTGAAGCGGCGGGCGAGCGCGGCTCGGGACACGCCCGTCTTCGTGGCGAGCGAGGCGACGGTCCAGGGGTGGGCGGGATCGTTCTGGAGCAGCCGGAGGGCCCGGCCGACCACCGGATCGCCCATGGCTCGGTACCAGGCGGGGGCCTCGGCGCCGGGCCGGGAGAACCAGGCGCGGACGCCCGCGATGAGCAGCAGGTCGAGGACGCGGTCGAGGACGACGGTCTGGCCCGGTTCGTCGCGGGCGATCTCCTCGTCGAGGAACGGCATCAGGGGGCAGTTCCACAGGTCGGCGGGCAGATGGAGAAGGCCCGGCAGGGCGTCGAGCAGCCGGCGGCCGACCTCACCGTCCATCTGGTAGGTGCCGACGAGGAGGGTGGTGCCGCCGTCGGGAGCGTTGCCCCAGGTGCGGACTCCGAGCCGCATGGTCTCGGCGAGCGGCTCCCCGCTGAGGGTGGAGCAGGCGCCGCCGGGGCCGATCCGGGCGCGGGGCGGGGCGTCGGGGGCGTGGCCGACGGTGTACGGCTCCGGGCCTCGGGCGATGGCGATGTCGCCGGGCCGCAGGAGGACGGGCTCGCCGGTGTCCGGGACGATCCAGGCCTCGCCGTCGGTGACGCACATCAGGCAGAGGGGGGCGCCGTCCTCGATGCGGACGGACCACGGAGGCTCCATGATCATGCGGAGCAGGAAGGCGCCTTTGGCGCGGGGCCCGTCGAGGAGTCCGGCGAGTGGGTCCATGAGGGTGAAGCGTACGGGTGAGACGGAGACGTAGGTGGGTGAGACGGCGGAGCATGGGCGGGAGGGGCCGTGGGCGGGAGTCTTGAGCCATGACGACGAACACGCAGAACACACAGACCACCGAGAACGCTCCCGGCGCTCTCAGCGCGCGGACGATCCTGGTGACGAGCGCCTCCGGCAAGACCGGGCGGCGGGTGGCCGAGCGGCTCGGGGCGCGCGGGGCCACGGTCCGCGCCGGGTCCCGTACCGGAGCGACCCCCTTCGACTGGGAGGACCCGGCGACCTGGGCGCCGGCGCTGCGGGGCGCGGACGCCGCGTACGTGGCCTACTACCCGGACCTCGCCGCGCCCGGCGCGGCCGAGGCGATGCGCACCTTCGGCGGTCTCGCCGCCGAGAGCGGGGTGCGCCGTCTGACGCTGCTGTCCGGGCGCGGGGAACCCGAGGCGGTCGTGGCGGAGGAGGCGCTGCGGGCGGCGGCCGTCGGCGTCGAACTGACCGTCGTACGGGCCTCGTTCTTCGCGCAGAACTTCTCCGAGGGGCTGCTCGCGGAGGGCGTCGGGGAGGGCGTGCTCGTCTTCCCCGCCGGTGACACGGTCGAGCCGTTCATCGACGCGGACGATCTGGCGGACGTGGTCGTCGAGACGCTGACGGCCGACGGGCACGCGGGGCGGGTGCACGAGGTCACGGGACCCCGGCCGGTGGGCTTCGCGGAGGTGGCGGCGGAGATCTCGCGCGCCTCGGGGCGCCCGGTGGTCTACGAGGCGGTGTCGGAGGCCGACTACGCGGAGCTGCTCACCGGGTTCGGGCTCCCGGCGTCCGAGGCCGGGTGGGTCGCGGCCCTGTTCGCGACGCTCCTCGACGGCCACAACGCCTCGGTGACGGACGGGGTGAAGCGGATCCTGGGCCGCGAGCCGCGCTCGTTCGCCGCGTTCGCCACGGAGGCCTGGGGCGGCCCGGGGGCCTGAGGCGGTTCAGCCGCGTCTGACGAAGCGGGCCAGCCGGTAGCGGGGGTCGTCGCGGGGGCGGTCCTGGTCCGGGAGGGCCGTGAGGGCGGCGGCGATCGTGTCGGCGGTCGCCGCGTCGCCGTCGAACCAGGAGGCGAAGTACCCGGCGCGCAGCTTGCGTACGGTGTCGCGCGGGGTGCTGCCCTGGCCGTGTCCGGTGAAACGGGCGCCTGGGGCGGGTTCGAGGCCGTGGGCGGCGGCGTGACGGGTGATCAGGTCGGCGCGGTCGGATGCCGACTCGGCGGACCGGTGCGGGCGGAGGATCTCGTCGATGTCGCTGCCGACGTCGTGGGCCGCGTCCTTGTCGACGGTGGCGATCAGGACTCCGCCGGGGCGCAGGACACGGGCCGCCTCGGCGACGATCTCCGCGGTGAACGGCACGAGGTGCAGCAGCCAGACGGCGCAGACCGCGTCGAGGGAGGCGTCGGGCAGCGGCAGCCGCCGGGCGTCGGCGCGTACGACTCCGTCGGGTACGCGTGCGGCGGCGACCCGCAGCATGGCGTGGGCGGCGTCGGCGCCGTGGACGCGCAGTCCGGGCCGGCTGAGCCGTTCGGTGACGAGGCCGGTACCGCAGGCCAGGTCGAGGAGGGTGCGGGCGCCGGGCGGCACGAGCCGCAGGACGGCCTCGGCCGCCGCCGCTGCCCGGGGCACTCCGCCCCGGGTCCGGTCGTAGTGGGCCGCCTCGGCCTCGTAGTCGAGCAGCGTCTCCGCCATGCCGATGATCCTACGAGGCGGCGACGGCGCCCTCCGGAAAGGGTTGGGCTGTGGCGTGTGGGTCGGCCGGGCGCGTGGTGCGCAGGTCGGCCCGGCCCGTGGCCCGCGGGTGGGCCGGCGCCGTGGCCAGGGGGTCAGGTGTCCTCGTGGCGCGCGGGTCGGCCGGCCCCGTGACCCGGCGGTCAGTTGGCCCCGTGGCCCGGGGCGATCCCTTCGACGCGCTCGGCGAGATCGAAGTCCTTCTCGGTGACGGCTCCGCCGGCGGAGTGGGTGTTCACGGACAGGGTGACCGTGTTGTAGCCGAGGGTCAGGTCCGAGTGGTGGTCGAGCTCCTGCTGGATCCGGGCCACATGGACGACGAGCGCGGTCGCCGCGAAATGGTCGCCGAGCCGGTAGACACGGGTGAGGCGGTCGTCCTCGACGGACCAGCCGGGGAGCTCCCGCAGGCGGTCCTCGATCTCCTTCTGCGACAGCGGCTGTGTGGGCACGGCGGTGCTCCCTCCGGTCGGGTGGCGCGGGTGACGGACAGGGGTCCCGGGGAGGAACGTACCCGGGTCCCACCTCTGGGATACCGTCTGACCATGACAACTGTCGTGAGCGACACGGGGGTAGGACCACTGCTGCGCGGCTGGCGTGAGCAGCGGCGGCTGAGCCAGCTGGAGCTGGCGTTGCGCGCGGACTCCTCTGCGCGGCACATCTCGTTCGTGGAGACGGGCCGTTCCCGGCCGAGCGAGGAGATGGTGCTGAGGCTGGCCGAGCACCTGGAGGTGCCGGTCCGTGAGCGGAACGCGCTGCTGCTCGCGGCCGGGTACGCGCCGCGGTACACGGAGTCGCCGCTCGGCGCCCCGCGCCTGGAGACGCTCCGGGAGGGCATCGAGATCCTGTTGCGGGGATACGAGCCGTATCCGGCGCTGGTGGTGGACGGCTCGTACACGGTGGTGGCGGCCAACAGGGGTATCGGGCTGCTGCTCGACGGGCTGCCGGAGCATCTGCTGACACCGCCGCTGAACGCGATGCGGATCACGCTGCACCCGGAGGGGATCGCGCCCCGGATCCGGAACCTGCGGGAGTGGCGGGGGCATCTGCTGCACCAGATGGAGCGTCAGATCGGGCTGGCCCGCTCGGAGCCGCTGCGCGAGCTGTACGCGGAGGTGGCGGCGTATCCGCTGCCGCCGGGCGCGGACGACGAGCGCGCCCCGGGCGACCCGGGGCCGGAGGCGTATCCGTACTTCGCGCTGCCGCTCCGTATCGAGCACGACGGGCAGGTGCTGTCTTTCGTGTCGTCGATCTCGACGTTCAACACACCGCTGGACGTGACCGTCGCCGAGCTGGCCATCGAGACGTTCCTCCCGGCCGACCCGGCGACGGTCGCGTACCTGCGGTCACTGCCGCCGTTCAGCGACTAGCCGCGACGGCCTTCAGCGCGGTCCACTGGAGTACGGCGAACCCGCCGACGGTGGCCGCCTGCATCGGCGTCCAGAGGAGGCCCGCGGTGGTCGGCTCCAGCCAGACGACGAGGGCGACGATGCTCAGGACGGCCCAGAGGATGTTGAGGTCGACGACGATCTTCACGGCGGTCGCCGGCGGCTGCGTGCGGGAGGCGAGCCAGCCGACGGCGGCGGCGAACACGATCAGGAAGATGCCGAGTTCGAGCAGAACGCCCGAGTCGACGCCGAGGAACTCCCCGAGCGGCCCGGAGGCGGCGGCGTAGGCGATGCCGTTGGTGCCGGTGACGACGGCGTCGAGGGCGAGGAACCGGCGGAGCGCGGTGTGCGGCCGGGTGGTGCGGGCAAGACCGGTGAGCAGAGCCTGGGACATGGCGGATCACCCTCCAGGGGGGACGTTCGCGCGGGTGGTGGGCCCGGAGCCCGAGCGGAGTGCGCCGCCCGGGTTCCGGTAGCCATGAGCATGCCGCGCGGCCCGCGGGGGGTCGATTACCCGCGAGGTAATGCGCGGATACCCCGGAGGTAGTGCGTGGGGCCGGGAGGTCATGCGCGGGGCAGGGCGGCCGGGAGCCGTACCTCGCGCCCCGGCCGCCGGGTGACGCCGGGTCATGTCGGATCAGGCGTCAGCGGACACGGTCCTCCCGGTCCGCGGGCGGCTCGGCGGCGGGGGCGGGTTCGGCGGCCGGGGCGGCCGACTCGGGCGCCCGGCGGTCGGCGCGCGGGGAGCCGGAGGCCTCCGTGCGCAGGGAGCGGGAGGCCTCGGCGCGCAGCAGGGCCTGGAGGACGGCGAAGGGGTCGACGGGCATGACGAAACTCCTCGTTGGTGCGGGGGGGGTGATGTCGGGGGCTGCCGGGGGCGTGGGCCTCCTCAGCAGCGCATCACCACGCACCGGAGCGCGTCGCCGCGCGGGGCGGGTACGAGGGCGGGGGCCGGAGTCCGCCGGTGCCTTCGGGCGCCGTAGGGGGCGTGTCGGGGCCGAACGGGCCGTTGGCCGGTCCGGTGCCGTCGGGAGCGGCCGGCGAGTCCGGCCTCGGTGGCGGCCGGATCCTGGGTCTCGCCGCTCGGATCGGGCGCCGGGGCGGCGGTGGCGGGCCGGAGTTCGGCGCCACCGGTGAGCGTGGCCGCGGCCCCGGTGCCGAGCAGGGCGGCGAGGATCAGAAGCAGCGTGATCCAGGGACGCCGCCGCCGCGCCGGGCGGCCCGCCGAGGTGGCGGGCCGGGCGGTCGGCTCGGGCGTCGGGCTCACGGAGATCCCTACGCCCCCGTCCCGCCGGCGCTGCTCCACGCATGCCGGGCCGCCCGCCGGAATGGCGGGCCGGGGGGACGGCTCGGGCGCGGGGCTCATGGAGATCCGTACCGCCCCGTCCCGCCAACGCCGCTCCAGACATGCCTGGCGGCCCGCCGAAGTGGCGGGCCGGGCGGTCGGATCGGGCGCGGGGCTCATGGAGATCCGTACTGCCCCATCGGGGTCCCGGCGCGGCGGCCCGGGCCCGAGATCCGCCCGAGCGGCCTACGGGCGGGGTCCCTGATTCACCGCCACGGCGGTCACGGCGGTCACGGCCGGGGACGGCGTCGCCGGGCCGGTCAGGAGCGAGGCGAGGACGACGGTGATTCCGATCCGTCCGTGGACGGCGAGATCTCCAGCTGCGGCAGCGGCGGACGCGGCGGCAACGGCACCTGTGGACCCGAGCACTCCCGCAGCCAGCGCCGCAGCACCCGGTGCACCTGCTCCGCCCCGACCAGCTCCTCCCCCTCGGCCACGGGCGGCGACAGCTCGGGCGGCGAGAGGAGGAAGGGATGCGACTGCTCGCCGCCGAGGCCGCCGTGCGAACCGATCTGCTCCTCGAAGGCGTGCACGGTGCCGGTCGCCGGGTCGTACATGGAGTTGACCATGATGTCCGCGACGTGCGGGAAGCCGTCCGTACGCCGCACGACTTCCGCCGCGCCCCGGCCGAAGACGGCCAGCGGCCCCCCGTCGTCGAGCTCGGCGACCGGCACCTCCACCCCGTCACGGGCGAGCACCACCGAGCCGTGCTCGGCGCTCGCCACGAGCACGAAGCCGACGCCCGGATGGTTCGCGAGCGTGCGGAGCAGCGCCGGGTGGCGCCGGTCGATCTCCTCCCGGGTCATTCGGTGCGGCACGTCGGGGAAGGAGACGAGACCGAGGTTGCCCGAGGCGAGGACGACCGGCTCGGAGGGCCGGGCCGGAAGCTCCCGCGCCGTCTCGTCGGTCTCGTCCACCGGCCGGTGCAGCGCGAGGCGCAGCGCGTCCCTCGCCGCGTCCCGCGCCTCCGAACCGCTGCGGGTCCTGCGTACCCGACGCGGCACCGGAAGCCCGCACCCGGCCCTGACGAGCTCCTTCAGCGTCAGCCCGTACACCCCTTCGAAGGTCGGGCCCGGGCTCTGCCCGTGGTCGGAGAGCAGCACGATCCGGTACGGACGCGGGGCGTGCTCGGCGACGGTGGCGATGAGCGCGATGGACCGGTCGAGGCGCCGCAGGACCTGGTCGGTGTCCCGGCCGTGCGGTCCCGAGTGGTGCGCCACCTCGTCGTAGGCGACGAGGTCGGCGTAGACGGCGGTGCGGCCCGCCAGCATGTCCCCCATCACGGCGGAGACCACGACGTCCCGCTCCAGGACCGTCGCGAAGGCGCGGACGAAGGGGTACGTGCCGCCGCGCGAGACCCTCGGTGTGTCGCGGCGCAGCAGCGCCCGGGTCGACTGGACCATCTCGCGGACGCACTCGGCGACGAACGATCCCGCGGTACGGACGGCGTTGGCCGGGTCGGAGAAGTACGCGAAGTAGCCGGCCCGCGAGCGGTTGCGGCGGCCGCGGCGGGCGGCCACCGAGAGGACAAGGGCGACCTGGTCGGCGCCCCCGCTGAAGAGGTTGCCACGGGAGGCCCCGTCGAAGCTGAGAAGGCCGCCGTCCCCGGTGCGGCGCACGGCCCGGCGCTGGAGCTCCACGGCGCTGGCCGGGCGGTTCGACACCATGAGCCGGCCGGTGTCCTTCTCGTACCAGCGGAAGGCGGGCACGTCCTCGTTGGAGCCGTGCAGGATGCCGAGCTGGCTCGCGCCGGTCTGGCTCGACCAGTCGGTGCGCCAGGGGGTGAGCCGGTGGCCGGCGTCGAGCAGGTCCGCGACGGTCGGCATGAGCCCGTCGGCGACGGCACCGCGCAGCACGTGGTGCCCGACGCCGTCGAGCTGGAGGAAGACCGTGCCGGGGACCTGCTCGGGGGTGTCGCCCGGCGCGCGGGGCCGGGTGCGGCCGGTGAGCCGGTAGAGGCGGCTCCGGTAGGCGTCGTCGTCGCGGACGGCGAGGGCGGTGGAGGTGGCGGAGGCGACGGCGGACATGACGGCGGCGACGGCGACGGCCGTCTCGGGGTCGGCGGCGCCGCGCCCGTCGGGGACCAGCCAGAGCGCGACGAGCAGCAGCGAACCGTTGAGGAAGAAGACGAGGAGACCGAGCACGAGGGCCGGGACGAGCAGCAGGGCCCGCACGATCAGCGGCCACACGAGGGCGCCCAGCAGACCGAACGCGCCGGCCGCCGCGGCGGCGGTGAGCGCCGTCCGCGTGAAGGTGTCGCCGTCCGGGGACTGGAGCTGGAAGTCGGGGAGCAGCCCGGCGAGGATCAGCAGGGTGAGCGTGGACACCGCCCAGACCACCGCGACCCGCCCCAGCGCCCCGCCCGCGGATCGCCAGCGCTCGGCGCCACCCCATCGCCTCTCACCCACGCCCGCTTCACCTTTCGCCCGTTTCCTGCCTCAAGCGTGGCACAACGCCCACGGTCGGCGAGGGAAACGGGTGACGGCGATCGGCCCGGGTGTGTCAGGTCGGGGTCAGGGCAGGGGGCAGGCCGGTCGCCAGGTCGGGGGTCGGGTCGGGGTCAGGGCAGGCGGGTTTCAGGAACCGTCGTACCCCGCCGTCGGCATGGAGAGCCGACGGTGCACCCCCGCCTTGGCCGCCGCGTCGTACGCCGGCTCGTCGGGACAGACGGTCTCCACCCGCACCCCGCGTCGCGCGCACTCGGCGCGGAAGCCGGGCACGGAGGTCAACGCACGTGCGAGGACACGCTCGTTGGCGGCGACGAACAGGTCGACCGCCCCCGCCTCCACGTCCGCCCACAGGGCCGCGTGGTCGGGCCGGATGCCGTAGAACAGCAACTGGCGGGCGACCACGTACCCCTTGTCGTCGGCCCAGCGGGCACAGACCGCGTGTTGGCTGCGTGTGTCCACAAGGAAAGGCTCGCTGTCCAGCTCTTCGAGCGGGGTGAGGCTGGCGATCGCCGCCACCCGAACGTCGTCCATGGGCCGACCCTACTGCCGGACGGCACGGCCGAACATCCTCCGGCGCCCGCCCCGGGCAATTACCCTCGATACGGAGGTACGGGACGGCCGCGGACATCGTGAACGGCGGCCGAAGCCAGCGAGAGCGGAAGGCGGCATGCCGGTGGAGGTCACCTGGTGGGGTCACGCGACCTGCACGGTCGAGGACTCCGGGGTCCGCTTCCTCACCGATCCGCTGTTCGCGCGGCGGCTCGCCCATCTGCGGCGGCGGCGCGGAGCCCTGCCACCGCCCGAGGCCGCGGTCGCAGAGGCCGTCCTCGTCTCGCACCTGCATGCCGACCATCTGCATCTGCCCTCGCTCGCCCGGCTCGCGCCCGGGACGCGGCTCGTCGTGCCGCGCGGCGCCCCCGAGGCCGTACCGGGGCTGCGCCGGCTCGACGGGAACGGGGTACGGCTGACGGAGGTGGAGCCGGGTGACACGGTGACGGTGGAGGGCGTGACGGTACGGGCCGTCCCGGCGCTCCACGACGGGCGGCGACTGCCGGTCGGGGCGCATCGCGCGCCCGCACTCGGATACGTCGTCGAGGGCGAGGCGCGTACGTACTTCGCCGGGGACACGGGTCTGTTCGACGGGATGGCGGAGGCGGTGGGGCCGGTGGACGTGGCACTGCTGCCGGTCGGCGGCTGGGGCCCGTACCTCGGACACGGTCATCTCGACGCGGGCCGGGCCGCCGAGGCGCTGGCCGCGCTGTCGCCGGCGGCCGCGGTCCCGGTGCACTACGGCACGTACTGGCCGATCGGTCTGGACGGGATCCGGCCGCACGAGTTCCACGCGCCGGGCGACGAGTTCGTACGGCACGCGGCCCGGCTCGCTCCGAAGGTCGTGGTCCATCTCCTCGGCCACGGCGAACGGGTGCGGCCTGAGGTCGCGCGGTGAGGCGGGGAGCGCAGGGGCGGGCGGGGGCGCAAGGACGGCCGGGGGCGCAGGGGCGTTCTGGGGCGCAGGGGCGTTCTGGGGCGACGGCGCGGCCGGGGGCGGCTGGGTGGTCGGGAGCGACGGGGCAGCCAGGGGCGCCTGGGCGGGCGGAGGCGCCGGCGCGGTCGGGGGCGGCTGGGCGGTCGGCGGTCGCGCGGTGATCGACGGGATCACCCGGATCGTGGAGGCGGTCCGGGAGCTGCCGCCGGAGTCCACCCAACAGGCGGTCGGCTATCCCTCCCTGTTCCTGTTGGTCGCGCTCGGCGCGCTCGTGCCGATCGTGCCGACGGGCGCCATCGTCAGCTCCGCGGCGGTGGTCGCCTTCCACCAGACCTCGCCGCTCGCACTGCTCTTCGTCTTCCTGGTGGCGGCGTTCGCCGCGTGTCTCGGCGACGCCGCCCTCTACTGGCTCGGGCAGCGCGGGGTCCGCTCCCGCAACGGTTCGCGGTGGCTCGCCGCGCTGCGGGGGCGGGTGACCCCGGAGCGGCTCGCCCACGCGCAGGAGCGGCTCGACACCCATCAGGTGTCGGTGCTCGTGCTGTCCCGGCTCGTACCGGCGGGGCGGATCCCGGTGATGCTGGCGTGTCTGCTCTCGGAGATGCCGCTGCGGCGCTTCGTCCGGGGGGACGTCGCGGCCTGCCTGGCGTGGGCGGCGACGTACCAGCTGATCGGGATCCTGGGCGGTTCGCTCTTCCCGGAGCCGTGGCAGGGGGTCGTCGCGGCGGTCGGCCTCACGGTGCTTGTCAGCGCGGTCCCTGCCCTGTGGCGGCGGGTCCGGGGGACGACGCCCCGCGAGGCCACCCACGCAGGGAACTCGAAGAACGCAGGGAGCTCAGGGGACTCAGGCGGCTCGGGGCACTCAGGGCACGAGCACCCGTGAGCCGCCGACCGGCAGGTCCCACAGGTCCTCGCGGGGCAGCCCTGCCTTCTCCCAGGCGGTCCTGACCCGGGCGAGGGGTTCGAGGACGGGTTCGGAGGACAGGACGAAGGTGGCCCAGTGCATCGGTGCCATCCGCCGCGCCCCCAGGTCCTGGTGGGCGCGGACCGCCTCCTCCGGGTCGGTGTGGACGTCGCTGAGCCACCAGCGGGGGTCGTAGGCCCCGATCGGGAGCAGCGCCAGGTCGATTCCGGGATAGCGGCGGCCGATCTCGGCGAACCAGTGGCCGTACCCGGTGTCCCCCGCGAAGTGGACCCGGCGTCCGGACCGGTCGGTCAGCACCCAGCCTCCCCACAGCGAACGGCAGGTGTCCAGGAGGGTGCGCTTGGACCAGTGGTGGGCGGGGACGAAGTCGAAGCGCACGCCGTCGAGTTCGGCCGCCTCCCACCAGTCGAGCTCGGTCACGCGGCTGAACCGGCGGCGGGTGAACCAGCGGCCGAGGCCGGCCGGGACGAAGACCGGGGTGTGCCGGGGCAGCCGCTTCAGGGTGGGGGCGTCGAGGTGGTCGAAGTGGTTGTGGCTGATGACGACGGCGTCGACGCGCGGCAGGTCCGCCCAGCGGACCCCGACCGGGGTGAGGCGGGCGGGGGTGCCGAAGATGCGGCGGGACCAGACCGGGTCGGTGAGGACGGTGAGCCCGCCGAGCCGCACCACCCAACTGGCGTGCCCCGCCCAGGTGACGGCGAAGGTGTCGGGACCGGTCTGCGGGAGCGGGCCCGGCTCGAAGGGCAGCAGGGGGACGTCACGGAGGCCTTCGGGGCGGGGGCGTACGGCACCCTCGCGGGCGAACCTGGCCAGGGCCCGGAGGCCGGGGAGGGGTGCGGTGAGCCGGTCGGCGAAGGTACGCGGCCAGTCCGACCGCAGCCGCCCGACGGGCTGGAGGACGGGGGCGGGCGCGGGCGCGGGCGCATCGGCGGTCGCGGATGCGGGCCCGGGCGCGGGGGCGTTCGCGGTGACGGGCGGGGATACGGGGGCGGGGGCGGTGGCGGACGGAGGGGCGGGGGCGGTGGCGGACGGAGGTGCGGGGGCGGTGGCGGACGCGAACGCCGTGGCGGACCCGGGCGCAGTGGCTGGCCCGGCCGCAGGGCCCGAAGCGGCTGCGGGTGCGTTCGCGGTGGCGGGCGTGAGCCCGGGCGCCGACGTGGGAGCCGTGGCCGGGGTCTGTGCGGCGCGCGCGGGCGGTGCCATCCGTTCGGTCATCTGCGGACTCCGTTCTGCGCGGGTCGGGCGGCTCGTACGGGCTGTGCTCTGCATGTCATCGGAGTTCCTCCAGGGCTCCTCCGAACTCCGCGAGAGCGCGGGTCACATGGGTCAGTTCCAGCGGGTTCCGGAACCGCGGCGTCTCGGCCCTCTCCTCCCCCGTGGTTCCCAGGAACATTCCCGTGTCGATCCGGACGCGCAGCGCGCCGAGTTCGTCGCCGAAGCGATGGCCGCCGGTGACCGGGGCGCCGAGCCGCTCGGTGAGGTGGCTCTCCAGCTCCAGGGCGTCGGTGACGCCCCGGGCGGCGAGCCCGGTCCGCAGCGGCCCGAGATCGGCGTAGAGGTGGCGGCCGGCGCCCGGGGGCAGGGCGAGGGCGCCGGCGGCGAGGACGGCGTGGTGCGCGGCTCCGGCGAGGTGGCCGTGGACGGTGGCCGCGAGCCGGGCCCGTACGGTCACGTCCTCGGGTTCGTCGAGGGCGTGGGCGGCGGCGGGGGCGAGGGGGCCGGGGACGACGGCACCGAGGGCGGTGAGCACGTCGAGGACGCGGGACCTGCGGTCGGTCCAGCGGTCGGCGCGGGACGGATCGGTGGGCGGGAAGCGGGCGACGGCACAGGGCCAGGCGGCGGGGGTGAGCGCGCCGCCGAGGTCGCTGAGGACGGTCACGTCGTCCGGGCACATCTCGGCGGGGCTGAGGAACACGGTGTCCTGGGGCTGGTGGAGGGTGTCGCGCCAGGTCTCGTCGCTGATGATGTGGAGGCCCTCGGCGACGGCCGCCTCGCAGGCCTCGCGGACGAGTTCGGGCGGGGCGACGGTGCCGGTGGGGTCGTCGGCGACGGAGAGCAGCAGGAGGCGGGGGGCGCCGCCCTCGGCGCGGACCCGCCGGACCGTCTCCAGGAGGGCGTACGGGTCGGGGACGCCGCCGCACTCGGCGGGGGTCGGCACGTGGTAGGCCGGGCGGCCGAGGAGGCGGGCCTGCGGGGTCCATCGGGCGGGGCAGGGCCGGGGCATCAGGAGGTCGCCGCCGTGGGCGGCGGTGAGGGCGAGGAGCAGGGCGGAGGCACCGGGTCCTGCCACCACGTCCTCGGGGTGGGTGCGCAGGCCGCGGCGCCACCAGTAGCCGGAGGCCGCCTCACGCAGGACGGGTCCGCCGCCGGGCGGCTCGGGGGCGGTGCGCTCGGCGGCCGCGGCGAGGAGTCCGGCGAGCCCCGGCAGGACGGGCAGCCCGGTGTCGGGGACGGGTGGGCCGTAACGCACCGGGCCACGGCCGTCCGGAGCCGTCTGCCGCATGTCCCGTACCTCCTGAGGGCACGGGGGCGCCGGCACGGCACCCCCGTGCCCTTTATACGAAGATTCGGGCGTTTCCGCCGCTCCAGGCGTCGCTTCAGGCGAAGGGCCGGGGGGCGGCCGGCGGAGAGGCCGCGGCGGTTTCCGGCGCGTGCGTTCAGGGCCGTACGGGTGAGGGGAAGGCGCTGGCAAGGGGAGGCGCCGAGGGCGGGGACGTCACGGAGCGGCGCGTAGGCGCGCGCGGTCCGACGCCGGGCCGAGCGGCGCGTAGGCGCGCGCGGTCCGACGCCGGGCCGAGCGGCGCGTAGGCGCGCGCGGTCCGACGCCGGGCCGAGCGGCGCGTAGGGCGCGCGGGTCCGGCGCACCTCGGCCGCACCCCGGAAGCGCCCGGAATTTCGCGGGCGCCCGCGGGGCTCGCCGGTCGACAATGCGGGATGCCGATACGTGAAGCGCTTCCGGAGGACGCGGCGGCCGTCGCCGCCGTGCATGTGCTGTCCTGGCGGGCCGCCTACCGCGACCTGCTCCCCGCCCCCTACCTGGCCGCACTGGACGTGGAGGAGCGCACCGCCGTGTGGCGGGCCCGGCTGACCGCCACGGACCGGCCCACGGTCCTGGTCGCGACGGACGCCGCCGGGCGGGCGCTCGCCTTCTCCTGTTTCCGGGCCTGGCCGGGCGAGGGGTTCGATCCCGGACCCACGGCCGAACTCGCGGCGCTCTACGCCCTGCCGGAGGCGTGGGGCCTCGGCGTCGGGCGGGCGCTCCTCGCGGCGTCCACGGAGGCGCTCGTGGCGGCCGGGTTCCGTACGGCGGCGCTGTGGGTGTTCGCGGGGAACGCGCGGGGGCGCCGGTTCTACGAGGCGGCGGGCTGGCGGCCGGACGGCGAGGTGGTCCGGGAGGAGACGGGAGGCCGGGTCCTCGGCGAACTCCGCTACCGGCGGCAGCTGTTCACCTGAGTCACCGTCCACATACCAAGACGTGGGTCTCACTATCCGGCATCCGTGCGTACGGTGATGACTCGCACCCATACCGAGGGAGTCGCCGCGATGACGCATGCCTCCGACCCGTCCACCCCCGACGCGGCCCACGAGACCGCCGTCTACACCCACGGCCACCACGAGTCCGTCCTGCGCTCGCACAGCTGGCGGACCGCCGCCAACTCGGCGGCCTATCTGCTGCCCGAGCTGCGGGCCGGCCTGGACGTCCTGGACGTGGGCTGCGGGCCCGGCACGATCACCGCCGACCTGGCCGCCCTGGTCGCGCCCGGTCGGGTGACGGCGGTCGACGCGGCCGAGGACGTCCTGGCGAAGGCCCGTGCCGTGGCGGCGGAACGCGGTCTGGAGAACGTCGAGTTCGCCGTCGCCGACGTGCACGCCCTGGACTTCCCCGACGACTCCTTCGACGTCGTCCACGCCCACCAGGTGCTCCAGCACGTCGGCGACCCGGTGCGGGCGCTGCGCGAGATGCGGCGGGTGTGCCGGCCCGGCGGTGTCGTCGCGGCCCGCGACAGCGACTACGGGGCCTTCGCCTGGTTCCCCGAACGGCCCGCGCTCGACGGCTGGCTGGACCTGTACCACCGCGTCGCCCGCGCCAACGGCGGCGAACCGGACGCGGGACGGCGCCTGTTCTCCTGGGCCCGGCAGGCCGGCTTCACCGACATCACGACGACGGCCGGCACCTGGTGTTTCGCCACCCCCGACGAGCGGACCTGGTGGAGCGGCCTGTGGGCCGACCGTACGGTCGACTCCGGTTACGCGGACCTCGCCGTCTCCGGCGGCCACGCGACCGCCGCCGAGCTGGCGTCGATCGCGGAGGCCTGGCGGGAGTGGGGCACCCGGGACGACGCCTGGTTCATGGTCCCGCACGGCGAGATCGTGTGCCGGGTGGTCTGACGGCCCCGGGGCCGTGCGGCACTTCTCAGGAGAAGTGGTGTACGCCGAGGCAGTCCGGGTCCTGGTTCGGGCAGCTCGGATGGGGTGTCCGGTCGGGTTCGGGGGGCGGGGGCGGCTCCTTGACGGCCGGCGCCGGTGGCATCGTGAAGGTGTCGCAGAGGCAGCCGTCGCAGACGCCCGAGAACCGGGGTGCGCCATGACGGAAACGCGGATGTCCGCACCGGCACTCCTGTGTCGCCCAGGCCGCCATCTCCGGACCCCCCGTCCCGTCACCGTCCCCGACCCCAGGGTAGCGACCGGCCTCCCGCCCGCGTAGGTCCGCGACCTCGAAGGCGACGTCGAAGCCGGCGCCGAAGACGGCACGGGCTGAAGGCGACGCAGTTCGCGGAACGGAGGTGGTCGCGCCGCGTATGCGCGCCCGCCGGCCCGCCCCGCGGAGCCCTGCTCTCAGCGGCGCGCCGTCCGTACCCGGGGCGGGCAGGTCTCGCCCTTGCGTACGACTCCGATCATGACGGTGTCCCGGTGGTCGAGGCCCGTGCCCGCCGCCGGGTGCTGCGTGCAGACCTGCCACCTCGGCGGCCAGAGCACCCGTCGGTCGCATCCGCTCACGTCGTGGACGTCGAGTCTCGTGCGGCGGTCCAGGCGGGTGAAGACACGCCAGAGCGCCTGACCGAGGAAGTCCGGCATCGGGCGGGTCCTGGTGGCCTCGTCCGCCGTCGCCGTCTCTTCGGCCGAGGTGACGGCGACGGCCGCGAGCGCGAGGACCGCGCCCGCGCCCACGACGGCGCGCCGTCTCACTTCCGCCTCCGGGCGGCGAAGTAGAAGCCGCAGGCGAGGCCGATGAGGGCGGTGGCGAGGAGGGCCAGATAGAGCGGCGTGGTCACTTCGGGGATCAGGAGCCGGATCTTGACCTGGCGGGTGTTCTGGAAGATGAAGACCAGGGTGATGACGGCGAGCGCGATCATCGCGATCCGGCCCGGGGTGAGGGCTTCGGTGAACCGGGACCTGCTCCCGCCCGGCGCCCGTGACGTCTCCTTGGGACTCATACGCGGCCCTCTCCTCCGTCGTGCCGTCGGTCGTACGCGGCCACCGCCGTGGGACCAGAATGGGGTGAGCGCGTCCTCACCGTGACGGTGAGCGGAGCCGTACGGGTGACTTGTCAGACAACGTCGTCCGACTACGGTGGTGCCGGACACCGGCGGGAACGAGACGAGGAGCGGCCGTGGCGGTCAGCGGACAGCGGCGGCGACCGGTCGTCGCGCTCTACGAGCGGATCGCGGACGCCGTGCACGACGGCACCTATCCGCCGGGTTCGACCCTCCCGTCCGAGCCCAAGCTCGCGGCCGAGCTGGGGGTGAGCCGGCCCGCCCTGCGCGAGGCGCTGCTGCTGCTCCAGGAAGACGGTCTGCTGACCGTGCGGCGCGGGGTGGGGCGGACCGTCAACGACCGCCCGCCGCGGCGCGGTTTCGAGCACGTCCAGCCGCTCGAGGAGCTGATCGGCGCCGGGACGCCGCTGCGGGTGCGGGCGCTGCTGCGGACGGTCGAGGAGCCGACGGACTTCACCACGCAGCATCTGCTCGCTCCGGCCCGTGCCGAGCTGCGGTTCTGGGAGTCCGTGCTGACCGGGGAGGGTACGGCGGCGGCGCTGAGCCACGAGTGGGCGGCGGCCGACGAGCTGCTGGACCGGGTGCACCCGGAGTTCGCGCGGGCGCTGCGGGCGACGGAGACGGGCGCCGCGGCGAAGCCGGGGGGCGCCGGGCGCGGAACCTCGGCCTCCATGCTGTCGGTCCTGGTCGGGGCCTCGCGCGATACGGCCCTGAGCGCGCACAGCGGGATCACGGCGACGCTTCTCGGGCGCCGGCGCGGGGAGCAGCTCGGCCGCCCGGCGGACACCCCCGCGGTACTGGTCACCCAGGTGGTCCGGGTGGGCGAGGTGCCGGTCCTCGCGGCCAAACACATGCTCCCGACGGGCGCACCCGCGCTCCCCGTGCTGCAGTCGCACTGAGCACCGAGCACCCAGGGGCCCGGCCGGGCACAGGCCGGGGATCGCAGCCCGGCGGGCTCGTCACAGCGCGCCCCTCCCCCGTGGCGTACACTTCCCCGCCATGCACTTGTCTGACAACTCCGCCACGCCTGCCGCCGCCACCGTCTCCGAGTGGATCCGCCAGGCCCCCAAGGCCGTCCTCCACGACCACCTCGACGGTGGGCTGCGTCCCGCGACCATCGTCGAGCTGGCGCGGGAGTACGGCTACACCGCGCTGCCGACCGAGGACCCCGCCGCGCTCGCGGTCTGGTTCCGGGACGCCGCCGACTCCGGTTCGCTGGAGCGCTACCTGGAGACCTTCGCCCACACCTGCGCGGTGATGCAGACCCGCGAGGCGCTCACCCGCATCGCGGCCGAGTGCGCCGAGGACCTGGCGGCGGACGGTGTCGTCTACGCGGAGATCCGTTACGCCCCCGAGCAGCACCTGGAGGCCGGGCTGACCCTCGACGAGGTCGTCGAGGCGGTCAACGACGGCTTCCGCGAGGGCGAGCGCAGGGCCGGCGGCCGTATCACCGTCCGGGCACTGCTCACCGGTATGCGCCACACCGACCGCTCGCTCGAGATCGCGCAGCTCACGGTCGCGCACCGGGACAACGGCGTGGCCGGCTTCGACATCGCCGGCGGCGAGATCGGCAACCCGCCGGCCCGCCACCTCCCCGCCTTCCAGCACCTGAAGCGGGAGAACTGCCACTTCACGATCCACGCGGGCGAGGCCGTCGGCGCCGAGTCGATCCACGAGGCCGTGCAGGTCTGCGGCTCCGAGCGGATCGGCCACGGGGTGCGGATCACGGACGACATCGCGGAGGACGGCACCCTGGGCCGGCTGGCCTCGTACGTCCGGGACAACCGCATCGCCCTGGAGGTCTGCCCGACCTCCAACCTCCAGACGGGCGCCGCGAAGGACTACGCCTCGCACCCGATCGACGAGCTGCGCCGCCTCGGCTTCCGGATCACGCTCAACACCGACAACCGGCTGGTCTCCGGCACCACCATGAGCGAGGAGTTCCAGCACATGGTGGACGCCTTCGGTTACGGCCCCGAGGTCTTCGAGGAGTTCACCGTCGCCGCCCTGGAGGCCGCCTTCCTGCCGCTGCCGGAGCGGCGGCGGCTGATCGACGAGGTGGTCCGCCCGGGGTACGCGGCGCTCTGACCCGTACCCCTGGGCGATCCGCCGGACAGGCCCTGGGCCGCGTCCGGCCATGATCCGCCGGACGGGCCCTAGCCCACCCGTCCCTGGACGAGGGGCAGTTCGAGCGTCCCCGTGTCCTCGGGGGAGCTGACGACGGTGACCGGCTTGATGCCCCTGTTGCCGAAGTACGCCGTGTCGCTCGCGGCGATCACCAGCTCAAGGCGGTGGCCGATTTCGTAGCGGTGGACCACGGCGGGCAGCTCGACCGTGAACGGGCGGGTGACGTCCGGCACCCGCACCGGTGCGACCAGGCGGTTGACCAGGGTCTTGGTGCCGTCGGGTGCGACGTCGTAGAGCTTGGCGAAGAGCACGAGCTTGTCGGCGGCGTCGCCGGAGTCCTGGACCCGTTCGGTCGCCGGGGAGACCACCTTCAGGGTGGCCTTCGGCGCGCCGACGAGGTCGACGGGCTCGGTCAGCGGGGCGCTGGTCCAGCCGAGGTGGGTGCCGGGGGTGTCGTACGGCCGCGGGTCGGGCAGCCCGATCGTCCCGGCGAGCGAGGACTCCGAATGGCTCGTCGGGACCAGCCAGTTGCTGTAGCGGCGGGAGCCCTCGGCGACCTTCGTGCGGTTGTCGACGAGCTTGCCGTCGCCGGAGAGGTACAGCCGCTGGCTGAGCGCAGGGACCCGGTCCGCCGTGCCGTAGCCGCTCTGCCAGTCGCGGTACCAGGCGAAGGCGGGGCCGGTGTCCGCGGCCCGGTTCTTCCGCAGGTGGCGGTCGAACCAGCCGAGGACGCGCTGCCCGACGTAACTGCTCTCCAGGTTGCCCTGCCCGAGGTCGAGCTCACCGGGCTTCTGTCCGCCGCTGTGGCCCCAGGACTGCCAGATCATCCGGGTGTCGACACCCCGCTCGCGCAGCCGGTCGTAGGTGGCCCTCGCCTCGTTGAGGTTGAAGAGCGTGTCGGCCTGGCCCTGGACGATGAGGGTGGGGGCGGTGATCCGGTCCACGTACGAGACCGGGGAGACGCTCCGGGCGTAGGCGAGCATCTTCTCGGTCGCGGCCTTCGGGTAGCGGCCGGAGTTGAGGAGCCGCACGGTCTCGCAGGCGTCGGTGACGAAGTGCAGACAGCCGAGCGAGTTGATCCGGCTGGGGTCGAGGGAGGGCACGAGCAGCGGCTGGCCCTCGCCCATCAGGTAGAAGCCGTTGGCCCACTGCCACTTGAAGACGCCGGGCGTGGCGCGGTCGGCGGCGTTGGGGGCGAGGGAGTACGCGAGGTCGTTCCAGGTGATGAGCGGGACGAGGGCGTCGATACGGCGGTCGACGGAGGCGGCGGCGAGCTGTACGGCCCCGCCGTAGGATCCGCCGATCATGCCGACACGCGGGTCGCCGGCGCCGTCCCGGGTGATGAAGTCGACGCGGGTGCCGTCGTCGGCGGCCAGGCCCCCGGCGAGGAAGTCGACGAGCCTGGCGGCGGCCCGGCCGTCGGTCTCCGGGGCGTCGAGGGAGATCAGACAGCCGGACTTCCCGAAGCCGAGGCCCGAGTAGACGAGGCCGACGTAGCCGCGTGCGGCGAAGGCCTTGCCGATGGCGTCGGTGGAGCCGTCGCTCTTACTGCCGCCGAAGCCGTTGGTCGCGAGCACGGCGGGCGCGGGGTGCGCGGCGTCCACGCCCGCCGGCCGGTACAGGTCGGCGTCGACGGCGCAACTCCGGCCGCCCGCCTCGACGGTGAACCGGAGCGGGGTGACGGTGTACGAGCCGGTGCCGCTCTCCGCCTCGGCCCCGTTCGCGGGGACGGCCAGAGCCTGAGGTGCGGCGAGAGCGAGGGGCGCGGCGAGCGCGGCCGCACCCGCCAGGAGTGCGAGGGTCGTGCGGGGGCGGGGCACGGCACGGGACACAGAGACCTCCACGCTGAGGACGACGCCGAGAGGCCCGGCGTACCTACCGACTGGTAGGTACTGGGGCAGCGCCCATGCTGTGACACGTGTCAGACCCCGTCAACGCTCCGGACGAAGGTTGTTGACGGAGATTCAGTGAAGGCCGAACCGAGCCGGGGGCCCCGCGCGCGGCTCAGCGCAGCGCCGGTACGTCGAGGGTGAGCGTGCCCTGCTCCGCGTCGAGCGTCCCGGGCACCCCGAGCGGCATGGTCAGGGCCGTGGCACTGTGCCCGAACCCCATCTCCTCCACGACCGGCACCCCGAGTCCGCCGAGCCGGTCGGCGAGCAGCGCCCGTACCTCCTCGTAGGGGCCGCACTCCGCCCAGGACCCGAGGCCGACGCCGGCGACCCCGTCGAGCCAGCCGGAGCGCAGCAGCTGCGTGAGGACGCGGTCGATGCGGTACGGTTCCTCCCCCACGTCCTCCAGGAGCAGCAGGCCCCCACGGGCCGAGGGCCGTTGGTGCGGCGTGCCCAGGTCGGCGGCGAGGAGGCTGACGCAGCCGCCGAGCGTCACTCCCCGGGCCCGGCCCGGGACCAGGACCCTCGCCGTCCCGAGGCCGAGGGTCCGCACCGATTCGGGCTCGAACAGGGTCGCCCGCAGGGACTCCTGGGTGCGCGGGTCCGAGAGGAAGGTGCCGGCGGCGACCATCGGGCCGTGCAGGGTGGCGTATCCGGTCCGGACGGCGAAGGCCTCGTGCAGGGCGGTGACGTCGCTGTAGCCGACGAACACCTTGGGTCCGGCCTCCCTGATCGCCCGCCAGTCGACGAGGTCCACCATCCGCTGCGCCCCGAATCCGCCGCGCGCGCAGATGACGCCGGAGACCGACGGGTCGCACCAGGCCTCCGTCAGGTCCCGGGCCCGCGCGCGGTCGGCGCCCGCGAGGTACCCGAGGGCGGGGTGGGTGTCCAGGACGTGCGGGGCGACCACGGGGTCAAGCCCCCAGCCGCGCAGGATGTCGAGCCCCGCGAGGAGACGGTCCTCGGGGACGGGCCCGCTGGGCGCGACGACGGCGACCCGGGCCCCGGGCGCGAGCCGGTCGGGCCGGGTGAGGGGCCTGACGTGCGGTTTCGCCCCGCCCCCGGCGGAGGGCTCGGCAGCGGGCCCGGTCATGTGCGGTAGTCCAGATCGGGGACGTCCTGCCGGTCGACCCCGAAGACACGCGCGTACAGGGAGAGTTCGGCCTCCAGGGCGCGCACCAGGGTGTCGGCCCTGCGGAAGCCGTGGCCCTCGCCCTCGAAGGCGAGGTAGGCGTGCGGGACGCCCCGGCCGGCGGTGGCCGTCAGGAACCGCTCGGCCTGCGCGGGTGGGCAGATGACGTCGTCGAGCCCCTGGAGCAGCAGGAAGGGTGTCGTGACGCGGTCGACGTGCTCGATCGGCGAGCGCTCCTTGTACCGGGCGGGCACCTCGTCGAGGGCGCCGATGAGGCCGTACAGGTATTGGGACTCGAAGTCGTGGGTCTCGTCGGTCGCCCAGCCCCTCAGGTCGAGGATGGGGTAGATGATCGTGCCGCAGGCGTACACGTCGGTGGAGACGAGGGAGGCCGCGGTCGTCCAGCCGCCCGCGCTGCCGCCGCGCACGGCGAGCCGGGCCGGGTCGGCGGTGCCCTCGGCGGCGAGCGCCGCGGCGACCGCCGCGCAGTCCTCGACGTCGACGACGCCCCACTGTTCGCGCAGCCGCTCGCGGTACTCCCGGCCGTACCCGGTCGAGCCGCCGTAGTTGACCTCGGCGACCCCGATGCCCCGCGAGGTGAAGTAGGTGATCTCCAGGTCGAGGACGAGCGGCGCGTGTCCGGTGGGGCCGCCGTGTGCCCAGATGACGTAGGGCGGCCGTTCGCCCTCGGGCCCGGTGAAGCCGGGGTGGAGGGGCGGGTAGATCTGTGCGTGGATCTCCCGCCCGCCGGGGCCGGTGAAGGTGCGGACCCGCGGCTCGGGGTGGTAGGCGGGATCGACGGCGTCGGTGTGGTCGGCGCCGACCACACGGGTGCGTCCGGTGCGGGTGTCGAGTTCGACGAGTTCGTAGGAGGTGTGCGGTCCTGCGGCGACGCCGACCACCCGGGTGCCGTGCGCGGCGAGCGCCGAGGCCCACTCGGTCCAGGGTCCCGCGACGTCGACGAGGGTGCCGCGCTCGGGGTCGAGGATGCCGAGGGTCGTGGTCCCCCTGCCGTGGACGACGGCGATCAGCCCGTTCTCCAGGGGGGTGAACCAGTTCAGTCCGATCTTCCAGAGCGGTCCGCCGAACTCCTCGGCGCGCGGGCAGAGCGCGACCGGTTCGGCCAGGTGGCCACCGGTGCCGTCGCCGGATTCGCCATCGGTGTCGCCGCCCGTTTCGCCGCGGGTTTCGCCGGTTCCGATCTCGGCCCGGTAGAGGTTCCACCAGCCGGTGCGGTCGGTGACGAGGAGCAGCCGTCCCTCCGCGTCCCAGTCGACCTGTGGGATGGACTCGGCGGGGCCGCCCGCGACGGTCCTGGCCCCTCGGAAGGTGCCGTCGGGGGCGACCTCCGCGAGCTGGACCTCGGTTCCGTCCCAGGGCATCCGGGGGTGGTCCCAGGCGATCCAGGCCGCCCGCCGCCCGTCCGGGGAAAGCCGTGGCCCGGTCACGAACCGGTGGCGCCCGTCGGAGAGTTCGCGCACCGCCGCACGGTCCTCGGCAGCCGACCCGTCCAGGGGTACGGCCGCGAGCACCCGGCGCACGTCGGTCGGCGCGGGTCCGGTGAACTCCTCCAGGACGCACCACACCTCGCCCCGGTCCGGGTGGATCACGGGGTCGACCCAGCGCAGTCCGCCGCCGATCCCGGAGACGGGCGTGAGGGGTCGTGGCTCGGTGCCCGCGGGGGCATCGGGCTCGTACGCGTACAGCCGCTGGTCCGGGAAGTGGCAGAACACGGCGAGGGGTCCGCCCTCCGGGCGTGCGACCGCCGCCCAGGGCCGGCCGCCGTACTCGATCACCCGGCTGCGGGCGTTCCACGGCGCCGGCAGCACGCTCTCCTCGGTGCCGTCGGCGCGCCGCCTGACGAGGGCGCGCCTGCCGCCCTCGGCGGGGCGGGGCGCCGTCCACCACAGTTCGTCGCCGACGGCGCCGGGGTACTCGGGCCGTCCGTCGTGGGCGGCCGCCAGCGCCGCGTCGACGGGAGACGGCCAACTGCCGTAGGCCGCGGTGGTCGTGGTCATCCGAACTCCCCCAGTCGCGGTGTCGCGCGGACCTGTCACGGTCCTACGCCGACTTCAGATAGTGGTCGAGCACGCGGACGCCGAAGTGCAGGGCGTCCACGGGGACACGTTCGTCGACGCCGTGGAAGAGGGCCCCGTAGTCGAGGCCCGGCGGCAGCCGCAGCGGCGAGAAGCCGTAGCCGGTGATGCCGAGCCGGGAGAACTGCTTGGCGTCGGTGCCGCCGGACATCGTGAACGGCACGACGTGCCCGGTCGGGTCGAAGCGCTCGACGGCGGCCCGCAGCTTGGCGAAGGTCGGTGAGTCCACGGGGGCCTCGAGCGCGACCTCGCGGTGGTGGAACTCCCACTCCACGTCCGGGCCGGTGAGCCGGTCCATGGTCGCGGCGAACTCGTCCTCGGTGCCCGGCAGTGTCCGTCCGTCGATGTAGGCGACGGCCTGGCCCGGGATGACGTTGACCTTGTAACCGGCGTCCAGGATCGTCGGGTTGGTGCTGTTGCGGACGGTCGGCTCGACGAGGGCGGCGGCCGGGCCGAGCTTGTCGAGGAGCAGGTCCACGTCGAGGTCGGGTGCGCGGGTGTCGATGTCGATGGCGTACAGCGCGGCGAGTTCGGTGAGGGCGGCCCGGACGGTCGCGGTGAGGCGGACCGGCCAGGTGTGGGAGCCGATCCGGGCGACGGCGTCGGCGAGGCGGGTGACGGCGTTGGCCGTGTTCACCTTGGAGCCGTGGCCCGCGCGGCCGTGTGCGGTCAGCTTGAGCCAGGCGGTGCCCCGCTCCCCCGCGGCGATCGGGTAGAGGGTGGTGCCGGGCTGGGGATGGAAGCTGAACGCCCCGGATTCGCTGATCCCCTCCGTACAGCCGTCGAAGAGCGCGGCGTGCCGGTCGGCGAGGAAACCGGAGCCGTCGTCGGCGCTGGCCTCCTCGTCCGCGGTGTAGGCGAGGACGATGTCACGGCGGGGCCGGACGCCCTGCCGGGCCCAGGAGCGGACGACGGCCAGGACCATCGCGTCCATGTTCTTCATGTCGACGGCGCCGCGCCCCCACACGATCCCGTCGCGGACCTCCCCGGAGAAAGGATGGACGCTCCACTCGGCGGCATCGGCGGGCACGACGTCCAGGTGGCCGTGGACGAGGAGCGCCTCGGCCGAGGGGTCGGTGCCGGGGATGCGTGCCACCACGTTGGTACGGCCGGGGGTCCGCTCCAGGAGGGTGGGCTCGATCCCGGCGGCGGCGAGCCGCTCGGCGACGTACTCGGCGGCGGGGCGCTCCCGGCAGTCGCCGCCGCCCCGGTTGGTGGTGTCGATACGGATGAGCTCGGAGGTGAAGGTGACCACCTCGTCGAGCGCTGTCGTGTCCGGGCCCCGGAGCTCCTCAGCCATACTGCTCCTCCACCGCGGCCGAGACGATGGTCGTGACCGCCTTGAACGTGCGAATTGCCTCGTACATCGTCCCGCTGGTGTACGCGACGCGCCGCTCGCCGCTCCGCGCCACGCCGGGAACCACCGTGGCGGCGGCGCCCAGGTGGTCGGCGTCGAACTCCAGCTCCACCGTGAAGGGGCCGCCCCGGACGGGCTCGTGCCGCACGGCGAGCGCGGCGCCGCTCTTCGCCGCCGCCCGGATGTCGGCGGCGGTTCTGGCCGGGGTCCTGCACACCGCCGCGTACCGCGAGACGTGGTCCTTGACGGCGACCTTCGGGGCCTCGGGCGCGTAGCCGAGGGCGTCCTCGCAGGTGAGGTCGTCGCCGGTGACGAGGACGACGGGGACTCCGTACTCCGCGACCACCTGGGCGTTGAGCAGGCCCTCGCTCGCCCGCTCGCCGTCGAGCCAGACGCCCGTGATGGAGTTCGCGAGATAGGTGTGGGCGAGGACGCCCTCGGCGCCCGCGCCCGTGTGGTATCCGACGAAGGCGATGCCGTCGACGTCGCCGTGCTGCACGCCCTCGACCATCGAGAGCGACTTGTGCCGGCCGGTCAGCATCTCGGCCCGCTCGTCGAGCCGCTCCAGGAGCAGATTCCGCATGGACCAGTGCGCCTCGTTGATGAGGACCTCGTCCGCGCCTCCGTCGAAGAAGCCGAGCACGGCGGCGTTCACATCGGAGGTGAACATCGCCCGGCACCGCTCCCACTGGGGCGTGCCGGGCAGCACGTCGGCGGGCCAGGTCACACCGGTCGCGCCCTCCATGTCGGCGCTGATGAGGATCTTCATGTCTGGCACCGTACGCGCCGCCCGGCGGCCCCACCACCCCTGTGGATAACCGTCGTTGGAGTGGACCATTGGCAGTCACCGGGACGGCGGTACGGGCCGCTACGAGCGTTCCGCGTAGACCCTGGGGTCCCCTTCGGCCAGCAGGCGCAACGTCTCCGCCGCGCGAGCCTCCGGCAGGGTGCCGTCGTCCGGCAGCCGCCACAGGAACTGGCGGGGCTCCCCCTCCGCCGTGTTCCGCCCCCGCCTGCCGAGCGGCGGCCCGGTGAAGGTGACCAGGGTCGTGTCCGGTTCGCGGAAGTCCGTGCTGATCCAGCCCTGCCGGAGGCCCCAGCGGGTGATGAGGTCCGGCTGGTCGCGCAGCCCCGCGGCGATCAGCCGGGCGGTGCGCCGGGCCGGCCAGGTCCAGCCGTGGTCCTGCTCGGCGCGCGCGACCTCCGCGTCGTACGCGGCGGCGTCGAAGCGGTACGTCGGGAGGTCCGGCCGCCCGGCCGCACCATGCGGCCGCCGCCATTCGCTCCACACGACGTGCTCGCCCTCGCGGCGCACCGTCACGTACAACGCGCCGCAGCAGCCCTCGGTGCAGTACGCCTCGGCGAGACGAACCTCCCGGGGCTCGGGAGCGGCCCGGAGCGCGCCGCTGTCGAGGAGCTGCTCGGGGGAGTCCCCCGGCCCCGCGCCGAAGGCCTCCGGCACGAGCGGGCGCCCGTCGATCAGGATGCGGGTCTCGACGACGTCCGGGTCGCCGGGGTCGGCGACGGCCACCTCGATCCGGAACCGGGGCGGGTCCGCCGGAGCGGCGCGCAGCTGACGTGCCGTACGGCGGATCCACTCGGCGCGGCGCCGTCCGTCCGGGTCGGCGGGAGCTTCCCCGGGCCACGCCGCCGTGTCCAGGAGGGTGCGGTGGAGCGCCTCACGTCGGCCGGGCGGCCAGGGCAGGAGGTGTGAGGGGCCGCTGTGCAGGTCGAGGGCGAGGGTGAGAAGCCGGGCCCGGTGGTCCACGTCGCGGGGCAGTCGGTAGGCGTGGGCGGCCACCGTCCCGTACAGGTCGACGGCTTCGGCGTACCGCGTGATCTCGGCGTGGTAGTCCCGGCTGCTGGTCATCCGGGCGAGGAGGTGCACGGCCGACACGAGGAGTCCGGGGTGGTCCGGGTCCGCCCGGAGGAGGCCGGCGAGGCCGACGGCCTCGGCGACCCGCCGGGCGACCTCGGGACCCATGCCCCGCGCCCGCGCGGGGAGGCTGACGAGCTGGTCGCGCACGGCCGCGCGGTCGTCGGCGGCCAGGGCGTCGACAAGGCCGCGAAGATCGTCGCCCCTGATCCGGCCGATCAGCCACACCAGGGCTGCGGCCGACGGGTCCAGGGGGGCGAGGGCCTCGTCGACGGAGTTGACGAGACCGTCGAGGAGTCCGAGGACGCGCAGGTACGGGACGTCCTCGGGTTCCCCCAGCCGGCTCAGGAGCCCGAGCCCGGCGGCTACGCCGAGGACGGTCGTTCCGGTGCGGACGAGGTGTCGGGCGAACGAGCGGACGCGGGCGCGGGCACCCGGCTCGGGGGGCGGTTCGACGGCTGCTGCGGCGGCGAAGACGGCCTGCTCGCGGACGCCGGTCGCGGCGAGCGCGCGTTCCGCCTCGACAGCGGCCCGTGCGGGGTCGGGGGCGTCGAGGAACGGGAGCAGCACGTCGGTGACGGCGGCGCAGGCCTCGCGATAGCGGAGGGCGCTGTTCCCGCGGCTCGGGGGCCGTGCCGTATCGGGAAGGGGGTGTCCGCCCCGGGGCGGCAGCCCGTCGGGGTCGCGTTCGCGCAGGCCCTCGGCGTACGGGTACAGGGAAGGTGCGAGCGTCGGGCGCTCGTACGGTGCGCTCATCGCGCGCGGTGGGACTCGATTCCGTAGGTCATGGCAGCATCCTGTACGTCGGCCGCTCACCGCGCCATCGATTTTTCGGAAGCCCGGCGGCATCGAAACGGGCGAAACATCGTCAAGCGGTGCGTATAGGCTGTCGGCCGCAGTTGTCGTACCCGACCTTCCGGAGTGCTCTCGGTGACCATCGCCCTCGACCCGTCCGACACCTCCTCCACCATCCCCGCGCCCGCCGGCCCCGAGCCCTCCGCGGAGGAGTTCTGGGTGCAGCAGCCGGAGGCCACCACGGCGCCGGAGCCCGGGGCGGAGGCCGAGCCGGAGCCCGAGTCCGAGCCCGAGCCCGACGACACCCCAGCCGCCGCCGACCTCGACCCCGTCGTCGTCCGTGACGCGCAGGAATTCGGGGTGTACGCGCGTACCGGCGGCTGGGCCTTCGCGCTCAAGGTGGCGCGGAGCGTCCGGCCCGGCGGTCAGGCCGCCGAGGGGACGGCCCGGAGGAAGGTTTCCGCGAAGGCGTTCGCGGAGCTCGCGGGGTGCTCGCCGGAGCGGGTCATGCGCCATTACAAGGCCTGGGACATGGCGGCCGACGACGGCCTTGTCCCGCAGTTCGAGGTACTCGTCCCCGGTGAGGACATCGAGCTGCCCGACGCGGACGTCTGGCTGTCGTACTACACCTCCCGCAACAGCGCCTCTTCGGTGCGCGGCCAGGCGATCAGCGCGGCAGCGGAGGCGGAGGGCATCCGGCCGACGAAGGCCCTGGAGGTCGCCGAGAACCCGACGGCGCTGCGGGCCGCGATCCTCGCCGACCCGGGGACGGCGGAGGCCGCGCGCGGCGCGCTGCTCGACCGGATGAAGGAGGACCCGGCCCTCCAGACCGAGATGGCCCGCGCCATCGCGCGCACCGACGATCTGAAGAAGGCGGTGGCGAGCGAGGCGAAGGCGGCCGACCGCATCGGGTACGTGCGCCAGATCGTCGAGAACGGCCGGATCAAGACCCCCGCCGGGCAGACCGTGGAGGCGCCGGCCGAGCTGCGGGCGGAGGCGGAGCGGCATCTGTCCCTCCTCGACGAGCTCGACGACTCGGAGGAGGCGGGCGAGTGGGCCGGTGAGGCCTACGACACGGTGAAGGGCCTGGTCGCCAAGGCGGTCGAGGAGGACCCGGCGCTGCGCGTGCAGGAGCGGCGGACGAAGTTCTACAACAGCCTGCAGAAGGCGACGAAGGTCTTCGAGGAGCTGACGCTCGACGAGGTGATGGAGGAGGACATCTACGAGGCCGACATGCTCCAGCGCCTCGAAGCCCTCCAGGAGGCGATCGGCACCTGCATCAGCGCGCTGCGCAAGGCGACCACCTCCTGACGGGCCCTTGAAGCCTCAATCCTGATGGCCGAGCTGGAGGTCGCGCTCGGTGCGGCCGCCGCCGGCCATCTGGAGGACGGTCGCGACGGGCGGGTAGCCGGCGGCGATGACCGTGTACTCGCCGGAGGACAGGTCCACGAAGCGGAAGGTGCCGTCGGCGCCCGTGGTGAGGGTGTCGACGACGTTGCCCGCGGCGTCGAGCAGGGTGACCCGGGCGTCCTCGACGGGGCGCCCCCCGCCGGCCCGTACCGTGCCGCGCAGCACGGCGCCGCCGGCCAGTTCGATGTCCTGGCGGGTCTCGCGGGAGGCCTGGACGCTCACCGGGAGCGCGGCGGGCCGGAAGGCGGGGGCGCTGGCTGCCAGCGTGTACTCGCCCGCGACCAGTTCGGTGATGACGTAACCGCCCTCGCGTCCGCTGCGCGTGGAGGCGACGACCTCGCCGCGTACGTCGGTGAGGGTGACAGCCGCGTCCCGTACGGGCGTCCCGTCGGCGGTGACGACACTGCCCGCGAGCCGCCCGGCGCCGCCGAGGACGACGTCGAGCTCGATCGGCCGGTCGCCGACGGTGACCGAGACGGCCTGGGGCTGGTGCCCGCCGGCCGCCGCGATGAGGACGTACGCGCCGCTGCCGGGGACGCTCAGGGCGTACCGGCCGTCCTCGCCGCTGGCGCCGCGGCCGACCTGCCGCCCCTGGACGTCGATGAGGGTGAGGGCGGCCCGGGGGACCCGGCTGCCGTCGTGGTGCTGGACGGCGCCGCAGACGGGGAGCCCGGAGTGCGGCGGGGCGGCGGTGGGAGCCGGGGCGGCGTGCCGGGCGTGCGGGACGGCCTGGACGCCGCCGAAGTCGTCGGCCCCGGTGGCCTCGGTGGTGGGGCTGTGGTGGGTCACCAACGGTTTCTCCTTGAGGAAGAAGGCGAGGACGAGGCCGAGCACGAGGACCGGCACGAGGTAGAGGAAGATCCGCGGCATCGCGTCCGCGTACGCCTGGATATAGGCGTCACGGACGGCGGGCGGCAGGGTGTGCACCGTCTGCGGGGTGATCGACTCGGCCGGCGGGAGGGCCGTCGGGCCGCCCGCGAGGACGCCGGCCAGCCGGTCGCCGAGGGCGTCGTCGAGCCGGGAGGCGAAGAGGGTGCCGAAGATCGCCGCGCCGACACTGCCGCCGATCTGGCGGAAGTAGTTGTGGGCGCTGGTGGCGGTGCCGAGGTCGGCGGGGCGCACGGAGTTCTGCACGGCGAGGATGAGGACCGGCATGACGAGGCCGATCCCGGTGCCCAGGACGGCCTGCCAGAGGCTGTGCTGGAGGCGCGGGGTGTCGGTGTCCATCCGGGAGAGCAGCCACATGCCGAGGACGGAGACGGCGCCGCCGACCACCGGGTAGATCTTGTAGTGGCCGGTGCGGCTGATGAGCTGGCCGGAGACGATGGAGGCGATGACGATGCCGCCCATGAGGGGCAGCATCAGGAGGCCGGACTCGGTGGCGCTGGCTCCCTCGACCATCTGCAGGAAGCTGGGGAGGTAGCTGGCGGCGCCGAAGAGCGCGATGCCGACGACGGCGCCGACGAGGGCGGTGACGGTGAAGACGGAGTCGCGGAAGAGCCGCAGCGGGATGAGGGGTTCGGGCGCGAAGTGCTCGACGACCAGGAAGAGCAGGGTCGTTCCGGCGGCGCCGCAGGCGAGGGCGAGGACGACTCGCGAGTCCCAGGCGTACTCGGTGCCACCCCAGCTGGTCAGCAGCACCACGCAGGTGGAGGCGGCGGCGAGGAGAGTTGCGCCGAGGACGTCGAAGCGCCCGCGTGCCGTGGGCTTGGGGAGCTTGAGGACGACGGCGACGACGGCGAGGGTGACGAGCCCGAAGGGCACGTTGAAGTAGAAGCACCAGCGCCAGGAGACGTGGTCGGTGAAGAAGCCGCCGAGCAGGGGCCCCGCGACGGAGGCGAGGCCGAAGGCGGCGCCGATCAGGCCCATGTACCGGCCGCGTTCCCGGGCGGGGACGATGTCGGCGATGATCGCCTGGACGCCGATCATCAGGCCGCCTGCGCCGACGCCCTGGATCGCGCGGAAGGCGATGAGCTCGTCCATGCTGCGGGACCAGCCCGCGAGTCCCGAGCCGATGACGAAGACGACGATGGCGAAGAGGAAGACGCTCTTGCGGCCGAGGAGGTCGCCGAGCTTTCCGTAGATCGGCAGGCCGATGGTGGAGGTCAGCAGGTACGCGGTGATCGCCCAGGACATCCGGTCGAGGCCCTGGAGTTCGCCGACGATCTTCGGCAGGGCGGTGGCCACGATCATCTGCTCGAGGGCGGCGAGGAGCAGCGCGAGCATGAGGCCGCAGAAGACGAGCCGGACGCGGCGGGGGTCGAGGGCGGCGGGCGGGGGGTCGGCCGGTGGTGCCAGGCCGCCGGGTGGGCCGTCCGCGACAAGGGGGTCGGCGCCCACCGCAGCCACCCCGCCCGCCGCGCCTTCGGTGGCCTTCGCCATCGTGATCGCACCCACGTACCTGCTCCCCTCGTCACGGCGTCTGCGCCGCGCCATTCTTCGCATTGGGCACGAAGAGGGAGCAAGTCGGGCGGTACGGGAGGTCAGTGGCGTACGGAGACCTGAACGGCCCTGTGGTACGGCGCACTTGGGTCGCTCATCAGCGCGTTTACGAGGGGGCCCGCGCCCCCGGCGCACAGGGGGCGCCCTGACGGGGGTGCGGGCGATCCACTCGAATCGGTGAACGCTCCGGGCGTTACTTCTCGACCTCGTCCGCCAGCTTGGCGAGAAGGGCGTCGTAGATCCGGCCGAGACCCTTGGGCGCGAAGGTCCGCTCGAAGAAGCCGCCGACTCCGGTGGCGCCGTCCCAGACGGTGGTGACGACGGCACGGGACTTGCCCTCACCGGCGGGGGTCACGAGCCAGGTGGTGACCATGGAGGAGTTGCGGTCCTTCTCGACGAGCTGCCCGTCGGTGGGCTCGGTGACCTCCAGGAGGCAGTCGCGGACGCGCTTGCTGGTGGCCTGGAGCTTCCAGTGGACGAGGGTGCCCTCACCGTCGCCACCCTCGCGCACCTCGTACTCGCTGAAGTGCTCGGGGAGCACCTTCGCGCGCGTGCCGCTGTAGTCGGCCAGCGCGTCGAACACCGTCTCCGCGTCCGCGGCGATGATCCGTTCCGTGGTGGCCTCGACCTGCGCCATTGACTTCCTCCAGCTCGTGGTTCCTCAGGGGTGTGGGCCAAGAGAACCACGTGGGCTCCGGGGCGCGAAATCCGGGTTGCGGCGATCAAGGGAACATGTGTTCTATTCTGAGCGAACGGTCGAAGCAGAGCCATCGAGGAGGCGTCCATGCGCTGGGACAATCTGGGCGACACCCCTGCCGCTCCCGCCGACATCGCCCTGTTCGGCACGGACGCGGTCACCACCCGTACCTTCGACACCCCCGAGTTCCGGGGCATCACCTTCCACGAGGTACGGGCCCGCTCGATCCTCAACCGGGTGCCGGGCGCCTCCCGGATGCCGTTCGAGTGGACGGTCAACCCGTACCGGGGCTGCACGCACGCGTGTGTGTACTGCTTCGCCCGCAAGACCCACAGCTATCTCGACCTCGACACCGGGCTCGGCTTCGACTCCCAGATCGTCGTCAAGATCAACGCCCCGGAGGTGCTGGCCCGCCAGCTCGCCTCCGCCCGCTGGCAGGGCGCGCACGTCGCGATGGGCACCAACGTGGACTGCTACCAGCGGGCCGAGGGCCGGTACCGTCTGATGCCGGGCATCCTCACGGCGCTGCGGGACCACGCGAACCCGTTCTCGATCCTCACCAAGGGCACGCTGATCCTGCGCGACCTGGAGCTCCTCACCCAGGCGGCCCAGGTCACCGAGGTCGGCATCTCCGTCTCCGTCGGCTTCACCGACGAGGAGCTGTGGCGCACGATCGAACCCGGCACCCCCTCCCCGCAGCGCCGCCTCGACGTGGTCCGGACGCTCGGCGAGCACGGCATCGACTGCGGGGTCCTGATGGCCCCCGTCGTCCCCTTCCTCGGCGACCGGCCCGAGCAGCTGCGCGACACGGTCCGCGCGATAGCCGAGGCCGGGGCGAGTTCGGTCACCCCACTCGTGCTGCATCTGCGGCCGGGCGCCCGCGAGTGGTTCATGCAGTGGCTGCGGCGCCACCACCCCGGCCTGGTGGGGCGGTACGAGCGGATGTACGCGGACGGGGCCTACGCGCCGACCTGGTACCAGCGCCGGATCACCCGTCAGGTGCACGAGCTCGCCGCCGAGTTCGGGATCGGTCCCGCGCACCGGGGAGCCTCGCGCCGCGTGCCCGTACCGGAGGAACCGGAGACGGCGGCGGCTCCGGAGCAACTCACCCTCCTCTGACCACCGCCCGACCACGGCCGCCTCTCATCCTCCGATCATCGGACCGGTCACCTGACACGCCGTCGGAATCCCCTCCTTTCGGGTCAACTCTCGGCGAAACAGGTCCTTCCGTGGCCGGTTCGGGACACAAACGCCCTATGACCCCACGCGCAGGAATGCTGATCGCCGCGGGAGCGCTGGTCGCCGGGACGGTCACCGTCCTGCCGGCCGCCCCCGCGGGCGCCGGTGAACCGGCCCCCCGCCCGCTCCCCCCGCTCGCCTGGACCGGCTGCGCCACCAAGGCGTATCCGAAGCTCCAGTGCGGCACCCTGAAGGTGCCGCTCGACCACGACAACCCGGCCGGCCGGACCGTCACCCTCGCCCTCACCCGGGTCCCGCACACCGCGAAGACCTTCCAGGGGCCGCTGTTCGTGAACCCGGGCGGGCCCGGCGGCAGCGGACGGAGCATGGCCGGATACGTGGCCGCCTCGCTGCCCCCGAAGGTGGCCGCCGAGTACGACGTCATCGGCTTCGACCCGCGCGGGGTCGGCAAGAGCGAGCCCGCGCTCGACTGCCGGCCCGGCCACTTCGACCCGGTCCGCCCGGACTCGGTGCCGAGCGGCGCCGACAGCGAGCGGGCCGCTGTCGAGCGCGCCCAGGACTTCGCGGAGGCCTGCGGCAAGAAGTACGCGGACGTGCTGCCGTTCATCGACACCGTGAGCACCGCACGGGACCTTGACGTCATCCGCCGCGCGCTCGGCGCGCCGAAGATCAACTACCTCGGCTACTCCTACGGGACCTACCTCGGCAGCGTGTACGCGCGGCTCCACCCGGACCGGGTGCGGCGCATGGCGCTCGACTCCGTCGTGAACCCGCACGGCGTCTGGTACGAGGACAACATCGCGCAGGACTACGCCTTCGACACCCGCCACAAGGACTTCATGGCCTGGGTGGCCCGGCACGACGCCGTGTACAAGCTGGGCACCGACCCGGCGGCGGTCGAGGCGGCCTGGTACCGGATGCGCGACGCGCTGCGCGAGGCCCCGGCCGGCGGGAAGGTCGGCCCGGGCGAGCTGGAGGACACCTTCCTGCCCGGCGGGTACTACAACGGCTACTGGCCGCGCCTCGCGAGTGCGTTCTCCGCCTACGTCAACGACGCGGACGCCGTGCCGTTGACGGAGGCGTACGAACGGTACGGGGAGGCCGACGCCGCCGCCGACAACGGGTACTCGGTGTACACGAGCGTGCAGTGCCGGGACGCGGCCTGGCCCCGCGACTGGAGTGTCTGGCGCAAGGACAACTGGGACGTGCACGCCAAGGCGCCCTTCTCCACCTGGAACAACGCCTGGTACAACGCGCCGTGCGCGTTCTGGCCGGTCGAGTCCCTGACGCCGCCGGACGTGACCAACGACCAGGTGCCGCCGGTCCTCATCCTCCAGGCGACGGACGACGCGGCCACGCCGTACGAGGGCGGGGTCGCCCTGCACCGGCTGATTCGCGGCTCCAGCCTGGTGGTCGAGGCGGGCGGCGGGAACCACGGGGTGACGCTCGGCGGCAACGACTGCATGGACGAGCACCTGGCCGCCTATCTCGCCACGGGCAAGGTCCCGCGCGCCGAGGGCGACGCCGAGGTGGACGCGGTCTGCGCCGCGCTGCCGGAGCCGGAGCCCGAGCCCGCCGCCCCGGCCGGCGCGAAGGACGGCCGGAAGCCGGGCAGCGCGGCCGGGCAGAAGTCCGGCGACCGGGCCCTCGCCCCGAGCGCCGAGACGGCCGGCGCCACCCTGCACGGGTTCCTCGGCCACGTGCGCTGACGGCGCCGTACACCCGCTGACCATGCCCGCACCCCTGGGGGACGCGGGCATTGTCAGTGGCGTGCGCGAGGATGTCCGACATGACGAGCCACCTCACCCACGTCCCCGCACCCGACGGCATCGCCGCCAGCCCGCAGTACAGCCATGTCGTGTGGGGGACCGGCCGCTTCGTCGCGATATCCGGCCAGTGCGCCCTCGACGCGTCGGGCGCGGTGGTCGGGGAAGGGGACGCGGTGGCGCAGGCCCGGCAGGTCTTCGCGAATCTGGACCGCTGTCTCACCGCGGCGGGCGCCGGCTTCGAGGACGTGGTGAAGCTCACGTACTTCGTGACGGACGTGGCGCACCTCCCTGCGGTGCGAGAGGCGCGGGACGCGCACTTCGCGGGGGCGCCGCTGCCGGCGAGTTCGGCGGTGCAGGTGTCGGCGCTGGTCCGGCCGGAACTGCTCATCGAGATAGAGGCGTTCGCCCTGGTGCCGGAGCGGAGGACGGAACGGCCGTCGGCACGACCGTCGGAACGGCCGTCGGATCAGTCGCCAGAGTTCGACGTGGTCGGCGGCTCCCGGCCTCGTCTTCGGTCAGTGGGCGGTGCCGAGTCGGCCCAGTGACCGCTCGGCCGCCGCGCCCAGCCGCGGGTGCGGAAGCGCGGCCTCCAGGGCGGGACGGGCCCGGGGGTCGCCGAGGGCTCCGAGGGCCTCGACGCAGGCGAGGCCGACCCGCCAGTGGGGGTCGTCGGCGGGAAGGCGCCGTTCGAGGACGGTGATCAGGGCCGGGACGGACTCGGGGGCACGGAGCTCGGCGAGCAGCCGCACCGGCAGCAGGGCATAGGCGACCCGGAGTTCGTTGGTGGCGAGGGCGGCGGCCGCGCGGGCGGTGCGTGGGTCGCCGAGCCGGGTCAGGGCATGGGCGGCGGTGACGCAGCGCTCGGGGTCGCGGTGGTTGAGGAGGAGTACGAGCGCCTCGAAGGCTCGGGGGTCGCCGGCGACGCCGAGGGTGTAGGCGGCGATCTCGCGGGCCCAGAGGGGCTGCGCGGGCGCGGTGAGGACGGCGAGCAGCTCTTCGGAATCGGCGGTTCGCACGAGGTGTTCGAATGCCGCGGGGATCTCTCCGGTGTCATTCTCGATCTCGTCCCGCAATCGATCGATCATCGAGCAGAATTCCGGATCCTCGGCGTATTCCATGAATCCGAGCCTATCCGCGATCCAGATCACACTTTCCTCAACTTCCCGGGACTGGCGCGCTCGTTACCCGCCGGTTAGTCTCAGGTGAGCGGGCACCACCCGCACTTCTCGCCACGGCCTGGTGACGCAGCCGTGGTGAGCGTTTCGTCGGTTCGGCAGTTTCGACGTGGCTCCGGGACAGAGTCCGTCGCCCCTTTCACCGGGCACGCCCTTTCTTCGGGCCATTGCCCGCGTGACCCCCGCGACTTCGCCCGCACGACTTCTCTTCGTGCAATTCAGCGGCACCCCCCCTCACGTACCGCCTGGCACGCACTGCCCTCAGTCGTCACTCTTCCTCTCAGGAGTCCCCTGATGGACACCCCTCTCTCCACCATCGCCGTCGTCGGTCTCGGCACCATGGGCACCGGTATCGCCGATGTCCTGGCCCGCGCCGGCCGCGAGGTCATCGGCATCGACATCAGCGACACCGCCGCCGCCCAGGCCGTCGCCGCCCTGGAGGCCTCCACCGCCCGCGCGGTGGCCCGCGAGCGGATCACCGAGGAGGAGCGGCAGGACGTCCTGGCCCGCTTCCGTACCTTCTCCGACCTCCAGGCGGCCGCCGACGCGGACCTGGTGATCGAGGTCGTGCCCGAGTCGTACGAGGCGAAGCACGAGGTCTTCCGGGCCCTCGACGGCATCGTGCGGCCCGACGCCATCCTGGCCACCGGGACCAACGCGCTCTCCGTCACCCGGCTCGCCGCCGACTCGGCCCACCCCGAGCGGGTCATCGGACTGCACTTCTTCACCCCGGTCCAGGCGATGAAGCTGGTCGAGGTGGTCTCCTCCGTGCTTACCGACCCGCGGGCCGTCGACGCCGTCACCCGACTGGCCCTCGACCTCGGCAAGGAACCGGTGGCGGTCGGCGACCGGGCCGGTTTCATCGCGGACGGGCTGCTCTTCGGCTACCTGAACCAGGCCGCCGCCATGTACGAGGCGAAGTACGCCTCCCGCGAGGACATCGACGCGGCGATGCGGCTCGGCTGCGGCCTTCCGATGGGCCCGCTCGCGCTGCTCGACCTGATCGGCGTCGACACCGCCCGTACGGTCCTCGAAGCCATGTACGCGGACTCGCACGACCGGCTGCACGCCCCCGCCCCGATCCTCAAGCAGCTCAGCGAGGCCGGTCTGACCGGCCGCAAGTCGGGCCGCGGCTTCTACACGTACGAGGCGCCGGGCTCCGGCGAGGTGGTGCGGGACGCGCTGACCCCGCTCGGCTCCGCGGAGGCCGCCGCCGGCCGTGAGGTCCGCTCGGTGGGCGTCGCGGGCTCCGGCACCATGGCCTCGGGCATCGCCGAGGTCTTCGCCAAGGCCGGATACGAGGTCGTGCTCGCCGCCCGCTCCCAGGAGAAGGCGGACACGGCCAAGGCCCGGATCGCCAAGTCCCTGGCCCGCTCGGTCGAGAAGGGGCGGATGACGGGCGAGGCCCGTGACACGACGCTGGCGCTGATCACCGCGGCGGGCACGCTCGACGCCTTCGCCGAGGTCGACCTGGCCGTCGAGGCGGTCGCCGAGGACCTGGCGATCAAGCAGGAGCTGTTCGCGCGGCTCGACAAGATCTGCAAGCCGGGCGCGGTACTCGCCACCACGACCTCCTCGCTGCCGGTCGTCGCCTGCGCCCGCGCCACCTCGCGCCCGCAGGACGTCATCGGGATGCACTTCTTCAACCCGGCGCCCGCGATGAAGCTGGTCGAGATCGTCCGTACGGTCCTGACCGGCGACGACGTCCACGCGACTGTGCGCGCGGTCACCACGAAGATCCGCAAGCACCCGGTGGACTGCGGCGACCGGGCCGGCTTCATCGTGAACGCCCTGCTCTTCCCGTACCTGAACAACGCGATCAAGATGGTCCAGGAGCACTACGCGACCCTGGACGACATCGACGCGGCGATGAAGCTGGGCGGCGGCTACCCGATGGGCCCGTTCGAGCTCCTCGACGTGGTCGGCCTGGACGTCTCGCTCGCGATCGAGCAGGTGCTGCACCGCGAGTTCCGCGACCCGGGCCTGGCCCCGGCGCCGCTCCTGGAGCACCTGGTGGCCGCGGGCTGCCTGGGCCGGAAGACGGGGCGCGGCTTCCGCGAATATGCCCGACGCTGAGCCCGGAGCGGCCGGCTGGGGTGGTCTGCTGAGCCTCCCGGGCACCGTCGGTGTCCCGGGGGTCTCCCCGCCCCCACCTGGGCACACTCTCCCTCCGATGCAGTACGTTCGGACCATGCCCAAGGCCGCGAAGACACCCCGTGCCACCTCCTCGTCCGACGCTCCGGAGAGCGCGGCGGGTACCCGTGCCGCCGCGCAGCGGCTCAAGATGCGCCGGGAGCTCGCCGCCGCCGCGATGGAGCTCTTCGCGACCAAGGGGTACGAGGCCACGACGGTCGACGAGATCGCGGCCACGGCCGGGGTCGCGCGGAGGACCTTCTTCCGCCACTTCCGCTCCAAGGAAGAGGCGATCTTCCCCGACCACGACGACACGCTGGTGCGGGCCGAGGCGGTGCTGAACGCGGCCCCGCCGCACGAGCACCCGCTCGACACGGTGTGCCGGGGCATCAAGGAAGTCATGAAGATGTACGCGGGGTCCCCTGCGGTCTCCGTGGAGCGGTACCGGCTCACCCGTGAGGTGCCGACGCTGCGGGAGCGGGAGATCGCCTCGGTGGCCCGCTACGAGCGTCTGTTCACCCGCTATCTCCTCGGACACTTCGACGAGCGCGACCACCACGACGGCAACGACGACCCGCTGCTCGCGGAGGTGGCCGCGTCGGCGGTCGTCACGGCCCACAACCACGTCCTGCGCCGCTGGCTGCGGGCGGGCGGCCAGGGTGACGTGGAGGCCCAGCTGGACCACGCCTTCGCCATCGTCCGGGAGACGTTCGGCTCGGGCATAGGCGCGCGGCCCACCACCTCTCCGCAGCCGGCTTCCCCGGCCCCCGCCGCCATGGCGTCCACGCAGGGCGACGTCGTGGTCGCCGTGGCCCGTACGGACGCCCCTCTCGACGAGGTCATGCGCACCATTCAGCAGGCCCTGCGGAAGAGCTGACCTCTTCCCGGTTCACGCCTCGGAAGCCGCCCCCCAGGGGCGGCTTTCGTCCGTTTTACGGGCCCCTTCGATCGATCATCGCTCACATGTGACCGGCAGATTGCATATGAGTGAAATTGTTGGCACGCAGTGCCTTGTCAGGTGACACGGCGTGCCATACGTTGATGTTGTCCGGGCGGCCGGCGCGCAGAGATCTCCTCGTGCGCCGGCTGTCCCCACAAGCGATCGTGATTGTGCGCCCGGACGCCTGCGTCACAGGCACCCTCGCGCTCACCAGGCGCCGCCACCGCTCCACCCGCCGAACCGACGGCACACCTCCACAGCAGCTCCCCAGACGTAACCCTCAGCGCGTCCCCCTCGGACGCCGCACCGCCGGAGGCATCCCCGTGAAGGACATCCTGGACGCGATCCAGTCCCCGGACTCCACGTCCGCCGACTTCGCGAACATCCCGCTCCCCGAGTCGTACCGAGGGGTCACCGTCCACAAGGACGAGGCCGAGATGTTCGCCGGGCTCGCCAGCCGCGACAAGGACCCGCGCAAGTCGCTGCACCTCGACGACGTGCCGCTGCCCGAGCTCGGCCCGGGCGAGGCCCTGGTCGCCGTCATGGCCAGCTCCGTCAACTACAACTCGGTCTGGACCTCGATCTTCGAGCCGGTGTCGACCTTCGGCTTCCTGGAGCGCTACGGCCGGCTCAGCGACCTCAGCAAGCGCCACGACCTGCCGTACCACGTCATCGGCTCCGACCTCGCGGGCGTCGTGCTGCGCACCGGCCCCGGCGTGAACTCGTGGAAGCCCGGCGACGAGGTCGTCGCCCACTGCCTCTCGGTCGAGCTGGAGTCCTCGGACGGCCACAACGACACGATGCTCGACCCCGAGCAGCGCATCTGGGGCTTCGAGACCAACTTCGGCGGCCTGGCGGAGATCGCCCTCGTCAAGTCGAACCAGCTGATGCCGAAGCCCGGCCACCTGAGCTGGGAGGAGGCCGCCTCCCCCGGCCTCGTGAACTCCACCGCGTACCGCCAGCTGGTCTCCCGCAACGGCGCCGGCATGAAGCAGGGCGACAACGTCCTGATCTGGGGCGCGAGCGGCGGGCTCGGCTCGTACGCCACCCAGTTCGCCCTGGCCGGCGGCGCCAACCCGATCTGTGTCGTCTCCTCCCCCGAGAAGGCCGACATCTGCCGGGCGATGGGCGCCGACGCGGTCATCGACCGCAACGCCGAGGGCTACAAGTTCTGGAAGGACGAGCACACCCAGGACCCGAAGGAGTGGAAGCGCTTCGGCAAGCGCATCCGCGAGCTCACCGGCGGCGAGGACATCGACATCGTCTTCGAGCACCCCGGCCGCGAGACCTTCGGTGCGAGCGTCTACGTCACCCGCAAGGGCGGCACCATCACCACCTGCGCCTCCACCTCGGGCTACATGCACGAGTACGACAACCGCTACCTGTGGATGTCGCTCAAGCGGATCATCGGCTCGCACTTCGCCAACTACCGCGAGGCGTGGGAGGCCAACCGCCTGATCGCCAAGGGCAAGATCCACCCGACCCTGTCGAAGGTCTACTCCCTGGAGGAGACCGGCCAGGCCGCGTACGACGTGCACCGCAACCTGCACCAGGGCAAGGTCGGCGTCCTCGCGCTCGCCCCCCGGGAGGGCCTCGGCGTGCGCGACCCGGAGATGCGCGAGAAGCACATCGACGCCATCAACCGCTTCCGTAACATCTGACCCCGGGGCGACACATGACAGAGCGTCAGAAGGACCGGCCGTGGCTCATGCGGACGTACGCCGGTCACTCGACCGCCGAGGCGTCCAACGAGCTGTACCGGCGCAACCTCGCCAAGGGCCAGACCGGCCTCTCGGTCGCGTTCGACCTGCCGACGCAGACCGGATACGACCCCGACCACATCCTCGCCCGCGGCGAGGTCGGCCGGGTCGGGGTCCCCGTCTCGCACCTCGGTGACATGCGGCGGCTGTTCCAGGACATCCCCCTGGACCAGATGAACACCTCGATGACCATCAACGCCACGGCGATGTGGCTCCTGGCGCTCTACCAGGTGGTCGCGGAGGAGCAGGGTGCGGACGTCACCCGGCTCCAGGGCACCACCCAGAACGACATCGTGAAGGAGTACCTGTCGCGCGGGACGCACGTCTTCCCGCCCGGCCCCTCGCTCCGCCTCACGACGGACATGATCACCTACACGGTGAACAACATCCCGAAGTGGAACCCGATCAACATCTGCAGTTACCACCTGCAGGAGGCGGGGGCCACTCCGGTCCAGGAGATCTCGTACGCGATGTCCACCGCGATCGCGGTGCTCGACGCGGTACGGGACTCCGGGCAGGTCCCTGCGGACCGCTTCGGCGAGGTGGTCGCCCGTATCTCGTTCTTCGTGAACGCGGGCGTCCGCTTCATCGAGGAGATGTGCAAGATGCGCGCCTTCGGCCGCATCTGGGACCAGATCACCCGCGAGCGGTACGGCATCGAGAACGAGAAGCAGCGCCGGTTCCGCTACGGCGTGCAGGTCAACTCGCTCGGTCTGACCGAGGCCCAGCCGGAGAACAACGTCCAGCGGATCGTCCTGGAGATGCTGGCCGTCACCCTCTCCAAGGACGCCCGCGCGCGGGCCGTGCAGCTGCCCGCCTGGAACGAGGCCCTCGGCCTGCCCCGGCCGTGGGACCAGCAGTGGTCGCTCCGCATCCAGCAGGTCCTCGCCCATGAGTCCGACCTCCTGGAGTACGAGGACATCTTCGCCGGCTCGCACGTGATCGAGGCCAAGGTCGAATCGCTCGTCGAGGAGTGCCTGGCCGAGATCGGGCGGATCCAGGAGATGGGCGGCGCGATGGCCGCCGTCGAGTCCGGCTACCTCAAGTCGCAGCTCGTCTCCTCGCACGCCGAGCGGCGCGCCCGGATCGAGGCCGGCGACGAGAAGATCATCGGCGTCAACATCTTCCAGTCGACCGAGGAGAACCCCCTCACCGCCGATCTGGACACCGCGATCATGACGGTGGACCCGGCGAACGAGGCACGCGTCGTCGCGGCCCTCCACGAGTGGCGCGACGACCGCGACGAGACCCGCGCCCAGGAATCCCTGGCGAAGCTGAAGGCGACGGCTGCCGGTGACGGCAACCTCTTCGCCGCCACCCTGGAGTGCGCGCGTGCGGGCGTCACCACCGGGGAGTGGTCCTGGGCGCTGCGGGACGTCTTCGGCGAGTTCCGCGCCCCGACGGGCGTGTCCTCGGCCCCGGTCGCGGTGACGGCCGAGGCGGGCACACCGATGGCTCTCGTACGGGAGAAGGTGGCGCGGACCGCCGAGGAGCTCGGCTGCGGGCGGCTGCGGCTGCTCGTCGGCAAGCCGGGCCTTGACGGGCACTCCAACGGGGCCGAGCAGATCGCCGTACGCGCGCGTGACGCCGGTTTCGAGGTGGTCTACCAGGGCATCCGGCTGACCCCCGAGCAGATCGTGAACGCGGCCCTCGCCGAGGATGTGCACTGCGTCGGTCTTTCGATCCTCTCCGGCTCGCACGCCGAGCTGGTCCCTGACGTCCTGGACCGCCTCCGCGAGGCGGGCGCGACCGACGTGCCGGTCATCGTCGGGGGAATCATCCCGAACGCCGACGCCGCAGAACTGAAGCGGGCGGGTGTGGCCGCCGTCTTCACACCGAAGGACTTCGGTATCACGGAGATCATCGGCCGTATCGTCGACGAGATCCGGACAGCTAACAAGCTCAGCCCCCTTGAACGTACGGAGGTCCCCGCATGACCAGCCCCGTGAACCGGCTCCGCCCCCGCCGCTCCTGCCTGGCGGTCCCCGGCTCCAACCCGCGCTTCCTCGAGAAGGCCCAGGGCCTCGCCGCCGACCAGGTCTTCCTGGACCTGGAGGACGCGTGCGCCCCGCTGGCCAAGCCCGAGGCCCGGCACACCATCGTGAAGTTCCTGAACGAGGGCGACTGGACCGGCAAGACCCGCGTCGTCCGCGTCAACGACTGGACGACCCACTGGACGTACCGTGACGTCGTCACCGTCGTCGAGGGCGCCGGCCAGAACCTCGACTGCATCATGCTGCCGAAGGTCCAGGACGCCCAGCAGATCGTCGCGCTCGACCTGCTGCTCACGCAGATCGAGAAGACGATGGGCTTCGAGGTCGGCAAGATCGGCATCGAGGCGCAGATCGAGAACGCCCAGGGCCTGAACAACGTCAACGCGATCGCACAGGCCTCCCCGCGCGTCGAGACGATCATCTTCGGCCCGGCCGACTTCATGGCCTCCATCAACATGAAGTCCCTGGTCGTCGGCGAGCAGCCGCCCGGCTACGGCGCCGACGCGTACCACTACATCCTGATGGCGATCCTGATGGCCGCCCGCGCCAACAACCTCCAGGCGATCGACGGCCCGTACCTCCAGATCCGCAACCCCGAGGGCTACAAGGCGGTCGCCCAGCGCGCCGCGGCCCTGGGCTTCGACGGCAAGTGGGTGCTGCACCCGGACCAGGTCGCCGCCGCGAACGAGATCTTCTCGCCGTCGCAGGAGGACTTCGACCACGCCGAGCTGATCCTCGACGCGTACGACTACTACACGTCCGAGGCCGGCGGGAAGAAGGGCTCCGCGATGCTCGGCGACGAGATGATCGACGAGGCCTCCCGCAAGATGGCCCTGGTCATCTCCGGCAAGGGCCGCGCCGCCGGCATGCAGCGCACCAGCAAGTTCGAGATCCCGGAGGCGTAGGGCCATGCAGTTCGGACGCACCTATGAGGAGTTCGAAGTCGGCGCCGTGTACAAGCACTGGCCCGGGAAGACGGTCACCGAGTACGACGACCACCTCTTCTGTCTCCTGACGATGAACCACCATCCGCTGCACATGGATGTGAACTACGCCGAGAACACGACGGACTTCGGCAAGAACGTCGTCGTCGGCAACTACATCTACTCGCTGCTGCTCGGCATGTCCGTCCCGGACGTCTCCGGGAAGGCCATCGCCAACCTGGAGATCGAGTCGCTGCGGCACGTGGCGCCGACCTTCCACGGCGACACCCTCTACGGCGAGACCACGGTCCTCGACAAGACCCCGTCCAAGTCGAAGAACGACCGCGGCATCGTCTACGTCGAGACCAAGGGCTACAAGCAGGACGGCACCCTCGTCTGCGTCTTCCGGCGCAAGGTGATGGTCCCGACCGAGACGTACATCAAGGAGCGCGGCGGCGAGCAGCCCGGCCGCCCCCAGCTCAAGGAACAGGGGAAGTAGCCATGGCCCGACTCGCCCAGACCGCCGGGCTCACGGACGTCCAGCAGGAGATCCTCAAGACCGTCCGGGAGTTCGTCGACAAGGAGATCATCCCGGTCGCGACGGAGCTGGAGCACCGCGACGAGTACCCGCAGCAGATCGTCGACGGGCTCAAGGAGCTCGGTGTCTTCGGTCTGATGATCCCCGAGGAGTACGGGGGTCTGGGTGAGTCGCTGCTCACCTACGCGCTGTGCGTGGAGGAGATCGCCCGTGGCTGGATGTCGGTCTCCGGCATCATCAACACGCACTTCATCGTGGCGTACATGCTGAAGCAGCACGGCACGCAGGAGCAGAAGGACTACTTCCTTCCGCGGATGGCGGCCGGCGAGACGCGTGGCGCGTTCTCGATGTCGGAGCCCGCCCTCGGCTCGGACGTGTCGGCCATCACGTCCAAGGCGGTCAAGGACGGTGACGAGTACGTCCTGAACGGTCAGAAGATGTGGCTGACGAACGGCGGAACGTCCACTCTGGTCGCCGTTCTCGTCCGAAGTGACGAAGGACACCCGGAGGGCACCGCCCCTCACAAGTCGATGACGACCTTCCTCGTGGAGAAGGAGGCCGGCTTCGGAGAGGTCCGCCCCGGCCTCACCATCCCCGGGAAGATCGACAAGATGGGTTACAAGGGCGTCGACACCACCGAACTCATCATGGACGGACTGCGCATTCCGGCCAATCGGGTGCTCGGCGGGGCCACCGGCCGAGGGTTTTACCAAATGATGGACGGCGTGGAGGTCGGCCGGGTGAACGTGGCCGCGCGTGGCTGCGGCGTCGCTCAGCGTGCCTTCGAGCTGGGCGTCTCGTATGCCCAGCAGCGTCACACTTTCGGCAAGCCGATCGCCCAGCACCAGGCGATTCAGTTCAAGCTCGCCGAGATGGCTACCAAGGTCGAGGCCGCGCATGCCATGATGGTGAACGCAGCACGCAAAAAGGACTCCGGGGAACGAAACGACCTTGAAGCAGGGATGGCGAAGTACCTCGCCTCCGAATACTGCAAGGAGGTCGTGGAGGACGCCTTCCGCATCCACGGCGGGTACGGGTTCTCGAAGGAGTACGAGATCGAGCGTCTCTACCGCGAGGCGCCGATGCTGCTCATCGGTGAAGGTACCGCCGAGATCCAGAAAATGATCATTGGTCGCCGGCTCCTCGAGGAGTACCGATTCCAGGGGTGATTGTCGGCTTTGAGTCGATACGGCCGCGAAGAAGATCACACCCTGTGTTCGTCTTCCGGCCGTCGACTCGGTTCCTGGCTTACCCAGTTGCGCCCCGCAACCGATAGCATCGCGGGAAAGCCGCCGTCCCCCTTGCCAGTGCGGCATCATCCGCTACGAAGGTCATCCATGCCCCACAGCCAAACCTCTGCACACCGCGACAGCCTCTCGGGCGTACGCCTCGCGCGCGGAGCATCGCCGTGGCTTCTGCCGACCGTCGCCACCGCGGCGCTCAGCCTCGTGCGCGCGCGCAAGTCGAGGCGGGCCGCGGCCATCGCCGTGCCGACCACCGCTCTCGCGGCCGGCATGCTGTGGTTCTTCCGCGACCCCGAGCGTGAGATCGCTCAGGGCCGGGTCATCTCCCCCGCCGACGGTGTGGTGCAGAGCATCATGCCGTGGAAGGACGGACGCACCCGGGTCGCCATCTTCATGAGCCCGCTGAACGTCCACGTCAACCGGGCGCCGCTGGCCGGCACCGTGACGTCCGTGGAGCACATTCCCGGTGGGTTCGTCCCGGCGTTCAACAAGGAGAGCGAGAACAACGAGCGCGTTGTCTGGCACTTCGACACCGAGCTCGGCGACATCGAGATGGTGCAGATCGCGGGCGCCGTCGCCCGGCGCATCGTGCCGTACATCCCGCAGGGGACGAAGGTCGAGCAGGGTGACCGCATCGGTCTGATCCGCTTCGGCTCGCGCGTCGACATCTACCTCCCCGAGGGTGTCGAGGTCGCCGTCGAGGTCGGCCAGGCCACCACGGCGGGGGTGACTCGCATTGACCGTGATTGATCCCGACACACGGGCCGCCGACTGGGCCTCCGGTACCGATGACGAGGCGGCCGAAGAGGCCGAGGAGATGCCGCTGTCGCTGAGGCTGTCCATAGCGGACGCCCTCACGCTCGGTAACGCCACCTGTGGATTCATGGCGGTGTACTTCACCACCACCGGCATCCTCATCCCGCACCTCACGGGCAGCACCGAGTCCGGCATGGCGCGCAACAGCGCCGCCACCGCCGTGATCCTGATGCTGTGCGCGGCGATCTTCGACCTCTTCGACGGCATCGTGGCCCGCAAGCTGCGTTCGTCGCCGATGGGCGCCGAGCTCGACAACCTGTCGGACCTGATCAGCTTCGGTCTCGCCCCGGCCTACTTCGTACTCGTGTACGGGATGGTCGCGGACGACGCGCAGCAGAAGGTCTCGGCGGTGGCCGCGATCGTGGTGCTGCTCGCGGTGGTGCTGCGGCTGGCGAGATTCTCCTGCGTGACCATGAAGGACGGCATGTTCCAGGGCATGCCGAGCCCCTTCGGCGCGCTGACGGTGGTCTCGATCGTGCTCCTGGAGCTGCCGTTCATCCCGACGCTGCTCGCGATCATCGGTGTGGCCTGGCTGATGGTGAGCCGGGTCGAGTACCCCAAGCCGCGGGGTGTCCTCGCGGTGGCGATGCTCAGCTGGATCGTCGGCGCGATGGGCATGCTGGCGGCCTGGGCGTTCGACGCCCCGGGCGGGCAGTTCCTGCTCCAGACCGGCTGCGCGCTCCAGGTCGTGATGGGCGCCGTGATCCCCCTCTTCGCGACGGCCCGTCGGGTGAACACCTTCCGCGGCAACCGGCGTGAGAGCCGGGAGGCGCGGGCGGCACAGCTGCCGTAGGCGGACGATGTGTGGGAAGGGCCCCGGAGGCGATGTCGCCTCCGGGGCCCTTCCGCGTGCCCGGGGGCTATCCGAGACGTTTGTAGTACAGCGTGGTGGAGCGGAGGGTGCCTGCCGGGTCGGCGGCGAAGTCGGGGATCGTCCCGGCGGCCGTCCAGCCCGCCCCCCGGTAGAGGCGCTCGGCCGGGCTGTCGGTCTGGGTGTCGAGCACGAGCAGGCTGAGGCCGGTGGCGATGGCGTGGGCCTCCGCGGTGGCGAGCAGCCGGTGGCCGAGGCCCCTGCCCCGGGCGGAGCGGTGCACCAGGAGCCGGGCGATCTCGCCGCGGTGCCGGCCGTTGGCGGCGCCGGAGCGGACGAGGGTGACGACACCGGTCAGGCCCCCGTCGGGGCCGTGGGCCGCCCAGACGTCCCGTAGGCCCTCCCCCGCCTCCTCGGCGACTCCCGTCCACCAGGCAGCCGCCTCGGTGGTCTCCAGGGGCGCCAGGAAGCCGACGGAGGCTCCGCCGTCCACGGCGTCGACGAGGAGCGCGGCGAGGCCGGTGGCGGCGTGGGCACGTACGGCTTCGGGGGTGAGGCGCTCGATGCTGTCGGCGGCCGCCAGGTCAGGGAGGTGGGGGTGGGAGCGGTTCTCCTCGATCGTCACGTTCATGGGCCGAGCTTCACATCGCGGTGTTTCACGCGTGTGAAGCCCGGCCCATGGGGTCGAGCGTGTCGGGCGGATCGAGCGGGTCGGATCAGGGGGTGTAGGCCTTCGCCGCGTCCGCGACGAAGGGCTGACGGACCGTGCGCATGCCGCCGGGGACGGTCTTGTCCGGCTGGATGATGACGGACTCGCGGGACGACGGGGCCTTCGGGTCGCCGAGGTTGTGACTCATGCCGAACCCGGCGTCGTGGGCCGTCATCGTGAGGAGCGCCTTGCCGACGCCGTCGCGGGTGAGGTCCTTGTTCGCGCAGGCCTTCTTCAGGGCCTCGCCGAAGACGCTCGCCGCGGTCCAGCCGGCGACGATGCCGTTGTCGAGGGCGTCACCCGGGTAGGCGGCCTTGTAGTCGGCGACCAGCTTCTTCGCGGTCGGGGTGTCCGCGCCGATGGGCAGGCTCGGGGAGGCGAACCAGTACATCTTCTCCAGGGCGGGTCCCGCCTGGGTGCCGAGGAGCTGGGGGGCGAAGGCCGAGTTGTTGCCGACGACCGGCACCCGCAGGCCGGTGGCGGCGGCGACGCCGACGAGGGAGGCGGCCTGGCGCGGGCCCGCGCTGATGACGATGGCCTTGACCCCGGCCTGCTTGAGCGCGGCGACCTGCGCCGACATGTCGTTGTCGGTGGGCTTGATCTTCTGCTCGACGACGGTGAGGCCCGCCTTCTCCGCCGCGTACTTCGAGCCCTTGAGCGCGTTCTCGCCGTAGTCGCCCTCGAAGTAGACGTGCCCGAGCTTGTCGCCCGACTTCAGGCCCTTCTCCTTCGTCAGGAAGTCGACGGCGTTGATCGTCTCGACGTCGTACGTGGCACCCAGGACGCGGATGTACGGGGAGCCGAGCAGCGAGGCCGACCAGGCCTGCGGGAGGACGAGGCCCTTGTCCTGGCCGTCGACCCGGGGCTTGACGGCGGCGACGAACGGCGAGCCGATGAACTGGGCGTAGCCGACGACCTTGGGCTCCAGCTCGGTGTAGGCGGCGAGCGCCTTCTGCGGGTCGTAGCCGTGGTCGCGGACCGTGAGCTCCAGCTGCCGGCCGCAGATGCCGCCTGCGGCGTTGGCCTGCTTCACGTACAGCTGCTGGGCCTGGGTGACGCTCTTGCCGAGGGTGGCGTACACACCGGTCATGTCGGTGAGCGCGCCGAGCGAGATCGTCTTGTCGGTGATGCCCTCGCCGGTCTTCACCCCGCCCGCGTCGGTCTGCTTGCCGTCGCCGGTCTTGGCCTTGGAGCTGCATCCGGCGGCGGTGAGGGTGACCAGTGCGGCGAGCGCGACGGCCAGGCCCCGCACGGCCTGTCTGCTGTGGTTCATCGTGTCTCCCCAGAGGGTTCGGTGGTGGGTGTGGGGCTCTTGGATGTGGGGTGCTCGGGTGTGCCTGGTCTGCCGGGCCTTCGGGCCGCGAGCCGGGCCAGGCCTCCGGGCAGGAACAGCACCACCGCGACGACGGCGGCGCCGTACAGGTAGCGGGAGGCCTCCCCCGGTGCGATCCCGCCCGTTCCCGGGGCGGAGACCAGCGGGAGCGCCTCGCTGTACCGGTTGAGGAACTGCGGCAGGAGGGAGACGAAGACGCCTCCGACCACCGCGCCGGCGACCGAGCCGAGACCACCGATGACGATCATGGCCAGGTACTCCAGGGAGAGCGCCATGCCGAAGTACTCCGGCACCGTGCGCTGGAAGACCAGGGCGAGCAGGACGCCCGCGAGGCCCGCGTACATGGAGGACAGGACGAAGACGGCGGCGCGGTAGCGGGCCACCGGGATGCCCATCACGCCGGCGGCGATCCGGTGGTCCCGGATGGCGTTCATCGCGCGGCCGGGGCGGCCCCGCAGCACACCGCGGGCGAAGACCACCCCGGCGACGAGCAGCACGAGGCCGAGGTACCAGAGCTTCTCCACCGCGCCGAACGGCACCTGGGCGACCAGGAGTTCGCTGTCGTCGAAGGTGAGGCCGAAGAGGGAGAGCGGCGGGACCGCGCGGCCGTTGTAACCGCCGGTGAGGTCATGGGCGTTGAAGAGCACGTGCTGACCGATGAAGATCAGCGCGAGGGTGGCGATGCCGAGGTACGCGCCCCGCAGCCGGCCCGCGATGGGGCTGAACACCCCGCCCGCCAGGCCCGCGAGGGCGACCGCGAGGACGGCGGCGAGCCAGCCCGGCAGTCCGAGCCCGGCGAGGCCGTCGGCGCCGTCACCGGCGAAGGCGCAGTAGCCGTAGGCGCCGACGGCGAGGAAGAAGGCGTGCCCCATGGAGAGCTGTCCGGTGGCGCCGGTCAGCAGGTTGATGCCGATCGCGCCGATGGCCGCGGCCATCGCGAACAGGCCCGCCTGGAGCCAGAAGCGGTCCAGGTAGAAGGGGAGGACGACGAGGACGAGGCCGGCCACGGCCCACCCGTACACCGCGGGGGTACGGACCCGGAGGCCGCTCCGGGCGAGGGTCTCAGACACGGGCCAGCTCCTTCGTACCGAAGAGTCCGGCCGGGCGGATCAGGAGCACCGCGACCATGACGAGATAGGGGGCCAGATCGCCGATCCCCCGGCCGAGGAACGCCAGATCGCCCTGGTAGCCGGTGGCGAGGGACTCGGTGACGCCGACGAGGAGACCGCCGACGAGGGCGCCCGTGGTGGAGTCGAGGCCGCCGAGGATGGCGGCGGGGAAGGCCTTGAGCGCGGCGAGCGACGTGGCCCGCTCGAGGCCCGGCGTCGGGAAGACGGTGAGGAAGAGCGCGGCGACGGCGGCGAGACCTCCGGCGACCGCCCAGGCGCCGAGCGAGACCCGGCCGAGCCGGATGCCCATGAGGGCGGCGGTCTCCTGGTTCTCGGCGGCGGCCCGCATGGCGACGCCCCAGGAGGTGTACCGGAAGGCGAGCAGGAAGGCGGTGATGAGGAGGGCCGCGGCGAGCAGGGCGGCGATCCGGGTCTCCGCGATCGTGACCGGGCCGACGGTGACGACGGCGTCGCCCCAGGGGTCGCCCAGGGCGAGGATGTCGGTGCCGATCCTCCGGGTCAGCTCGGTGGCGAGGAGGATGTCGACGCCGATGGTGACGATGGCGAGGACGCTGTGGTCGGCGCCGCGGTGCCGGCGCATCACGAAGAACTCGACGGCCGCTCCGACCACCGCCGCGCCCGCGATGCCCGCGAGCAGGGCGGGCCAGAAGCCGATCTCGTCGTGGAGCACGGCGGTGACGTAGCCACCGGCCAGGAGGAGCGAGGCGTGGGCGAAGTTGACGACCTCGGTGGCGCGGAAGATGACCACGAAGCCGAGGGCGATGAGGGCGTAGATCGAGCCCAGTGAGATGCCGTTGATCAGGAACTCGGCGAAGGTGCTCACGCGGCGGACTCCTCTCCGAGGTAGGCGCGGACGACCGCCGGGTCGTTCTGTACGTCGGCGGGTGCCCCGTCGGCGATGCGGCGGCCGAAGTCGAGGACGGTGACGGAGTCGGCGAGCCGCATCACCAGGCCCATGTCGTGCTCGACGAGGAGGACCGAGATGCCGAGGCTGTCGCGGACGCCCGCGATGACCGAGGCGGTACGGACCCGCTCGTCGGCGGTCATGCCGGCGACGGGCTCGTCGAGCAGCAGGAGCTTCGGCTCCATGCAGAGGGCGCGGGCGAGTTCGGCGAGCTTCTGCTGTCCGTACGGGAGGGAACCCGCGGGCTGGGCGAGCTGCTTCTCGAGACCGACGAAGGCGGCGATCTCCCGGACCCTGGCGCGGTGGCGTGCCTCCTCCCGGGCGGCGGAGGGGAGCCGGAGGCCGGCGGCGATGAAGCCGGTGCGGGTCAGCCGGTGGCGGCCGAGCATCAGGCTGTCCTCGACGGTGGCGCGGGGCGGCAGGGCCAGGTTCTGGAAGATCCGGCCGACGCCGAGGTCCGCGATCCGGTGCGGCGGCAGCTCGGTCAGCTCGTGCGCACCGAGGCGCACGGAGCCCTCGGTGGCCCGGTAGACGCCCGAGAGCACGTTGAAGCAGGTGGACTTGCCGGCGCCGTTGGGCCCGATGAGAGCGTGCACGGTGCCGGGCCGGACGGTGAACCCGACGGCGTCGAGGGCGGTGAGGCCGGCGAAGCGGACGGTGAGGTCGCGGACTTCTAGGGCGGGGATGTGGGGGGTGGGGGTGTCGGGGGCGGGGTCGCCGGGGCCGGATTCGGGGGCGGGAACGTCGGGGATGGGTCCGCCGGGGGCGAGTTGGCCGGGGGCTGGTTCGCCGGGGCCGGATTCGCCGGGGACGGGAACGTCGGGGGCGGGGTCGCCGGGTGGCGGGGTCATCGGGTTTCCTCCCAGCGGGACAGGACCGGGTGCGTGGCGCGGGCGCGGGCCGCGTCGGCGGCGGCGTCCTCGTCGACCACGCCCAGATAGCGGCGGCGTACCTCGTCGGATGCGGCGAGTTCGGCCGCCGGACCGGAGAGGGCGACCTCGCCGACCTCCAGGACGTACGCGCGGGAGGCGAGCCGGAGCGCGAGCGCCGCGTTCTGCTCGACCAGGAGCACCGCCGTGCCCTGGGCGTTGATCTCCCTGATCGCGTCCGCGATCCGGGCGGCCATCAGCGGGGCCAGGCCGAGGGAGGGCTCGTCCAGGAGGAGCAGGCCGGGCGCGGCCATCAGCGCGCGGCCGACGGCCAGCATCTGCTGCTCGCCGCCGGAGAGCAGCCCGGCCTGCTGGCGGGAGCGCTCGGAGAGGACCGGGAACAGCTCGTGGACCCGGCGAAGCGCGGCGGTCTTCTCCGCCCGGTTGCCGCGCCTGCCGAGCGCGCCGGCGCGCAGGTTGTCCTCGACCGTCATCCGGGCGAAGACCTGGCGGCCTTCGGGCACTTGGGAGACGCCGGCCGCGACCACCCGGTCCGGCGGCAGCCCGTCGAGCGGCCGGCCGTCGCGGCTCACCGTGCCGGAGACCACGGCGCCGCCGTGGAACCGCAGGGTGCGCGAGACCGCCCGCAGCAGCGTGGACTTGCCGGCTCCGTTGCCTCCCAGGACGGTGACGACCTCGCCCGCCGGCACGGTCAGCGACACCTGCCGCAACGCGCGCACCGGTCCGTAGCCCGCCGTCAGGTCCGTCACCTCGAGAGCGGGTGCGGTACCTCCCATGGTTCCCCTTTCCCCGGCCGCTTTGTTACTCGGCCGTTCAGTGGCGCTCACCCCAACACCGCGCCCGACCGCGCGTCCACGTTCCGCGGCCGAATCGCTGCCGGTGACCAGCGGGGACGGCGGCGGGCTGTGCATGCGCACAACAGTGCGCGTCAGGGGTGTGCGGAGGGGGCAGGGGCGGTGGATCCTCCCGGCATGGGACGGCGCAGACGGCGGACCGGTGACGACTGGAAGGTGCTCGCTCAGGCGTGCACGGCACTTCTGGAGCGGGTGCCGGAGCTGGTGGACGAGCATCTGAGGGAACTCCACGCCTACGAGCCCGCCTACGGGCGGATCCTTCCGTACGACCAGCACTGGCAGGAGGCGCAGGAGGCGATGCGGATCGGGATCGAGATGATCTCGGCACCGCGGAACTCGCCCCGGCGAGACCTGGAGCACGCGGAGCAGATGGGCCGGCGGCGGGCCGCGCAGGGCATGCCGCTCGAGCTGGTCGTCCACGCGTACCGGCACGCCGGGCATCTGGTCTGGGACGCGCTGATCGAGGGCGCGGGGGCGGACGCGGCGCAGCTGGCGGCGCTGATGCAGTCGGCAACGACGGTGTGGTCGGCGGTGGACGCGCAGGCGGACACGGCGTCGGAGGCGTACCGGTCGACCGAGCTGGAGCTGCGGCGGCGGACCGACGAGCAGCTCCAGGCGCTCCTGGACGCGCTGCTCCAGGGCCAGCGGTCGCCGGAGCTGGTGTCGCGGGCGGCGGCGGGGCTCGACCTGCCGGAGCAGGGGCGGTACGCGGTGGTGGTGCTGCGCTACGACCGGCGGGAGGAGCGGGAGCCGTTCCACCGGCAGGTGCAGGGCGAGGGGGTGCGGTTCCTGTGGCGGATGGGCGCGGACTGCGAGCTGGGGGTGGTGGCGCTAGCCGGGGACACCGGGCTCGACGCGCTGTCGGAACTCCTCGAGGGGCGGTGCCCGGGGCCGGGCGGGATCAGTCCCGTGGTGGTGGGCCTCACGGAGCTGGGCCGGGCGCGGCGGCTCGCGGAACTGGCGCTGCGGACCTGCCCGCCGGGGAGCCGGCAGATCGTGCGGCTTGACCGGCGGATGGCGGGGGCGCTTGTGGTGGGCCAGCCGGAGATGGCGAGCCTGCTGGTCTCGGACGTGCTGGGCGGGCTGCTCGAACTGGACCCGGCGGACCGGGCGGTGCTGCTTGAGACGCTGGACGCGTGGCTGGACTGCGAGGGGTCGGCGGGGCGGGCGGCGGGACGCCTCTACTGCCACCGGAACACGGTCTTCAACCGCCTGCGCCGTCTCGAACAACTGACGTCCCGGTCACTGTCCCGCCCCCGGGACCTGACGGAGATGACCTTGGCCCTGGACGCGTTCCGCCTGACGGCACCGGGCTAGAGGGGGGCTGGGCCCGCACCGGGGGCGGCGCTGCCGGCGCCCGAGGGCGACCGCCTGCGCCGCCCGCGCCGCGCGTTGGGGCCTGCGCCGCATGCGCGGGCCGGGGTTGGGCGCTGGGGCCTGCACCGCATGCACGGGCCGGGGTTGGGCCGCTGGGGCCTGCGCCGCATGCGCGCCCGCCGAGGGCTGGGGCCGCCCTGGGGCCTACGCCACGCCCGCCGTGCCTGCGGCCTGGGGCCTACGCCGCCCTCGCGCCCGCCGAGGGCCGGGGCCGCCCTGGCCCCTACGCCACCCTCGCCATGCCTGCGGCAGCTTCACGCCGCCGGGACCGTCGCCCCCCGTTGTGGGCAATCGTCCCTCCCCCAGACGCCGTCCGGGGGGACCCCCAGGGCGGGACGGGTGGGCACAACGGGACGGCGCCCTTGGCGGCGCCTCCGCCCCCTGCGGTCCGGTGCCCACGAGGACCGTACCCGTGTGCGGGCCGGTGGTCGGCTTGTGCCCACCCGTTCCGCCCCGGCGGAACGCATGCCCACAAACCGGCTGACGGCGGGCGTGCCGCACGCCCGCCCCGGGGCGGCTGCCTGCGGGCCGGCGCACGCCCAGACCGGGGCGGGGAGCCTGCCGGCCCGGCGTGCTTCCGAACCGGCGGGTGCGGGCCGGACGTGGGCGGTGCGTCCTACGACAGGAAGTCCTGGGCGATTGATGACGCCACGTCTTCCAGGAGCGGGCCCGCGTTCGCCATGGACTTCGCCGGGTCCGGTTCCAGCGCCGTGAGCGGGTACGCGCGCCGGATGCCCGCCTTGCCCAGGGCCTCGGGGAGCAGGGCCAGGCGGCCGCAGACCGCGACGACCTCCTTGCCCGCGGCACGCGCCGCCGCGGCGACCCCCGCCGGGGCCTTGCCGTGGAGGGTCTGCTCGTCGAGGGACCCCTCGCCGGTGATGACGAGGGTGGCGCGCTCCAGGGCAGGGGCGAAGCCGAGGACCTCCAGCATCAGCTCGATGCCGGGCCGGAAGCTCGCGCCGAGGATGAGCGCGCCGTAGCCGATGCCCCCCGCGCCCCCCGCGCCGGGCGCGACCGCCGCCTCGGCGGCCTTGGGGCCGATGGCCTTCTCCAGAACGGTGGCGAAGTGGGCGAGGGCCGCGTCCAGGGTGCGGACGTCGTCCGGGGTGGCGCCCTTCTGCGGCCCGTAGACGGCGGGGGCGCCCTTGGGCCCGGTGAGCGGGTTGTCGACATCGCTCGCGAGGATCAGGTCGACGGAGGCGAAGCGGGGGTCGAGTCCCGTGAGGTCGGCCGTGGCCAGGTCGGCGAGGGCCGCGCCACCCGGGCCCACAGGGGCGCCGGACGCGTCGAGGAAACGGGCGCCGAGCGCGGCGAGCATGCCCGCGCCGCCATCCGTGGTGGCGCTGCCGCCGACGCCGAAGACGAGGGTGGTCGCGCCCGCGTCGAGGGCCGCGCGGAGCAGCTCGCCGGAGCCGTACGTCGTCGCGGTCAGCGGGGCGAACACGCCGGACGGGAGGAGCTGGAGGCCGGAGGCCTCGGCCATCTCGACGACCGCGGTGGTGTCGCGCAGCGCGAAGGCGGCGGTGACCGGCTCGCCGAGCGGCCCCGTCACCCGCACCTCGCGGCGCTCGAATCCGGCCGCGACGGCTGCCGCGACGGTGCCGTCGCCGCCGTCCGCGACGGGCAGCGTCTCCACCTGGAGCTCCGGGATGACCCGTCGCAGTCCTGCCGTGACCCGCTCCGCGACCTGTACGGCCGTGAGCGAACCCTTGAACTTGTCAGCCGCCACGAGTACGTGAGCGACCTGAGTTGCTGCCCCGTCCGTCACCTTGCATCCCTTGCTTTCGAACGTGCAGTCGCGCCGAGGCCGACCCTATCCGTACCCCCGGACGGCGTGCCACCCCCGGATAAGACGATATTCCGCACCATAGGGGGCTCGTGAGTACGGAACCGATCGATCAAACGGAGCCGGATCGGTACGCGCCCGATGGCAAGGTCATCGGGATCGGGATCGCGGCCGTCGTCGCGGCGGTCGCCTGGGCGGCGCTCGGCGAGGACTCGTGCGACAGCGCCTCGTCCGCCGCCCTGGAATGGGTTCTGTCCAACTTCACCTGGCTCTTCGTGGTCGCCGCGGACACCTTCCTCGTCCTGTGCGTGGTGATCGCCCTGAGCCGGTTCGGCCGGATCAGGCTGGGCGCGGACGACTCGGAGCCCGAGTTCACGAACCTGGCGTGGATCGCGATGATGTTCAGCGCCGGCATGGGCATCGGTCTGATGTTCTACGGGGTAGGGGAGCCGCTGACGCATTTCCTGAGCCCTCCCCCGGCGAGCGGCGCTCCGGCCGGGACCGGTGCGGCGGCCCGTACCGCCATGGAGTATTCGTTCTTCCACTGAACGCTGACCCCGTGGGCGATCTACGGCATCGCGGGGCTCGCCCTGGCGTACGCGGGCTTCCGGAACGATCCGGGAGTTCCTGATGGGCGTGCTGCTCGTGCCCTCCGGCGCGACGGTGGTGTGGTTCTGCGTGAGGGGCGGTACGGCGATCCGGATGGGGTCCACGGGCGCGGCGGACCTGGCGGCGGCGGTGGGGGACGGCGCGGAGGCCTCGCTGTTCGCGATGCTGGAGGCGCTGCCGATCGGCACGGTCACGTCGGTCCTGGCGATGCTCCTGGTGATGACGTACTTCATCACCAGCGCGGACTCGGCCTCGCTCGTGATGGGTTCGCTGACGAGCCGCGGCTCGCTCCATCCGCCGACCTGGCTCGTGGTCACCTGGGGCGTCCTGATGGCCGCCGTGGCGGCGGTGCTCCTCGTCGTGGGCGGTCTGAACTCGCTCCAGACGGCGACGATCCTGGTGGCGCTGCCGTTCGTGGTGGTGATGCTGGCGCTGTGCTGGGCGCTCCTGAAGGACCTGCGGGAGGATCCGGGGGCGGGTCCGGTCCGGCACCACGCGCTGCACGGCCTCGGGGACGCGGTACGGGCCCTGGTCGGCGAGGCGATCAGCGAGCAGGGCGGTTCCCGCCACCACAGGCTGCGCCGGCTGGCGAAGGGGCGCGGTGACGCGGAGCCGCCGGGGGACGAACGCTGACAGGCCCGGGCCGCTGGTGGTGGTGTTCCACCCGGGCCCGGGAACCCGGCCGGTCAGCCCTGCGGGGGCTCCGGTGGGACCAGCTCACCGGTGCGCCCTGCCTCGTCCCGGCTGACGGCTCGCGCCTCGGTGCGGTGTCCGCGGGCGATGTAGTCCCGTACCACCGCCTCGACGGCGTCCTGGGGGTTGCCCACACCGGCCAGGACCATGACTTCCACGACGAGTTCGGCGTCGAGCGCGATATTCACCTTGGCCATGGCGGGAACCTAACACCTCACTCAGAAGAGGCCCACCGGTTCCGCCGCACCCGACTCGAAGGCGAGCAGCCGCTGCTTGCGGTCGAGCCCGCCGCCGTATCCGGTGAGGCTGCCGCCGGCGCCGATCACCCGGTGGCAGGGGACGATGATGCTGACGGGGTTCTTGCCGTTGGCGAGGCCCACCGCCCGGGAGGCGCCGGCGTTGCCCAGCTCCTCGGCGAGTTCGCCGTACGTCCGGGTCTCCCCGTACGGGATACGGAGCAGCTGCTCCCAGACCCGCATCTGGAACGGGGTGCCGGTCATGCTCAACGGCAGGTCGAACTCGGTGAGTTCGTTGGCGAAGTAGGCGTCGAGCTGGCGGATCGCCTCGCCGAACGGGCGCGGGTCGGGCTCGCCGAACGTCTCCTCCGGCGGGCGGTGGCGCTGTCCCGTCATATAGAGGCGGCTGAGGACGCCGTCGACGGCGACGAGGGTCAGCGGCTCGTACGGGCTGTCCACGACGGTGTGCCGGACGGTGGGGGCCATGGCGGTTCAGTTTCCTTCGCTGGGCAGGTAGTTGATCGGGTGGTCGTCGGTCGCCCAAAGGTACTGGACGGCGTAGGCGCGCCAGGGGCGCCAGTGGGCCGCGCGGACGGTCAACGCGGCCGGGGTGCCCGGCAGTCCGAGTCCCACGGCGGCGCGACGGACGCCGAGGTCTCCGGGAAGGAAGGCATCGGGATCGCCGAGCGCCCGCATGGCGATGATCTCGGTGGTCCAGGGGCCGAATCCGGGCAGGGCGAGCAGCCGGGCGCGGGCGTCCTCGCGGTCGTCGGCGGGGCCGAGGGTGAGCGAGCCGTCGGCGAGGGCCCCGGCCAGGGTGAGGAGGGTGGTGCGGCGGCTGCGGGGCAGGGCGAGAGCTTCGGGGTCGAGGGCGGCGAGCGCCTCGGGGCCCGGGAAGAGGTGGGTGAGGCCGCCTTCGGGGTCGTCGACGGGTGTGCCGTACGCGGTGACGAGCCGGGCCGCGTGGGTGCGGGCGGCGGCGGTGGACACCTGCTGGCCGAGGACGGCCCGTACCGCGAACTCGGCGGGGTCGACGGTCCCTGGCACCCGGCGGCCGGGTGCCTTGTCGACGATCGGCGCGAGCAGCGGGTCGGCGCGGAGCCGTTCGTCGACGGCGACGGGGTCGGCGTCGAGGTCGAGGAGGCGGCGGCAGCGGCTGATCGCGTGGGTGAGGTCGCGGGGGTCGGTCAGGGAGAGGCGGCAGGCGATGTGGTCGGCGCGCGGGGCGAGGGCGACGATGCCGTGTCCGTACGGCAGGGTCAGCGTCCGCCGGTAGGCGCCGTCGCGCCACTCCTCCACGCCGGGGACGGCGGTCGCGGCGAGGTGGCCGAAGAGGTTGGAGGGTTCCAGGGGGGCGCGGAAGGGGAGCCGGAGGCTGATCACCCCGGGGGTGGGGGTCCGGTCGGGGGCGGGCCGGGCGGCGCGGGCGCGGAGCTCGCCGGGGGTGAGGGCGAAGACCTCGCGGACGGTGTCGTTGAAGGTGCGGATGGAGGAGAATCCGGCCGCGAAGGCGATCTCGCCCATGGGCATCGGGGTCGTCTCGATGAGGACCCGGGCGGTCTGGGCGCGCTGGGCGCGGGCGAGGGCGAGGGGTCCGGCGCCCAGTTCGGCGAGGAGCTGGCGTTCGATCTGACGGGTGGACCAGCCGAGCCGGCGGGCGAGCCCGGGGACGCCCTCCCGGTCGACGATCCCGTCCTGGATGAGCCGCACGGCACGGGCGACGGCGTCGGCGCGGACGTTCCACTCGGGCGAGCCGGGGCTGGTGTCGGGCCGACACCGCTTGCAGGCCCGGAAGCCGGCGCGCTGGCAGGAGGCGGCGCTGGCGTGGAACTCCATGTTCTCGGGCTTGGGCGGGACGACCGGGCAGCTGGGTCGGCAGTAGATCCGGGTGGTGCGGACGGCGGTGAAGAACACGCCGTCGAAGCGGGCGTCCTTCGACTGGACGGCCCGCACGCAGCGCTCGGTGTCGGTGTGCATGGTTCAAGGATCGGGGATGGACGGCGCTCGGGCTGGCGAGAAAACGACATGATCGTCCGCTGCCGGGTCCTCGCCTCAGGCGGTGACCGTCCGATAGTGGGTGGTCAGCCTGCCGTCCTCGCCGAGGATGTGGAAGGCGAGGGCGGGCGGCGGATCGAGGTGGACGTGCGGGCTGTCCGGGCCCGGGTTCTCCCAGGGCAGCCGGAGGGTGGAGACGACACCGGGGGCGACGAGCAGCGGGCGTCCGGCGAAGGTCGTGGCGGCGGCCGTGTGCGCGTGGCCGGCGAGGAAGGCCGTGAGGTGGGGGTGGCGGTCGGCGAGCGCGGCGAGCCGCTCCTCGCCGAACTGCCGGATCTCGTCCACGTACGGGGTGTGCAGCGGTACCGGCGGGTGGTGGAAGGCGACCAGGACGGGCACCTCGTGCGGGGTCCCGGCGAGGACGCCGTCGAGCCAGTCCAGGGTCTCGTCCTCCAGGAGGCCCTGGTGCTCGCCGGGGACGGACGAGTCGCAGACGGCGATGACGAAGCCCTCGCCCCGGAGTACCTGGTTGACGGGGGCGTACGGGCGCGCACCGGCCTCCGCGGCCTCCCCGGCCTTCGCGTGGAGCAGGCCCTTCCGGAAGGCGGCGCGGTCGTCGTGGTTGCCGGGGCAGACGAGCAGCGGGTGACGGGAGCTCAGGAGCCGCCGCGCCTCCGCGTACTCGTCGTGGGTGCCGTGGTCGGCGATGTCCCCGGTGACGAGCACGGCCGCCAGGTCGTACGGCAGCTCCTCCAGGTACCGCAGGACGGCGCGGGTGCGGTCGGTGGCGCGCTGCTCGCCGTCGATGTGGATGTCGCTGACATGGGCGATGACGATCATGCGGCCGGGTCCTCCGTGGTGATCGCGAACGGGCGTCACCCGACCGTACGACTCCCCCGGCCGGCGGGGAAAGGGCCGCCTCGGGACCGGTGGACCCTCCCCCAAGGCCGGTTGACCTTCCCCCGGGGCCCGGCGGGCCTCCCGGGGACGGTGGACCTCTCCCCGGGGCCGGTGGGACGGCCTCCCGCCCCCTACTCGAAGCGGGTGGTGTCCCCCGCCCCGCGGCGCAGGATCTCGGGCTCCCCGCTGGAGAAGTCGACGACCGTGGTGGGTTCGGTCCCGCAGTCGCCGGAGTCGAGCACGGCGTCCACCTGGTGGTCGAGCCGCTCCTTGATCTCCCAGCCCTGGGTGAGCGGCTCCGCCTCGTCGGGCAGGAGCAGGGTGCTGGAGAGCAGCGGTTCGCCGAGTTCGGCGAGGAGGGCCTGCGTGACGACGTGGTCGGGGATGCGGACGCCGACGGTCTTCTTCTTGGGGTGGAGCAGCTGCCGAGGCACCTCCTTCGTCGCCGGCAGGATGAAGGTGTACGCGCCGGGGGTCGCCGCCTTGACCGCGCGGAAGACGTCGTTGTCGATGTGCACGAGCTGGCCCAGCTGGGCGAAGTTCTGGCACATGAGCGTGAAGTGGTGCCGGTCGTCGAGGTCGCGGATCGTCCGGATGCGGGTGATGCCGTCGCGGCTGCCGAGACGGCTGCCGAGCGCGTAGCAGGAGTCGGTCGGGTACGCGATGAGCGCCCCGTTCCGGATGGAGTCGGCCACCGCACCGATGGTGCGCGGCTGGGGGTTGTCGGGGTGCACGTCGAAGTACTTCGCCATGGGGTCAGTCTATTTTCGCGACGGACCTATTCTCGCAACCGGCGCCATACCGCCTTCGCCGCGTTGTGGCCGGACATGCCGTGCACGCCGGGGCCGGGCGGGGTGGCGGCGGAGCAGAGGAAGATCGCCGGGTGCGGGGTGGCGTAGGGGCGGAGCGAGAGGGTGGGGCGCAGCAGGAGCTGGAGGCCGCGGGCGGCGCCGCAGGCGATGTCGCCGCCGACGTAGTTGGCGTTGTGGGCGGCGAGTTCGGCCGGGCCCGCGGTGGCGCGGGCGAGGACTCGGTCGCGGAAGCCCGGGGCGAAGCGCTCGATCTGACGCTCGATGGCTTCGGTGAGGTCGCCTCGCCAGCCGTTCGGCACGTGCCCGTACGCCCAGAACACGTGCTTGCCGTCGGGGGCGCGGGACGGGTCGACGAGGCTGGGCTGGGCGGTGATGAGGAAGGGGGCGTCGGGGGCGGTGCCGGAGGAGGCCTGGCGCAGGGCGGTGCCGATCTCTCCGGCGGAGGGGCCGATCTGGACGGTGCCGGCGCGGCGGGGTTCCTCGGCGGTCCACGGCACGGGCCCGTCCAGGGCGTAGTCGATCTTGAAGACGCTCGCGCCGTACCGGTAGTGGTCGAAGTGACCGCCGAAACCGGCGATCCTCGCGAGGGCCGTGGGCGAGGTGTCGAAGACGTAGGCGCGGGCGGGTGGCAGGTCGTCGAGGCGCTTGACCTCGAAGTCGGTGTGGACGGCGCCCCCGAGGTCCTTGAGGTACGCGGTGAGGGCGTCGGAGATCGACTGGGAGCCGCCCCGGGGAAGGGGCCAGCCGCCGGCGTGGGCGGCGAGCGCGAAGACCAGGCCGACGGCGCCGGTGGCGAAGCCGCCGAGCGGGGCCATGACGTGGCCGACGAGGCCTGCGAAGAGCCCGCGGGCCTTCTCGTCCTGGAAGCGGCGCATCAGCCAGGTGGAGGGCGGCAGTCCGGCGAGACCGAAGCGGGCGAGGGTGACCGGGTCGCGGGGCAGCGCGGTGAGCGGCAGCTGCATGAAGTCCCGGGCGAGGGTGTCCCACTTGTCGCGGAAGGGTGCGACGAGCCTGCGGTACGCCCCCGCGTCGCGCGGGCCGAAGGAGGCGGCGGTCTCGGCGACGGAGCGGGCGAGGACGGCGGCGGTGCCGTCGTCCCAGGGGTGGGCCATGGGCAGTTCGGGGTGGAGCCAGTGGAGCCCGTACCGCTCCAGTGGCATGGTCTTGAAGACCGGTGATCCGGCACCGAGGGGGTGGACCGCGGAGCAGGGGTCGTGCCGGAAGCCCGGGAGGGTGAGCTCCTCGGTCCTGGCGCCGCCGCCGACGGTGGGTCTGGCCTCGAAGACGGCCACGGAGAGGCCGCGGCGGGCCAGTTCGACGGCCGCGGTCAGTCCGTTGGGCCCCGCGCCCACGACGACGGCATCGAGCATCGACGTCACCTTCGACACCTTGGACTCCTTCGTCAGCCGATGGCCTGGGGCCTCAGGATATTCCTGTGGCCCGACGGGTCTTAACGACCCCTCAGGAGGGTCAGGACACGGTCGGCGGTGGCCGTGTCCCTGGCCGCGGTGAACGGCAGCGCGTTCCCTCCGGTGATACGGAACGGTTCCCCGGCGACGGTCATGTGCGCGCCGCCCGCCTCGGTCACCAGCAGCAGTCCGGCCGCGTGGTCCCAGGCGTACTCCCAGGAGAATGCGGTGGCGTCGAGCGCGCCGCGTGCCACGGCCAGGTACTCGAGTCCGGCGGAGCCACAGGGGCGGGGGGCGACGCCTTCGGTGGCCAGGCCGAGCAGGGCGCGCTTCTGGTCCGGTGTGGTGTAGTCGGGGTGCGAGGCCGCGACCTGGAGCACCGCGCCGGGCGCGGGGGAACCGGCGTGCAGAGGCTGCCCGTTGAGGGTGGCACCCCTGCCCCGTACGGCGACGGCGAACTCGTCGAGGGCGGGCGCGAAGGTCCAGGAGGCGAGCAGCTCGCCGTGCCGCGCGAGGGCGACGAGGGTGCAGAAATTGGGGTCGCCGTGCACGAACTGGCGGGTGCCGTCGACGGGGTCGACGATCCAGACGGGGGCGTCGCCGCGCAGCGCCTCGTAGACCGTGGGGTCGGCGTGCACGGCCTCCTCACCGACGACCACCGAGCCGGGCAGCAGGGCGGTCAGGGAGGCGGCGAGATGGGCCTCGGCGGCCCGGTCGGCGACGGTGACCAGGTCGTGCGGCCCGTTCTTCTCGACGATGTCGTGGGCGGCGAGCTGCCGGAAACGCGGCATGATCTCGACGGCGGCCGCCTTGCGGACCGCCTCCTCCACCTCGGACGTACGGCCGCCGAGGACGTGCTCGATGAAGTCTTCCGTCATGCCCTCCAGCTAAGCACGCGGCGCTGACAACCGGACCACCGCACTTGTCACCCGTCGTTTCCCCGGAGAGTGCCCTTTGGCCGGGTTCACCCCTTACGTACGGACAGGGCTCCTGAGCAGCCCGTACGCCCGCGCGGTGGCGGACACCTGTCCGGCCCCGTGATCAAGTGACCTGACCCGGCCCGCGTCGTTGATGCCCACGCGGGCCGGGACGGACGTGCGGAAACGTCTCCGCACCACGGACGGCCGGGAACCACGGCGTCGACGGTGCGGAGATCAAGTGGGACGGGCGAGGCAGGCCATGGCGGCGGTCGTGGGCGCGGTGCTGGCGGTGTGCCCGCTCGGCGTGGCGCCGCCCGCGCGGGCGGTCGTCGGTGGACAGGAGGCGCGGCCCCACCAGTACCCCTTCATGGCGGGACTCGTGGACACGGTCGAGCGCCGGGTGATGTGCGGCGGCGCGCTGATCGGCGACCGGTACGTCCTCACCGCCGCGCACTGTCTGACCGGCTCCTACAGCAGCCCCGCACGCGTGGGCGTGCTCCTCGGCGACCACGACCTCACGACCGGGGCCGACAGCCCGCACGCGGTCCTGGTGACGCCCGACCGGTTCCTCCCGCACCCGGAGTACGACCCGGAGACCCAGCGGAACGACATCGCTCTCGTCCGGCTCTCCGAGCCGGTCGCCCTCAGCCGTGACGTCCGTCCGGTCGGCCTGCCCACCTCGTACGCCCACGGATCGCCCGACGGCACCCAGGTCGAGGTCCCGGGCTGGGGCACCACCTCGTTCGGCGGGCCCTCTTCCGACGTCCTGCGGACCGTGGCCCTGCGCACCATGAGCAACCCGGCCTGCGCGAGCCGGGGCATGGAGCAGGTCACCCCCACCCAGATCTGCACCTACAGCCCCGGCCGTGACACCTGCCAGTTCGACTCCGGCGGCCCCCTGGTCCGCACGGTCGCGGGGCGCCCGCACGTCGTCGGCCTGGTGTCCTACGGCAGGGAGTGCGCCACCGACACGCCCGCCGTGAACACCCGCGTCGGTTCCTACCTCGGCTGGATCGAGCGGACGACCGGCCGGCTCCCCCGCTCCTGACGGGGGCGGTGCGGTCCGGGGCACCGCAGCGGCGACCAGCACGCCGTATACACCACCGTCGCGCACCGTTCAAGGGTCGATCCGCGTCAACAATCCGAGGGTTTTCGGGCTCACTTCCAGCCGTAACGTTCAGTTAACTCCGCGCACAGCTCTGCCGAGTTATCGTCGACCTTGACCGGTTGTTGACCAACTGTTGGGGCTCTCTAGACCTTGCGAATGTCTGGAGGAAGGCAGCGGACGTCATACGCATCGAGCTGCCCCCTCCGGCGTCCAGGCGTCCCCCTGTTGATCAGCAGAGCAGCCCCACCGCCCCACGCACCTGCCCTGCACACCCGACGCGCCCCCACGACGCGCCAGGAGGAGTCACCACACCATGCAACCCCTCATCGACAACGCCCGCACGTTCGGACAGCGCCCTGAGGAGTTCGCCAGACTGGCCGAAGGCCAGTCCCCCGAGGTCCTGTTCATCACCTGCGCCGACTCCCGGGTCGTACCCGCCCTGATCACCGGCGCCAAGCCCGGCCAGCTGTTCGAGCTGCGTACGGCCGGCAACATCGTCCCGCCGTACGGCTCCGGCATCCCGACCGGCGAGGCCGCCACCATCGAGTACGCCGTGGAGGTCCTCGGCGTCCAGCACATCGTGGTCTGCGGCCACTCGCACTGCGGCGCCGTCGGCGCGGTGGTGCGGGGCGACGACCTCGACGCCGTCCCCGCGGTGCGCGACTGGCTCGCGCACGCCGCGGAGGAGCCCGCGTGCGCGGACCCGGCCGATCCGACGGTCGCGGAGGCCGTACGGCATCACGTCCTGACGCAGCTGCTGCGGCTGCGTTCCTACCCCTGCGTCGACAAGCGGCTGGCGTCGGGGCGGCTGAGCCTGCACGGCTGGTACTACGAGGTGCACACCGGAGCCGTACGCGAACACCGCGCGGACACCGACACCTTCGAAGCCCTGTGAGGGCGCCCGCCATGACCAAATTCCCTTACTTACGACAGGACTTCGCCGCCTCACTCGTCGTGTTCCTCGTCGCCCTCCCCCTCTGCGTGGGTGTCGCCGTCGCCTCCGGTGTCCCGGCCGAACTCGGACTCGTCACCGGCATCGTGGGTGGCATCGTCACGGGTCTCCTGCGCGGCAGCAGCCTGCAGGTGTCCGGCCCCGCGGCCGGACTGACCGTGCTGGTCTTCGAGGCCGTCAGCGAGTTCGGACTTCCCGTGCTCGGTGTGATCGTGCTGGCCGCGGGGCTGCTCCAGCTCGTCATGGGCGCCCTGAAGCTGGGGCGTTGGTTCCGCGCGATCTCCGTCGCCGTCGTCGAGGGCATGCTGGCCGGAATCGGTCTGGTGATCATTGCCGGTCAGCTGTATGCGGCGGCCGGCCTGAAGGCTCCCGTCTCCGGCATCGACAAGATCCTGGGGCTGCCCGGGGCCACCGTCGACGCGCTCGGCAGTACCGCGGCACTGGCCTCGCTCGCGGTCGGCGCGGGCACCATCGCCGTGATGGTGGGGTGGAAGAAGCTGCCGAAGAAGGCCCAGACGGTGCCGGGCGCCCTCGCCGCGGTGATCCTGGCGACGGTGGCGGCCCCGGCGTTCGGCCTGCCGGTGGCCACCGTCGAGGTGAACGGCCTGCTCGGCTCCGTCCAACTGCCCGGCGCCGACGCCCTCGGCGCGCTGGCGGACCCGGCCGTCCTGGGCACGATCCTCGCGTTCACCCTGATCGCCTCCGCCGAGAGCCTGTTCAGCGCGGCCGCGGTGGACCGGCTGCACGACGGCCCCCGCACCGAGTACGACAAGGAGCTCATGGCGCAGGGCGCGGGCAACGCGGTCTGCGGCGTGCTCGGGGCCCTGCCGATGACCGCGGTCATCGTGCGCAGCTCCGCCAACGTGGCGGCGGGCGCCAGGACCAAGGCGTCCCGGGTCCTGCACGGCGTGTGGCTGCTGCTGTTCGCGGCGCTGCTGCCCTGGGCGCTGGCCCTGATCCCGCTGCCCGCGCTCGCCGGCATCCTGGTCCACGCGGGCTGGAAGCTGATCCCCTTCCGCGGGGTCGTATCGCTGTGGCGGGGGCACCGGGGCGAGGCGCTGATCCTGGTGGTCACGGCCGTGGCGATCGTCACGGTGAACATGTTCGAGGGCGTGCTGATCGGTCTCGCCCTGTCCGTGGTCAAGACCGCCTGGGAGACGTCGCACGTCAGGCTTGAGGTCATCGACAAGGGCGCGGGCCCGATCCAGGCCTACCTGTCGGGCAACGCGACCTTCCTGCGGCTGCCGAAGATACTGGACAGCCTGGAGGCGCTCCCCCAGGACCGCCCGGTGGAACTCGACCTGTCCGGCCTGCACCACCTCGACCACGCCTGCCGCACGGCCCTGGAGACCTGGGCCGAACGACACAGTGCCACCGGCACGGAACCGGTGAAGGTCACGTCCCTCGGGCTCGCCTGACTCCGGCGGGGTGGCCCATCGCGGGAGGGGCTTCAGGCGGGCGTCTCGGGGAGACTGCGCGGGCCCGTGCAGCGGGCGCCCGTCTCCTCCACCCGTCGGCGCAGTTCGCGGTCGGCCGTGACCACCAGGCACGGCCGGCCCTTCGCGTCCCGGGCCAGTTCGGCGATCAGGTCGTCGCCGCTGCCGGGGGCCTCGTCGACCCGCACGCCGGGAACGGAGGAGACTCCCCGGGCGCGACCCTCGACGACCAGGACAATCTCGTACGGGCCCGGGTAGGGGCCGTCGGCCGGGCCCCCGGTCGCGGCGAGCCGGTCGCGCAACCGCTCGGCGGCCCCCCGCCGGTCGCGCCACCAGCCGTCCGGCACCGATCCCACGACGTTGGCCGCGTCGACGACCAGCAGGGGACGCAGCGGCGGTTCTTCAGGGCTCATGAACCCAGGATGTCAGCCCGGCCCTTCGGACGCTTCCGTCCGGCGCCGGCGAAACCATGGAAGGTTCCCGCCCGCGGCGTGATGTCACACACTCCGATGGCGCCGATGGCGGGCCGGTTTGTCCGTTGATCACTCACCAAAGGTGTCTATAGCCACCCGCCTCCGGCGCGGAGGCAGAAGGGGCCACGTCTGGGCGGATCTTGTGCGCAAGGAGTGAAAGTGGATAGGACAACCCCACTGATCGTCTATGTGGGGGATTTCCGTGCGCACAGCGCGACCACTGGTACTCCTGGTGGCATTTGTCATGGCCGTTCTGGCAGGTACAGAACAGGCCGCATTCGCGATGGACAGAGGGTTCGTCGCACAGACCGGCTACGGAGCCGGTGAATTGCCCGCACAGGGCTGGGGATCGGCGCACGGGCGGGGCCACGGCGCCCCCGGCGACGCCACGGACGCGGCGGCGGGAGGCGGACGCAGCGGCGCGCTGAAGGCCCCGGGCGAGCTCCCGCCGGACGGCGGCGGCACCGCGCCGCCGCGCCTGGGCCAGGCACCCAAGCCGCCGGCCAGGACGCCGTTCGTGAAGGTCCAGGCACCCAAGGTGGCGGCGCCGAAGGGCTTCGTCCCGAAGGCCAGCACCGAGGTGCCCGCTCAGCGCACCGAGCGCGGCCGCACCTTCGCCAACCCCGACGGCACCTTCACGACCCGTTTCTACAACGAGCCCGTCAACTTCCGCGGAGACGACGGCAAGTGGACGGGCATCGACACCCGACTGGCCAAGAGCTCCGACCCGGCGCCTGCCTCGGCCCCCGCAGGCTCGGCATGGCAGCCCCGGTCCACCGAGGACGCCATGGCCCTGGGCGAGTACGCCGATGCCGCGCCGCTCGTGCGCCTCTCCGTGTCCGAGACCGCATCGCTCGGATACGCGATCGAAGGCGCCTCCCACAGCCGCGGCACGGTCTCCGGAAGCGTGATCACCTACCGCGACGTCCGCCCCGCCTCGGACGTGGAACTCATCGCGGGCAGCAACTCCGTCAAGGAGACACTCGTCCTCAAGGACCGCTCGGCCCCTACCGAGTGGCGCTTCCCCCTTGCCCTGAACGGCCTGACCGCGCAGCTCGACGGTCACGGCGGCGTGGTCTTCACCGACCCCGCGGGCCGGCAGCAGGCCCGCATGCCGGCCGGGTGGATGGAGGACTCCCGACACCAGGAGAACGCCTCGGAGGGCGTCATCTCCGCGGGGGTCACCTACCGTCTCGAGAACCTCTCCGGACGGCAGACGCTCGTCGTCTCCCTCGACCGGGAGTGGCTCGCCGCCCCGGAGCGGGTCTTCCCCGTGAAGGTCGACCCGTCCGTGAACGGCGTGGGCGCGACCTCGGGCACGTACGTCGAGTCGCCGTACAACACCAACTTCTCCAGTGCCAACGTCCTCAAGGTCGGCACGTACGACGGCGGTGGCCACAAGGCCGCGAGCTTCCTGCGCTTCGACGGCCTCAACACGGGCAGTCTGAAGAACGCCTGGGTCATCAGCGCCAACCTGGCGCTCTACAACTCCTGGTCGGGCTCCTGCACGGCCCGCCCGGTGACCGTGCACCAGATCACCTCGAACTGGTCGGAGGCAAGCACCTCCGTGTACCCCGGTCCCTCGACCGGTCCGGCCCTCGGGTCGAAGAGCTTCGCCCACGGCTGGCGGCCCACCGGGACCGAGACGTGGTCCTGCTCCCCCGCGTGGGAGACCATTCCCCTCGGCTCGTCCGGCCGCGCGCTGGTCGACGACTGGACGCACGGCCGCACGCCGAACTACGGCCTCGCGGTCAAGGCCGCCACGGACGACTCGAAGAGCTGGAAGCAGTTCCACTCCGACGACTACGCCGGCGGTGTCCCGAGCCTCGACGTGTCCTGGACGAAGTACGGCGCGAGCTACCAGCTCGGCAACTTCGTCGCCCCCATCACCGCGACCTCCGAGGGCATCTTCAAGGTCACGGTCACCAACCGGGGTCAGCAGACCTGGGCCAAGGGCAGCAACTTCAAGCTGCGCTACGACCTGTACGACGGCAACGGCAACCAGGTCGGCGGTGACTACTGGAGCAAGATCCGCTGGACCGACATGCCCCACGATGTCGCGCCGGGCGCCACGGTGACGCTCGACGCCAGGATCGCCCCGCTCGCACCCGGCACCTACTCCATCGCCTGGACGATGGACGAGTTCGGGGTGAACTCCTTCGCCTCGCAGGGCGTGCCCGCCGCGGCCATGAGGGTGGAAGCGGCCAACGCCGTGCCCTACATCACCGGGGCGAGCCCTCCGAGCGGAACGCTCGTCGACTCCCTCACCCCCGTCCTGTGGGCATCAGCGTCCGACCACGACAAGTACCCCAGCGGCCTGACGTATCAGTTCGAGGTGTGCGAGGTCGAGGGCAAGGACACCCGGAAGAACTGCCGGGGCAACACGCACGCCGCCTCACAGAGCTGGACCGTGCCGTCCGGCTGGCTGAGCTGGGCCAAGACGTATGCCTGGTACGCGTACGCCAACGACGGCAAGGACCAGTCGGCCCGTACCGCACCCTCCATCCTGACCACGTGGGTACCGCAGCCCGTCATCACCTCCCACCTGGGAGGGGCCGAGAACGGGCGCAGCTTCGGCGAGCGGTCCGGCAACTACGTCACCGCCGCCACGGACGCCACCGTGCCCACGGTCGGCCCGGAGCTGGCGGTCACCCGCACGTACAACTCGCAGGACCCGCGCACGACCACCGCCTTCGGAGCCGGCTGGGCCACCCGCTGGGACATGCGGGCCACGTCCGAGCCCGACGGCAGCGTCGTGATCACCCTCGCGGCCGGCAACCAGGTCCGCTACGGCAGGAACAGCGACAACTCGTACAGCGCGCCGTCCGGCTCGATGGGCGTGCTGACCGCCGTCACGGGCGGCGGCTGGACGCTGCGCGACGCCGGCGCCACGCTGTACACCTTCGACGCGACCGGTCTGCTGACCAACGTCAAGGACGGCCACGACCGCGAGCAGCAGCTCACCTACACGGGCGGCAGGCTCACCAAGGCGACCGACGTCCAGTCCAGGCGGACGCTGACGTTCACCTGGAGCGGCGCGCACGTCGCGTCCGTCTCCACGGACGCCGTCGGCCCGTCCGCGCCGGCTCTCGTCTGGTCCTACACCTACACCGGCGACCTGCTCACGAAGGTCTGCCCGCCGTCGTCCACGACCGCGTGCACGGTGTACGCGTACACCGCCGGCTCCCAGTACCGGAGCATGGTGCAGGACGCCAACCCGGTCGCCTACTGGCGGCTCGGCGAGACCGAGGGCGAGGCCGCGCGGAGCGAGGCCGTCTCCCGCACGGGCATGAACGCCGGGCGCTACCGCGACGTGGGCCTCGGTCACGCCGGAGCCCTGGTGGGCACGGACAACAAGGCGGCGTCCTTCAACGGCACGAACTCCTACGTGGAGCTGCCCGAGTCGACGCTCGCGGCCTCCACCGTGCTGTCCGTGGAGCTGTGGTTCAAGACGGACAAGCCGAACGGGGTTCTCGTCGGCTTCCAGGACGACCCGCTGGGTCCCACCCACCCCAACGTGTACAACCCCGTGCTGTTCGTCGACTCTGCGGGCAAGCTGCGCGGTGCCTTCGAGAAGGCTGACGGGGGTCTCGTCCCGATGAGCTCCCCGGGCGTCGTCACCGACAACGCCTGGCACCACGCCGTGATCACCAGCACCGGCACCGGCCAGACGCTGTACCTCGACGGCAAGGCCGTCGGAACCCTCGCAGGCCCCGTCAGCCACTCCGTCAAGACGTACACGTACCTCGGCGGCGGCTTCACCGACCACACCTGGGACGGCGCCGGCACCTACGGCACGCGCCACTACCAGGGGCTGATGGACGAGGTCGCGGTCTACCACCGCGCCCTCGACGCCGGCTCCGTCCGCGCCCATCACCAGGCCCGCGGCGGTGCGTCGAAGCTGTCCCGGGTGACCCTGCCCTCGGGCCGGGTCGGCGGCAAGGCCGAGTACGACAACGGCACCGAGCGCGTCGTCAAGGCCACCGACGAGAACGGCGGCACCTGGCAGGTCTCCTCCCCGCGCTACGCGTCCGGTTCCCAGGTCTACGCGGACGCCGTGCACACCGCGGGCCCGGTCAACTACTGGCGTCTGGGCGACAGCAGCGGCGCGGCGGCGGCGGACGAGATATCCGACGGCGGCAACGGTTCCTACCGCGACGGCGTCACGCTCGGTGGGGTGGGCACCTTCCTCGACGGCGACGACGGCGCGGTCACCCTCGACGGGTCCAAGGGCGTCATCTCCGTACCGGCGGAGTCCATCAGCACCGCCACCTCGCTCTCCGTGGAGCTGTGGTTCAAGACGGACAAGCCCAGCGGTGTCCTGCTCGGTCTGCAGAACGCGGAAATCGGCAGCACCCCCACGATGTGGAACGCGAGCCTGCTCGTCGACGGTGAGGGCAAGCTGCGCGGCCACCTGTGGGACGGTCCGTCCGCGGGCTGGCCGGTCATGGGCGGCGTCAAGGTCACCGACAACAGGTGGCACCACGTCGTGATCACCGGCGGCCCGACCGGGCAGTCGCTGTACCTCGACGGCTCGAAGATCGGTTCCAAGTCCGGTGCGGTCAAGCCGGAGACCCTGGACCACGCCTACCTGGGCGCCGGCTACTCCAGCGAAGCCTGGGACGGGCAGCCGCGCGCGACCCGCTACTTCAACGGCCGGCTCGACGAGGCGGCGTTCTACGCGAAGGAACTGACCGCCCAGGACGTCACGGAACACTTCACGGCCCGCAACAAGGCCATGAGCGGCACGGGCGACCAGTACAGGGGCGTCGTCACCGCGGCGAACCCGGCCGGTTACTGGCGCCTGGACGAGACCTCCGGCACCAAGGTCAACAGCAGGGTCGCCGCCCTCGACGGCACCGGCACCTACACCAAGGCCACCCTGGGCGTCACCGGCGCCTTCGACACCGGCGACGGCACGGCCGCGCGGTTCGACGGCGACGGCTACGCGGAGGTCCCGGGCGTCGGCATCGGCAGCGCGGATGTCTCCGCGAGCCTCTGGTTCCGCACCGACAAGGCCGGCGTCATGCTCGCCAACCAGTCGGCGCCGATGGCGGGTGCCACCGAGCCCTCCGGCAACTGGGCGCCGATCCTCTACGTCGGCACCGACGGCAAGCTCCACGGCGAGTACTTCTCCGGGACGGGCGCCTCGAACGCCTCACCCGGCACGGTGACCGACAACCAGTGGCACCACGCGGCCGTCACGGTCAAGGGTGATGTCCAGACGCTGTATCTGGACGGCGCCCAGGTGGCGACGCGGTCCGGTGCGCCCGTCAACCACGAGAGCAGCAACCGCACCTACATCGGTGCGGGCTTCGCGAAGAGCTGGCCCGCCGCCCCGGCACACGTCAGCTACTTCACCGGAGCGCTCGACGAGGTCGCGGTCTACCGCCGCGGCCTGAGCGCCGACGAGGTCGCCGACCAGTACGCGGCGCGCGTCACCTCCGCGTCCTCCTCGCTCACCTCGACGGTCACGGTCACCGACCCCACCGGCGCGACCACGTCCAGCACGTTCGACGCGGTCCGGGGCCAGCGCCGTACCGCCTCGACGGACGCGGACGGCGGTGTCACCACGTACGCGTACGACACCGGCGGCTTCCTGCACACGGTCACCGACCCCAACGGCCACGCGACCATCACCGGTCACGACGAGCGCGGCAACACCGTCTCGACCACGACCTGCCGGGACGCCGACTCCTGCTGGACCTCCTTCGCGGAATACCACCACAACGCGTCCGACCCGCTGGATCCGCGCAACGGAAGGCAGCTCTCCACCCGCGACGGCCGCTCCACCGGCCCGGACGACAACCGCTACCGCACGACCACGACGTACACGCCGCTCGGCCTGACCGACACGATCACGCTGGCGGACGGCCGCACCATCTCCACCACGTACACCAACGGCACCGAGGCCGCGGTCGCCGGAGGCAGCACCCCGGCCGGCCTGGTCGCCACCAAGAAGAGCACCGGCGGAGCCACGACCTCGTACGCCTACTTCGCGAGCGGCGACCTGGCCAGGACCACCGAGCCCTCCGGTCTGGTGACGACGTACACCTACGACGGCATCGGCCGGAAGCTGACCGAGACCCAGGTCTCCGACGCCACCCCGGGCGGCGCGACGACCTCGTACACGTACAACGCGATGTCACGCGTCTCGTCGGAGTCGGGCCCCGGCGTCAGGAACGAGATCACCGGAGTCACGCACACCGCGAGGATCTCCCGCACCTACGACGCGGACGGGCGCCTGCTCACCGAGTCCGCGGAGGACACCACCGGCGGCGACGCCACCCGCACCACCACCTACCGCTACAACGCCCTCGGCCTGGCCGAGAGCACCACTGACCCGGCGGGCAACGAGACGGTCTTCGGACACGACGCGCTGGGCCGGGTGGTCCGCGAGACGGACGCCGCGGGCACCGTCGTCACGCACGCGTTCACCAAGCGCGGGCAGCCGGCCGAGTCGGTGCTGAAGGACTGGACGGGCGACCCGTCCGGCCAGACCCGTGACCTGGTCCTGGTCTCCCACGCGTACGACCCGGCGGGCCGGCTGGCCTCGACGACGGACGCGATGGGCGCGACGACCGCCTTCACGTACTACGACGACGGCCTCCAGGCCACGGCGACGGCGAAGCAGGTCACCCAGGCGAACGGCTCCAAGAAGGACATCCTCCTCGACTCGACGGTGTACGACGGCGCCGGTAACGCGGTCACCCGGACCGTGAGCGGCAGCCGCACCACGGTCCACACGGTCGACGCCACCGGACGGGTCACCCGCTCGGTCTTCGACCCGAACGGCCTCAACCGGGTGACCACCTTCGCCTACAACGGCGACGACCAGGTCACCGAGGAGAGCCGGTCCATCGACGCGGCCGGGAAGAAGCTGACCTCGTCCACCGAGTACGACGGGGCGGGCAACCCGAAGAAGACCACGGTCACCGACGGCACCGGCAGCCGGACGTCCTCGGCCACCTTCGACCAACGGGGTATGCCGGTCACGGAGGTCAGCCCGCGGGGCAACACCTCCACCCACCGCTACGACGTCCTCGGCCGGCTGGTCGAGACCACGGCTCCGCAGGTGCAGGCGGAGGAGAACGGCGGCGCGGCCGCGGCCGTCACCCCGACGTCCCTCGTCGGCTTCAACACCTTCGGCGAGATCACGGAGGCGCGTGACGCCCGGGGCCTGGTGACCCGTACGGAGACCGACACGTCGGGCCGCCCGACGGCGGTCACGCTGCCCGGCTACACGGCCCCTGGCACCACGACGCCGATCACGGCCGTGACACGCATGACGTACGACAAGCTCGGCAACCCCGCCTCCACCACCGACCCGCTCGGACGTGCGACGTACTTCGCGTACGACCAGCTGGGCCACCTGGTCCGCAGGACGGACCCGGCTCTCGGCGGCGGACAGGGCCTCCAGGCTCCGGGCGCCACCACGTTCAGCGGCACCTCCACGGACCTGTCCGGCGGCGGTGTCTCCACCTACACCTGGACCCCCACCGGTCTTCCGCTCTCCGCGACCGACCCGACCGGGGCCCGTACCGAGTCCACCTACGACGAACTGGGCCGCAGGCTCACCGACACGACGGTCGAACGCAGGCCCACGCTCCAGAACCTCGTCACCCGCTACACCTGGGACGACGCGGGCAACCAGACCGGGTCCACCACGCCCGGCGGCCGCCGCACCACGGCGACCTACAGCACCGCCGGTGAGGTGCTGACCGCCACGGACCCGATGGGTGGCATCACCCGTGCCGCCTACGACGGTCTCGGACGTCAGACCGAGAGCAAGGACGCGACCGGCCGCAGGACGGTCACGGCGTACGACGTCCTCGGCAAGCCGACGACCGTGTCGGACTACGGAACCGGAACGACGGTCCTGCGGACGGTCTCGTCCGAGTACGACAACGACGGAAACGTCACTGCATCGGTCTCCGCGACCGGCGCCCGACGTACCTACACCTACGACGCCCTCGGCCGGATGACCAAGCAGGTCGAACCGGTCACGGGCAGCGACTCCATCACGACGACCTTCGGCCACGACGCGGCGGGCAACCGCACCCGGCTGACCGACGGCCGTGGAAAGGCCACGTACTACACCTTCAACGCGTGGGGCCTCCAGGAATCCACCATCGAACCCAGCACCACGCTGCACCCGGCCCTGAACAACCGCACCTGGACGAACGTCTACGACGCGGGCGGCCGGCTCGTCACCGAACTGCTCCCGGGCAACGTCAAGCGGCAGAAGACGTACGACGCGCTGGACCGGCTCACGGCCGAGACCGGCTCCGGCACCGCCGTGGCCACCCGCCCGCGCTCGCTCTCCTACGACCTCGCCGGCCGTCTGACCGGCGTCGGCGGTGACGGAGTCCTCGCGGGCAACACGTACACCTACAACGACCGCGGCCAACTGCTCTCCAGCGAGGGCCCGGGCGGCCGGTCCGGGTACGTGTACGACGCGGACGGTCAGCTGACCTCCCGTACGGACGCGGCGGGCACGACGGCCTTCACCTACGACCTGGCCGGACGCCTCGACACCACGACCGACCCCCTCACCGGCACCCAGGTGCGCAACGACTACGACGCGGCCGGGCGACCGACCGTCGACGAGTACGCACGCCCCGCGGCCGGCGGCACGTACACGATCGGTTCGAGGCGCTCGTACACGTACGACGCTCTGGGCCGGCTCGCGGACGACAGCGTCAGGCAGACCGGCACGGGCACCGGAGTCCAGGGCCTCGCCTACGAGTACGACCTCGCCGACCGGCTGGTCAAGAAGACCACGACCGGCATCGCCGGGGCGGGCGCGCGGACGTACGCCTACGACCTCGCCGGCCGCATGACCTCCGAGACCAGCGGGAGCACCACCACCGCCTACGAATGGGACAAGGCCGGCAACCTGACCAAGAAGGGGGACATCTCCGGCACGTACGACTCCCGCAACCGCCTCCAGAGCTGGGGCACGCAGACCTTCGACTACTCCGCGCGCGGCACGGTCAAGGCCGTCACCGACTCCAACGGCCCTGCCCGCACGATCAGTTCGGATGCCTTCGAGCGTACGGTCAACAACGGCACGAGCACCTTCACGTACGACTCGCTCGACCGGATCATGACCCACAACGGAAGCGACTTCAGCTACGACGGCGGCTCCAACAACCTGGTCAAGGACGGGACGTCCACCTACAGCCGCACCCCCGACGGACCGCTGCTCGCCAGCGCCACCACCGGGACCGCGGACTCGTCCCGGCTCGCCGTCACCGACGGCCACACGGACCTGGTCGCCAGCCTGTCCGCGGACGGCACGTCGGTCACCTCGTCCCGCGCGTACGACGCCTCCGGCAAGGTGACCGCGAGCAGCGGCACCGCCCCGTCGGTCGGCTACCAATCCGGCTGGACGGACTCGTCCACGGGCGAGGTCAACATGGCCGCGCGCTGGTACCAGCCCGGCACCGGCGGCTTCACCGGCCGCGACACGTGGCAGCTCCACCCGGACCCGTCGGTGCAGGCCAACCGCTACACGTACGCCAACGCGAGCCCGATGAACGGGATCGACCCGTCCGGTCACCGGGTCGAGATGGGAGGCGGCAGCGGCTCGATGGGCACCATGATCCCGTACCGCACCTGGTCGCCGCCGAGGCCGACCCAGACCGCCGATTCGATGCGTTCCCAGCTCGCCCGCTACCTGAAGCTGGAGACCAGGTACAACAGGTCCAAGGGGCAGGAGGAGTACTACTCCTCCTCCAGGAGTTCGAGCAGCCCGGGTTCCTCCACCAACACCTCGCCCTTCCGGGGCTACCGGAACTGCGACAAGTACTGGTACCACACCGACTGCGGGGGCAGGGGATCGCGCGGCGACTACCGGACCCCGACCCGCGGCGAGATCGGCACGGCCGCCAGCGGGTCACGGGGCCGCGGCAACGGCGGTCCCGGCGGTCTCGGCCACGGCGGTGGTGGCGGTCACGGCGGTGGCAGCGGGGGGAGCAGCTCGCTCGTCAACACCCTGAAGGTCATCAACCAGAACCCCAACAACCCGGCCCCCGCTCGGCGTCCGGAGTTCGACTGGGGCACCGGCGACAGCCAGTGGAAGATCGACGTCGGCTACATGAAGCAATTCTCCAAGGAAGACTTCCAGGAGATGATGCAGACCTTCGGGTTCACCCCCGCGGAAGCCGCCGCGATGTACAACAGCCCCGATGCCCAGGTGAGCGCGCCCAACGGAGGCAAGAATCCTTGCGACCGTGACAGGTCCGAGCGCTTCCGCTACATGCCGCTCGTCGACGACGCGCCCACGGGTGTCGCCGCTCTCATCTGCCCGGACGACCTCAAGAAGAAGGACCGGGGCAACCGGAAGGGGACCTGGGAACCGCCGGGCTGGAAGTCCGAGAAGATTCCGGGCACCAAGAAGTACCGCTACAACAGGTCGCACATCCTCGGCGACAGGTTCCACGGGGACTGGATCAAGGAGAACATCTTCACCGGTCATACGCAGATGAACACTCCGGACATGAGGAAGTGCGAGAACCGGATGGCGACGGTTCTCGACAAGACCAACGGCGGGGGAAACCCGGTCCTCTACTTCGGTAAACTGGAGTACGGGAACGGGCGGAGAGAGATCCCCACGGCGATCAACATGGACGCGTTCACGCAGAAGGGCCGACTCTTCTCCGTGAAAATAGCCAACATACCGACCCCGCAGGTGACCTGTTGAACCTCGACGATCTCGAACGAGCCATTCCGAATCTGAGTCCCCTCAGGGCGAGGGAGCCGAGGCGGATCGCATGGGATGAGCTCTGCGGCGACCTGGGAACGACGCTGCCCGGAGATTTCGTGGAACTCGCCGAGGCCTATCCGGCGTTCTCGCTCTCCGACTTCCTGAGCGTGCACCTCCCCGATCCGGGACGGGAAGCGGAGTTCGCCGACGGAGTGAGGGAGTCCCTGCGCGCCCTCGCGAGTCTGTCCGACGACGACATGACCGAGGGATACGTTCCGTATCCGGCGGCCGGCGGATTGATCCCGTGGGGGGACTCGGCCGAAGGCGACACCTTCTACTGGCACACCGTCGCCGAGGATCCCGACGCCTGGACCGTCGTCGTCGAGACCACCAACGGCTACTGGGCCACGTATGACGGCACCCTCACGGACTACCTCACCGGCCTCGCGGCCGGCGCCGTAGAACCCGACGGGCTGCCCTCGGAGTTCCCGGGGGACAACCCGAGCGTCGAGCTGTAGCCCCACCCGATCCCTCAGGCCGGCCCGTCCCCAGGACGCGCCGGCCTGAGGCGTTTCACGGGTGCTCTCGGCGGAGTGCCGGGATGACCTCCGCCCCGTACGCGTCGATGGTGCCCTCGCGGTTGTCGTGCATGTTGTAGAGGGCGAACTGGTCGACGCCCAGGGACTTGAGGTGGCGGAGCTTGTCGATGTGGGCGCCGGCGGGGCCGAGGAGGCAGAAGCGGTCGACGATCTCGTCGGGGACGAAGGCGGTGTCGGGGTTGTCGGCGCGGCCGTGGTGGGAGTAGTCATAGCCTTGACGGTCCTTGATGTAGGCCGTCAGCTCCTCGGGGACCATCGACGAGTGCTCGCCGTACTTGGCGACCAGGTCGGCGACGTGGTTGCCGACCATGCCGCCGAACCAGCGGCACTGGTCCCGGGCGTGCGCCACGTCGTCGCTCACGTAGGCGGGCGCGGCGACGCAGACGGTGATCGCCGACGGGTCGCGTCCCGCGTCGACGGCGGCCTGGCGGACCGCCTTCACCATCCACTCCGTCAGGAACGGGTCGGCGAGCTGGAGGATGAAGCCGTCCGCCTTCTGGCCCGCCAGGGCGAGGGCCTTGGGCCCGTACGCCGCCATCCACACCGGCAGCTTCCCGTCCTTGATCCACGGGATGCGGATCGGGTTGCCGTCCACCAGCGCTTCCCGCCCCTCCGCGAGGTCGCGGATGACGTCGATGGCCTCGCCCAGGCGGGCCAGCGTGTTCGGCCTGCGGCCCGCGACGCGCATCGCGGAGTCGCCGCGGCCGATGCCGCAGACCGTGCGGTTGCCGAACATGTCGTTCAGGGTGGCGAACGTGGAGGCGGTGACCTCCCAGGTGCGGGTGCCGGGGTTCGTCACCATCGGGCCGACGTGGAGCTTCGTGGTGTGTTCCAGGATCTGGCTGTAGATGACGAAGGGTTCCTGCCACAGCACGGCGGAGTCGAAGGTCCAGCCGTAGCGGAAGCCGTTGCGCTCCGCCCGGCGCATCAGTCCGACGACCTGCGAGGCGGGCGGGTCGGTCTGCAGGACGAGTCCGAAGTCCACGCGGGACCTCCTGGTTCGTTCGGTACGGTCAGGTGGTTCAGTCCAGGTACTGGCAGGTGGAGCGCGGCACGAACGTGCCGTGGCCGGCGTGACCCACGTACTCCCGCCGGTCGATGACGAGTTCGCCGCGCGAGAGCACCGTCTCGACCCGGCCGGTGACCGTCCTCCCCTCGTACGCGGAGTAGTCCACGTTCATGTGGTGGGTGGACGCCGACAGGGTCTGGGAGGCGTGCGGGTCGTAGAGGACGATGTCGGCGTCGGCGCCGGGGGCGATCGTCCCCTTCTGCGGGTAGAGACCGAACATCCTGGCCGGGGTCGCGCAGGCGATCTCGATCCAGCGGCGCCGCGAGATACGCCCGTCGACGACCGCCTGGTGGAGGAGGTCCATACGGTTCTCCACGCCCGGGAGGCCGTTGGGGATCTTGGAGAAGTCGCCGCGGCCGAGGTCCTTCTGGCCCGTGAAGCAGAAGGGGCAGTGGTCGGTCGAGACCACCTGGAGGTCGTTGGTGCGCAGCCCGCGCCAGAGCGCCGCCTGGTGCTCCCTGGGCCGCAGCGGGGTGCTGCACACGTACTTCGCGCCCTCGAAGCCCGGCTCCGCGAGGTTGTCGGTGGAGAGGAAGAGGTACTGGGGGCAGGTCTCGCCGAAGACGGGGAGTCCCTTGTCGCGGGCGGTGGTGATCTCGGCGACGGCCTCCTCCGCCGAGACGTGCACGACGTACAGCGGTGCGCCGGCCACCCGGGCCAGCTGGATGGCCCGGTGGGTCGCCTCCGCCTCCAGGAGGGCCTTGCGGACCTCCCCGTGGTAGCGGGGGTCGGTCTCGCCGCGGGCCAGGGCCTGTTCGACGAGGACGTCGATCGCGATGCCGTTCTCGGCGTGCATCATGATCAGCCCGCCGTTGTCGGCGGAGCGCTGCATGGCCCGCAGGATACGGCCGTCGTCGCTGTAGAAGACGCCCGGGTAGGCCATGAAGAGTTTGAAGGAGGTGATGCCCTCCTGGACGAGCCAGTCCATCTCCTTGAGCGTGTGCTCGTTGACGTCGGAGAGGATCATGTGGAAGGCGTAGTCGATCGAGCAGTTGCCGTCGGCCTTGGCGTACCAGGCGTCGAGTCCTTCGCGCAGACCCTGGCCGACGGTCTGGACGGCGAAGTCGACGATGGTGGTGGTGCCGCCCCAGGCGGCGGCGCGGGTGCCGGTCTCGAAGGTGTCGGAGGCGAAGGTGCCGCCGAAGGGCAGTTCCATGTGGGTGTGGGCGTCGACGCCGCCGGGCAGCACGTAGCGGTCGGTGGCGTCGAGGGTACGGGCGGCGGTCCAGCCGGCCGCCACGTCCGAGCCGTGGGCCGCGAGGGCGACCACACGGCCGTCCTCGATCAGCACGTCGGCGTGGACTTCGTCGGCGGCGGTGACGACGAGGCCGCCCCGGATGAGGGTACGGGTGCTGCTCACGGGACTCTCCCTGCTTGAGGAGCGGGAACCACAGGGCCCCTGCTCGAGGAGCCGGAACTACAGGGCCCTGAAGGCCTGTTCGAGGATCTCCGCGCCTTCTTCGGCCTCGGTCACGGTGAGCGAGAGCGGCGGGGCGATGCGCAGCGTGCTGGTGTTGTGGCCGCCGCCCTTGCCGATCAGCAGGCCGCTCTCACGGGCGGACTCCAGGACGGCGGCGGCCGCGTCGGGATCGGCCCGGTCGGTGCCCGGTTCGGTGAGTTCGATGCCGATCATGAGTCCCCGGCCGCGGACCTCCCGTACTGCCGGGACTCCGGCGCAGGCGGCCCTGACGCGTTCGATGAGGAGGCCACCGACGCGGCGCGCGTTGCCCTGGAGGTCGTGCTCCAGGAGGTACGAGAGGTTGGCGAGGCCTGCGGCCATGGTGACGGGTGAACCGCCGAAGGTGGAGATGGAGTTGGCGTCGAGGCAGTTCATGATCTCGGCGCGGGCGACGACCCCGCCGACGGACATGCCGTTGCCGATGCCCTTGGCGAAGGTGAGGATGTCGGGTGGTCCGGCCTGGCCGTGGGCCTGCCAGCCCCAGAAGTGGTCACCGGTCCGGCCCCAGCCGGTCTGCACCTCGTCGGAGATCCACAGGATGCCGTGCCGGTCGAGGACGCGGCGGAAGGCGGCGTACAGACCGTCGGGTGGCGAGGTGAAGCCGCCGACGCCCTGGACGGGTTCGGCGATGAGGGCGGCGACGTCGCGGGTGTGGCCGAGGAGGTCTTCGAGGTCGGCGACGCAGGCCTCGGTGAACCGCTCGTCGGTGTACTGGGCGAACGGGCCGCGGGTACGGACGCCGCCGTGCACGTACAGGGTCTGGAGCGGGGAGAGGCCGGTCGGCGACCAGGCACGGTTGCCGGTGATGCCCACGGTGGAGAAGGAGCGGCCGTGGTAGCTGTTCCGCATGGCCAGGATCTGGTTCGAGCCGCGGTACGCGGTGGCGAGGAGGAGCGCCGTGTCGTTGGCCTCGGTGCCGGAGGTGGTGAAGAAGACGCGGGCGTCGGGGATGCCGGAGAGGGCGGCGATCCGCTCGGCGAGCTCCACCATCGGACGGTTGAGGTAGAGCGTGGAGGAGTGGATGATCCGTCCGGCCTGCTCGGCGACGGCCTTGGTGACCTCGGGCAGGGCGTGGGCGGTCATGGTGGTGAGGATGCCGCCGAAGAAGTCGAGGTATCTGCGCCCCTCGGCGTCCCAGACGTGCCGGCCCTCGCCGTGGGTGATCTCGAGGGGGTCCTTGTAGTAGAGGGCGAGCCAGTCGGGGGCGACGGCGCGGTGGCGGTCGTGGAGGCTGCTCACGGCTGCACCAGCCCGTCGTACGCGTCGGGGCGGCGGTCCCGGTAGAACGCCCACTGCTGGCGCACCTGCTCGATGAGGCCGAAGTCCAGGTCCCTGACGACGAGTTCCTCGGCCTTGTCGGAGGCGACGTCACCGACGAAGCGGCCGCGCGGGTCGACGAAGTAGCTGGTGCCGTAGAAGTCGTTGTCGCCGTACTCCTCGACGCCGACGCGGTTGATGGCGGCGACGAAGTACTCGTTGGCGACGGCGGCCGCGGGCTGTTCCAGCTGCCAGAGGTGGGAGGAGAGGCCGCGGTGGGTGGCGGAGGGGTTGTAGACCAGCTGGGCTCCGTTGAGGCCGAGTTGGCGCCAGCCCTCCGGGAAGTGGCGGTCGTAGCAGATGTAGACGCCGACCCTGCCGACGGCGGTGTCGAAGACCGGCCAGCCGACGTTGCCCGGGCGGAAGTAGTACTTCTCCCAGAAGCCCTTGACCTGGGGGATGTGGTGCTTGCGGTACTTGCCGAGGTAGGTGCCGTCGGCGTCGATCACGGCGGCGGTGTTGTAGTAGAAGCCCTCGCCCTCGATCTCGAAGACCGGCACCACGATCACCATGCCGGTCTCCCGGGCGAGGTCCCGCATCCGGCTCACGGTCGGGCCGTCGGGGACGGGCTCGGCCCAGCGGTAGTGCTCGGGCTCCTGGACCTGGCAGAAGTAGGGGGCGTTGAACACCTCCTGGAAACCGATCACCTTGGCGCCCTGGCGGGCCGCCTCCCGGGCGTGCTCCTCGTGTTTGGCGATCATGGATTCGGTGTCGCCGGTCCAGGTCGCCTGGACGAGCGCGGCGCGTACGACGTCGGTCATGAGCTGCTCCTTCGGCACGGCGTCAGAGAGCCTCTACGCACGTAGACGCGGTGCGTAGGAGGAGAACGTAAGCCCCGTCACACCTCGGAGCAAGACCGCCGCCGGGAAGCGGCCGGGTCGATCATGTTTCATACCCGAGTGGTCCACGTCGGACACATACCGACACGTACGGGCAAGGACTGACACGTGCGGTGACTCGTCCCCCATCCCCCGGGTCAGCCGCCGGCGAGGCCCGCCACGCGCAGGGCGTGGAGCAGGTCGCGCTCGCGGGCCGCCGACACCGCGCGGGCGGCGTCGAGCAGCAGTGGGACGAGCCCGCGCGGGTCCTCGCTCGCGAGCCGGGCCGCGTCCTCGGGTGCGCGGACCCGGACGAAGGCGGTGAGCAGCGCGTGGGCCTCACGGTGGTGCCCCTCGGCCCGCAGGGCGTCGCACGCGCCCGCGAGCTCCTCGACCGGCCGTGCCACGCCTTGGCGCAGGAGCTGTTCGCAGTCGGCCGCCCGGCCCGCGTCGGCGAGCGCTCCGGCCACGGCGGCGAGATGGCCCGGCGGCAACGAGGCGGCCTCCCAGAGCAGGATCGACCAGTCGGCACCGAGCCCCGCCCGGTGGAGCTCGCCGGCGAGGGCGGGCAGCCGGTCGGGCGGTCCGTTGAGCGCCTCGCAGAGCAGGGCGTGGGCATCGCCGCTACGGCCCTGGGCGCGGAGCCGCTGAAGGGCGTAGACCGCGTTGGCCGCGGCGCGGGCGGCCTCGGCGGCCGCGTCCGGGTCCGGAACCGCGCCGGGCTCCCGGTCGGGCGCCGCGGCGACCCCGAACCGGGCCCCCCGGGGCGCCGCTCCCCCGGCCGACGGCACGGACGCGGGTACGGGCGCGACCACCGGCCCCTGCCCCTCGTCCCCACCCTCCAGCCACGCGTACCGCGCACCCCGCGGCCGCCGCTTGGCTTTCGGGGGGACGGGGTCGGGTGCGGGTGCGGGCGGCGGAGCCCAAGCCGGCGCGGGCGCCGGGGCACGAGCGGGCTCCGGCCCCGCCGTCGTCCCGTCGTGCTGTTCCAGGCGTCGCAGGCGGCTCGTCAGGTCCGTGAGGCGGGAGGTCGCTCTCGCGTGGTCGTCTCTCGTCCAGGCGAGGTCGTGTTCCAGGCGGACGGTCTCCTCCGGCGGCGGGGCCGGGGTCGCTCGGAGCCGGTCGCCCAGCTCTCGGGCGCGGGCTTCGGCGTACCGGCGTTCGCGTTCCATGAGTTCCCGGCGCTCGATGAGCGCCTCCGCTCCGCCGTGGCGGCGGTCATGGGCGCCGGTGGCCGCGGCGTACAGCGTCCTGCCCCGGAGGGCGAGCGGCCCTTCGGCCGGTTCCCCGGCGTCCTGGAGCAGGGACTCGACGACGTCCCAGGGCAGGATCTCCGTCCCGTCGAAGCAGGCGCGCAGCCCGTCGGGGTCGCGTTCGGCGAAGACCCCGTACCAGCCTCCGCCCGGCGGGATGCGGCCCGCGAGCTCGGCCAGCCAGCGCGCGAACACCGCCTGCTCCGTCGGGAGTTGATACACCGTCATGCGTCACGCACCTGCCCCGCGGTCGACTGGAACCTTCCGGTCCGCGGGTATTGGACCGCAGTCGTGTTACGGGACGACTACGGACCGTTTTCCTTTGGGTGCCGCGCCGCACAATTCACCCGAAGCGCACGACGATCCCGGCGTGCGGACGCTTCCCGAGCCGGGCGAGCATCGCCGGCACGTCGGTCAGCCAGAACTGCCAGGTGTACTTGCGCGAGAGCAGGCGCCGGATCCGGCGCAGCTCCTCCCCGTCCACCAGCCGGCCCTCGCCGGCGACGTGCTCGGCGCCCTCGGGGATGTTCCCCCGCATGTCGCAGACGGCGACCGTGACCCGCGGGTCGTTCCGCAGGCGCTTGACCTTCCAGGAGTCGGAGCGGGTCCATACGTACAGTTCGGCGCCGTCCACCGCGTACCAGACGGGTGTCGCGACCCCCGTGCCGTTCTTCCGGTAGGTGGTCAGGCTCACGTAACGGCCGCGCCGCAGCTCTTCGGGCATCATGCGCGGGAGCCTATGCCGGGGTCGGGTGGGAGGCGTGGGTCAGGGTCTCCCTCACCGACCGTGCCCGTACGCGGTCCTGGCCTCGGTGATCTCGGGGACGTGGGCGCGGGCCCACGCGCACGCGTTGTCGAGCGGGTCGATCAGCGAGCGGCCGAGCGCGGTCAGCGCGTACTCGCCGGGTCGCGGAAGAGGTCGGCGGGCAGTGGCTGGTTCATGCCCCCGAAGCCGCCGGCGTCAGCAGGAACATCATCGTCTTCGGTGCGGGTGGCCGGGTCGGCCGCGCGGCCGTGGCCGAGGCGGTGGCCCGTGGCCACCGGGTGACGGCGGTGGTGCGCGATCCGTCGAAGTACCCGGATCTGGCCGGTGGTTCGGTCACGCCGGTACGGGGTGACGCCACCGACCCGGCCTCGGTGGCCACCCTCGCGGCCGGCCATGAAGCCGCCGTGAACGCCTCGGTCCGCATGGACGTCCCCTCGGAGGAGTACTTCACCACGGCGGCGAAGGCCATGGTCGCCGGTCTCACGGAGGCGGGCGTGTCACGGCTGTTGACCCTCGGGATCGCCACGACGCTGGAGACGGCGCCGGGGGTACGGATCATGGACGGGGCCGAATTCCCGGCGGCGTGGCGCGCGTTCGCGCAGGGGCACGTGGCCGAGTTCGACCTGCTGACCGCCGAGGCGGGGCCGGGGCTCGACTGGCTGATGGTCGTGCCGCCGCTCGACCTGAACGCGGAGGCGGAGGCGACCGGCGGCTACCGGACGGCCGTGGGCACGGTGCTCGACGGCCCCGGCAGGATCGCGCACCGGGATCTCGCCCTGGCACTCCTCGACGAGATCGAGCGCCCGCGCCACAGCCGCGTACAGCTCGCGGTCTCCGCGTAGGCGGCCGGCGCCCTCAGACGGGCACGAGCGCGCACCGGACGATCAGCTCGTCCATGGAGAGGCCGAGGACCCCGGCGAGGGCCGCGACGGTGAAGAACGCCGGGGTCGGGGCCCGGCCGGTCTCGATCTTGCGGAGGGTCTCGGCGGACAGGCCGGCGGCGAGGGCGATCTCGGCCATGGACCGCTCGCCGCGCGCCTCGCGCAGGAACAGGCCGAGGCGTTCGCCGCGCTCGCGCTCTTCTGGGGTCAGGGGTGTGCGCACCATGCCACCATTCTAATACCGGTATAGTAATTGGCATGGTGGAGATCAAGACGAACGAGAACCTGGCGTCCATGCGTGAGTCGGGGCGGGTGGTGGCCCGCGCCCTCGCGGCCGTACGGGAGAAGGCGGCGCCCGGCGTCCCGCTGTCCGAGCTCGACCGGGCCGCGCGGGAGGTCCTGGACGCGGCGGGAGCGGGCTCGCCCTTCCTCGGCTACCGCCCGGAGTGGGCGCCGGTCCCGTTCCCCGCGGTCGTGTGCGTCTCCGTCAACGACGCCATCGTCCACGGCATCCCGGACGGGACCCGGCTGGCCCCCGGCGATCTGGTCTCCGCGGACTGCGGGGCCCTGCTCGGCGGCTGGGCGGGCGACTCGGCCGTCAGCTTCACGGTCGGCCCGGCCCGGCCGGAGGACACCCGGCTGATCGCCGCGGCGGAGGAGGCCCTCGCCGCGGGCATCGCGGCGGCCGTCGTCGGCAACCGGATCGGCGACATCGCGCACGCGATCGGCCGGGTCTGCCGCGCCGCCGGATACGGCGTCCCGGACGGCTTCGGAGGTCACGGGATCGGGCGTGCGATGCACGAGGACCCGGGCGTCCCCAACGAGGGACGACAGGGCCGGGGCATGAAACTGCGCCACGGGATGGTGCTCGCGATCGAACCGATGCTCATCGGGGGCGGTACGGACGACCACTACACGGCGAGCGACGGCTGGACGATCCGCACGGCCGACGGTTCGCGCGCGGCCCACGCGGAGCACACGGTGGCGATCACCGACGCCGGCCCACGCGTGCTCACGGCGCTGTAGCAGGCAGCGGGGGCGGCCCGCGTGTCCTTACGGCGCTGTAGTCAGCAGGGGCGGCCCGCGCGTCCTTACGGCGCTGTGAGCAGCGCGGGCGGCCCGCCGCCCGGGCGCTACCTCCCCGCGGGCCGCCGCCCGCCGCCCGGCCTACCCTCCCGCCGGACGGACCACCATCGCCGAGCCGCCGCCCCTGCGGACCTTCTCCGCGGCGGCCACCCAGCGGCCGTCCGGCAGGCGCTGCACGCCGGTCGTCGCGCCGATCTCCGGGTTCTGCCGGAAGCCGTGGCCGATCGCCTCCAGCTCCGCCTTGAGCGGGCTGTTCCACAGGCCGGGTTCGAGTTCGGTGGTCGTCTGGTTGCGCTGGCTGGCGCGCGGCGCGGCGATCGCCTCGACGAGCGGCAGGTCCCGGTCGACGACCCCGGTGAGGGTCTGCAGGACCGTCGTGATGATGGTCGCGCCGCCGGGGGACCCGAGGGCGAGGACGGGCCGGTCGTGTCCGTCGAGCACGATCGTCGGGGACATCGAGGAGCGGGGCCGCTTCCCGGGCCCGGGCAGGTTCGGGTCGTGCACGGCCGGGTTGGCCGGCGCGAAGGAGAAGTCGGTCAGCTCGTTGTTGAGCAGGAAGCCCCGGCCGGGCACGGTGATGCCGCTGCCGCCGGTCGACTCGATGGTGAGCGTGTAGGCGACGACGTTGCCCCACTTGTCGGCGACCGTGAGGTGCGTGGTGTTCTCCCCCTCGTACGTGGTCGGGGCGGCCGTGCCGCCGCTCTTGCACGGCGCCGGGTCGCGGGGGTCGCCGGGCGCGAGGGGGCTGGTCAGGACGGCGTCGTCGCGGATCAGGCAGGCGCGCGAGTCGGCGTACCGCTGGGAGAGGAGCCCGCGCGTCGGCACCCGTTCGAAGGCCGGGTCGCCGACCCAGCGGCCCCGGTCGGCGAAGGCGATGCGGCTGGCCTCGATGAAGCGGTGCAGGTAGCGGGACGGGGAGGCGGCCGCGAGGTCGGTGCCCTCCAGGATGTTCAGCGCCTCGCCGACGCTCGTACCCCCGGAGGAGGAGGGGGCCATGCCGTAGACGTCGAGCCCCCGGTACGAGACCTTCGTGGGCCGGCGGAACTCCGTCTCGTACGCGCCGAGGTCACGTGTCGTCAGATCGCCCGCGCGGACCTTCCGGGTGGCGCCTTCGCGGACCGGGGGCGTACGGACCGTGTTCAGGATGTCCCGGGCGAGCGGGCCCCGGTAGAGGGCGCCGACGCCCTGGCGGCCGAGCGTCTCGTACGTACGGGCCAGGTCGGGGTTCTTGAAGACGGAGCCGACCACCGGCAACTCTCCGCCGGGCAGGAAGAGTTCGGAGCTGGCGGGGAAGTCGCGGAACCGCGCCTCGTTGGCGGCGGTCTGCGCGCGGAAGGTGGGGTCGACGGTGAAGCCGTCCCGGGCGAGGCGCCCGGCGGGTTCGAGCAGGGTGCCGAGCCGTTTGGTGCCCCAGGCGTCGAGGGCGGTCTTCCAGGTCGCCGGGGTGCCGGGGGTGCCGACGCCGAGGCCGCTGGTCATGCCCTCGTCGAAGGGGATCGGCTTGCCGTTCTCCACGAACAGCTCCGCGTCGGCGGAGCGGGGCGCGGTCTCACGGCCGTCCACGGTGTGCACCGTACGGCTCTTCGCGTCGTAGTAGACGAAGTAGCCGCCGCCTCCGATGCCCGCCGAGTACGGCTCGGTGACGCCGAGGGCGGCCGCGACGGCGACGGCGGCGTCCACGGCGTTGCCGCCCGCGCGGAGCACCTCGACCCCGGCGGCCGACGCGTCGGCGTCGACACTGGCGACGGCTCCGCCGTAGCCGACGGCGACGGGCTCCTTGACGGGTGCGGGTGGCGGCGGGGTGGTCGGTGGCGCCGCGGGTGGGGCGGCGCCGATCGAGAGCACCGTCGCCGCAAGGGCGAGAACGGAGACCTTCCCAGCGGCGGAGCGACGCATTCCCTACCTCCAGTCGATGACCGTCCGGGCAGCCTAACTTCCCCCGCCCCGTTCCGTCAGGACCGCCTCGAACAAGGTGCCGGTTCGCCGCTAGCATGCGCGCCCATGAACGAAGACGTGCGCAACATCGTGCTCGGGGTGCTCGCGACGGGGGTCAGCGCGTCCGTCGGCTGGCTGGCCCGCACGTACCTCTGGCGGCGCAGACTCCGCCGGAAGCAGGCGTTCTTCGGCCTTCCGGGGGGCGCGGAGTGTCTGCTCGTGGTGAACCGGGAGGCGGGCGGGGACAACGTGGTGCACCGCTTCGACGTGTTCGCGATGCTCGAACTCTCGGCGCTGATCAAGGACTGCGGGGCGCAGGCCCGGATCCTCGGGCACGACGTGGCCCACCAGGGCTTCGGGGACCGGACCGAGTTCTGCGTCGGCGGGCCGTACTCGAATCGCCGGACGGACGCTCATCTGTCCACTCTGCTCCCCGGTGTGACCGTGAACGTGGACGTGGAGCCGTCCGAGGTCAGGGGGTCGATCTCGGTCGGCACCGAGCGCTACCTCATGGAGAAGGGCGCCTCCGAGTACGTGATCCTCGCCCGGCTGACGGCCGGGGAGGGCGGTCGGCCGGTCTTCCTCTTCTGCGGGCAACGGGCCATCACCAACCAGGCGGCGACCCGCTACCTGGCGCGTCACCACGAGTCGCTGGCGCGCGCCCACCGCTCAGGTTCCTTCGTCCTGCTCCTGAAAGTGGTCAACTCGCAGGCGTACGGCCCCGATGTGGTGGAGCTGGTGGCCGATGTCACGCGCGCGGCGCTGACGGCTCCCGCAGCCGCACCGGCAGCGTCTTGACGCCGTTGATGAAGTTGGAGACGAGCCGGCGGGGCGGGCCGGTGAGTTCCAGGCCGCCGCACGCCCTCCGCACCTCCTCGTGGAGGACGCGGAGCTGGAGCCGGGCGAAGTGGGCGCCGAGGCAGACGTGCGGGCCGTCGCCGAAGGAGACGTGAGGGTTCGGGGTCCGGCCGAGGTCGAGGCGATGGGGGTCGGGGAAGGCGCGCTCGTCGTGGTTGGCGGAGGCGTGGAAGACGACGACCTTGTCGCCGCGCCGGATCGCCTGGCCCGCGAGCTCGGTGTCACGGGTCGCCGTGCGCCGGAAGGAGAGCACGGGCGGGTGCACGCGCAGGAGTTCGTCCACCGCCGTGTCCGGGGAGACTTCGCCGTTCCACAGCCTCCGCTGCTCGTCGGGGTGCTCGGCGAGGGCGAGGAGTCCGCCGGGGGCGGCGCTGCGGACCGTGTCGTTGCCCGCGACGGTCAGCAGGAAGAAGAACATCTCCATTTCCGCGTCGGCGAGTTCGGAGGTGGCGAGTGAGGTCATGACGTCGTCGGCGGGATGCGCGCGCTTGTACGCGGCGAGGTCCTGGGCGTAGGCGAACATCTCGGCGAGCATGGCGGGCGAGCGCGGGTTGACCGGCCGCCCCTCGTCGTCGAGGACCGGGGGCTCGTCGGGGTCCTGATAGGCGATGACCCGCTCGGTCCAGGCGTGGAGCAGTCCGCGGTCGCTCGCGGGCACGCCGAGCAGGTCGGTCAGGTTGAGCAGGGCGTAGTCGTCGGTGACCGTACGGACGAGGTCCGTACGGCCGCCGTCCGCGCGGGCGGCGCTCAGCAGGCTCCGGGCCCGCTCGCGGGCGGTGAAGCCGAAGCGTTCGATCCGCCCCGGTGTGAACGCCCTGCTGACGAGCCGCCGCAGCCTGCCGTGCTCGGGCGGGTCCTGGTTGAGCATCATGCGGCGGATGAACGGCAGGTCGGCGGGGTCGGGGTCGCGGATCTGGGTGGCGCCGAGGCACGAGGAGTACGTCCCCGGGTCCCTGAGCACCCGGACGACGTCGGCGTGCCGCGTGACGGCCCAGAATCCGGGCCCGGCGGGCCAGCCCAGGATCTCCGGCTCCTCCTGACGGGCGACGGGCGTCAGATCGCGCAGGGCGCGGAAGCGGTCGTGCGGGATACCGGCGGCGTAGATCCGCGGATCGAAGACGCCGGGTGTGCTGTTCGGGTCCGCCACCGCGCCGCCCCCGGGAGTGATTCAGAGGTGAAGACGTCGCCATCATGACAGGTCGGGGCCCGCCGCCACAGGTCCGCACGCACCGGCGGCGCCCTCCGCGGCATCCGCGGCCGCGGTATCCGCGCCCTCCGCGACATCGGATCAATCGTTACTCACGCGTAACATACCGACCGGTTACCACGGGTAAAGCGTTCCGGTTACCGTCGGGTACTTTCACTGCCCCCCATCACCGCCCCCGGCAGTGCCCGCACTGACCCCGCAGTGCCCCAGTGAGGAGTGACCCGTGCGCACATCCCTGACCCTCGCCGTCTCGGCCGCTCTCGTGGCCGGGACGGCCCTCGGGCTCGCGCCTGCCGTCCAGGCCGGAGAGACCGGAGCGAGCGCCGACACCGGCATCCGTTTCGTCGACATCGTCGGGGAGGGCGGCACCGTCCTCAAGGCGAACGTCGTCACCCCCGCCGGTTCCGGCGGCGCCGCCCGCCACCCCCTGATCGTGCTCCCCACCAGCTGGGCCATGCCCCAGATCGAGTACATCGCCCAGGCCAAGAAGCTCGCCGACTCCGGTTACGTCGTGGTGAGTTACAACTCGCGCGGCTTCTGGCAGTCCGGCGGGGAGATCGAGACCGCGGGCCCCAAGGACGTCGCCGACGCCTCCAAGGTGGTCGACTGGGCGCTCGCGAACACGCCCGCCGACCCCGAGCACGTGGGCATGGCGGGTGTCTCGTACGGCGCCGGGATCAGCCTCCTCGCCGCCGCCCACGACCCGCGGATCAAGGCCGTCGCCGCGCTCAGCGGCTGGGCCGACCTCATCGAGTCCATCTACAGCGGCCGCACCCAGCACCTCCAGGCCGCCGCCCTGCTCGGCGGCGCCGGGTACCTCACGGGCCGCCCCGGACCGGAGCTCAAGGAGGTGCTGGGCGACTTCCTCTCGTCGAACCTCGACAAGGAGGACGAGATGATCGCCTGGGGCCGCACCCGGTCCCCCGCCACCTACCTGGACCGGATCAACGCCAACGGCGCCGCGGTCATGCTCGGCAACGCCTGGGGCGACACCATCTTCCCGCCCAACCAGTACGCGAGCTTCTTCGAGAAGCTCACCGGCCCCAAGCGGCTGGAGTTCCGCCCCGGAGACCACGCCACCGCCGAGGCCACCGGCCTGTTCGGGCTCCCCAACGACACCTGGACCAGCGCCCACCGCTGGTTCGACCGCCACCTCAAGGGCGTCGACAACGGCATCGACCGCGAGCAGCCCGTCCAGCTCAAGTCCCGCTCGGCCGGCGGCTACGAGGGCTACCCCGACTGGAAGTCCGTCCACGCGAACCAGCGGAAGTTCGACCTCGGCGGTACGCAGCGGGTCTGGGCGAACATCGACTCCGGCGCCAACGGCGGCATCACCCTCCTCTCCAACGCCCTGGACCAGTTCCTCCGCGTCCCGCCCGTCGTCTCCGTCCCCCTGCTCCCCCGCGCCTTCGCCGGTGTCTGGCAGTCCGAGCGGTACGACACCCCGCAGCGGGTGCGCGGCACGGTGAAGGTGCACACCACGGTCGCGTCCAGCGAGGAGAGCGGCACCCTCGTCGCGTACCTCTACGACGTCGGTCCGCTCGGCGTCGGCAAGCTGGTCAGCAACGCCCCGTACACCTTCCACGACCGGACCCCGGGGAAGCCGTTCGCCGTCGACCTGGAGCTGTTCTCCACGGCGTACGACGTGCCGGCCGGGCACCGGCTCGCGCTGGTCGTCGACACCGTCGACCCGCTCTACATCGAGCACAACCCGACCGGCGCGCAGCTGACCTTCTCCTCCCCCTCGGCCGACCCGTCGTACGTGTCGGTACCGCTGCGGAAGGAGTGATCACCGGCTGCTGCCGGGCGGGTGCGGCTCCTCGCTCGCTACTGCGGTCCCGGCAGCAGCGTCTGTGGTTCGGCCGGAGCGACGTCCACGGCCCTGGTCTTCGGGTTGCGGCGCTCCCTGCGGGCCACCCAGGTGGCGAACCAGGAGAGCAGCATGCACATCCCGATGTAGATCGGTGAGATGACGAGGACGACGGGGATGAACGGCAGGTCGTAGTCCAGGTTCGAGGCGATCAGCTTGCCCGCGTGCAGGAACTCCTCGTAGGTGATGAGGAATCCGAGTGAGGTGTCCTTGAGCGCCACCACCAGCTGGCTGATGATCGCCGGGAGCATCGCGCGGACGGCCTGCGGCACCAGGACGTAGGTCATGACCTGGGTCTTGCGCATGCCGAGCGCGTAAGCGGCCTCGCCCTGGCCGCGCGCCACGGCGTGGATGCCGGTGCGGAAGACCTCCGCGAGCACGGAGCCGTTGTAGAGGGTCAGTCCGGCGACGAGCGCGGGCAGTGCCTGCACCTTGAGCGCCACGAAGATGAAGAAGATCATCACGAGGACGGGCATCGCGCGGAAGAACTCGACGAGCAGCGTCGAGATCCAGCGCAGCACCCGGTGTTCGGAGAGCCGACCGGTGGCGAGGACCGCGCCGAGGGCGAGCGAGAGCACCGAGGCGTACGCGAAGGCCTTGAGGGTGTTGCCGAGCCCTTCGAGCAGCAGCTCCTGGATGCCCTCGTACGCGAAGGGCGACCACTTGGTGGAGGTGAACTGGTCGTTGTCGAACAGGAGATAGAGGATCCAGCCGGCCAGGGCGAGGATCAGCACGGTGGACGCGAGGCCGTAGAGGAGGTGACGCCGCCGGGCCTGCGGTCCCGGGATGTCGTAGAGGGCGGTGGACTCGGTCATCGGGCGACTCCCCAGCGCTTCTCCAGGACGTGGAACAGGGCGCTGATGGTGAGGGTGATGATCAGGTATCCGGCGGCGATCCAGACGAAGGTCCAGATGATGTTGTAGCCGAGTTCGCTCAACGTCTTGTAGGTGCCGAGGAGTTCGGTGACGCTGAACGCTCCGGCGATGGCCGAGTTCTTGGCGAGGGCGATCAGGGTGGAGCCGATCGGCGGGATGACCGTGCGGAAGGCCTGCGGCAGGACGACCGTGCCGAGGGTCTGGGTGAAGGTCATGCCGAGGCTGCGGGCGGCCTCGCCCTGCCCGCGCGGCACGGTGTTGATGCCCGAGCGGAGCGCCTCGCAGATGAAGGCCGAGGTGTAGCAGCCGAGCGCGAGGACCGCGAACAGCTGGAAGGGCAGGACGAGTCCGAAGCGGGGCAGGCCCAGCATGACCGCGAAGAAGAGCAGGGTCAGCGGGGTGTTGCGCAGGACGGCGACCCAGACCGTGCCGAAGACCCGGAAGGAGCCGACGGGCGCGACCCGGAAGGAGGCCATGACGAAGCCCAGGACGAGGGCGAGCACCGAGGCGTAGACGGTGAGTTCGACGGTGCCGAGGAATCCCTTGCCGTAGAGCGAGAAGTTGTCGGTCAGGACGTCCATGACGTTGACTCCATGTCGGGGGGTCCTCCGGTCAGCTCGCCGGGTAGCGGTCGATGGCGGGCGGTCTCGGGGCGGGCACTCCGGAGAGGCCGAGCGTGGCGTCGTACGCCTTCTTCCAGTCGCCGTTCTTCTCGTGGGCGGCGATGGCGTCGTCGAGGGCGAAGCGCAGGGCGTTGTCGCCGCGCGGGACGCCGATGCCGTACGGCTCCTTCGAGAACGGCTTGCCGACGACCTTGAGTTCGTCGGGGACCTTGGCGGCGTAGCCCATGAGGATCGTGTCGTCGGTGGTGACGGCGTCGACCTGGTAGGTCAGCAGGTTGTCCACGCAGGCGGAGTAGGTGTCGTAGGCGACGAGTTCGGCCTTCGGGTAGTCCTTCTCGATCCGCTGGTACGGGGTGGAGCCGGCGGCCGAGCAGACCCGTTTCCCCGCGAGGTCCTGGGGGCCCTTGATGTCGTTCTCGTCGGTGCGGACCAGGAGGGACTGGCCGGCCTGGTAGTAGGGCCCGGCGAAGCCGACGAGCTTCTTGCGGTTGTCGTTGATGGTGTACGTGCCGACGTAGTAGTCGATCTGGCCGTTCTGCAGGGCGGTCTCGCGGTTGGCGGAGGCGATCGTACGGAAGTCGATGCCCGCCGGGTCGAAGTTGAGGGAGGCGGCCATCATCTTGGCGATCTCGATGTCGAAACCCGAGTAGCGGCCGGTGGCCGGGTCCTTCTCGCCCATGTAGGGCTGGTCCTCCTTGGCACCGACGACGAGCCGGCCGCGCTTCTTCGCCCGGTTCCAGGTGCTGGAGTCGGGCAGGGTGAAGCCCGACCGGACCTGGTAGACGGGGAGTTCGTCGGGCTGCGGGCCCTTGACGGGCGGGCTGCCCTCCTTGCCGCAGCCGGCGAGCGCCGCCGCCGTGGCGAGGAGCAGGACGAGGACGGCCGGGGCCCGGTGCGTGCGCTGCATGGTTCCCACCCCGCTCAGTGCTTGAGGATCTTGGAGAGGAAGTCCCTGGCGCGCTCGCTGCGCGGGGCGGTGAAGAAGTCCTCCGGCGCGCGGTCCTCGACGATCTTCCCGTCGGCCATGAAGACGACCCGGTTGGCGGCGGAGCGGGCGAAGCCCATCTCGTGGGTGACGACCACCATCGTCATGCCCTCGTGGGCGAGTTGCTGCATGACCTCGAGGACCTCGTTGATCATCTCGGGGTCGAGGGCCGAGGTCGGCTCGTCGAAGAGGAGCGCCTTGGGGTCCATGGCGAGGGCGCGGGCGATGGCCACGCGCTGCTGCTGGCCGCCGGAGAGCTGGGCCGGGTACTTGTCGGCGTGTGCGGCGAGTCCGACCCGGTCGAGGAGTTCACGCGAACGCCGGTCGGCCTCGTCCTTCTTGCGCTTGCGGACCTTGATCTGCGCGAGGGAGACGTTCGCGAGGACGGTCTTGTGCGCGAAGAGGTTGAACGACTGGAAGACCATGCCGACCTCGGCGCGCAGCCGGGCGAGTGCCTTGCCCTCGTCGGGGAGGGGCTGTCCGTCGATGACGATCTCGCCGGACTCGACGCGCTCCAGGCGGTTCATCGCCCGGCAGAGGGTGGACTTGCCGGAGCCCGACGGGCCGATGACGACGACCACCTCCCCCCGGCCGACGGTGAGATCGATGGACTGGAGGACGTGCAACGTGCCGTAGTGCTTGTTGACGCCACGCAGTTCGATCAGCGGATCGACGACGGCCATACGCTGCCCTGCCCCATTTCTCAGCGGTGTCGAGTCAGCGCAAACTATCCACCAGAAAAGGGACTTCACGCCCGACACGCATGAAACAGGAAAAGCCGTATTTACTGCAGAAGGGTGGCGCGGGCCTCCCTCGGAGTCAGTACTCGGCGGCCTCGGCGTACACCTGGGAGAGCTCCGGCGAGCCCGTCACCGCCCAGTCGAGACCGGCCTCGACGACCTGGATCTCCCGGCCGGAGGCGAGCCTTACGACGGGGCCGCCGTTCGGCCACACCTGCCAGCGGGCTCCCGGCACGTTCCGGACGATCACGGTGCCGAGGTAGAGCCCGGCGTCGTTCCCGATCCAGGGCAGCTCCTCCGGATCGTCACGCCAGCGCGGCGGCAGCTGGTCGAGCTCCTCGAGGGAGCGCGGGGTGTCGTCGAGCGCCACCCCCGCCTCCGCGACCCGGGCACGCAGCAGCTCGCATTCGGCGAGCAGCTCGCCCGCTCCCCCGGGGTCGCGGTCGAAGGCCGCGACCAGCGGGGAACCGGTCGGCTCGGGTTCATGCCGCTTGCGCCAGTGGTCGAGAAACGGGATGTTCATCAGAACAGCGTCGCACCGACGTCCCCCGGTCGCCCACCCGGCGCGCGGAGATCATCATCGCCGCGGCGGTGGCTCGGACACGCCCTGAACGCCCTACACGTCGAGGTCGACGACGACCGGCGCGTGGTCCGACGCGCCCTTGCCCTTGCGCTCCTCGCGGTCCACATAGCTGTCCGTGACCGCCTCGGCGAAGGGCTTGTTGCCGTAGACCAGGTCGATGCGCATGCCCTTGTTCTTGGGGAAGCAGAGCTGGCGGTAGTCCCAGTACGTGAAGGGGTGGTCGTACTTGAGGGGGCGCGGGACCACGTCGGTCAGGCCTGCCTCGCGCAGACCGGCGAGCGCGGCCCGCTCCGGCTCCGTCACGTGCGTGGCGCCCTCGAAGACGGCGATGTCCCAGACGTCGTCGTCGGTCGGGGCGATGTTGTAGTCGCCGAGGACGGCGAAGGGGCGCTCCGCCGCCGCGTCGTCCGCTACGGCCGCCTTCAGCGCCTCCAGCCAGCGCAGCTTGTACGCGTAGTGCTCGTGGGCCACCTCCCGGCCGTTCGGCACGTACACCGACCAGACGCGGACCGGGCCGCAGGTCGCGGAGATCGCCCGGGGCTCCTCAAGCGTGTCGTAGTTGGGGCCGCCGGGCAGGCCCATGACGACGTCAGCGAGGCCGACACGGGAGACCAGGGCCACGCCGTTCCACCGGCCCGTGGCGTTGACCACGGACTCGTAGCCGAGGGCGCGCAGCTCCTCGGTGGGGAACTGCTCGGCCGTGCACTTGGTCTCCTGGACGCACAGCACGTCCGTGCCGCTGCTCTCCAGCCAGGCCAGGAGCCGGGGCAGCCGGGCGGTGATCGAATTGACGTTCCAGGTGGCGATGCGCATGTCCGCAAGCCTACGTGCGGGGTCCGACAATCGGCGCCCGGCCGGCTCAGAGCTCGGTGGACGCGCCGGGGGCCAGACGGTCGTGGTCGGTGCCGCCGAGGGCGCCGATCTGGCGGTCGTAGATGGGCCGGGCGAGATCCGTGAGCAGGGCGTCGTGGATGTCGTAGGCGCGGCGCGGCTTGACCTCGCGGACGTAGTCGATGACCTCGGAGATCTTGTTCCACGGGGCCATGACGGGGAGCAGCAGCGTGTCCACGGGGTGGTCGGGCACGGTGAGCGCGTCGCCGGGGTGGAAGACGGCGCCGTCGACGAGGTAGCCGACGTTGGTGACGCGCGGGATGTCCGGGTGGATCACCGCGTGCAGCTCGCCGTGGACCTGGATGTCGAAGCCGGCCGCTGTGAACGTGTCGCCGTGCCCGACGGTGTGCACCCGCCCGGGGAAGGCCGCCGAGAGCTGTTCGGCGACGCTGCGGAGCGTCCAGATCTCGGCGGCCGGATTGGCGTCCAGGGCGGCGCGGAGGCGGCCCTCGTCGAAGTGGTCGGGGTGCTCGTGCGTGACGAGGAGGGCGTCGGCCCCGAGGGCCGCGTCCTCCTCGGTGAACCCGCCGGGGTCGAGGACGAGCGTCCGCCCGTCCTTCTCGAGACGCACGCAGGCGTGGGACTTCTTCGTCAGCTTCACGGGGCCAGGTTACGCCGGGGGCGTGGTCTCCTCCTCGACGACGCGGGCCACCACCCGGAGCGCGGTGTCGGCGGCGGGGAGGCCGCAGTACACGCCCGCGTGGAGCACGATCTCCCGCAGCTCCTCGGCCGACAGGCCGTTGCGGAGGGCGGCGCGGGTGTGGTCGGCGAGGGCCTCCCGGTGGCCCCCGGCGATGAGGGCCGTGAGGGTGACGACGCTGCGGGTGCGCCGGTCGAGGCCCTCGCGGCTCCAGACCTCGCCCCATGCGTAGCGGGTGACCAGGTCCTGGAAGGCCCCGTCGGGGTCGTCGGCGAGGGCCTGGTCCACATGGGCGTCGCCGAGGACCTCGCGGCGCAGCCCGAGGCCCTTCTCGTACGGGTCGGGGCGACCGGCCTCCGCGGCCTCGGCGGCGGCCGGGGCGGGCTCGGCCACGGGCGCGGGGGTCGCGGGCAGGGGCGGCACGGTCAGGACGCCGCTGGTGTCGGGGGCGGTGCCGGCGAAGTGGTCGATGAGCAGGTCGGTGACGGCGGCCGGCTGCTCGACGGGGGCGAGGTGCGAGGCGCCGGGGACGACGGCGAGACGGGCGTCGGCGATGCCGGCGACCAGGGTCCTGGCCTCGGCGGGTCCTGTGACCTGGTCCTCGGAGCCGACGAGGACGAGGGCCGGGACGCCGATCCGGTCGAGGGCGTCGCGGACGTCGAAGAGGGCGAGGGCCTCGCAGGCGGCGGTGTAGCAGGCGGGGTCGGTCGTCCGGACCATCTGGACGGCCCAGTCCACGATCGCGGGCTGAGCCCCGGCGAACACGGAGGTGAACCACTGCTCGGGGGCGGCGCGGGCCATCGGCTCCAGGCCGTTGGCGCGGACGATGACTCCGCGCTGGCGGAACTCGTCGGCGCTGCCGAACCGCGGCGAGGTGGCGACGAGGGCGAGGGAGGCGACCCGGTGGGGCGCGCGCAGGGCCAGGTCGAGGCCGACGGCGCCGCCGAGGGAGCAGCCGGCGTACCCGAAGCGCTGGACGCCGATCGTGTCGAGGGTGGCGAGGAGCCGGTCGCCGAGGTCGGCGACGGAGGTGAAGGGCTGGGCGGGCGCGCCGCCGTGCCCGGGCAGGTCGAAACGGACGACCCGCCAGTCCCGGGTGAGCTCGGGTATCTGCCGGTCCCACATGTGGAATGTGGTGCCCAGCGAGGGCCCGAGAACCAGGACCGGTGCGTCCTCTCGCCCGTCGGCGCGGAATTGCAGAGTGTTCGGTGGTGTCTCGCTCACCCGCCAGACCCTCTCATCTCTCCCGGGTGCCCCTCCAGCCGGGGGGCCCGTCGTGCCTGCCACCTCCAGGCCGCCACGTTTCGAAAGCGCGTTCACGGACAGGCGGTGGCGTCAGGGACGCCGCGGTGGGCGGGAGCCGTCGACGAGTGGGGGAGGTTCCGGATGAAGGCGACCGGGGAGGGCAGAGGTGCGGCCGGGCGCCGCCCCGCGGCCATCGGGCGCGATCTGGTGCTGGCGGTGGGACTCATCGGGATATGCGGCGGTGGCCTGGCCCTCTTCGTCAGGACGGCCGATGTGGCGGGTGGCACGGTCGTCGCCCTGGTGGCGCTCGCCGCGCTCGGAGTGCTCGCCGTCGGCCTCGCGGTGGCCCGGGGAGGCAGGACGCCCGTCCGGAACCACGCGGGCACGCGTCCCGCCGACATGCCGGACGGCCCGGCCCCCGTCCCGGACGTGCCCGGCGTCGGGGCGGAGGCTCTGGATCACGCGGCGGTCGACGCCGACGGCTTCGAGCACACGGTCGCCGCGCTCTGCGCGCGGGACGGCTGCGGCGCTGTGGAAGTGGTCGGTGGAGCGGGCGACCTGGGCGCCGATGTGGTCGCGGTGACCGTGGACGGCCGGCGTGTCGTACTCCAGTGCAAGCACTACGCGGAGGACAACCGCGTCGGCTCCCAGGATCTGCAGCGGTTCGGCGGCACCTGCTTCACCATCCACGAGGCCGATGTGGCCGTCGTCGTGACCACCAGCTCCTTCACCGCTCCCGCTGTCGAGTACGCCGCCACGTGCGGGATCATCTGCGTGGACGGTGAAGCCCTTGCCGCGTGGACGGACCAGGTCGCGCCGCCTCCCTGGGACGCGCTCGCCGAGGATCCGACGGCTCCCGCCTCTCTGACCGGCCCGGCGTGAGCCGTCGTCCTCCGGCGGCGGAACCCGCGCAGGCCGCGGCGTCCGGAGCTCGGCGTCAGCGGTAGTGGGGCGCGACCACGGCCCGTACCTCGTCGAGCAGCGCGGGTCCGTGCTGCGGCACGGGCGGCCGGCCGCTGCCCGGCCTGATGTCCAGGAGCTGCTCGTTGGACAGGGCGAACACCACCCGCCGCAGCCCGGCCTGTTGGATGGCCGCCTCGCACATCCCGCACGGCTGGCAGCTGGTGTACATCGTGGTTCCCGCGGCCGTCGCCACGTCCAGCTCTCGTGCGGCCCACCTCGCCAGCTTCAGTTCCGGGTGCGCGGTGATGTCGTCACCGGTGAGGGTCGTGTTGCGTTCCTCGGCCAGCACCGTTCCGTCCGGTCCCGACAGCAGTGATCCGAACGGCGGGTTGCCGCTCGCGCGTGCCTCGGCCGCGAGCGCGATGGCCCGCCGGAGGAGGACGTGGTCCTCAGGGGTGAGGGCGGGGGTGGGGCCTGGGGTGGTCATGGGTGCTCCGTTCTGGTGCGGGGTGCGATGTGGGGCGCCCGCGTGTGCGCGGCCACCGTGGCGAGGGCTTGCCAGGCCGCCTGCGGGTGGTGGGTCTCACGGGGGTCACCCTGGTAGGGGTCGAGGACGACGGAGTCGACGCCCAGCAGCCGTAGTTGGTCGAGGTCGTCCATGATCTGGTCGATGGTGCCCTCACCGGCGAGCCGTTCCGGTCCGTCGACGGGTGTCGCGGTGAGTCGGAGGGCGATCCGGGGGGCCAGGGCGGGAACGGGGAACTGTTGCCCTTCCGCGTACGCCTCCATCCTGGTCACGGCTTCGCGCAGCCACGGCAGGGTGGGACGCAGCGGGTGCCACGCGTCTCCGAGCCGTACGGCCCTGCGCAGTCCCGCGTCGCTGTTCCCGCCGACCCACAACGGGATGCCGCGGTCTCCGTAGGAGGCGGTGTCCGCCCATGCCGCCCGGATGTCCCTCAGATGGTCGTCGGTCAGCCGTCCGCGCTGCGTGAACGGGATGCCGAGGGCGGCGAACTCCTGCCGTGCCCAGCCCACTCCCACACCGAGGACGAGCCGCCCGCCGCTCAGCTCGTCCAGGTTGGCCGCCATCCGGGCGGTGAGCAGCGGGTGGCGGTAGGGGGCGATGAGGACCGTCGTCCCGAGCCGGATGCGGGTGGTGAGGCCGGCCAGCCAGGACAGGGTGGTGAAGGGCTCGTAGAAGGGAGCCGGATAGCGTTCGGCGACGTCGGGCGTGATGGCTACGTGGTCCGAGACCATCAGGAGGTCGAAGCCCAGGCCCTCCACGGTCCGGGCCCAGTTCCGCAGGACTCCCGGGTCGGTTCCGGGGCCGAAGTTGAGGACGTTCACGCCGATCTTCATGATCCCGAGCGTAGTCAGCCCATACGACCCGGCTGAAGGGATTCCTCCCTGTGCTCGCGCCCGTTCGCCGTGGATCTACCGGTAATCTGACCGGATGACCGAGAGTCTTGACGCGACGGACTGGGCGATCCTGGACGAGGTCCAGCGGGACGGCCGGATCGCTTTCACGGAGCTGGCGCGCCGGGTGAACCTGAGCACCTCGGCGACGACGGAGCGGGTGCGACGCCTCGAGGCGGCCCGGGTGATCACGGGGTACCAGGCGGCGGTGGACCTGGAGCGGACCGGATACCCGGTGATGGCGGTGGTCCGGCTCAAGTACCCGGGGCCGGGGACCCGGCACGAGCCGCTGCGCCGGCTGCTCGGCGAACGCCCCGAGATCCTGGAGTGTCTGCGTACCACCGGAGACGACTGCTACGTCATGAAGGTGGCGACCACGTCGATGGCACACCTGGAGGAGATCGTCGACGAGCTGGCCGAGTTCGGGAGCACGACCACCAACCTCGTACTCAGCCGGACACTTCCGTTCCGTGGCCCCCGAGTCCCTCGGGCGGACTCCGCCGGGTAGGCGCGGGCGCGGTCACGGCATCGGTCCGCCCGGGATGCCCAGGTCCAGGCGGTCGGCGAGACCGGCATCGGTGAAGGCGGCTACCAGTTCGGCTCGCCCCTCGGTGGAGCCCCGGCCACCGGTATCTGCTGCGCCACGGCCGCCGCCACTGGTGCTCCACCCGCTGCGGGGACCGTGCCCGCGCCGCCCGCGCCTACGCCCGGCGCACCGAGCCGAAGGCCGACTGACGCGAACCCCGCCTGCGTACCTGCGTATCCGCGTATCCATGGCCCCGTCGCCGTCACCCGGGAGGCTCGGCCTCCTCCCCCAGTTCCGCCCAGACGGTCTTGCCCTCGTCGGTGTAGCGCACGCCCCAGTTCTGCGCGAGGGTGGCGCAGATGAGGAGGCCGCGGCCGCCCTCGTCGACGGCCTTGGCGTGGCGGAGGTGGGGGGCGGCCTGGCCGGCGTCGCCGACCTCGCAGATCAGCGTGGTGGCGGAGTCCCGGATGAGCCGCAGCGTGATCGGCGCGGCGCCGTAGCGCACGGCGTTGGTGACGAGTTCGCTGGCGACGAGCGTCACCGTGAACGGGTCGGCGGGATGCTCCCACTCCCGGAGGCACGCCTCGACATGGGTGCGCGCGGCGCCGACGGCGGCGAAGTCGAAGGGGACGGTCCACTCGGCCAGTTCGCTCGGCGGCAGGTGACGGGTCCGGGCGAGGAGGAGGACGCGGTCGGGGGCGAGGAGCCCTTCCACGTCGTCCGCCATGGCCTCCACGTCGCGTCCGGGGTGGCCGAGGGCGCGGAGGAGGTCCTCCGTCGGGGGGTCGGCGTCTCCTGAGGTGGCGGGAGAGGCCAGGCAGAGCGTGCTGCCTTCCGGCAGGCGATGTTCCGCGCAGGCGAAGGGCGGGCCCTCGGCACCGAGCAGAGGGCCCTCGTCGACGGGTTTCGTGTCGATCGACCCGTCGGGCCTGACGACGGCGAAGAGCGAGGTGCCGGCGCGGGCGATGTCGAGTCGTCCGCCGACGGGGTCGTGGACGGCGACGGTGCAGCTCGCCGTCGGGCGGTCCTTCTCGGACGCGTCCGTGTGCTCGGCCGCGAGGCGGAGGGTGGTGTCGTGCAGGCGGGCGAGGAGTTCGTGGGGGTCGAGGTCGAGCGTGGTCAGGCTGTGGACGGCGGTCCGCAGCCGGCTCATGGTGGCGACGGCGCTGAGTCCCGCGTGCTCGACCTGACCGACGACGAGCGCCACCCGCGCCCCCGGCAGGGGGACGACCTCGAACCAGGCTCCGGCGCCGCTCCCGCCGGGGCGGTGCCGCTGCGCCACGTCGACGGCCCGCTGCGTGGCCTCCTCCTGACGCAGCGGCCAGCTCTGCAGCGCGGTCATGATCACATGCTCGCGGGTGAACCGCAGGGCGTTCTCCAGGCACGTCGCCGTCCGGTCCGCGATGCCCGCGACGAGTTCGACGTCGTCCGCGTCGTAGGGCTCGGCATCCGCCGTCCGCTGGAAGGCGACGACCCCGAAGATCTGCCCCCGTACCGTCAGCGGGGCGACGAGGCGCGTCCCGGTGGACCCGCCGTCCCCTGCGCACGGGAGCAGTACGGCCTTGGACGGCAGCGCCTCGCCGAAGATCCCCGGGAGCAGGGTGGCGCCCGCCGCCGGGACCGCAGGACCGGTGTCGGTCCGGCCCGCGGCGGTGCAGCGCAGGAGGGGTGACGGGTTCCGGGACCGCAGGCCCGGTTCCCTCCCTCTCAGCACGGCGTCGGTGAGGGCGACCACGACGGAGTCGGCGAACCGCGGCAGCGTCAGGTCGACGAGTTCATGGGCCGTACGCTCCACGTCGAGGCTGGAGCCGATCCGTTCGTGGGCGTCCTGGAGCAGCCGCAGCCGGGCCTGTGCGCGCTCGCGCGCGGTGACGTCCGTACTCGTGATGACCAGGCCGAGCACGCCTCCGGCGGCGTCCTGGAGGCGGTAGGCGGAGACGGAGAAGACGTGCTCGGTCCGGCGGTCGGTGGGGGGCCGGCCGGTGACGAGGCGGTCGAGCGCCGGGCGGCCGGTGGCGAGGACGGTGCGCAGGACGTCCTCGTCGACGCTGACCCCCGCGGGGGCGTAGGCCTCCGCCGCCGGCAGACCGACGAGCCGTTCCGCCGGGATGCCGCGGATGCCGACGGCGACCGTGTTGACGCGGACGACGCGGAGCTCCGTGTCCAGGACGTGGAGGCCGATGTCGGACTGGGTGAACACCGCGTCCAGGACGGCTTCGCCCCAGGGCCCCGAGGCAGCGTGTTCCCGCGACTCTTCGGGCTCCGTGTTCACTCGTGCCTCCCGGGCATCAGGCGAAGGCGGTCTTCAGCGCGGACCAGGCGATCTTCGGATCGGCGAGGCCGTGGTACATCGCGGGGATCTCCCGGTCGACGCCGAAGTGGTGGTAGACGGCCAGCATGGCGGAGCGGACCGAGTACTCGACGGTGAAGACGACGTCGTCGGGGATCTCGACGAACTGTCCGAGGAAGGCGAAGTTCTGGGCGCCGTCCGGGACGACGAGGGGGCGGTCGGCGACGACGCGGCGCTGGAACTGGGCGTCGATGTAGGGCATCTGGACGGTGGTGACCTGGGTGGTCGCCCGTACCTCGTCGGCGATGTCGTCGAAGCCGAGGTGGCCGAGGAGTTCGTCGAGGATCTCGGCGCCGGTGCAGTCGTCCATCTTCTTGGGCACGTGGTCGCCGGGGACGTCGCCGAAGAGCCCGTACCCCCACAGCGTGTACGTGTCCTCCCGCTGCTCACGGAAGTGGGGCTGCGCCGGCACCACGACCGAGAGGAGCCAGCGGGAGTCCTTCCAGGTCATCAGGGCGCCCTCGCCGGGGACGTTGCCGGTGTACTCCTGGATGCGGTCCAGGAGGGTGCGGCCGGTCATGGTGAGGGTGAAGGACTCCCATTTGGTCTCGTCGATGTTGCCGCAGAAGGCGTTGGGGCGGCCGAAGTCGGGGGCGTTCTTGGCGATCGACTCCCAGAGCCGCCAGGAGCCGTCCCGCTTGTCGCGGATCAGCTCGGGGACGGTGGTGCTGTCGCCGTACGCGGTGTCGGCGGTCATGGAGCCGATGGTGAGGAACGTGTAGTCGTCCTCCCCCAGCTCGATCGTCCCGTCCTCGGCGCCGTCCCGCTCCAGATGGAGCCGGGAGATCCGGCGGGCGGCGGGGCCCGAGAAGTCGACGTCGGCGACGGTCACCCCGAACTCGGTCCGCACGCCCTGGGCGGTGAGCCACTCCTGGAGCGGGCGGATCACGGAGTCGTACTGGTTGTACTTGCTCCGCCGCACACCGGACAGGGTGTGAATACGGTCGAACTCCTGCACGAAGGCAAGGAAGTACCGCTTCAGCTCGATCGCGGAGTGCCAGTTCTGGAAGGCGAACGTGGTCCGCCACATGCACCAGAAGTGGGTCGTGAAGAAGTGCGGCTGGAAGAAGTCGTCGATGCGCCGGGCCCCGATCACCCGCTCCGGCAGGGCGAGCAGCCGGGTCATGTCGGCGCGGTCGCGCGTGTCCAGGCCGAGGAGGGAGGCGTCGGCGATGGTGCGGTCGGCGTTGATGATGCGGGCCTTGGCGTTCGTCGGGTGCTCGATGTTGAAGGCGAGCATCTCCTGCCGTACCGAGATCGCCGGATCGTCCAGGGTGGGGATCGACTCCAGGAGGTTCCACAGGCACACATAGTGCTCCTCCTCGAACATCCGGCCGCCCCTGGTGACGTATCCGCCCTCGCGGGTCGGGGCGGGGGCGCCGTCCATCGAGCCGCCCGCGATCGGCAGCTGCTCCAGGATGCGCACGTTCCGCCCCGGCACTCCCGCGTCCCGCACGAGGAACGCCGCTGCCGCGAGCGAGGCGATCCCTCCGCCGACGAGGTGGACCTTGGAGTGCTTCGATGCCGGCACGGGCGGGACCTCCGGTTCGCGGGCGGACGCAGCGCGGACGGTCGGGAAGCGACGTGTCGACCCGACCGCCCAGCCCTACGAGCCTCACCCGGATCGGCCCTCGGCGCGAACCGAGCACGTGGCGCGCGTGAACGATCCACGCAAAGGATCTGGCCAGGGATGCGCGGCCATGCTTATAACTACCTCGCAATGAACACCTATTGACACACATCCGATCGTCCCGTCACAGTCGTCACGCGTCCGCTGCCGTACGCCTAGAGGAGCGATGAATCCATGACAGAAACCCCCGCAGTCTCACGCCGCCTGATCCTGGGAGGCGCTGTGGCCGCCACCGGGGCGCTGGCCACCGGCGTCGGAGCGGCGGCGGCCCCCGCCGCCGCCGCGACGGACACGGCGGCGGCGACGCCGCGCCGCAGGGCGGGCCAGAGGTCGATGATCGACGTGGCCTACGAGCCCCACCGGACGGTCCGCGTCGGTGTCATCGGCCTGGGCAACCGGGGCTCCGGTATGACCACGGGCTGGTCCGTGGTGCCCGGCTGCACCGTGACCGCCGTCTGCGACATCCGCGCGGACCGCGCCAAGCGGGTCGCCGACCGGCTGGCCGCCGACGGCAGGCCCCGCCCCGTCGAGTTCGGCGGCTCCGCCGACTCGTACGCCCAGATGCTGCGGCGCGACGACATCGACCTCGTCTACATCGCCACGCCCTGGGAGTTCCACTACGAGCAGGGCAAGGCCGCGCTCCTGGCCGGCAAGCACGTCATCGTCGAGCTGCCCATCGCCACCGGGCTCGACGAGCTCTGGGACCTGGTCGACACCTCGGAGCTCACCCGGCGCCATCTGATGCTGGCGGAGAACTGCAGCTACGGCCGCAACGAGCTGGCCATGCTCAAGATGGCGCACGAGGGACTGTTCGGCGACATCACCAACGGGCACGGCGGCTACCTCCACGACCTGCGCGCCCTGCTGTTCTCCGACACGTACTACACCGACTCCTGGCGCCGGCTGTGGCACACCCGCAGCACCGCCTCCTTCTACGCCATGCACGGGCTCGCGCCGATCGCCGCCGCCATGGACATCAACCGGGGCGACCGCATGACCACGCTGCGCGCCACCGCGACCGCGCCGAAGGGCCTGGCCGACTACCGGGAGCGGTTCGTGCCCCGGAACCACCCCTCCTGGAACGAGACGTACGTCAACGGCGATCTCGTCACGTGTCTGATCGACACGGCCAAGGGCCGGGTCATCCGCGCCGAGCACGACGTGAGCTCGCCCCGCCCGTACAGCCGGATCAACACGCTCGCCGGCAGCCGGGGGATCTTCGAGGACTACGCCGGGGTGCTGTCGGCCGGGGGCGGACGCGTCTACGTCGAGCCGGACCACAGTGGACACGCCTGGCGGGACTTCGGCTCCTACCGCAAGGAGTTCGACCACTGGCTGTGGAAGAAGATCGGTGACGACGCCGCGAACAACGGCGGCCACGGCGGCATGGACTACGTCCTGCAGTGGCGGACGGTCCAGCTGATGCGGGCGGGCCTCGTCCCCGACATCGACGTCTACGACTCGGCGGCCTGGTGCGCCCCCGTCCCCCTGAGTGTCATGTCCCTGGCAGCAAAGGGGCGGCCCGTGCAGATCCCCGACTTCACCCGGGGAGCCTGGGTCAACCTGCGCATGGGGCTCGACTCGCGCACCACCGACATGCCGCCCGTCGTCTGACACCTCCCTTCACCCTCTTCACCCCCTCCACTTCCTCCACCCCCTTCCCGAGAAGGAGCAGTACGTGAGATCAGCAGGACTGGTCGGATCGCTCAGAGCGGTGGCCGTGGCAGGTGCGCTCGCACTCCTCCCGGCCGCGGCGGCGGCAGGGACCGCGGTCGCGGCGGAACAGGAGCCGGCGCCCGCCGCCGCCCGGACGGCGGTGACGATCTCCCCCGTCGACCTGGCCGGCCCGGCCATCTCCACAGTGAAGGTGACCGTCACCAACGCCGGACCGGAACGGATGCGCTCGCTCAAGGTGTCCTTCGGCGGCCCGACCGGCTGGGCCGTCCAGCCCTCCGTCCTCAGCGTGGACGGTTCCCTCACCACGGGGGCCTCCGCCGACGCCACCTTCCGCATCCAGGTGCCGGAGCAGCGCGGCGGGTTCACCGTCCGTACGTTCACCGCGACCGCGACCTACCAGGGCGGCGACGGAGTCGGCTCGGCCACGGCCACCAGGACGCAGCGCAGCGGCACGCCCCTCGCGAGCCTGGCCGCCGCGTACAACAACGTGGCCGTGACCGACGAGAGCGACACCACGCCCGGGGACTACGACGGCGAGGGCAACAGCTTCTCCGCGCAGAAGCTCGCCGACGTGGGGCTGCGCCCCGGAGCGCCCGTCAGCGCCCTGGGCGCGGAGCTGCACTGGCCGAACGTGCCGAGCGGCACCAGGAACAACGTCACCGCCTCGGGCCAGGCCGTCGCCCTGAGCGGTGCCGGTGGCAGGCTCGTGTTCCTCGGCTCGGGCGTCACCAGCGGGGCGTCGGGTACGGCCACCGTGTACTACACGGACGGGACGAGCAGCACCGGCTCGTTCGGCTTCCCGAACTGGTCGTTCGACCCGGCGAACGCCCACGGGGCGACCCTGGTGGCGTCGAGCGACGGACGCAACCGGCCGAGCGGGTACGGGAACGCCGGCATCAAGTACCGCGTCTTCGCCCACTCCATCCCCCTCGACGGGACCAAGCAGGTCGACTTCGTGGTGCTGCCGAGCAACGGCAACATCCACCTGTTCGACATGGCCATCGCGCCCTGAGCTCCTGAGGCCTGAGGGCCTGACAGCTGCCCAGCCCGCCCCGGACCTCACCCGAGGTCCGGGGCGGACCCGTCAGACCGCGATCACCTTGATGCCGAGGTCCTGGAGACGGGCGGTCATGTCGGCCGGGGCACCCGAGTCGGTGACGACGACGTCGACTGCGTCGAGTCCGCAGATCCGGGCGAAGGCACGCTTCCCCATCTTCGACGAGTCGGTGACCACGACGACGCGCTGGGCGCGCTCCGCGAACAGTCTGCTGATGCTCGCCTCGTCCTCGTGACGGGTCATCACGCCGAGCCGGGGGTCGAGCCCGTCCACGCCGAGTACGGCGATGTCGAGGACGACCTCCTTCAGCACACCCGCCGTCAGGGGGCCCACCAGCTCGTACGTCTGGGGGCGGGCCACCCCGCCGGTGACCACGAGCTTGATCTGGGGCCGGACCGCGAGCTCGCCCGCGATGTTGAGGGCGTTGGTGACGACGGTGAAGGCGGGCGCCGTGGCCTCGGTCGCGCCACGCTGACCGCTCCCCACCCGCAGCGCCAGCGCGCGGGCCACCTCCGTGGTGGTCGTCCCTCCGTTGAGGCCCACGACGTCTCCGTCGCCGATGAGTTCCGAGACCGCGGCGGCGATGCGCTGCTTCTCGGAGGCGTTCCGGGACGACTTGTACCGCAGGGGCAGTTCGTAGGAGACGCCGTGGGCGATGGCTCCGCCGCGCGTCCGGACGAGCATCTGCTGCTCCGCGAGCTCGTCGAGGTCGCGCCGGATGGTCGCGGCGGAGACCCGCAGGGACGCGGCGGTCTCGTCGACCTCCAGCCTGCCCTCGGCGGCCAGCAGCTCAAGCAGGGCGTTCCACCGCTCGTGTTTGGACATGCTCCGGCGCTCCTTAGACCTCGATCCCCGCGATCCCCGCACGCGCGTGTCGCGAGGTGCGCCCGGTGGCCCGCCGCCGGGCCGTGTCGCTGACGAATGGGGAAGCGTAACCCGTGCGCGGAAGGGCCCGCCGCTGCGGGGTGTGGGCCTTCCGCGCGACGTCACGGCCTGCCCTCTGGACCATGAGCCACCGTTCCGCCATACTTCTCGCACCAAATATGCTTGCAATTGATCGAAGTAAGCGCTCACCATACGTTTTCACGCACCAGTCAGGGGTGTGTGGGCCTGTCCTCCGAAGGAGCCGTTCCCCATGACCACCACAGCGTCGTCCCGTACCTCGGTCGAGATCGCCTCGCAGCCCGACACCTGGCTGCGGGTGAAGGAGTCGTCGGCCCGGCACGCCGACGTCCTGCCCCGCCGTGGCGAGCGCGTCGCCGTCGTCGGCTGCGGAACCTCCTGGTTCATGGCCCTGGCCTACGCCGAGCTCCGCGAGCGTGGCGGTCACGGCGAGACGGACGCCTTCGCCGCGTCCGAGTTCCCGCACGGGCGCCGCTACGACCGCGTGCTCGCGATCAGCCGCTCGGGCACCACGACCGAGGTCCTGGACCTCCTGGCCCGGCTGAAGGGCACCACGCCGACCGGTGCGATCACCGCCGACCCGGAGACCCCCGTCATGCGGGTGGCCGACGCCGTCGCCGTACTCGACTTCGCCGACGAGGAGTCGGTGGTGCAGACGCGGTTCGCCACCACCGTGCTCGCCCTGCTGCGCGCGCACCTGGAGGCGGAGGACGCGCTGCCGGCCGGCGTGCTGCCGCTCGACCGCGCGATCTCCGACGTACGGCGGGCGATCGCGCTGGACCTCGACGCCGACGTGTGCGCCGCCGAGCAGTTCACCTTCCTCGGCACCGGCTGGACCTACGGGCTCGCCCTGGAGGCCGGCCTGAAGATGCGTGAGGCCGCAGGCGCGTGGACGGAGGCGTACCCGGCCATGGAGTACCGGCACGGCCCGATCAGCATCACCGGTCCCGGCCGGGTGACCTGGGTCTTCGGCCCGACCCCGGCGGGTCTCGCCGACGACGTCGCCCGGGTCGGCGGCACGCTCGTCGCCGGATCCGGCGACGGCTCCGGCGCTCTCGACCCGCTGGCGGACCTCGTCCTGGCCCAGCGGCTCGCCGTCCGGCTCGCGGAGGCCCAGGGCTTCGACCCCGACCGGCCGCGCAACCTCACCCGCTCGGTGATCCTCGACGACCCCCGTGCCTGACGACGCCGGACGTCCCTCCGACATCGCACGTCCCCGCGCCCCCTTCCGTACCTCCGGTCCCGTGGAGAGAAGCCATGCCCCTGTCCGCCACTGACGAGATCGTCGCTCCCGCGTACGCGAGGACGTCCGGTGTCGGCGCGTTCAACGTCGTCCAGATCGAGCACGCCGAGGCGATCGTCGCCGGGGCGGAGAGCGCGGGGCTGCCCGTCATCCTCCAGGTCAGCGAGAACACCGCCCGCTACCACGGCTCGCTCGCACCGATCGGCCTCGCGTCCCTCGCCCTCGCCCGCGCGGCGGACGTCCCGGTGGCCGTCCACCTCGACCACGCCGAATCGGCCGACCTGGTCCGCGAGGCCGTCGACCTCGGCTTCACGTCCGTCATGTTCGATGCCTCCAAGCTGCCGTACGCCCAGAACACGGCGGCGACCCGGGAGATCACGGACCACTGCCACCGCGCGGGCGTGTGGGTCGAGGCGGAACTGGGCGAGGTCGGCGGCAAGGACGGCGCCCACGCCCCCGGCGTCCGCACCGACCCGGACGAGGCCGCCGCGTTCGTCACGGCGACCGCCGTGGACGCCCTCGCCGTCGCCGTCGGCAGCTCGCACGCGATGCTCACCCGCGACGCCGTCCTCGACTTCGGTCTCATCGCCCGGCTACGGGCCGCCGTGGGCGTGCCGCTCGTCCTGCACGGCTCGTCAGGGGTCGCCGACGACGATCTCGCCAAGGCGGTCACGGCCGGCATGACCAAGGTGAACGTCTCCACCCACCTCAACAAGACCTTCACCCGGAAGGTACGCGACCACCTCGACGCCCACCCCGATGCCGCCGACCCCCGGAAGTACCTCGGCCCGGCGCGCGACGCCGTCGCCGCGGAGGTGGCACGGCTCCTGCGCGTGCTCGCCGTCGGCTGACCCGTACGGCTCGTGGGGGGCTCGAACGGGACTCGTAGGGGGCTCGACCGGGACTCGTACGGGCCGGCCCCGGCCCGGGCGCGTCCCACTCCCCGCCATTCGGGCCCTGACGGCGTGCCGAGGAGCGGACGCGCGGGCAGAGTGGCGGTGAGAGCCGTGGTCCTCGCCGGTGACCAGGTGTGGAACGGAGTGTGCACCCGGATGGCCCGCACGAACGACGACCCCCTCGACGCCGGGCACGCGGCCGGGCTCGTCGTGGACGCCGACGGGACCGTCCTGAGCTGCACCCCCGCCGCGGAGGCGCTCCTGAACCGCACGGCGCGGGACCTGCGCGGGCTGCGGGTCCGCGACCTGCTCGCGGACCCCGGCAGCTGGGGGACGGTCATGGCGCAGCGGGACGGACCGGTCTGGGAGGGGCGTGCGGAACTCGCTCCGGACGGCGGCGGCGACGTGCTGTTCCGCGTCCTGCCGCTCGACGACGGGCGGGATGCCGGCGACGCGCGCCAGTTCCTGATCCTCGCCGCCCCGCGCGCCCTGGTCGCGCAGTGGCGTCAGGGCCATGCCTTCATGCGGGAGCTGTTCCTCCAGGAGCGTGTCGGTCTCGCCGTCCTGGACAAGGAGTTGCGGCTGGTCCGGACGAACACCCCCCTCCTTCCCTATACGGGTGTTCCGGCCGATCTGTACGGGGCCCGGCTCGCGGACTTCCTCCGGGAGTCGGACGCCCGGGCGATCGACGCGCGGCTGCGCGAGGTGCTGACGACCGGGGCTCCGCTGGTCTCGGTCGACGTGGAGGTCCACACCCAGGTCGACCCGGGTACGGGCCGGATCCTGGCGCTTTCCGCGTTCCGCCTCCAGGGAACGGACGGCGGGGTCGCGGGGGTCACGGCCATGTTCCTCGACGTCACGGAGGAACGGCTCTCGCGGCGCCGTCTCGACCTGCTGCACCGCGCGACGGCGGCGCTGAGCGCCAATCTCTCCGCGGAGGAGACCACCCGGGATCTGGTCGAGCTGCTCGTCCCTGGCCTGGCCGACGTGGCGGTCGTGGATGTCGCGGAGGCCGTCTTCACCTTCGAGGAACCGGGCCCCGAGCCCAGCGACTCCCTGCGCCGGGTGGCCGCGGCCGGGGGCTCCCCCGGGCTGCTCGACGCCGGTGCCGGGGTCGATCCCGTCGCCTCCCCGTACGGGATGAGCGCGTGGCTCCGGGCCAGGGGGCTGCTCCTCGGCCGTATCCAGGTCGGGCGGGGCGAGGGCCGGCCGCCGTTCACCCCCGAGGACCTCGCCCTGCTCGACGAGATCGCCTCCCGGGCGGCTCTGGTCGTGGACAACGCCCGCCGGTACAACCGCGAGAGGAGCGCCGCGATCAGCCTGCAGCGCAGTCTGCTGCCGTCCCCGACGACCGACACCGTCGCGGTCCACACCGCGAGCGTCTACCTCCCGACCGACACGGCCAACGGGGTCAGCGGCGACTGGTTCGACGTCATCCCCCTGTCCTCCGCGCGGGTCGCCCTCGTCGTCGGCGACGTCGTCGGCCACGGTCTCCAGGCCACCGCGACGATGGCGCGGCTGCGCACCGCCGTACGGACGCTCGCGGACCTCGACCTCGAACCCGACGAGCTGCTGACCCACCTGGACGACCTGGTGTCGCAGTTCGTGATCGAGGCCGGCGAGGCGACCCGTACCCCGGGGGCGGAGACCGCCTACGGCTCGTTCGGTGCCACCTGCCTGTACGTGACGTACGACCCGGTGACCCGGCGGTGCCTCGCGGCCAGCGCCGGGCATCCGCCGCCGGCCCTGGTGGCTCCGGACGGGACCGTCGGCTACCTCGACGTCAGTCCGGGTCCGCCGCTCGGCGTCGGTGGGCTGCCCTTCGAGCCGGTCGAGACGGAGGTGGCGGACGGCAGCGTCCTCGCGCTGTACACCGACGGTCTGATCGAGCGTCGCGGGCACGCCGACCTCGACTTGGGCATGGCGGCGCTCGGGAACGCGCTGTCCGCGGCGGTCGCCCTCGGCCGACCGCTTGAGGAGGCCGGGCCCGAGGTGGTGCGACAGCTCGTTCCGGGCCCGCTGTCGGACGATGTGACGCTTCTGCTCGCGCGGACCCGGGCGGTGCCAGGACGGGACACCGCCGCGTGGACGTTCGCGGCGGATCCGTCGATGGTGGCGGAGGCCCGGGAGCGGGTGCTGGACCAGCTGTCGCGGTGGGGCCTGGACGAACTGGCCTTCACCACCGAGCTGGTGGCGAGCGAGCTGGTCACCAACGCCATCCGCTACGCGGGCGGTCCGCTCGAACTCCGGCTGATCCGGGCGGCGTCGCTGATCTGCGAGGTCGCCGACCGCAGCAGCACCCAGCCCCGTATGCGCCGGGCGCAGGCCTCGGAGGAGGGCGGCAGGGGCCTCTTCCTGATCGCGCAGCTCACCGACCGGTGGGGCAGCAGGTACACCCGGTACGGAAAGACGATCTGGACGGAACAGGCCCTGCCCCCGCCTAGTTGAGCGCCGCCTTGCCTCCGCCCGGCTGAGCACCGCCGTGACCCCTTAAAGGTCATCTCATTTGGTGAGTCTGCGGTAGCAGATGAGGGTGAAGGCGAGGAAGTGGTCGGCCTTGCACTCGTAGCGACGGTGGAGTCGTCGGCAGCCGGCGAGCCAGGCCATGGTGCGTTCGATGGCCCAGCGGTGGCGGCCCAGTCGCTACGAGGACTCGAGATGCCCTCTTAAAGAGCGTTTTATCCCGTCTGGGGTGTTTGGTAAGTCGCCCAATGTCGGCGGTGTCGGCGTACACGTGAACGCACATAGCTGCGTACGGATGAACGTGCAGAGTTCTTGATGCGCTGAGGGCCGGCCCCCCGGCACGCTGCTGCCTGTTGTCGAAGGTCGCAGAGAGGGGTGGGCCATGGTCTTGGACCCGCAGCGCTGGCTCGAGCTCCGGCGTTTTCGCGGTTTGGTGGAGTCCGGGGCGATGAGCCTGTCGGAGGTTGCCAAGGAGACTGGGCTGAACTGGCGGACGGTCAGCAAGTACCTGTCTGCTGACTCGTCTGCGCCTCCGCGCCGGGTGTCGAGGGGTAAGCCGCGTAAGCGGGTGGTTGACGAGGTCGCTCCGCTGATCGACGCGATGCTGCGGGCGGAGATCCTGATGAAGGCTGCGGTGATTCACGAGCGGCTGGTAACGGAGTACGGGTTCACCGGGAACTACCAGCGGGTCAAGCTCTACGTTCAGGAGGCCCGCCCGAGAATCGCGGAGGAACTGGGGATCGCTCCGCGGGAGCTGGCGGGGATACATCGCCGGTTCGAGGTGATCCCGGGTGCTCAGGCTCAGGTGGACTGGGGCGATGAGGGCAAGCTCCTGGCCCACATGGGCATCCCGAAGGTCTACTCCTTCCATATGGTGCTGTCGTACTCGCGTGATCCGTTTTGCTGTTTCACCACCAGCCTGGACCTGCAGACGTTTTTCGACTGCCATCGGCGGGCATTCGCGCACTTCAACGGGGTTCCGATGACGATCGTCTACGACCGAACCAAGACGGTCGTGCGCCGTCACGTGGCTCCGGGTGAGGCGGTTCCACTGCATCCGGAGGCGGTCGGGTTCGCCGGTCACTACGACTTCGACATCGATGTGTTGGCTGCCTACCGGCCCCAGGGCAAGGGCCGCGTCGAACGCCAGGTCCTGATTGTCCGCGACCACGTTCTGTCGGGCCGGGCCTTCTCCTGCGTCGAGGAGATGGACGCCGCGTTCACCGCATGGGTGCCGAAACGGCGAACCCAGACGCACCGGACTCACCAGCAGGTGATCGGTGAGCGGGCAGTTCGTGACCACGCGGCTCTCAAGCCGTTGCCACCCACTCCGTATCTGGTGGCCGAACGTCATCTGCGGCCGGTCGGCAAGGACTGCCTGGTTGCCTTCGGCGGGAACCTCTACTCGGTCCCGGCCCGCAAGGTCCGACCGCGTCAACTGGTGGAGATCAGGGCCACGAAGTCGCAGGTCATGCTGCATTCCACCGTTGCCGACGCAAGCGGCGAGACGCTGCTGGCCATGCATCCACGGGCCGTCGGCCGAGGGGTCCGTGTCGTCGAAGAACAGCATTGGGACGGCCTGCCCACCGGCAAAGGACGTCGGACCGCCACCGGTGATGTATTGCCCCGGCCGCGTCACGATCGCCCCCCGGGCAAGGAGAGCGGACCGTTGCAAGCCCTCCTTAACCGGGCTGCGGCGACCCGCGTCGAGGTCGGCCGCCGGCCGTTGTCGGTCTATGACGAACTGACCGGGACCCGCCCTTTCACCAGTAACCGAGCGACGAAGGAATCGTCTTGAGCGAGCTGACCGGCAACCGCATCCGCACCACGGCGACCAAGCTCGGCCTGCCCCACCTGGCGGAATCCATCAACGAGTACACGCGGCGGGCGGACGAGGGGAAGATGGGCTACCTCGACTTCCTCGACCTGGTCCTCTCCGAGGAACTCGCCGTCCGCGACGACCGCCGCTTCCGCCAGGGCCTGCGGCTCTCTCGGCTGCCGCACCACAAAACACTGGATGAGTACGACTTCTCGTTCCAGCCGGAGCTCGACCCGCGCAAGATCAAAGACCTGGCCACCCTGTCCTTCGTCGAAGCGAAGGCCAATGCCGCCTTGCTGGGGCCGCCCGGCGTCGGCAAGACCCACATCGCGATCGCGCTGGCGGTCGCGGCCTGCCGGGCCGGCTACTCGATCTACTTCACCAGCCTCGACGACATGGTCCGCAACCTCAAGGCAGCCGAGGCGGCCGGACGTCTGACCAGCAAACTGGGCTCCTACCTGCGGCCGAGCGTTCTCGTGGTCGATGAAGTCGGCTACCAGCCTCTCGAACGCGCCGAGGCGAACCTGGTCTTCCAGGTCATCTCCAAGCGCTACGAAAAGGGCTCTATCATCCTGACCTCGAACAAGACCTTCAGCGAGTGGGGCCAGGTCTTCGGCGACGAAGTCCTCGCCACCACCATCCTCGACCGCCTCCTGCACCACTGCGAAGTCGTCGCCATCAACGGCCCCAGCTACCGGCTGAAGAACCGCCTCAAAGCCATCGAGCGCGAGACGGAAGTCGCCTGATCCGGGAGTTCAGTCCTGGCCCAGCTCCTCGCCCGGCGGGATGAAGGCGTCGGCACTGTCGGCATCGTCAACATGCCCGTGAGTGTCCATCGTGATGGCCGTTGCCCGGCCCTGCGAGGTGATCAGCCACGCGAGTACCTGTTCCGTGAGCGGGGTGTTCCCCGGGCCCTCGTCTTTCCAGTGGGCCCGCCACCCGCCACCAGGAACTGCGGCTACGACCTGGTCGGCCTTCTCAAGGTGGGAGAAGTCCTCGTAGTCCGTGACGGGACGCATGGCGCCTCGCTTCGGGTCGACTACAAGCGCCGTTCCAGTTGCCGGGTCCCATGCCTCCACCCGCACCATGCGGTCGATCTCGGTCTCGGTGCCATTGAAGATCGCGGTCCAGCCGGTCTGATTGAAGTAACGAAGGTCCACCGCCCCATCCTCTCGCATGGCGATGAGCGCAGCGGGCGGCTACTTGCTCTGCACGTTCATCCGTACGCACCTCTGCACATAGGCAAGTACGCCGACAGCAGCTAACCACTGCATCGCGCGCCGAGCTGGAGCGTTCATGAGCAAGGACCACGAGTCGGCGATGAAGGAGATGCGCCGTCGAGAAGCAGTCGAGCGCGAGTGGCTGGGAGGCGTAACGCGGGGCCGGCTGACCTTCTCGGAAGCCGAGACCTTCGATCGCCAGGGAGTGCCGTCTTGCCACACATGGAGGGTCCCCGGCAAAGAGGTGCCAGTGCACCTTTCTGCCACGCAGGCGGTCCGGCGTTGGCAAGCTGGCGCCTGCGCGATGTGCAGCGCGCACCCTGAGCGGCTACTGGTCGACCACTGTCACCGGACTGGTCTCGTGCGGGGCCTGCTGTGCACCAGTTGCAACACGTCTGAGGGGGTGCGGAATGTGCCATCGTTCGTCGCTTATCGGGAGCGGCCCCCTGCGGTGATGCTGGGCCTGGATGAGCAGTACGGCTCGGCCTGGGACGGTTTTGGGCTCGACCCGGCAGAGCGGGGCCAGCGCAACGCCGCCCACGTCGACGCTGCCGAAGCCCTCTTCGGAGGAATCGCTGACCGATTCCGACTGGGGAGAAAGTGACCGCTCACGAGGACGCTGTCGGCGTGCCACAGGCGTTGGCTACTTCTGGTTCGAGGGAGGCTCTTCCCCGAGTTCGAGCCTGAGCTTGCACACCTTGAGGCCGGCTGCGCGTCCTCGCATGGCCTGTCCGGTGTCGTAGGTGATCAGGGTGACTGGGCTGCCCGCCAATGTCTGAGCTGCCACAGCTCTGTCGACGATTTCGTCATCAGTGATGGGAAGCCTTTGATGGCCGGGGGGATCGAAGAGACTCGACCGTCACGGGCCCTCGCGGCGTCGGAATGCGGCCCGTGGGGTCTGTGACCTTGTCGTCTTGGGCCTTCAGGAGTCCCGGCTGTGATGGGTCCTCGCTGAGGATGCGGTCCAGTACGGCGAGGGTGTAGCCGGCTCTGTATCGCACAAGCGGTTTGCTGGCTTGCGGCAGGCCGCCCTCCATCTCGAGGACGTAAGCGAAGCGCCAGTGGGACGTTAGAGGAGAGGGCGAGGATATCCACGTCGGGTGGCAGGGGGGTTGGTTCTTCCCGCTCCCCGACATGACCACGCCACTCGGCAAAGGAATATGGACATGCGCGGATTCAAGAGTGCCCTCGCGACAGTCGCGGCTTTGGCCGCTTTCGCGGGGGTGGGGGTCGCGGCGTCGCCGGCACAGGCGGCGACCTACTGCTCGACCAAGGGGCAGACATACATCTGTGAGTACGGCGTCTCGACCATGAGATTCGCCAACGGGACGAAGGAGGAGTTCGTCGTCGGTGCCGATCACGCGGTGTGGACGAACTGGACCAGGTCCGACGGATCCTGGAACGGCTGGATGTCCATGGGCGGGTGGGTCCAGAGCCGCATCTACGCGACCCCTGAGCAGGAGAACAGCACTTCGCTCCTCTACATCATCGCCACCGGCTCGGACGGCAACGACTGGGCCCGTGTGCGCCACTCCAACGGCTACTGGACCAGCTGGCAGCCCCGCTGCTTCGCCATCCCGGAGGGCCATAACTGCGCGTAACCGGCGGGGCGAGCGGTACTCGCCCCGACCACCGCACGCGGTCCACGGGGTGTCACTGGCGGCGGACCGCACACCGGCGCGGCGCGTAGCACGGATCATCGAGGAGCCTTTCGAGGAATGTGGCGCGGAAGTGGCCTGGCAGGGTCGAAGCTGCGCATCTGGTCGCGGCCGGTGATCGGCTCGGCCGCCCGGCTCCCGCGGCCTGCAACGGCAACTTGGGGTGCCGGTCCGCAGAGCGGGAACAGCAGTGCCGGGGCCTGCAGGTGGCCGCGGTCCCACCTTCTGGCTCCGCGACTTGCCCCCGCCCTCCCCGCAGGCGGAATCGGCCGGGAGGCGGCCGGTGCCCGGCGTGGCGGCACTGCCCGGGGCCGCCCAGTCCGTGGGGCGGGAGGCGCAGCCTGGTTGTGCGCCGCATCCTCCCGCCCCACGGCGTCCTCGGCGGCCGGGGGCCCGAGGCGGCTGTGGGCGGGCGTAGATGGGGTGGCACCTGTTGCCCGAGCGACCCGTATGGAGCCGATGACGTGAGCCCCCGCACCGCCCCGAACCTGCCCGATGAGGGCCTGGCCATCGGCTTCCAGCCGTATTTGCCCGTGGAGATGCGCTGGGAAAGGGCGGTCGCGGACGGCCCTCCCCTCGACGTTTCCCACGCCTTCGGCATCTTCGACAGGACGCTGTGCGGAGTCCAGCAAGTCGGCATGTCGCCGTCTGATTACGGATGGCTGCCGCAGCTGTGCCCGGTTGCGAGCGCGGCATCGCCCGTATGGGCGTCGAATCCTCGCAGCGACTGGGCCGCCACCGCTGGACCATCGAACGCACCATGGCCTGGCTCGCCGGCTGCCGACGACTCCACCGTCGCTACGAACGCGAGGCCGACCACTTCCTCGCCTACACCAGCATTGCCTGCACCCTCATCTGCTATCGCAGACTCACCAAATGAGATGACCTCTTGGCTGAGCGCCGCCCGGTCCCCGCCTAGTCCAGCGCCGCCCGCTCAGGGGTGCGGCGCCACTGGTGGAGCGGGCCTGCCGTGTCGGTGGCGGCTTGGGTCGGCTGGGGGGCGGGCAGGGCTTCGTGTACGGCGGTGGCCAGGGTCACCGGGTCGCCCGAGGTCCGGACGGGGTACGGGTCACGCTCCTGGTTCCAGGCGTTCTCGACGGCGAACCAGTCGATGGCGGCCGGGGCCCGGCCGGTGGCGAGGGCGGTGTCGAGGGAGTCGAGGTACGTCGTCCAGCGCATGGCGTAGAAGTCGGAGACGAGCCCGGACCATTCCCGGTTGGCGTAGTCGTGGAGGCCGCCCGCGTCGCTGCCGGAGCGGTGGCCCCAGGTGGTGAGGACGGAGCGGGCGTCGAACTCGGCCGCGGCCCGCTCCTGCTCGGTGCCGCCCCAGGCCTTGGCGTCCTCGAGCCAGGGCCCGAGGAGGAACCGGCGGTCCGTGGCGAGGAGTTCGTCGAGGAGGGTGAGATGGCCCTTCCATTCGGTGGCCAGCTGCCGGAACCGGGAAAGGTCCTTGGCGTCGTAGGCGGTCTTGATCCGCGGGAGCAGGGTCCGGCTGTGGTTGGCGAGGGCCTGCCGTGCGACGTCGACCAGGTCGAAGCGGTAGGCGTCGGTGGTCCGCAGTCCGGGGGCGACACGCAGCAGTTCCGTCAGCGCCCGCCGTACCGTGCCCGCGTCATAACGCATGCCCGCGGGCCCCCAGCTGGCCGCCTTGGTCGCCGTCAGCCGGGGGCGGGCGGTGAACAGGCTGTCCTGGGGCTCGCTCCAGGCGCCGGACGGGGTGCTGTACGGGCCGCCGCGGAGCAGCTCCCACGCCTTGGCGGCGTGCGGGTCGGCGCCTCCGTAACGCCGCTCGGCGTACTCGGCGAACCATGCCCGGTGGTCCAGCGGGCCGGTGCGCCAGGCCAGTTCGGCGAACAGCTCGTAGGCGACGGGGTTCTGGCCCGTGCCCTCCGGCAGGTAGGCGATGCCCTTGAGGGTGCTGCCCGGCTTGGAGCGCCACGCGTCGAAGCGGTCGGCCCAGACGGCGGTGTTGGCGCCGATGGTGGTGTGACCGCCGAAGTTGGGGATCGTGCCGAAGGCGTAGGGCGCGCCGTGCCAGGTGGTCTCCCGGTCGAGTCCGTCGAAGCGGTCCGACAGGCCGTCGACGATGAGGAGCCTGTTCTTGTCGACGGCGTCGATGATCTGCGTGGAGGGGTTCTTCTGCCAGCCGAGCAGGGTCCAGACGGCGCCGGGGCGCGCGGTCTGCAAGGCGTTCATGACGGCCTTGGCGGCCTCTCCCATGGGGACGTCCCCGGGCCGTCCGCCCTCGTGGAGCAGGTCCATCTTGTACATCGTGGAGTCGCCGAGGAGTTGCCGCTGGTGGCGGTAGAAGGAGGCGGCGACCTCGCGGTACACCGGGCTGCGCGGGTCGAGCCAGTCGGGCCGGTCGAAGCCGACCCAGCGGCCCTGCGGGACGACGGGTCCTGTGGGGTTCCTCGCGGTGAAGGACGGGGGCACGGTGCCGAAGTAGCCGGGCAGTACCGGGGTCATGCCGAGCTGGCGCAGCCGGTCCGCGATCCTGCGGCCCAGCGCCGCGCGGTCGTCGAGCAGCCGCTCGGAGACGGGGCCGCCGAAGTCCGACATGTTCTGCATCAGCCACCACGGCTGGTGCGCGGGGCCGGGGATCCAGGTGCGGAGCTGGTCCTCGGAGTAGCCGAACTCCTGGAACGTCCGGTGGTAGACGGCGTCGGCGCCCATCTGGACGAAGACCTCGTTCGCGCCGTGCAGGGCGAGCAGGTCGATCTGCTTCTCGAACGCGGCCCAGTCGCGGTAGGCGCCGGAGTAGCCGTCGTCGGTGTCGTTGAGCGCGAAGCGGTGGGGCACGGACGCGTCCTTGCGGACGGTGCCGGAGGGGGCGGGGAGGATCCGGGGCAGTTTCGCCGTGCTGTCGCCGGGCCATCCGATGTCGACCTTGGCGGTGTACTTCAGGTACCAGTTGACGCCGCTGAGGAGGACGGCGGGGCTGGTGCCTTCGATCCGTGGCGCACCGGCGCGGCCGGAGACGGTGAAGTAGTCGCCGGAGGCGGGGCGGCTCACCGGGACGAGGGTGAACTGGGAGGCGTGGCGGGGCAGCAGGCGGGCGAGCGCCGCTCTGGCCGGGCCGACACCGAACGCGGACTGCCCGGCGGCGGCCGCTGCGGTGGGGTCCGGCGGCGCGGCGGCCCCGGCCCCGGTCGTGGCCGGTACGGCGAGGGCCAGGGCCACGATCGCGGATGCCCAGAAGGCCAGTCTTCTCACGGCGGCTACCCATCGGAGCAGGGGTGGTGATGGAGCGTCCGATCATTTGAAGGCGGGCCCAGGAGCCCGTCAAGGCAACGCACCGCTCGTCGTGAGGGGAACACCTGCGGGAATGACGACCGTCCGGCGCGGGGCGCGGGAGTGTGACCCCTCGGGGGGTCAGGGGCTGGTCGTCGAGACCGTGTGGACGCGCGGGAAGGCGGGGTCCGTGAGGTCGACGGTGATGTCGGTGGTCGGGCGCGGTGCCTCGCGCTTCACCGTGGTGCCCGCCCAGTCCACGCCCTCGACGAAGTTCCAGCCGACGATGTCGGCGTCGCGCTCGCCGATGGTGATCCGGCCGGGTGTGAGCGCGGCGCGGCCGGTGCCGGACTCGGCCAGGTAGGCGTCGAGGCCGCCGGCGGTGGTCGTGAACTGGACGTACAGCCGGCTCGTCCGCCAGTTGCTGGTCTCGTAGTAGGCGACGTCCCAGGACCCGGCCGGGACCGGGACCTCGAAGACCCGGCGCTTCATCAGCGAGGGCCAGTTGTCCTGGAGGCCGGCCGCGGAGGACTCGCGTTCCTTGTCGCGGCCGCTGTCCCGGCTCTGGCCGGCGGAGACGACGAGGTAGCCGGCCGGGATGCCGACGAGCAGCACGATGATGACGGCGGTCAGCCAGCGGCGGCGGATCATGTGCCGGTGGTCCTCGGGCAGCTTGTCCCGGGTGTCGCGCGGTGGGAGGGATTGGCGGGGCACGGTCATGAGGGCGGGTCCTCGGGGGGACGGGCGGCCAGGGCCGAGGTCCCGTGGCGCAGGGCCTGGGCGTAGCGCTCGTACCGTTCGTACCGCTCGACCCGGCGCCGGTTGGCGCGGCGGAAGCGGCGGGCGACGAGCCGGGCGAGGTCGGCGGCGCCGACCATGCCGGCCTCGGGGCCGAGCTGGGCGCGGGTGATACGGGCCTCGGGGCGGTAGCCGCGGCCGGTGAGGTGGCGGCGGAAGGAGTCCCTCGCGGGGCCGATGAGCAGGTCGTCGGCGGCCGAGACGCCGCCGCCGATGACGAAGCAGGAGGGGTCGAGGGCGGCGGCGAGGTTGGCGATGCCGACCCCGAGCCACTGGCCGATGTCCTGGAGCAGCTCGACGCACATGGCGTCGCCCTCGCGGGCGAGCTCGGTGATGAGCGGTCCGGTGATCTCGGGGATGTTGCCCTTGACACGGTCGATGATGCTGTACGCGACCGGGGAGTCGGCGGCGGCCAGCTCGCGGGCCTCGCGGACCAGGGCGTTCCCGGAGCTGTACTGCTCCCAGCAGCCGCGGTTGCCGCAGGGGCAGCGGTGTCCGCCGGGGACGACCTGCATATGGCCGAACTCGCCGGCGACGCCGTACTTGCCGCGCTTGACCTGGCCGCCCTCCAGGATGGCGCCGCCGATGCCGGTGCCGAGGGTGATCATGACGAGGTGGTCCTCGTCGCGGCCGGCGCCGAAGCGCCACTCGGCCCAGGCGGCGGTGTTGGCGTCGTTGTCGACCATGACGGGGACGGCGAGGCGGCCCTGGAGGGCGTCGCGGAGGGGCTCGTTGCGCCAGGCGAGGTGCGGGGCGAAGAGCACCGTGGCGCGCTCGGCGTCGACCCAGCCGGCCGCGCCGATGCCGACGGCGTGCACGTCGTGCCGGTCGGAGAGGTCGAGGACCAGTTCGACGATGGTGTCCTCGACGACCTTGGGGCTCTTGGACTTGTCCGGGGTCTCCGTGCGGATCTTCTCCAGGATGTTGCCGTCGGCGTCGACGACACCGGCCATCACCTTCGTACCGCCGATGTCGATGCCGACGGTCGGCACCCGGGGCGCCGTCAGGTGGGAGCGCCGCTCCCGGGTGCCGACGGTCCGCAGCACGGTGCCGCGGGCGGAGCCCCGGTGCGCGAGGTCACGGTAGGTACTCATCGGCTCCGATTCTGCCAGGTGGGGGGTGAGGGGGCCGTTACATCGGGGAGGGCGCGGTCACGTCGCGGAGGGCCGCTCCAGTTCGTGGCGGAGGTCGTCCAGCTCGGTGCCGCCGGCCATCTGCCGGGTCAACTCGTCGAGCGTGACGGAGCCCTTGGTGTGGCTGCCTGCCATCACACCGCGCTTCAGGAGGACGAAGCGGTCGCCGACGAGGTAGGCATGGTGCGGGTTGTGCGTGATGAGGACCACGCCGAGACCCTGGTCGCGGGCGGCGGCGACGTACTTGAGGACGACTCCGGACTGCTTGACGCCGAGGGCGGCGGTCGGCTCGTCGAGGACGAGGACCTTGGCGCCGAAGTGGACGGCGCGGGCGATGGCCACGCACTGGCGCTCGCCGCCGGAGAGGGTGCCGATCGGCTGATCGACGTCGCGCAGGTCGATGCCCATGCGGAGCAGGGCCTCGCGGGTGGTGGACCGCATCAGGCCGACGTCGAGCCGCTTGAAGGGGCCGGAGCCCTTGGTGGGCTCGGAGCCGAGGAAGAAGTTCCGCCAGACCGGCATGAGGGGGACGACGGCGAGGTCCTGGTAGACGGTGGCGATGCCCCGGTCGAGGGCGTCGCGCGGGTTGGCGAGGGAGACGTCCTCGCCCTCGATACGGAAGACGCCGGCGTCGTGCCGGTGAAGGCCCGCGACGATCTTGATGAGGGTGGACTTGCCGGCGCCGTTGTCGCCGAGGACGCAGGTGATCTCGCCGGAGCGGACCTCCAGGGAGACGCCTTCGAGGGCGCGGATGTTGCCGTAGTACTTGCTGACGTCGTCGAGCTCGACGAGGGGAGCGGACTCGGTCGTCATGGCCGTCGTCACTTGGTGGCCTCCACGCGCTTGCGGATCCAGGCGTTGAGCAGGGTCGCCAGGAGGAGCATCGCTCCCAGGAAGAACTTGAACCAGTCCGGGTTCCACTCGGCGTACACGATGCCCTTGCTGGTCATGCCGAAGATGAGGGCGCCGACGGCCGAGCCGATGGCGGAGCCGTATCCGCCGGTGATCAGGCAGCCGCCGATGACGGCCGCGATGATGTAGATGAGCTCGTTGCCGACGCCTTCGCCGGACTGGACGACGTCGAAGGAGAACAGCAGGTGCTGGCCGGAGACCCAGGCGCAGAAGGCCACGCCCAGGTAGAGGCCGATCTTCGTCCGGAAGACGGGGACGCCGACCGCGCGGGCCGCGTCGGCGCCGCCGCCGACCGCGAAGATCCAGTTGCCGAAGCGGGTGCGGAGCAGGATCCAGGTGGCGAGCGCGACGAGGCCGAGCCACCACAGGATGGTGACCTTGAACTCGACGCCGCCGACGGTCAGCTGCGAGGCGAACAGCTTCCGGGCGGATGAGAAGCCCTCCATGTCGGCGATGGTCTTGGTGGAGACAGTGCCGCTGATCAGCTTGGTGAGGCCCAGGTTCAGGCCGGTCAGCATGAGGAAGGTGCCGAGCGTGATGATGAAGCTGGGCAGTTTCGTACGGGTCAGCATGAAGCCGTTGAAGGCGCCGACGGCCAGCGTGACGAGCAGCGAGACGCCGACACCGACCCAGACGTTCGCCGTCATCTGGTAGCTGAACATCGAGGAGATCAGCGCCGAGCTGGTGACGAGCACACCGGCGGACAGGTCGAACTCGCCGCCGATCATGAGGAGCGCGACGGGGACGGCCATGATGCCGATGGTGGAGGCCGCGTAGAGCACGGTCCCGAGGCTGGAGGCCTTCAGGAAGCTGTCGGCGACCACCGAGAAGAAGACGAAGACGGCGATGGCGCCGACGACCGAGCCGAGCTCGGGGCGGGCGAGGAGCTTCTTCAGCGGCGAGGTGCGGAGCAGCCGTTCGTCGACGTGGTCGACGCCGTCGGCCGGTGGGGCGGTGGAACTCATCGGGTGCCCCGCTCCGCGTACTCGACGAGCTTCGCGGCGTCGTCCTCGGTGATGATCTGGGGGCCGGTGAGGACCGGCTTCCCGCCGCCGAGGACGTCGGCGTTGTAGCGGTACAGCCAGAGCAGGTCGACGGCCTCGTAGCCCTGGAGGTAGGGCTGCTGGTCGACGGCGAAGCCGAGGGTGCCGGCCTTGAGGGCGGTGGCGACCTTGGCGTTGAGGTCGAAAGTGTCGACCTCGGCCTTGCTGCCGGCGCTCTTGGCGGCCTGGACGGCGGTGTCGGCGAAAGGGGCGCCGAGGGTGACGACGGCGTCGATGTCCTGGTCGGACTGGAGCTTCGCCTCGATGGAGGCCTTGACGTCCGGCATGTTGGTGCCGTCGACATAGAGGTTGACCAGTTCGCCGCCGAAGGTCTTCTTCGTCCCGGCGCAGCGCTGCTCGTGGCCGACGTTGCCCTGCTCGTGCAGGACGCAGAGTGCCTTCTTCCTGCCCCGCTTGTCGAGCTCCTCGCCGACGGCCTCGCCCGCGACGGTCTCGTCCTGGCCGATGTGGGTGAGCGCGCCGTACGCCTTGGACTGCTCGGCGCCGGAGTTCACGGTGATCACCGGGATGCCGGCCTTGACGGCCTTCTCGACGGCGGCCTTCATGGCGTCGGGCTTGGCGAGGGTCACGATCAGTCCGTCGACGCCCTTGGCGACGTACGAGTCGATCAGCTGCGCCTGCTGCTGTGCCTCGTCGTTGTGGGCGTAGAGGAAGTTGATGTTGTCCTTGGCGGCGGCCTGCTTGGCGCCCTTCTGGACGATGTCCCAGAAGGTGTCGCCGTCACCCGAGTGGGTCACCATGGCGAAGGTCCAGCGGGGGGTGTCGACGGCCGCCCTGCCCTGGGCCTCCGCCGCCTTGCGGGCGTCCTCCGCCCTCTTGCCGCCGGTGCTGCTGCATCCGGCGAGCGCTCCTGTGAGCGCGAGCGCGAGCACGGCGCCGATTGCGGCGCGTACCCCTCCTGTCCGAAGCCTGGTCACGAGGCCGTGCCCTCCTTTGTGTCCTTCTGCGTGCATTGCAGTATCGGTCATGCGGGTCGTGGCGCTCGTCAGGGGGGCCGTCTGTGGCCTTCTCGCCCACCGCCCCCGGGCTATGGACGGACCATCAGCTGGAACTCGAAGGTGTAGCGGGCGGCCCGGTAGAGGTGGGAGCCGTACTCGACGGCCCGGCCGGTGTCGTCGAAGGTGACGCGCTCCATCGTCAGCAGCGGCGCGCCCTCCCTCTCGTCGAGCAGCGCCGCCTCCTCGGCGGTCGCGGCGCGGGCGCCGACGGTCTGCCGGGCGCTGTGCAGGGTGAGCGCGGCGGCGCGGAGCATCCGGTAGAGACCGGTGGTCTCCAGTCGCTCGGTGTCCGCTTCGACGAGCCCGGCCGGGAGGTGGTTGCGGAGGTACGCCATGGGCTCGCCGTGCGCGGTACGGAGCCGTTCGAGGTAGAGGACCTCGCTGCCCTCGGGTACACGGAGGGCGGCCGCGACCGGGGCGGTGGCGGGTTCGACGCGGTGGACGAGGACGCGGGTGGCGGGGAGTTGCCCCGCGGCGTCGAGATCGTCGTACAGGCTGCTGAGTTCGAGCGGGCGCCGGACCGTGCTGTGCACGACCTGGGTGCCGATGCCCCGGCGGCGGACGAGGAGGCCCTTGTCGACGAGGGTCTGGATGGCCTGGCGGACGGTGGGACGGGAGAGGCCGAGGCGGGTGGCGAGGTCGATCTCGTTGCCGAGGAGGGTGCCCGGGGTCAGCGTCCCGTTCGCCACGGCGTCCTCCAGCTGCCCGGCCAGCTGGAAGTAGAGCGGGACCGGGCTGCTGCGGTCCACGGCGAGCGGGGGCAGGGGGGAGCCGGACTGCTTGGACACGGGGCGAGCGTAGCCCGGTGCGCTGATGACGGGAAGTCGTGACGTCCGGTTGTCCTGACAAATCCTTGACACCGGGGACGTGCGCCTCCACGGTGGGGCCATGCGCATCGGACTCATCGGTACGGGACGGATCGGGAGCTTCCACGCGGGGGTGCTGGCCCGCCACCCGGAGGTCGAGTCGCTGGTCCTCGCGGACGTGGACGCCGGCCGGGCCGCCGGGGTCGCCGGGGCCCTCGGGGCGGCGGGGGCTCTCGGGGCGGAGGCCGCGCCGGACGTGACGGCGCTGTTCGCGCACGCCCTGGACGCCGTGGTGATCGCCTCGGCGACGGCCGCGCACGCGGAGCTGATCGCCCGCGCGGCGGGCGCCGGGATCCCGACCTTCTGCGAGAAGCCGATCGCCCTCGACGTGCCGGGGACGAGGACCGCGCTCGCGGCGGTGGCGGAGGCGGGGACCGAGCTCCAGCTGGGGTTCATGCGCCGCTTCGACGCCGGGTACCGGGCGGCGCGGGAGGCCGTACGGTCGGGGCGGCTCGGCCGGCTGCACACCGTACGGGCGGCGACCTCCGACCCGGAGCCGCCGCCCGCCGCGTATCTGCCGCTCTCCGGCGGCCTCTTCCGGGACTGTCTGGTGCACGACTTCGACATCGTCCGCTGGGTGACCGGCCGGGAGGTCGTGGAGGTGTACGCGACGGGCTCGGACGCGGGGCCCGCGATGTTCCGGGAGGCGGGGGACGTGTCCACGGCCGCCGCGCTCCTCACCCTGGACGACGGGACGCTGGTGACGGCGACCGCGACCCGCCGCAACGGCGCCGGGTACGACGTCCGCATGGAGCTGGCGGGCGACCGGGACCAGATCGCGGTGGGCCTGGACGACCGCACCCCGCTCACCTCGGTGGAGCCACGGGGGCCGGCCGCGCCGGGAAAGCCCTGGCCGGGGTTCCTCGAACGGTTCGCCCCCGCGTATGAGGCCGAGCTCGACGCCTTCGTCCGGCTCGTACGCGGCGAGGCCCCCAACCCGTGCGACGGGCGTGAGGCCCTTGAGGCGCTGCGGATCGCGGAGGCGTGCGAGCGCTCGCGCCGGGAGCGGCGGCCGGTACGGGTGAGGGAGAGCGGGTCGGTTTGAGGGGTGGGCGCGGGCGACCGGGCGGGGCGGGCCGGGCGCCTTACCAGCGGACCGGGAGGTGGCGGACGCCTCGCATGAGGAGGCCCGGGAGCCACTCCCACGGCGGGCCCTCGGGGTCGAGTTCCAGGCGGGGGAAGCGGTCGAGCAGCGTCCGGAGCGCGATCCGGCCCTCCAGGCGGGCGAGCGGGGCGCCCAGGCAGTAGTGGATGCCGTGGCCGAAGGCGAGGTGGCCGCGGGTGTCCCGGCGGATGGCGAAGCGGTCGGGGTCGGGGAAGCGGGCCGGGTCGCGGTCGAGCGCCCCGATGGCCACGAGGACGCTCGCCCCCGCCGGGATGTCGGCGCCGCCGAGGGAGACGGGCTCCCGGGTGAAGCGGAAGGTGCTGGTCTCCACGGGCCCGTCGTACCGCAGGGACTCCTCGATCGTCCCGTCGAGGAGTCCGGGGTCGGCGCGCAGGGCGGCGAGTTCCTCGGGGTGGGTGAGGAGGTTGCGGACGGTGTTGGCGATGAGGTTGACGGTGGTCTCGTGGCCTGCGATGAGCAGCAGGTAGGCCATGGCCCGGAGTTCGGGCCCGGAGAGCCGGTCGCCGTCCTCGGCGCGGGCGGCGATCAGACCGGAGAGCAGGTCGTCGGCGGGGCCCGCGGCCCGCTTGTCCTCGATGAGCTCGTCGAGGTAGCCGGCGAAGCTCTCCATGGCCTGGGTGAGGGCCGTCTCGTCGCTGGGCGTGACGAGCTCGGTCGACCAGCGCCGGAAGGTGTCGCGGTCGGCGGCGGGCACCCCGAGGAGTTCGCAGATGACGGTGATCGGCAGCGGGTACGCGTAGGCGTCGACGAGGTCGGCGCGGCCTGCCGGTTCCATCGCGTCGACGAGCTCGGCGGTGAGCCGCTCGACGCGCGGGCGCAGGCTCTCCACCCGGCGGGCGGTGAACTCGCGCGTGACGAGCTGCCGGAGCCGGGTGTGGTCGGGGGCGTCCGCCGCGAGGAGGTGGACGCCGATGATGTCCTCCTCCGGCGGCCGTACGCCGATCACGGAGGGGGACTTGGCGAGCCGGGGGTCGGCGAGCGCCGCGCGCCCCTCCTCGTGGCCGACGACCAGCCAGAACTCGTAACCGTCGGGGAGTCGTACCGGGTGGACGGGGCCGGCCGCTCGGAGTTTCGCGTAGAAGGGGTACGGGTCGACGGTGAAGTCCTCGCCGTACTCCCCCAGTTCGATGACGGACATCCCCGCAGCCTAGCCGAGGGGCCTCGGGCGCACCGGATGGTTCAGGCCGGGTCGTCCTCGTCGAGGAGGCCCGCGTCATGGACGAGGAGGGCGATCTGGACGCGGTTGTTCAGGCCGAGTTTGGCGAGGACGCGGCTGACGTGGGTCTTGACCGTCGGGACGCCCATGTACAGCTGGGCCGCGATCTCGGCGTTGGAGCGGCCGCGGCCGACGGCGACGGCCACCTCCCGTTCGCGGGCGGCGAGTGCGGTGAGCCGGTCGGCGGCCGCGGCGCGCCTGGGCTGTTCGGGCTGCCCCGCGACATGGGTCATGAGCTGGCGGGTGACGGCCGGGGAGAGTACGGGGTCCCCGGTGGCGACCCGGCGGACGGCGGCGACGATCTCGGCGGGCGGGGTGTCCTTGAGGACGAAGCCCGCGGCGCCGGCCCGCAGGGCGCTCAGCACCTGCTCGTCGGCGTGGAAGGTGGTGAGGACGACGACCTCGGGGGCGCCGGGCCGGGCGCGGAGGCGTGCGGTGGCGGTGAGGCCGTCCACCTGGGGCATGCGGATGTCCATGAGGACGACGTCGGGGGCGTGGCGGGCGACGAGTTCGGGGACCTCGCTGCCGTCGGCGCCCTCCCCCACGATCTCCAGGTCCTCGGCGCCGCCGAGCATGAGGGTGAGGCCCGCACGGACCAGGGGGTCGTCGTCGACGATGAGCAGCCGGATGGTCATGGGGGCCACGGTAGCCAGGCGTGCAGGGTGAATCCGCCGTCGGGGCCGGGCCCGTGGTCCAGCCGGCCGCCGGCGAGGGCGGCGCGTTCGGTGAGGCCGATGAGGCCCTGGCCTGAGCCGGGTACGTGCGGGACAGGTCCGGCGGGGGCGGGGTTGTGGACGCCGACGGTGAGGCCCTCGCCGGGGCGGCCGCGCACGGTGACGGTGACCGGCGTGCCGGGGGCGTGCTTCCGGGCGTTGGTGAGGCCCTCCTGGGCGATGCGGTAGACGGTGCGGCCGGTGGCGGCGGGCACGGTCGCCGGGTCGTCGACGGTGGTGTCGAGGACGACCTCCGCCCCGGCCTCGCGGGATTCGTCGATCAGCGCGCCGAGGGTGGCGAGGGTGGGCTGCGGCCGGTTGCCGCCGTCGCCGTTCTCGTCGGGTGCGCGCAGGACTCCGATGATCTCGCGGAGGTCCTGGAGGGCTTCGTGGGCGCTGTCGCGGATGACTCCTGCGGCGCGGGCCACCTGCTCGGGAGGGGCGTCGGGCCGGAACTCCAGGGCTCCGGCGTGCACGCTGAGCAGGGTGAGCCGGTGGGCGAGGACGTCGTGCATCTCGCGGGCGATGGACTCGCGGGCGAGCCGCTGGGCCTGGGCGACGCGGAGTTCGGCCTCCGCCTCGGCGCGGCGGGCGCGTTCCCTGAGGGCCTCGACGAGCTGGCGGCGGGAGCGGACGAGCATGCCCCAGGCGGTGACGAGGAGGACGAGGACCAGGCTGAGGGCGAGGTTGAGCCCGGTCGAGGTCTCGGGGTCGGGGCGGACGAAGACCGACACGGCCGAGCCGACGACGGCGAGGGCCGCGACCCAGGAGATCTCACGGAAGGGCCGGCGTACGGCGAGGCTGAAGAGGCTTGCCAGGAGGGCGCCGCCGGCGACGGGGACCACGCTGCTCACGAGGGCGAGCGCGACCGCGAGCCCCATGGGCCGGCGGCGGCGCAGCCAGAGGGCGCAGCAGGCGGCGGCGCCGATCACCTGGTCGGTGAGGGTGACGGCCTCGCTGGTGTATTTGGCGCTGGTCTCCACCGCGAGCAGGCCGACGAGGGCGGCGAGGAGGAAGAGCGAGGTGTCCACGATCCAGTCGCGGACGGTACGGCGGGGCCGGGCCGCTCCGTCCCCGCCCGGTTCGACCAGGTGGGAGGGGAGCAGCCAGCGCTGCCGGTCCGTGCGAGTCATATCCGCAATGTACGCAGGCCGGGGGCGGTCGAGCGGTCGTGCGGGCGGTCGGGCTACCGGAGTCGCGCGGGTCGATACTTTCGTATCGGCCGCCGTAGACGAGCGGCGGACGCGTCCGGTCGCCGCTGCCCGCCATGATCGGATCATGAAAGGTTTTCTGGAGGGCCTCGGGGCCCTGCTCTGTGTGGCGGGCGTCTGCGGAGTGATCCGCGAGCTGACGGACGGCTGGTTCAGATTCGTGGGTCTGACGCGGTTCCTCACGGAGAACGTGGGGTTCCTGGAGGGACGGGAGCTGTTCGCGAACATCGTGATCGCGGCCCTCGGCATAGCCCTCGCGACCATGGCGAGCCGGGTGGTGAAGTCCTGACCGGCCGGTCCCGGCCTCGCCGGGTGCTCGCGGTGTCGAGGCGCGGTCGGAGTACCTAGCCGCCGTCGTGGGCGGCGGCCTTGCGGCCCCAGCTGGTGCCCGCGAGGACGAGGACCGCGCCCGCGAGACCGAGGACGCCGGGGCGGTCTCCGGCGAGGGCGATGCCGACGGCGGCGGCCCAGAGCGGTTCCGTGCCGAGGAGGAGGCTGACCCGGGACGGGGAGGTGCGGCGGACCGCCCACATCTGCACGAAGAAGGCGAAGAGCGTGCAGAAGACGGAGAGGAAGATCAGCCCTGCCCACTCGCGGGGGCCGAAGTCGAGGGCCACCGCCCAGGGCGAGGCACCCGTGCCGGGGAAGGCCGCGATGACGGCGAAGACGGCGACGGCGGCGCCGAGCTGGACGGTGGTGAGGGAGAGCGAGTCGGCGTCCTGGACCGCCTTGGTCCGGGACATGGCCAGGACGTGGACGGTACGGGCGACGGCGGCGAGCAGCATGAGCAGGTCGCCGAGGGAGGGGGCGGTGAACCCGCCGCCCTGGGTGAGGAGGACGACGCCGGTGACGGAGAGCGCGGCGGCGGCGAGGAAGGCACGGGGCGGGGCCACCCGGGTGAGGGCGGCCTCGGCGAGCGGGGTGAGGATCATGGTGAGGCTGATGATCAGACCGGCGTTGGTGGCGGAGGTGTGGACGACGCCGTAGGTCTCCAGGAGGAAGATCCCGCCGAGGATCAGCCCGAGGGTCGCGGCGCCGCGCCACTGGGCCGCGCTCAGGGCCCGCAGCCTGGCCCAGCCGGCGACGACGAGGACGGGCAGCACCACCGCGAACCGCAGCACGAGGACCGCGATGACGGTGTGGGTGGTGGTGATGCCCTTGGCCGCGAGATAGCTGGCGCCCCAGACGACGGCGACGAGCAGGACGGGCAGATCGGTGAGCCAGGCGCGGCGGGGGGCGCCGAGGGAAACGGGCGCGGCGACGGGGGACGTGGCAGACATGGCGGGCCGGTTCTCCAACTCTCAAGGTGGGGTGGAGACTTCAACGGCTCGCACGCGGAGCGCTCACCGTACCCGGCCCGGCCTGTGGTGGCTACACCTTTCTGGAGGCGGCGGCCGTGTCAGTAGCTGCCGTACGTGGGGCGGCCCGCCAGTTCGTACGTGTGGATGGCGATGCCCGAGCCGGTGGTCCGCGCGGCGGTGTGCCGGAAGGCGGCGGGGTGGACGCCGTCGGAGAAGAGACGGCGGCCGGTGCCGAGGAGCACGGGGAAGACGAGCAGGTGCAGGGTGTCGATCAGGTCGTGGTCGAGGAGCGTCCGGGCGAGACCGGCGCTGCCGTGCATCTGGATCTCGCCGCCGGTGCGCTCCTTGAGGGCGGCGACCTCCTTGACGACGTCTCCGCGGAGCAGGGTGGTTCCGGACCAGTCGGCGGAGTCGAGGGTGGTGGTGGCGACGTACTTGGGGAGCGCGTTGAGCTTGCTCGCGATCGGGTCGGCGGGGTCCGTCTGCTTCGGCCAGTAGCCGGCGAAGATCTCGTACGTACGGCGGCCGAGGAGGAAGGCCGTCGGCCGGGCGAAGACCTCCTCGACGAACCGGCCGAAGTCCTCGTCGCCGTACGGCACGGACCAGCCGCCGTGCTCGAAGCCGCCGCTGGGGTCCTCGTCCGGGCCGCCGGGGGCCTGGTGGACGCCGTCGAGGGTGAGGAACTGGGTGAGGCTGAGCGTGGCCATGGTGGTGCCCTTTCGTCTCCGGTCCATCGTGTCTCACCAGTGCAGACGGCACAGCTCGGCGAAAGTCATCGGCGTTCGGGGCGGGTCCGGGTCGGGGTCCGATTCCCGCCAGCGTCCGGACGCACGGACGGCTTTCATTGAACCCGCAACCACTTAGGTCTTTCTCACGGAGGTTCGGGATGTCCACGATGAACGGCACGGCGGTTCTGGTGACGGGCGGCAGCAGGGGAATCGGCGCGGCGACGGCCGTCCGCCTCGCCCAGGAGGGCGCCGACGTGGCCTTCACCTACGTCCAGGACGAGGTACGGGCCAAGGCGGTCGCCGCGCGGATCGAGGCGGCCGGACGCAGGGCGCTCCCCCTGCGGGCCGACGCGGCCGACGCCGGGGACGCGGCGGGCGCGGTGGAGTGGGCGGCGGACGCCCTGGGCCGGCTCGACGTCCTCGTGAACAGCGTGGGCGCCGGGGTCCTCGGCCCGCTGGAGTCGCTGACCCTGGCGGACGTGGACCGGGTCCTCGCGGTGAACGTCCGTGCGGCGTTCCTCGCCTCGCAGGCGGCGGCCGCGCGGCTGCCGGAGGGCGGCCGGATCGTCACGATCGGCACCTGCATGACGCAGCGGGTGCCGGGGCCTGGCGGCACGCTGTACGCGACGAGCAAGTCGGCGCTGATCGGCCTGACGAAGTCGCTCGCCCGGGAGCTGGGCGGGCGTGGCATCACGGCCAACATCGTGCACCCCGGCCCCATCGACACCGACATGAACCCGGCGGACGGCCCGTACGCGGAGGGCCAGGCGGCCATGACGGCGCTCGGCCGCTTCGGCACCCCGGACGAGGTGGCCGCGATGGTCGCCTTCCTGGCGGGCCCGGGGGGCCGGTACGTGACGGGCGCCGAGTTCGCGGTGGACGGCGGCCACGCGGCGTGACCCGGGGCGGGCGCCGGGCGCCCGCCGTTGTGCCTCGGCCCTCCCGCCACCCCCAGAACCGGCGAGTGAGCCGAAGGGGCGCGCCGGGGGAACGGCCCCGAGCGCGCGGAGCCTCCTGAGGAACGAAGGAGGCGAGCACGGTCGGGACCGTGAGCCCGGCTCCAGCGCCCCGGAGGCGAACCGAGCCCTAAAAAAAGGGGGGAGGGCGCACCGGTGCTGTCTGGCCGGTGCGCCCTCGCGGGGCCGGGCGGGGTGTCGTGCCCGCCCAGTTCAGGGGGTCAGCCGCCGAGTTCCTGGTGGCGGGCGGTCAGGCGTGCCGTACCGGCTTCCGTGAGGGAGCCGAAGAGGCGGAGGCGGGAGATGCCGCCGTCGGGGTAGATGTCGACCCGGACGCGGGAGCCGACCGCGGGGGTGTCGAGCACGAAGCGGTGGTTGGTGTCGGGCTGGAGGCGGGTCCGGGGCAGGATCTCGGTCCACTCCTCGGAGCCCTCGGCGGCGACGGAGAGGGCGGCCCAGCCGGCGCTGTTGCCCTTGAGGTACGCGGTGTCGATCTCGACGGCGCGGATCTCGGACTCGGCGGCGAGCTGGTAGCGGATCCAGTCGTTGCCCTTGTCGCGGCGGCGGCGGGTCTCCCAGCCGTCGTCCATCTTGCGGGAGCGGCCCGGCTGGATGGTGTTGGTGGCCGGGGAGTAGAAGCGGTCGGAGGCGTCCTCGACCTGGCCGCCGTTCTCCAGGGCCGCGAGGTCGAAGGTGCCGAGGACGCCGAGCCATGCCGGGTCCGGGGCGACCTCGCCGTACACGCGGAGGCGGGCGATGCCGCCGTCGGGGTGCTGGTTGACGCGCAGGTGGGTGAAGCGCTGCTCGATGTCGACGGCGAAGCCGTTGGCGGCGTGGCCGCCGACGGCGGTGCGCGGGACGAGCGTCGTCCACTTCACGTCGTCGGCGAGGAGTTCCTCGGGCGAGGGCGAGCCGGCGACGGAGGTGGCCTCGACGGAGACGGCCTGCGGGTAGTTGCCGCGGAAGTGGGCGGTGTCGAGGACGATGCCGCGGACGACACCGGGCGCGCCGAGCCGTACGAGGGCCCAGTCGTGGTCGTCCTCGGTGGGGTGCGGCTGCTGGGCGGAGACGCCGCGGCGGCGGCGGGTCTCCCAGCCGTCCATGATCTTGCCCTTGTGGCCGAAGTGCTCGGGGTCGAACTCGGCGGCGTCGGGCTTGAGCAGGTTCTCGCGCTCCGCGAAGAACTCGTCGTTGGCGGCGATGACACCGGCGCCGAGGCGCCGGTCGGCGAGGTCCGCGTACCGGGTGAAGGCGAAGTCGGCCGTCCGGTAGTCGGCGTAGGGGTCGCCGCCACCGTAGGGGCTCGCGTCACCGGTGAAGCTGGGTATGACGGACACGTCAGTTGCTCCTTTCGAGGAGGCGGCCGGAGGGCTCGGCGAGGGTGCCGTGGTCGACGATCCGCTCTCCGCGCAGCCAGGTGGAGGTGACGACGCCGCTGAGGGTCTTGCCCGCGTAGGCGGTGATCCGGTTGCGGTGCTGGAGCTCCGCCGGGTCGACGGTGAAGGTGGCGTCGGGGGCGAGGACGGCGAAGTCGGCGTCGCGGCCGGCCTCGATGGCGCCCTTGCGGGTGAGTCCGGCGAGCCGGGCCGGGCCCTCGGACATCCAGCGGACGACGTCCTCCAGGGTGTGGCCGCGGCGGCGGGCCTCGGTCCAGATGGCGGGGAGGCCGAGCTGGAGGGAGGAGATGCCGCCCCAGGCGGACGCGAAGTCGGGGGTCTTGAGGTCGGCGGTGGACGGCGAGTGGTCGGAGACGATGCAGTCGATCGTGCCGTCCGCGAGTCCCTGCCAGAGCGCGTCCTGGTTGGCGGCCTCGCGGATGGGCGGGCAGCACTTGAACTCGGTGGCGCCGTCCGGGATCTCCTCGGCGGTGAGCGTGAGGAAGTGCGGGCAGGACTCGACGGTGATCTTGACCCCCTCGGCCTTCGCGGCGGCGATCAGCGGCAGCGCGTCGGAGGAGGAGAGGTGCAGGACGTGGACGCGGGCGTTCAGCCTGCGGGCCTGGTTGACCAGGTTCTCGATCGCCGTGTTCTCGGCGTCCCGGGGGCGGGAGGCGAGGAAGTCGGCGTACGCGCCGCCCGGGCGCTGAGGCGCGGCGGCGAGGTGGTGCGGGTCCTCGGCGTGCACGATCATCAGGCCGTCGAAGCCGGAGATCTCGGCGAGCGAGGTCGCCAGCTGCTCCTGGTCCAGCTCGGGGAACTCGTCCACGCCGGACGGCGACAGGAAGCACTTGAAGCCGAAGACACCGGCGTCGTGGAGCGGCCGCAGGTCCTTGACGTTGTCGGGCAGGGCGCCGCCCCAGAAGCCGACGTCGATGTGGGCCTTGGCGCGGGCGACCTCCTGCTTGGTCCGCAGGTTCTCCACGGTGGTGGTCGGCGGCAGCGAGTTGAGGGGCATGTCGAGCAGGGTGGTGATGCCACCGGCGGCGGCCGCGCGGGTGGCGGTCCAGAAGCCCTCCCATTCGGTGCGGCCGGGGTCGTTCACGTGCACGTGGGTGTCGACGAGTCCGGGCAGGACGACGTCGTCGCCGACGTCCTCGAGCCGGGCGCCGGCGGGTACCTCGGCGTCGTACGGCAGCACGGCCGCGATCGTCCCTCCGGAGACGGCGATCGACGCCGGGTGTGTCCCCTCGGGGGTGATGACACGCGTCGAGCGCAGGACCAGGTTGACGTCCACCCGTACCCCTCTCTTCAAGTGACTCGCAGAGAAAAACTGAGAAATTCAACGAACTGTTGAAAAGGAGTCTTCACTTCCGGGCGACATGTCGTCAAGGGCACACTTCCAGCATCGTCCACTGACGAACCCGTCTTGGATGTTTCCACAAAGTGGAATCAGAATTCCGTACAGTAGAACGTAGCTCCACACATGCGGGGCAGAGCCGGACCCCGCCGAGCCCTCCCCGACACCGGACAAACACCCCCTGACCGGCCCGTACACCAGCACCGGGGCCAGGCGCCCCGGCCGGTGGCCCGGTAGGCTGCTGCCTTGCCCGCCTGCCTCGAAAGGACCGTTGACGTGCCGACGTCCAGCGCCAGCACCACCGACGCCGCCAAACCCGCCGCGAGCGGGGGCGTCCAGTCCCTTGAGCGTGCCTTCGACCTCCTGGAGCGGATGGCCGACGCCGGGGGCGAGGTCGGGCTGAGCGAGCTCTCCGCCAGCAGCGGACTCCCGCTCCCCACCATCCACCGCCTGATGCGCACCCTGGTCGCCTGCGGCTACGTGCGCCAGCAGCCCAACCGGCGGTACGCGCTCGGCCCCCGGCTCATCCGGCTCGGCGAGTCCGCCTCCCGCCTCCTCGGCACCTGGGCCCGCCCGTACCTCGCGCGGCTCGTCGAGGAGACCGGCGAGACCGCGAACATGGCGCTGCTCGACGGCGACGAGATCGTGTACGTGGCGCAGGTGCCGTCCAAGCACTCGATGCGCATGTTCACCGAGGTCGGCCGACGGGTGCTGCCGCACTCGACGGGTGTCGGCAAGGCGCTCCTCGCGCACACCCCGGCGGAGGAGATCCGCGCGCTGCTGGCCCGTACCGGCATGCCCGCCGCGACCGAGAAGACGATCACCACGCCGGACGGCTTCCTCGACGCGCTCGTCGCGGTCCGCGAGACGGGGTACGCGGTCGACGACAACGAGCAGGAGATAGGAGTCCGCTGCCTCGCGGTGTCGGTGCCCAACTCGCCCACCGCCGCGGCGATCTCCATCTCGGGCCCGGCGGGCCGGGTGACCGAGGCGGCCACGGAGAAGATCGTCCCGATCCTCCAGCAGGTCGCCCGCGAACTCTCGACGGCGCTGGCGAACACGGCGGGCAACGGCCAGGGCTGAGGCACTCCTCACCACCCCGCCTGACCCCGCGGCCGCCGGGTCAGGCGGTCTCGCGCGGGGTCACAAGGCCGGACTCGTAGGCGAGGACGACGAGTTGGGCCCGGTCACGGACGTCGAGCTTGGCCATCGCCCGGTTGACGTGGGTCTTGGCGGTCATGGGGCTGATCACCATGTGATCGGCGATCCGGTCGTTGGACAGGCCCCGCGCGACCAGGACGACGGCCTCGCGTTCACGCTGGGTCAGCTGGTCGAGGCCCGTGACCGCGCCCCCCGGAAGCGGCTGCGTGACGTACCTGTCGATCAGCTTGCGGGTGATCGAGGGAGCGAGCAGGGCGTCGCCGCGCGCCGCGACCCGTACGGCGTGCAGGAAGTCCTCCGGCACGATGTCCTTGACGAGGAATCCGGCGGCGCCGGCGCGCAGCGCGTGGAAGACGTACTCGTCGAGGCCGTAGTTGGTCAGGATGACGACGTGCGTCCCGGCGAGGGCCGGGTCCGCCGCGATGCGCCGCGTCGTCTCGATGCCGTCCATCACCGGCATCTGGATGTCGACGAGAGCGATGTCGGGCAGGTGTCTCCTGGCCAGCGCCAGGCCCTCCTCCCCGTCGCCGGCCTCGGCCACCACCTCGATGTCGTCCTCCAGGTCGAGGAGGGCGCGGAATCCGCTGCGGATGAGCGGCTGGTCGTCGACCAGCAGGACACGGATCATGACGCACGCTCCACGGGGAGTTCTGCGTGGACGGTGAAGCCGCCCGCCGCGCCGCGCGGTCCGGCGCTCAGCCGGCCACCGAGGGCGGTGACCCGTTCGCGCATGCCAAGGAGCCCCACACCGGGCGTCGGGGCGGTGGCGGGTGCCGGAGCCGGCGCGGCCGCGCCGTCGTCGTCGACCCGTACGGTCAGGGAGTCGGGCCGGCAGTCGATCAGGACCGACGCCGTCGCCGCCGCCTCCGCGTGCCGGGTGATGTTGGTGAGCGACTCCTGCACGATCCGGTAGGCGGTACGGCCCACCGCGGCCGGCACGTCCTGACGCCGCCCTTCGATCGTCAGCGTCGCGGCCAGACCTGTCAGCCGGGCACGGGCCACCAGGTCAGGGACGTCGTCGAGCCCCGGCGGCGGGGACGTGTCGTCGTCGCGCAGCGCCTCCAGGGTCGCCCGCAGCTCCCGGGTCGCCGCCCGCCCGGCCTCCTGGATCGCGAGGAGAGCCTCCGGCACCTTCTCGCCGCGCCTGCGGGCGACATGGACGGCGACCTCGGACTGCACCTTGATGATCGAGATCTGATGGGTGAGCGAATCGTGCAACTCGCGCGCGATGCGCAGCCGTTCCTCGTCGGCGCGGCGCAGCGCGGTCTCCTCCCGGGTGCGCTCCGCCTCCTCCGCCCGCCGCTCGGACTGCCGCAACGCCTCCCCCGCGGCGCCCGCGGCGACCAGCCAGGCCAGCTCAAGGGCGTCCCGCGACCGCGCGAGCGCCCCGCCCACGTCGACCGGCCCCGAGACCAGGGCCGCGAGCGGCAGAGCCGTCAGCATGGCCACGCTCGCCACCACCGTGGCGGTGCGGTGCCCCGCCCGTACGGCCGCGTAGACCGCGAACAGGTACGCGACGACGGGCACGTCGAAGCCGACCGCCTGATAGCCCACCGCGCACAGCCCGGTGACGGCCAGGACGGCGACCGGAGCGCGGCGGCGCGCGGCCAGCGCGAGTCCCCCGGCCGCGAGCAACGCGTAGCCGAGCAGGTCGAGGCTCGTGGTCGCGTCGCGCTCGGACATCCCGGTGGCGAGGAGCGTCGCCGCCACGCCGACGGCGATCACCCCGTCTGCCGCTCCGGCTTCTGCTCCGGCCCGCAAACCGAACCGTCCTGTGCTCATGGGCGCACCCTAGCCGGGCGGGGTCGGGGGTGGATCCCGCTCGCGGAGGAGCGTGCGACTACCGCGTGCGCGGTAGTCGGCCGGTTCCTGCGGCGTTCGTGGCAGCGGGATACGGCGGCGACGGCAGCGCACAGTGTCCGCGTTCGCCGGACGACGGGGGGCGGGTCCGGCGGACATGCTCGGGTCATCCCGTCCCCCTGAGGAGAAGGAGCACCTCGTGTCAGCTCATGCGGCTCATGCGGCTGGTTCGGCTGGTTCGGCTGGTTCAGCGCGTACGGCAGTGCTTTCCGTGATCGCCGTGGCCGGTGCCGTCGTGATCGGCGGCCTCGCGTTCGCGGGGCCGGCGGCCGCGGAGGCCTCCGTCCAGCCGGTCGCCGCGAGCCTGTCCACCGTGAGCGTCGGCCGCGTCGGAGCCTCGCTGTCCGCGCTGACCGGCCTCCTCGGCGCGGTCGGCGGCGCCCTTGCCCTGGCCCGCCCGAGCGGCCGGGGCCGCGTGGTCAGCTGGGCCGGGCGGAACGGTTCCGCCGTGGCTCTGGCGGCGGGGCTGATCGCCGTGGCCGTCGGCGCCTCTGTCGCCGCCACCGCCGAGGGAGGGCTCGGCACCGGCAACGGACTCGGCGGCGCCTACGTGGCCGTGGTGGTGGGGCTCGTCGCCGTGGCCCTCGGCGGGCTGGCGCGGTCCCGGTCCCGCCGAACGGGCTGACGAGGGCCGACCCCTGCCACCACAGCGCGCCCGGCGGTTCAGGCGAGGGCGGACTGCGCGAGGCGGCCGTCGTGGACCGTGACCGTGCGGTCCGCACGGGCCAGGTGGGCGCGGTCGTGCGTGACCAGGACCGTCGCCGTGCCCCACTCGACCGTCAGCGCGGCGAGCAGGTCGATGACCTCCGCGCCCCGCTCGTGGTCGAGCGCGCTGGTCGGCTCGTCGACCAGGAGGACGGACGGCTCGTTCATCAGGGCCCGCGCGATGTTCACGCGCTGGCGCTGACCGCCGGACAGCTGGTGCGGCCGCCGCCCGGCCAGGTCCGCGAGGCCCACCGCGTCGAGGAGTTCCAGGGCCCGGCCCCGTACCGACTTCGGCGCCCGCCCCGACAGGTGCGCCATCACCTGGAGCTGTTCCGCCGCGCTCAGTGAAGGCAGCAGGTTGGGCTGCTGGAAGACGATCCCGATGTGCTCGCGGCGCAGCTCGGCGCGGGCGGCGGGGGTGAGCGGCCCCGTGTCCGTACCGGCGACGACGACGCGGCCCCGGTCCGGGGTCACGAGGGTGGCGGCGGCCGCGAGCAGGCTGGACTTGCCGGAGCCGGAGGGGCCGACGACGGCCGTGAGCGTACCGGCGGGGACGATGAGGGAGACGTCGTCGAGGGCGGTGAGACGGCCGTCCCCGTCGGGGTAGGTGAGGGTGACGGCGTCGAGGACGAGGCTCATCGGGCGCTCCCGGGCAGGAAGGGGGTGGAGGGGACGGCGGGGCTCATCGGGCGCTCCCGAGTGCGGTGAGCGGGTCGACGGCGGTGATCCGCCGGATGGACAGTGCCGCGCCGAGGACACCGAGCACGATGATCACGGCGGCCGGGCCGAGGACGGTGAGGGGTTCCAGGACGAAGGGCACGTTCCCGCCGCTGACGAGGGCGCCGATGCCGACCGCCAGCGCGGTACCGAGCAGCGTGCCCGCGCCGAGCATGAGGACGGCCTGTCCGAGTGCGTCCCTGAGGAGGTACGGGGTCGAGGCGCCGAGCGCCTTGAGGACGGCGACGTCTCCGCTGCGCTGGATGGTCCAGACGGTGAAGAAGGCTCCTATGACCAGCGCGGAGATGGCGAAGAGGAAGCCGCGCATGAGCTGGAGCGAGCCGTTCTCGGCCTGGTAGGACCCTATGGCGGTGAGGGCGCCGTCGACGGTCCGCGCCTCGGTGCCGACGGCTTTGTCACCGGCGGCCCAGTCGGCGCCGTCGGCCTCGTCGGCACTCTCTCCCCCACCGTTCCCGTCACCTTCGCGCAGCGCGATGACGGTGGCCTGTGTCTGCGCGGTCGTCCCGTCGTTCCCGATCCGCTGCCAGTCGTCGAGTGAGGTCCACACCACGGGGGTGTGGCTGTACGAGGCGTCTCCGGCGACCGCCGCGACGGTGAGTTCCAGGGGCCCGAGGCGGACGGTGTCGCCCGCCGAGACGTCGAGTTCCTCGGCCGCCGACTCGGAGAGGACGGCCTTTCCCCGAGCGGGGGCCACGGGAGCGAGGCCGCCCTCCGGTTCCGTACCGAAGGCGGACACGGCGGCGGTACGGTCCCCGGCGGCGCCGTTGAGCGTGCGGATGCCGAGCGGTACCGCGGCCGTCACACCGGGCCGCTCCGCCCAGCGACGCCACTGCTCCTCCGTCACCGTCGAGTTGGTGAAGGAGACAGCCTGCCCGGACGGTGGCGCCGCGAAGGCGAGCCGGTCGGCCGGCAGCCCGGTGATCGCGGAAATGTTCTCCCGCGCGAGCCCGGCGGTCAGCCCTGACAGCAACCCGACGAGCAGGGTGATCAGCACGATCACGGTGCCCATGAGGGCGAATCGCCCCTTGGCGAATCTGAGGTCTCTCCATGCCACGAACATGCTGACCAGAGTGGTCCGAACGGTGCCCGGCGGGCATCGCGCCACGGATGGCTCCGCAATCAAACTTTCGGTTGAGTCCGGATTGTCGCCCGGTGTCTACGCTGGAGGGATCATGGATCCCCGTTCCTCCCCCCACCCCGCCCGACGGTCTCTCACCCCCGCCCTCCGCGCGCTGCGCCTCTGTCTTCACCTGCTGATGGCGGGCCTGCTCGCCCTGGCCGCGGTACGGGCGGGGTCGGCCGCCGGGACGGTACTCGCGGTGGTGACGGGCGTGGTCTACGCGGCCGGTTCCGCCCTGCCGTCCGTGCGGAGTTCACGGCGGGCCGCCGCCGTGTGGCTGGGGATCCTCGGCGTGTCCTGGCTCGCGCTGCTGTGGCTGACCCCGGAGGCGCTGTGGGTGGCCTTCCCGCTGTACTTCGTCCAGCTGCACCTGTTGCCGGCGCGCTGGTCGCTGCCGGTGGTCGCGCTGACGGCGGTCGCGGCGATCTTCTCGTACGTGGGGCACGGCGCCAGGCTCAACCCGGGGGTCTTCATCGGGCCGCTGCTCGGCGCGGCGGTCGCGGTGGCGACGGTCCTCGGCTACCAGGCCCTCTACCGGGAGAGCGAGCGGCGGCGCCGGCTCATCGAGGAGCTGATCGCGACCCGGGAGGAGCTGGCGGCGGCCGAGCGGCACGCGGGGACGCTCGCCGAGCGGGAGCGGCTCGCGCGGGAGATCCACGACACGCTCGCGCAGGGCCTGTCGTCGATCCAGCTGCTGCTGCGGGCGGCCGAGCGGGCGCTGCCGCCGGGCTCCCCGGCCGCCGGGCACATCGACCGGGCGCGGCAGGCGGCGCAGGACAACCTGGCGGAGGCCAGGCGCTTCGTCCGGGCCCTGTCACCGCCGGACCTGGAGCACGGCTCCCTGGCGGCGGCCCTGGAGCGACTGTGCGAGCCGGGGGCGGCCGGGCCGCGGGTGCGCTTCTCCGTGAGTGGTACGCCGGTCGAGCTGCCGACCCCGTACGAGGTGGCGCTGCTGCGGATCGCGCAGTCGGCGCTCGCGAACACCGTGCGGCACGCGGGGGCCTCGCGAGCGGAGATCACCCTGTCGTTCATGGACGAGTCGGTCACCCTGGACGTGGTCGACGACGGTCGGGGCTTCGACCCCGCTTCCGTACGCCGCCCCTCCTCCGACGGTGGTTTCGGGCTTCCGGCGATGCGCTCGCGGGCGGAGTCGCTGGGCGGCACGTTCACCGTGGAGTCCGCGCCCGGTCAGGGCACGGCCGTCGCCGTCTCCCTCCCTCTCCCGGCTGGAGCCTGAACCATGACCACCATCCGTCTTCTTCTCGCCGACGACCACCCGGTGGTACGGGCGGGCCTGCGCGCGGTCCTCGACACGGAGCCGGACTTCGCCGTCGTCGCGGAGGCGGCCACCGCCGAGCGCGCGGTGGAGCTGGCCGCCGCCGGGGGTGTGGACGTGGTCCTGATGGATCTGCAGTTCGGTCCCGGGATGCACGGCTCGGAGGCGACGGCGGCGATCACGGCGGCGCCCGGTGGGCCGAAGGTGCTGGTCCTGACGACGTACGACACGGACGCGGACATCCTGGCGGCGGTGGAGGCGGGTGCCTCCGGCTACCTCCTGAAGGACGCGCCGCCGGAGGAGCTGGCGGCGGCGGTACGGACGGCGGCGGCCGGTCAGTCCGCGCTCGCGCCGGCGGTGGCGCACCGGCTGATGGACCGGATGCGGACCCCGGCGGAGGCGCTGACCAAGCGGGAGCTCGAAGTGCTCCAGCTGGTCGGGGACGGTCTGTCGAACCAGCAGATCAGCAAGGTGCTGTTCCTGAGCCAGGCGACGGTGAAGTCGCACCTGGTGCATGTCTTCGCGAAGCTCGGCGTGGACTCGCGCACGGCGGCGGTGGCGGCGGCGACGGCCCGCCGGCTGATCAGGCGCTAGGTCCGGGCTCCTGGGCGGCGGGCGGGGGGCCGAAGAGCTCGACGGCGCGCCGGACGCCCGCGAGGCCATCCGCGAGCGCGCTGACGGAGCCGACGGAGCCCGCGACGAGCAGCAGGGAGCGGCGCAGCCGCCGCACCTCGGGGGCGCCGCTGAGTGCCATCGCGTCCAGGGCGGCGAGCTCGTCCTCGGCGATGCCCCGGTCGGTGAACTCGACACGATGGGCGGCGAGTTCACGCCTGAGCCGGGACACGGCGGACCGCAGTTCGGCCACCCTGGGGTCCACGCCCTCGCCGGTCACTCGCCTCTGCCCCACGCTTCGCAACATGGTTCTCCCCCTCGCACGACACTGTGCGCAGAACGCCGTACCCCGAACACACCCCACGACCCCGAACGACCCGGCCGACGAAGGCCGGGCGCCGCGAGTCGCGGGCCAGTTAACTCCTTCGCCACCCCGGCGCGCCACCCTTGGCGGTCGGAATTCAGCTGTTCTAGCGAGGGCCCGGCCTTCACGCCCACGTGGATCGTTGTCAGTGCCTCCTGTTACGTTGCCGGCGTGAAATCGGTGGTGCAGGTCAAGCTCCTGCCAGATGCTTCACAGACATCGACCCTGAGGGCGACCTTGCGGGCCGTCAACGAGGCGGCGAACTGGGTTTCCGCCGTGGCGCACGAGCGAGGCGTGCCTCGTGAGTACGAACTGCGCAGGCACACCTACTCGGAGCTGAAGGCACGCGGGCTCGGGGCGCAGGCCGCACAACACACCATCAAGAAGGTCCGCGACGCCTACACCTCGCTGCAGGCGAGCGTCCGGGCAGGGAGACCCGGCAGACCCGCGTCGAAGCGGAGGGTACAGACGGCGTCAAGGCCGGTGAGCTTTCGGCCGGACTCGGCACAGCCGTACGACGACCGGTGTCTCTCGTGGCAGCACGAGGCGCGGACCGTCGGCATCTGGACCACAGCGGGGCGGCTCAAGAACCTCCGATTCGCCTGCGCCCCGGACGCACTCACCACGCTCCGCCGGTACCGCAAGGGCGAAGCTGTGTGGACCGCGGGGCGTGAGTCACGCGTCCCTGCCACCCCGTAAGGGGTGACCGGACGGAGGAGGCAACCCGGCAGCCGGTCGGGCCCTACCTCCAAGCCCGGACCGTCAGGTCCAGGTCAAAGTGACGCGACCGTGTCATTCCGCGCATGCGGTATGCAGTCCTCATGACAACCACAGAACACCGAGCCCCTCTCCCCCACCCGGCCCCGATCGTCGCCGGCCTCCTCCTCGCCGCCGGGGGTGGGCGGCGGCTCGGGGGGCGGCCCAAGGCGCTTCTTTCGCATCGGGGGCGGCCGCTGGTCGAGTACGCGGTGGGGGTGCTGCGCGCGGCCGGGTGCGAGGTGGTGCACGTGGTGCTCGGGGCGTCGGCCGAGGTCGTACGGGAGCGGGCGGAGCTGCCCGGGTGTGTGCTGGTGGACAACCCGGAGTGGGCGGAGGGGATGGGTTCCTCGCTGCGGGCCGGGCTCGCCTCGCTTGCGGCCGATCCGCGCGGGGTGGACGGGGCGCTCGTCCTCCTGGTCGACCAGCCGGGGATCGGGGCGGAGGCGGTGGCTCGGGTCCGGGGGGCGTACGGCTCGCGGGACACGCTGGCGGCCGCCTCGTACGACGGGGAGCGCGGCCATCCGGTGCTGTTCGGCGCCGGGCACTGGGCGGGTATCGCCGCGGCGGCGGTGGGTGACCGGGGCGCGCGGGACTATCTGGCGGCGCACCGGGATGCGATCACCCCGGTGGACTGTTCGGATGTGGCCGAGCCCTATGACATCGACACGGAGGCGGACCTGGCGCACCTTGAGTGAGGGCAGCGCGAGCGGGGCATGAGCGGGGCGTGTACGGCATGGCACCGAGCGCCATGTTCTGTTGATCCGGAGAATCTCGACATCAACAAACCATTGAACTTCCACCATGAGGAAACTAGTATCCACTGTTCAGAAGCGCCTGCTCGTACAGAAGGCGCTTGCGGCCGTATCTCGGCGCCTGCGGCACTCCGTGCCGTCCCGCGACGCCCGGCGGCCGCCTCGCACCGCCCGTGAAGTCCGCTGAAGGAAGTGACAGTTCATGTCCGCACCAGCGCCGTCCCCCCTGGCCGTCGTCGATGCCGAGCCCCTGCCGCGCCAGGAAGAGGTGCTCACCGAGGCCGCCCTGGCCTTCGTCGCCGAACTGCACCGGCGGTTCACCCCGCGCCGGGACGAGCTCCTCGCCCGCCGGGCGGAGCGCCGCGCCGAGATCGCCCGTACGTCCACCCTGGACTTCCTGCCGGAGACGGCGGCGATCCGCGCCGACGACTCCTGGAAGGTCGCGCCGGCCCCGGCGGCCCTGAACGACCGCCGTGTCGAGATCACCGGCCCGACCGACCGCAAGATGACGATCAACGCCCTCAACTCCGGTGCGAAGGTCTGGCTCGCCGACTTCGAGGACGCCTCGGCGCCGACCTGGGAGAACGTCGTCCTCGGCCAGGTCAACCTGATCGACGCGTACACCCGGAAGATCGACTTCACCGACGCGCGCTCGGGCAAGTCGTACGCCCTCAAGCCCGCGGACCAGCTCGCCACGGTCGTCATGCGGCCGCGCGGCTGGCACCTCGAGGAGCGTCACCTCACCTTCGACGGACGCCCGGTGCCGGGCGCGCTCGTCGACTTCGGCCTGTACTTCTTCCACAACGCCCAGCGGCTCATCGACCTCGGCAAGGGCCCGTACTTCTACCTGCCGAAGACGGAGTCGCACCTGGAGGCCCGCCTCTGGAACGAGATCTTCGTCTTCGCCCAGGAGTACGTCGGCATCCCGCGGGGCACCGTCCGCGCCACGGTCCTCATCGAGACCATCACGGCCGCGTACGAGATGGAGGAGATCCTCTACGAACTCCGCGAGCACGCCGCCGGGTTGAACGCGGGCCGCTGGGACTACCTCTTCTCCATCGTCAAGAACTTCCGTGACGGCGGAGCCAAGTTCGTCCTGCCGGACCGCAACGCGGTCACGATGACGGCCCCGTTCATGCGCGCGTACACCGAACTCCTCGTGCGCACCTGCCACAAGCGCGGCGCGCACGCGATCGGCGGCATGGCGGCGTTCATCCCGTCCCGCAGGGACGCCGAGGTCAACAAGGTCGCCTTCGAGAAGGTCAAGGCCGACAAGGACCGTGAGGCCGGTGACGGCTTCGACGGCTCCTGGGTCGCCCACCCCGACCTGGTGCCGATCGCGATGGCCTCCTTCGACGCCGTCCTCGGCGAGAAGCCGAACCAGAAGGACCGCCTCCGCGAGGACGTCTCCGTCGCGGCCGGCGACCTCATCGCCATCGACTCGCTGGACGCCAAGCCCACGTACGCCGGTCTGGTGAGCGCCGTGCAGGTCGGCACCCGCTACATCGAGGCGTGGCTGCGCGGCCTGGGCGCCGTCGCGATCTTCAACCTGATGGAGGACGCGGCCACCGCCGAGATCTCGCGCTCGCAGATCTGGCAGTGGATCAACGCGGGTGTCGTCTTCGAGAACGGCGAGGCCGCCACCCCCGAGCTGGCCCGCAAGGTCGCCGCCGAGGAGCTGGCCGCGATCCGCGCCGAGATCGGGGACGAGGCCTTCGCGGCCGGCAAGTGGCAGCAGGCCCACGACCTGCTGCTGCACGTCTCCCTCGACGCGGACTACGCGGACTTCCTGACGCTGCCCGCGTACGAACAGCTGGTCGGCTGACCGCACAGCGGCCGAACAGCTCACTCAACACTTCACACAGGGCTCTGCCCCGGTGCTCGCACAGGCACCGGGGGCAGAGCCCTGTCGCATGTCCTGATGTCCCACAGGTGCCGTGACGGAACCGAGATGTGCAGCTACCTAGCGGTAACAAGCCGCGCCGTGCGAGATTCCGCCATGCCACCGGCCGGCGGCTGCTCTCCCCCACACGTCACTGCGCACCGCAGGAGCACAGCCATGCCTTCGACCCCCCACCGTGCGCTGCGCGCACTCCTGGCACTGTGTACCGCCGCCGGGCTCGCCTCCGTCGCCGCCCCCACAGCCACCGCCTCACCCGGCACCGGGCCCACCGCCGTCGTCGCCATGGGCGACAGCTACATCTCCGGCGAGGCCGGCCGCTGGCTCGGCAACAGCCTCACCAACTCCGGCAGCCGCAACGGCACCGACCGCGCCTGGACGGGCAGCGGCTACGACCCCTCCCGGGTGTACGGGACCACCGCCGGCGGCTGTCACCGCTCCGACACCGCCGAGGTCCTCAGCGCCGGACCGATCGCGAGCTCCCTGATCAACCTGGCCTGCTCCGGAGCGACCACGAAGAACGTCATCCGCGCCTCACAGGGCGGCCAGGCCTACAAGGGCGAGGCCCCGCAGGCCGACCGGCTCGCGGCCGTCGCCGCCTCGCACGACGTGAAGCTGATCGCGCTCTCCGTCGGCGGCAACGACCTCGGCTTCGCCGACATCATCACCACCTGCGCGACCGACTACATCGTCTGGTACTCGTACTGCCACGACGACCAGCAGGCCGAGGTCGACGCCCGGATCGACGGCGTGATGGCGGACGTCGGCCGTTCCGTCGACGAGATCAGGGCCGTGATGACGAGCGCGGGCTACTCCTCCTCGGACTACCGGATCGTCCTCCAGTCGTACCCGTCCCCCATCCCCCGCGCCGCCGAGAACCGGTACGGCGAGAGTGGCTGGGCCCGTACGAACACCGGCGGCTGCCCCTTCTGGAACGCCGACTCCGACTGGGCCCGCGACTCCCTCGTCCCGCAGCTCGCGGGCCGGCTCAAGGGCGTCGCGGCGGCCAAGGGCGTGCAGTTCATGGACCTGCGGGACGCGCTCCAGGGACGTGAGGTCTGCGCGAAGGCGAGCCGTCAGGTGACCTCGACCGCGCCCGCGTCGGGGACGACGAGCGAGTGGGCGCGGTGGATCGACAGCCAGAGCACCCAGGGCCTCGTCCAGGAGTCCATGCACCCCAACGCCTACGGCCAGCAGGCGCTCGGCCGCTGCCTGGCCCTGATCCACGCCCGGCCGACCGGCCACCAGAGCTGCCGCAACACGGCAGGGTCGGGGCCGGCGGGCATGTACCTCACGGCGGGGTGACCGCGCGGCTCGTCACGCGTTGAGACCGAGCGGGCCGAGGACCCGCTCCGTCTCGTGGTGGTCCGCCTCCCTCATCGCCCGCACCAGCGCGGCGGACCCGCCGGGCCAGGCGGCGGCCGCCGTGTCGAAGGCGGTACGGCGGGCTTCCAGGGGGCCCTTCTTGGCGGGCAGCGCGTCGAGGACGTAGAGCGCCCGCGCCGAGGTGCTCACCTGGACCAGGTCGGACGGTTCGCCCCGCAGGCGCAGGGCCTGGTGGGCGTACGCGCCGATCACCGGGTCGCGGAGGGCGCCGCGCAGGGCGTCGGGCGGGGCGGAGCTGGTGTTCAGGGCGGCGAAGAGGCCCCGTACGGCGGCCGCGTCGGAGGCTCCGGCGTGCACGGTGCCGAGGGCGGTGAGCAGCTGGGTCCAGGCGTCGGCGGTGTCCCCGCGCGCGTGGAGCCAATCGGCGAGCACGCGCGTGGCGACGCCGCCGGGCCAGCCCGCGGCGGCGGCGACCAGCTCGGGCGCCGCCCATCCCCTGGCGTCGGCGGCGCGGGGCGCGGCGATCCCGCGCACCCCGAGCAGGTACCGCACGGCGCCCGCGCCGCGCGGGGTGAGCCCGAAGGCGTCGCCGGTGCGGAAGACCAGGCCGGTGGCGGCGAGCCGGTCGAGGACGGCGGCCAGTTCGCGGGCCGGCTCTTCGAGCCCGGCCCGGTCGGCCTCGGTCAGCCCGGCCGTGCCGATGAGCCGGACGAGTTCGGGCAGGGGCGGAAGCACGTACGCGTCGGACGCCCCCGCCGGTACGGGCATGGGTACGGGCGCGTCCTCCAGGTCCGGATCGACCGACCAGTCCTCGTACTCGGCGGCCTTGCGGGCGACGGACTCGGCCGAGCAGCCCCGCCGGTAGGCCACGTACAGGAGATGGGGAGCCTCTCCGCCGTACGGCTCGAACTCCTCCTCCGCCAGCTCCTCGACGGCGGTGATGAGAGTGTCCGCGTCCTCCTCGACGGGCCCCGCGTCGATCGCGGGCGGCGGGGGTACGGGGGCGGCGACGTCGCCGTAGTGGTCGAGGTGCTCGTCGAGGAGGGCGTCGGCGAGGACCAGGTGGGGGAAGGCGTCGGGTCCCGGCGCGAACCGCGCGTAGGGTCCGGCGAGCTGTTCGGTGAGTCCCGCGGCGGTCCACCGGTCCTGGAGCGCGGCGGCCACCCGTCCGATGCCGGTCGCGACGGCGTGGTCGGTGAGCAGCGGCCCGGCGACGGGCGGCTCCTCGGCGTCCCGGACGTACGCGCGCGTGAGGGCCTCGGCGAGGAGGACGTCCGCGAGGGCCGTACGCCCCATGAGGTCGGCCCGGTGCACCCCGTCGGGGAGCGGCGCCCCTTCGAGGGCGTCGAGCCGGCGCCGTACGTCCTCGGGGTCGGTGAGGTCGGCGCCGCAGGTCCGCAGCAGGGAGGCGTACCAGCGGTGCCAGGTGAGATTCCCCGGGTCGGTCATGGCCCGTGCGAAGTCGGGCCCGGCCTCGCCCACGACGGCGGCGACCCGCTCGCGCAGCTCCCCGTCGAACCGTCCGGCGAGTTCCCCGAGGACGGTCGGGTAGACCTCCAGCTCCCCTGGTGGGGCGTACACGAAAATGGGCAGGTCCTCGACGAGCAGCTGCCGGACGAGCGCGGGCGTCGGCTCGGGCACCCCGCTCCCCCGGTCGGCTCCCCGGAGGGCGAGCAGGCCCAGGACCGCCTCGGCGGCACGGACGAAGACAGGATCGCGGCGCTCGGGCGCTCCGTCGAGGAAGCTGTCGAGCCCGGTGTTGGTCAGAACGGTCTCGGCCACGCTTCCCAGGGTAGTTCGGCGGGGACGAATCGGGCGTATGACGCGGGGCAGGGGTGACTCCGTCAGCGCACCACCACCGTTCGGGGCGCCGAGAAGTCGCCCCAGGTGCCGTCGGGGAGTTGGGCGCGGAGGGTGACGGTGTAGCGGGTGCCCGGGGGGTCCTGGACCGGGAAGGTGTAGGTGGCGCGGCCGGGGGGCGGGGTGGTGCCCCAGATGATGGTGGTGGCGAAGCGGCCGTCGAGGTGGAGTTCGTGGTGGGTCACCGGGGCGCCGGTGTCCGGTGGGGTCCAGGTGACGGTGATCTCGCCCTTGGCCGAGGTCGCGGCGAGGCGGGTGGGGGCGGTGTTCGCGGGCGCGCCGGGGGACGGGGCCGTGGTGAGGTCGGCGGGGGCGCTGTCCGGGGAGGAGTTCTCGGCGGCGTCGCGGGCGCGGACGGTGAACGCGTAGGCGGTGCCGGGGCGCAGGCCGGTGACACGGGTGCTGGTGGCGGTGCCGGGCACGGTGTGGATGCGGGTGTCGGCCTGGTAGACGTCGTACGCGGTGACCCGGGTGTCGTCCCTGGCCGGGGACCAGCGGAGGGTGACGGCGCGGCTGCCGTCGGGCGTGGCGCGGAGGGCGGCCGGGGTGGTCGGGGGCGTGCGGTCGTCGGCGGCGGCGCGGAGTGTGGTGGCGGTGACGGTGGCGCTGGGGGGTGAGACGTTGCCGGCGGCGTCGCGGGCGCGGACCGTGAAGCGGTGGGGAGTGGCGGGGGTGAGTCCGACGACGTCGGTCATCAGGGTGGTGGCGGGGAGGTCCTTGACCCTGCGGCCCTCGCTGAAGACCGTGTAGCCGGTGACGGCCCGGTCGTCGGTGGCCGCGCTCCACATGACGTGGACGGTGCCGGCGCTGCCGGCGGTGGCGGTGACTCCGGTGGGGGCGGTGGGGGCGCGGGCGTCCTTGGCCTCGGGGACGGCGGCGCCGGAGCACCCCGTGAGGGCGAGGGCAAGGGCGAGGGCGGGCACGAGGGGGGTCAACAGGCGTGTGGCGAGCGGGCGTTGCACGGGCCGGCCTCCGTCCGAGCAGTCCGTCGAAAAGGTCCAGACCTATATCGCACAAGCGGGCCGACCCCGGCAAGAGGGGCGTTTGTCAGTGGCGTGCGCTTCACTGAGAACATCACTCTCCGTAGTCGATTCTGGGGGAATCATGACGGACCGTACGACCTATGTGACCTTCGCCGGGGTACGCCGCCGGGGCTGGACCGACTCGATGGTGCGGGACCTGCTCGGCACGCCCGACGTGCAGGGCCGGGATCCGCGCCGCTGGTCACTCGCGCCCCTGCGGCTCTACCTCCTGGCCCGGGTCGAGACCGTGGAGCGGACGCCGGAGTTCGCCGAGACCTCGGCGCTCTGCCCCGCCCGTTCCTCGGCCGCCACGGCCTACGCCCAGCGACGACGGGGCGCCGTACTCGCCGCGATCCGCGCGGAACCGATCGAGGTGCCCCGGCTCCCCGGGCCCGAACTGGAGCGGCGGGCCGTCCGCCACCGGCAGCTCCTCGGGGCGCGGCGGCCGGGCGGAGCCGGGGACGGGTCCGCCGGGGTGCCGGTGGGGGCTCTTGTGCGGTGGCAGGTCACGTATCTGAGGCATGTCCTGTCGCGGTACGAGGTGCTGCTCGACGGCCTGTACGGGGAGACCGGGCGGGGCGAGGCCGAGCGGCTCCTCCGACGGCGCGTGTACGAGGCGATCGCAGCGGCGTATCCCGCGCTGGCCGACGAGTGCCGCCGACGGATGGCGGTGGAGGGGTGAGCCGTGTCGCGGCCGGGCTCTGGGGCCTTCTCGCGGGCTGGCTCTGTGGCCTTCTCGCGGCCGGGCTCGGCGGCCGGGTCGGGGGCCGGTTCGGCAGCCTTCTCGCGGCCGGGCTCGGCGGCCGGGTCGGTGGTCGGCTCCCCGGCCCTCACACGGACAGCAGGCGCACGATCGCGCGGCAGGCCGCCGGGATCGGGGACACGATCCTGACCGCGCAACGGGAGCGGAGTTCCTCCGCCGCCTCGCCCAGTGGGCCGCCGCCGATGACCACCGCCCGTGCCCCGTCCCGTTCCACGCATGCCCGGACCGCTCGCTCCAGGCGGTCGAGGAGCAGGGCCGGGTCGGCGGAGAGGTGTGCGGGATCTCCCGTGGTGAGGCGGAGGCCGGTGTACCGGTCGGCGAGGCCGAGGGCCGTGACGTGTTCGGTGAGGGCGGCGGCCAGGAGCGGTGTCGTGGTGGCGATACCGAAGGGCGGGCCGTCGGCGGCGGCCTCCCTGAGGGCCGCCTCACCGATGCCCACGACGGGGACGTCCACCGCCGCGCGCAGTGCCGCCACGCCCGGGTCGCCGAAGGCGCCGACGAGGAGCGCCGCGCAGCCGCCGGCGGCCGTGGCGCCCAGGCCCGCGGCGAGGACCTCGGGGGCGGCGGCGCGCAGGGCGGCCGGGTCGGTGAGCATGCGCGGGCCACGGGCCACGGTGACGCCCCGGACGGGGAGGGCGCGGCCCAGGGCGCGCCGGGCGATGGCGGTCATCATCGCGGTCGTGGCGGTGGAGGTGTTGGGGTTGACGAGCACCACGGCCCCGGGCCCCGCGGCGTGCGCGGGGACCGGGGCGGGCGGTGGGGTGACGGGCGGGTTCAGTGGACGTGCGCCGCCTTGGCCGTGTGGCTGCCGGAGATGTCCTCGCCCGGCTCCATCGGCGCGGTCACCTCGTCGTCGTCCCGGCGCCGGCCCAGGTGGTTGAAGACCACGTTGAGCAGGACCGCCGCGACGCAGCCGGTCGAGATGCCGGAGTCCAGGATGATCTTCGCGGTCTCCGGGAAGGCGTGGTAGAACTCCGGCGCCGTGATCGGAATGATGCCGACGGCCAGGGAGACGGCCACGATCAGCACGTTGTTGTCCTTCTCGAGACCGGCCTTGACCAGGGTCTGGATACCGCTCGCGGCGACCGAGCCGAAGAGGACGACGCCCGCGCCGCCGAGGACCGGCCGGGGGACGACCGAGATGAGCGAGGCGGCGACCGGCGAGAGGCCCATCAGGACCAGGAAGCCACCGCCGCAGGCGACGACGAAGCGGCTGCGGATCCGGGTCATGGCGACCAGGCCGATGTTCTGCGCGAAGGCGCTGCACATGAAGCCGTTGAAGAACGGGCTGATCGCGGAGCCGAGGGTGTCGGCGCGCAGTCCGGCCGCGATGGTCTTCTCGTCGGCGGGCCGGTCGACGATCTCGCCGAGCGCCAGCATGTCGGCGGTCGACTCGGTCATGGAGACCAGCATGACCACGCACATGGAGATGATCGCGGCGAGGGCGAACTGCGGGCCGCCGAAGTGGAAGGGGGTCGGGAAGCCGACGATGTCCGCCTCGGTGACCGGGGAGAAGTCGGTGACGCCGAACGGGATGGCGATGACGGTGCCGATGACGAGGCCGACGAGGACGGCGATCTGCTTGAGGAAGCCGCGGGTGAAGCGGCGGAGCAGCAGGACGACGACGAGCGTGATGCCGGCCAGGCAGAGGAACGTGGTCGAACCGTAGTCCGCGGCCTGCGGGTTGGGCCCCTGGGCCCAGCCGAAGGCGACCGGGAGGAGGGAGATACCTATGAGGGTGATCACGGTGCCGGTGACGACCGGCGGGAAGAACCGCACGAGGCGGGAGAACCAGGGGGCGGCGAGGAAGCCGAGGAGTCCGGCGACGATGATCGCGCCGAAGATCACGGGGAGCGCGTCGGCCTTGTCGTCCGTGGTGTCGATGATGGCGAGCATCGGGGCGACACCGGCGAAGGTGACGCCGTTGACGAACGGCAGCCGGGCGCCGATCTTCCAGACGCCGAGCGTCTGGAGGAAGGTGGCGAGACCGGCGGTGAAGAGGCTGGCGCCGGTCAGGAAGGTGAGCTCGGTGCCGGAGAGGCCGACGGCCGCTCCGACGATCAGGGGCGGGGCGACGACGCCCGCGTACATGGCGGCCACGTGTTGGAGGCCGCTGGTGAGCATCTTCATCGGGGGCAACGTCTCGTCGACCGGATGCGTCTCTCGGTCTTCGGGAGCGGAGCCTGCGTCTTGTGCATTGCGAACCTGGGGCTTGGCGGCCACGGCGGTTCCTCCGGTCGGTTACACGTCGGCGGCGACGCGGGGTTCAGGGAGGTGGTGCGATGCGGTGCGGGGTGCAGGAGGTGCGGCTCGTTGCGGGGTGGTGCGGTGCGGGGTGGTGCGTAACGGGGTGGTGCGGGGTGGCGCGTTGCGGGGTCGTGCGGTGCGCGCGGGGGGGGGGGGGGGGGGGGGGTTACGGCGCGGGGACGGCCTGCCCGGTGGGGGTGCGGGCGGTGATCACCTTCCCGGGAGGCGCCGTACGTCTTCTGCGTACGGCGCCTCCCGGTCGGGCTGCCGCGAACCCCGCTCGGGTCCGCGGCGACCGACCGAGGGCCGTCCCCCTCGGTCGGACTCCATGGGGTGGGTCAGCCCTGGGCCGCGATGCGGGCCAGGCGCTGCGCCTCCGCGCGCGCGTCGCGCGCGATCTGCTCCTCGTCGGCGAACAGCAGTCGGTTGTTCTCGACGATCTGCTTGCCGTTGACGAAGGAGGCGGTCACCGGGGCGGCCGCGCCGAAGACGACGGCGGTCACCGGGTCGGCGATCGACGAGTGGCCGAGGCCGTCGATCTTCCACAGGACGAAGTCGGCGAGCTTGCCGGCTTCGAGGGAGCCGATGTTGTCGGCGCGGCCGAGGACCTGCGCGCCGCCGTAGGTGCCGAGGCGCAGGGCCTGGCGGGCGTTGAGCGCGGCCTCGCGGTGGGCGCCGAGTCGGTTGATGAGGAGAGCGTTGCGCAGCTCGGTGTGGAGCTCGCCGGACTCGTTCGAGGCGGTGCCGTCGACGCCGAGGCCGACCGGGACGCCCGCCTTGAGCATGTCCGGTACGCGGGCGATGCCGGCGGCGAGGCGCGCGTTGGAGGAGGGGCAGTGCGCCACACCCGTACCGGTGCGGGCGAAGGCGGCGATGTCGGAGTCGTTCATGTGGACGCAGTGCGCCATCCACACGTCCTCACCGAGGAAGCCGGTGGACTCGAAGTAGTCCGTCGGGCCCATGCCGAAGAGCTCGTGGCAGAACTTCTCCTCCTCCACGGTCTCCGAGCCGTGGGTGTGCATGCGCACACCGAGACGGCGGGCCAGCTCGGCACCCTGCTTGAGCAGCTGGGTGGAGATGGAGAACGGGGAGCAGGGCGCGACGGCGACCTGGGTCATCGCGTCGAAGGAGGCGTCGTGGAACTTCCGCACCGTCTCCTCGGTCGCGGCGAGCGCGCCCTCGGTGGTCTCGACGGCGAAGTCCGGCGGCAGGAAGCCGTCCTTCTCGCTCATGTCCATCGAGCCGCGGGCGAGGGTGAAGCGGACGCCCATGTCGGAGGCGGCGCCGATGATGGCGCCGGACAGGTCGCCGGAGTTCTTCGGGTAGACGTAGTGGTGGTCCATCGCGGTGGTCACACCACCGCGGGCCATCATCGCCAGGGAACCCTGGGCGGCGACGCGGACCATCGACTCGTCGATGCGCGACCAGGTCGGGTAGAGCGCGACCAGCCAGTTGAAGAGGTTGTGGTCGGTCGCCAGACCCCGGGTGATCCACTGGTAGAAGTGGTGGTGGGTGTTGACGAGACCGGGCGTGATCAGGTGGCCGGAGGCGTCGATCCGCCGGACCACGTTCTCCAGGCCCTCGGGAGCCTGGCCGGCACCGATGGACTCGATCTTGTTGTCGGCGACGACGAGGTAGCCGGAGGCGTACTCGGTGTCGTTCGCGTCGACCGTCGCGATCGCCGCGTTCTCGATGACGATGCGGGCTGCCGAAGGTGCTGCCATGGCGGTGGTTCCTTCATTCCTCTGGGGTGGTGTGGGCACGGCAGGACCCTAGGAGGATTTGAGTGCCGGGGCCGTGTGACGGCTCCGGGTGCCGAGGTGGTGGAAGAACAGATTGAGCAGGACGGCGACGAGCGCGCCCGCGCTGATGCCGGAGCCGAGCACCGTCTGCGCCCAGGCGGGGAAACCGGCGTAGAAGGTGGGCGCGGCGAGCGGGATGATGCCCGCCCCGAGCGCGACGGCCACCAGGATGATGTTGGAGCTGTCGTCGAGCCCGGCTTCCGACAGGGTGCGGATGCCGCTGACCGCGATCGAGCCGAAGAGGACGATACCGGCGCCGCCGAGGACGGGCATCGGGACCATGGAGACGACCGCGCCGAGGACGGGGAAGGCGCCGAGGACGAGCAGGGCGCCGCCGGCGACGGCGACCACGTACCGGGAGCGGACCCGGGTCAGCGAGACGACGCCGACGTTCTGGGCGAAGGCCGAGGTCGGGAAGCCGCCGAAGACGGGGCCGATCAGGGTGGCGATGCCGTCGGTGCGCAGCCCGCGGGTGATGGTCCGGCCGTCGCTGCGCCGCTCGCAGATCTCGCCGAGGGCGAGCATGCCGGCGCTGGACTCGGTCATCAGGACGAGCATGACGATGCACAGGGAGAGGATCGCCGCGGGCTGGAACTCGGGGGTGCCGAAGGCGAAGGGTGCGGGCAGCGCCGCGACGGGCGCCTCGCGCAGGGCGGTGAAGTCGGCCATCCCGAAGGGGATCGCGGCGAGGGTGCCGATGAAGAGGCCGAGGAGCAGGGCGATCTGTTTGACGAAGCCCTTGCCGAAGCGCTGGAAGAGCAGGATGACGACGAGGGTGAAGCCGGCGAGGGCCAGGTACCTCATGGCGCCGAAGTCGGCGGCGGTCTTGTCGCCGCCCTGTGCCCAGCCGACGGGCACGGGCATCAGGGTGACCCCGATGAGGGTGATCACGACGCCGGTGACGAGCGGCGGGAAGAAGCGGAGGAGCTTGCCGAAGAAGGGTCCGACGGCGAGGCAGAACACTCCGGCGACCATCACCGCGCCGTAGATGGCGGGGAGTTGGTGGCCGGGGGCGCTGGTCTCGGCGATGGCGAGCATCGGCGCGATTCCGGCGGAGGAGGCGGCGTTGACGAACGGGAGCCGGTTGCCGGCGAAGCGCCCGGCGCCGAGGGTCTGCAGGATGGTCGCGCAGCCGGCGATGAGCAGGCTCGCGGCGATGAGCCGGGTCATTCCGGCGGCGTCCAGGCCGACGGCCTGGCCGATGATGAGCGGAGGGGTGACGACGCCGGCGTACATGGCGGCGATGTGCTGGAGTGCCGCGGGGACGAGCCGCGAGGTGGGGAGCTTCTCGTCCACCGGGTGGCACTCGGTCGGGGCCGTGCCGGGGGTGGACGGAGGGGTGGAACACGGGCCTTCGGCGGTTGCCGGCCCCTTTGCGGGCTGTGCCATGGGAATCCCTCCGGTGCGGCCCCCGCCCGACTGCGGGCGGGCGGGGGCCGGTCACTCAGATGCCGCTTAGAGGTTGGTCATGTCGACCGGGATCTGCGCCGTGGCTCCGTCGCGGAGGACGGTGGCCTCGATGAGGCCGTACATGCGGTCGGCGGCGTAGTAGACCTCGTTGTCGTTCTTCAGGCCGAAGGGCTCGAGGTCGACGAGGAAGTGGTGCTTGTTCGGGAGCGAGAAGCGGACCTCGTCGATCTCCGAGCGGTGGTTGATGATCCGCGAGGCCATCTGGTACAGCGTCTGCTGGAGGGAGAGCGAGTAGGTCTCCGCGAAGGCCTGGAGCATGTGCTTCCGGGTCTCGGCGTAGGACCGCTCCCAGTTGGGCATGCGCTGCTCGTCGTCGGTCCAGTTGAAGCGCCACCGGCCGGACACCTGCGTGGCCAGGATGCGGTCGTACGCCTCCTGGAGCGTCGTGTACTTGTCCTTGATGTAACCCCAGAACTCCGAGTTGGTGGAGTTCATGACGACGAGGTCCTTGAGGCCGGAGATGACCTCCCAGTTCTTGCCGTCGTAGGTGACCTGGGTGACGCGGGTCTCCTGGCCCTTGCGGACGAAGGAGTGGTTGACGTCGTCGGAGCCTATGAACTTGGAGTTGGCCTCGGAGGTGGCGATCCGGTCCCAGGCGTACTCCTCGATCTGGATGCGCGCCCGGTGGATCGGCTCCTGGCTCGTCACGAAGTGGCGGGCGAGGTGGATGCCGAACTGCTCGGCGGACTCGATGCCGTACTCCTTGGCGAACGCGAAGACGGTGTTCTTCGTCGTGTCGGTGGGGAGGCAGTGGGCGTTGGAGCCGGAGAGGTGCACGTCGTCGAGGTCGCCGGAGAGGGCGACGGAGACGTTCAGGTCCTTGATGTGGTGGGTGTCGCCGTCCCGCGTGATCTTGACGACGCGGTTCTCTGCTTTGCCGTACTGGTTCTGGCCGAGAATCGTGGGCATGTCTGCTAGCTCCCTCGGTATACGGAGTAGCCGAACGGGTTGAGCAGCAGCGGTACGTGGTAGTGCTCGCCCGGGGTGACGGCGAACGTGATCGCCACCTCCGGGAAGAACGCACCGCTGTCCCTTACGCGGGGGGCGTCCTGCTGCGCCTCGGCTTGGTTCTTGGTACTGGACTTGTTCGAGAAGTAGGTCTCGACCTCGAAGTCGAGACGTACGTGGGTGGTTCCCTCCGGCAGCGCCGGCAGGTCCTTGCAACGGCCGTCCGCGTCGGTGGCCGAACCGCCGAGCGCGACCCACTCCGCGTCGGAGCCGCCGCGGGCCGCGAGCGTGATGGCGACGCCCTCGGCGGGGCGGCCGACGCTGGTGTCCAGGATGTGCGTGGACACCGAGGCGGTGGTGTCGGTGCTCATGCGGAGCTCTCTTCCTCGGAGGTCTCTACGAGACGGGTCAGCCGGATGCGGTTGATCTTGCCCAGTTCGGTGCGGACGATCTCCCGCTCCTCGTCGGGCGAGTTTCCGATCCGCTGCCGGAGCGCGTCGCGCATCTGCTCGCCGGTCAGGCCGGTGGCGCAGATGAGGAAGACGTGTCCGAACGTGTCCTGGTAGGCCAGGTTGAGTTCGAGCATCTCGGCCTTGAGCTCCGTGGAGGCGCCGGCCATCCCGCTCTGTTCGCGGGAGGAGGTCGGGTCCCCTGCCTTCGGACGACCGATCGGCGGGTGCCCCGCCATCGCCTCGGCCAGGTCCTCGGCGGTCAGCTCGGCCATGGCGGCGTCACTGGCGAGGAAGAGAGCTTCGGCGGTGGTGTACGGGCGCTGGGCGAGGATCTTGCTCCCCCACGCCGAACTGGAACACACCTCGTGGAGCGTGGCGACGGCCTCGCTGTCCGCCGAGGTGTTGAACCGGGTGAGGCCCGGTGTCGTACCTGAAGTCACGGGAAGCCTCCGTGGCTGTTTTTCGCTGTGCGTCGGACGGGCTGCGGATAGCTAACGCCCTCCGCAACACAACGTCAACACTTTGTTGAAAACTCGGCCACGCAAAAGCCGTCGTCCCGACATCTGGACGACGGCTTGTGGCCACGCATGATCAACTACTCGGCCTTGGGGGCCTTTTCCCTGCTCAGGGCGGTCTCCCTGTTGAGGTAGTTGTACACGGTGAAGCGGCTGACACCCAGTGCCCCCGCCACTGTCTCCACCCCATGGCGTACCGAGAAGGCCCCGCGCGCCTCAAGGAGCCGGACGGCCTCCTGCTTGGATTTCCGGTCGAGCTCGGCCAGCGGCATCCCGTGCCGCCGCTCCATCGCCGCCAGGATGTGATCGAGGGAGTCGGACAGCTGGGGCAGCCGTACGGCGAGCACGTCCTCGCCCTCCCAGGACAGGACGACGTCGTCGGGCTCCGCGTGCGCGGGAACCAGCACCTCGGCGCCCATGGCGTCGACCAGGGGCTTCACCGCCGCGACCAAGGGGTGTTCGCTCACTTCTCACCCTCCCCGATGACATTGACCTGGAGCGAGACGCGGGTGGCGCCGGCCGCGAGCGACGAGCGCAGCAGCTCGTCGACGGCGGTGAGCACCGCGTCGGCGCCGCCTTCCGCCGTGTTGCCGAAGGGACCGACGTCGACCGCGTCCAGCTCGGCCGACTGGATGACCTCACGAGCCACGACCGCGTGCGCCGGTGCCTCGTCGAGGTCGAACGGCTCGGTCGTGAACTCCACTCTCAAACGCACCATGGGCCCACGCTACGGCCCCGCTCGCCCCGACGGGAGCCCCGGACCTGCGGGGACCTCTTGACAAGCGCGCCGCCCGCCTTGCAACATTCCGTCAGACAGAAACTTACTTCCGCGATACGGAAGGAGCGCCTACCCCTCATGACCCGCTTCTCAGCAGACGCAGCCATGGACCAGCGCTTCGATGTGAACCTGTCGATCCTCTTCACGGAACTCCCGCTCCTGGAGCGCCCCGCGGCCGCCGCCGCGGCGGGCTTCACCGCGGTCGAGCTGTGGTGGCCCTGGATCGACACCGCCACCCCCGAGCAGAGCGAGCTCGACGCCCTCAAGAACGCTCTTGAGGACGCCGGCACCCGGCTGGTGGGCCTGAACTTCTACGCCGGGCAGCTGCCCGGCCCGGACCGCGGAGCCCTCTCCGTGCCCGGTGACGAGTCGGACCGCTTCCGCGCCAACATCGACGTGGCGGCCGACTTCGCCGCCTCGGTCGGCTGCAAGGCGCTCAACGCGCTCTACGGCAACCGCGTCGACGGCGTCGACCCGCAGATCCAGGACACCCTCGCGCTGGAGAACCTGGTCCTGGCCGCCCGCGCGGCGGACCGGATCGGCGCGATCCTGCTGGTCGAGACCCTCAACAAGCCGGAGTCGCCGCTCTACCCCCTGGTGAGCGCCCCCTCCGCCATCGAGGTCGTCGACAAGGTCAACGCGGCCACCGGACTCGGCAACGCCAAGTTCCTCCTCGACATCTACCACCTGTCGATGAACGGCGAGGACGTCAGCCAGGTCATCGCGGAGTACGCCGCCAAGACCGGCCACGTCCAGATCGCGGACAACCCGGGCCGTGGCGCTCCGGGCACCGGCGACCTGCCGCTGGAGCAGCTGCTCGACGAGCTGAAGAAGGCCGGATACGACGGCTGGATCGGCCTGGAGTACAAGGCGGCCGACGCCGCCGCGTCCTTCGAGTGGCTCCCGGCCGAGGCCCGCGCGGCCCGCTGACCGGCCGACCCCCTCCCCGTACCACCAGTTTTTGAGAGGCACCCTCACCATGAGCAATCTCCCCAAGGTCGCGTGGATCGGCCTCGGCATCATGGGCTCGCCCATGTCCGAGAACCTCCTGAAGGCCGGCTACCAGGTCACCGGCTTCACCCTTGAGCAGGACAAGCTGGACCGGCTCACGAAGGCGGGCGGCACCGCCGCCGCGTCGATCGCCGAGGCCGTGAAGGACGCCGACGTCATCATCACGATGGTGCCCGCCTCCCCGCAGGTCGAGGCCATCTCCTACGGCCCCGAGGGCATCCTGGAGAACGCGCAGCAGGGCGCGCTGATCGTCGACATGTCGTCGATCACCCCGCAGACCTCGGTCGACCTGGCGAAGAACGCGGCCGAGAAGGGCATCCGCGTCATCGACGCGCCCGTCTCCGGCGGCGAGGCCGGTGCCATCGAGGCCGTCCTGTCGATCATGGTCGGTGGCGAGCAGGCCGACTTCGACGAGGCCCTCCCGATCCTGGAGACCCTCGGCAAGACCATCGTGCTCTGCGGGCCGCACGGCTCCGGCCAGACGGTGAAGGCCGCCAACCAGCTGATCGTCGCGGTCAACATCCAGGCGTGCGCCGAGGCCGTGGTCTTCCTGGAGAAGTCCGGCGTGAACCTCCAGGCCGCCCTGGACGTCCTCAACGGTGGTCTGGCCGGCTCCACGGTCCTGACCCGCAAGAAGGACAACTTCCTGAACCGCGACTTCAAGCCCGGTTTCCGGATCGACCTGCACCACAAGGACATGGGCATCGTCACCGACGCCGCCCGCAACGTCGGTGCGGCCCTCCCGGTCGGCGCGGTCGTCGCCCAGCTCGTGGCCTCGCTGCGCGCCCAGGGTGACGGCGGCCTGGACCACTCGGCGCTGCTGCGCGCCGTCGAGCGCCTCTCCGGCCAGCAGGTCTGATCCACCGCCCCGGTCACCCGGGCCCCAGATTTCCGGTCGGCGGCGGCGCTGACAACTGTCCTGTCGCGCCCAGGCGCCGCCGCCGACCGGAACACCACACTTCATTTTCAACAAACTGTTGACGTTATGTTCGAGCCGAATTTACGCTCCTCGCACCGTCAAGCAGAGTTCCCGTACGGAAGGTCACGATGTCGAAGCGCGTGCTTACGACCGAGTCCGGCGCCCCCGTCGCCGACAACCAGAACTCCGCCACCGCCGGCGTCGGTGGCCCCCTCCTGCTCCAGGACCAGCACCTCCTGGAGAAGCTCGCGCGCTTCAACCGTGAGCGGATCCCGGAGCGCGTGGTGCACGCCCGGGGTTCCGGTGCGTACGGTTACTTCGAGGTGACCGACGACGTCACCGGCTTCACCAAGGCGAACTTCCTCGGTGAGGTCGGCAAGAAGACCGAGACGTTCATCCGCTTCTCCACCGTGGCCGACTCGCTCGGCGGCGCGGACGCGGTCCGCGACCCGCGCGGCTTCGCTCTGAAGTTCTACACCGAAGAGGGCAACTACGACCTCGTCGGCAACAACACCCCGGTGTTCTTCATCAAGGACCCGATCAAGTTCCCCGACTTCATCCACTCCCAGAAGCGCGACCCCTTCACGGGCAAGCAGGAGCCGGACAACGTCTGGGACTTCTGGGCGCACGCCCCCGAGGCCACCCACCAGATCACCTGGCTCATGGGCGACCGCGGCATCCCGGCCTCGTACCGTCACATGAACGGCTACGGCTCGCACACCTACCAGTGGACCAACGAGGCGGGCGAGGCCTTCTTCGTCAAGTACCACTTCAAGACGAACCAGGGCATCCGCAGCCTCTCCGCCGACCAGGCCGCCGAGCTCGTCGGCAAGGACGCCAACTCGCACCAGACCGACCTGCTCCAGGCGATCGAGCGCGGCGTGAACCCGTCCTGGACCCTGTACGTCCAGGTGATGCCGGCCGCCGAGGCCGTGGACTACCGCTTCAACCCCTTCGACCTCACCAAGGTGTGGCCGCACGCGGACTACCCGCTGCAGCGCGTGGGCCGTCTGGTCCTCGACCGCAACCCGGACAACGTCTTCGCCGAGGTCGAGCAGGCCGCGTTCTCCCCGAACAACTTCGTCCCGGGCATCGGTCCCTCGCCGGACAAGATGCTCCAGGGCCGTCTCTTCGCCTACGCCGACGCCCACCGCTACCGCCTCGGTGTCAACCACACCCAGCTGCCGGTGAACGCCCCCAAGGCGACCGTCGCCGAGAACTACGGCCGGGACGGTCTCATGGCCACCCGCCAGGGCTCGCGCCACGACAAGAACTACGAGCCCAACTCGTACCAGGGCCCGGCCCAGACCGAGGCGGCGCTCTCCGCCCCGCTCGCGATCCACGGCTGGACCGGCACCCACGAGGCGCCGCAGCACACCAAGGACGACGACTTCTTCCAGGCCGGTGAGCTCTACCGCCTGATGTCCGAGGACGAGAAGGGCCGTCTGATCGCCAACATCGCCGGCGGTCTGTCCCAGGTGTCCCGCGAGGACGTCATCGAGAAGAACCTCGCGCACTTCGCCGCCGCCGACGCGGAGTACGGCAAGCGCGTGGCCGAGGCCGTCCGCGCCCTGCGCGAGGACTGACCGAGAAGCAACACCCAGACTACGTACGACATCTGACGGGAGGTCAGTGTCGTACGTGGTCCGGATCGCCGACCCGGATGAGGGGTGGCCGGCGAACCGGACAAGCGTGAGGACCGCGGCGGCGCCGAGCCAGTGCGGTGGTAAGGGCGACGGCTCTCCTTCTTGACCTGAAAGAAGGGGAAGCCGCTCAGCCCGTCGACACCGCCGCGGTCCCATCGCCCCCGCCAGGGGATACCCCAGACTCCGCCCGGCGGCGCGAACGTCCTGTCGCGCCAGCCTCGTGCCGTCGGGCGGTCACAAGACGGAAGAGCGTGGAACCAGGTTTACGGTCCCTGGTTCCGCGCTCTTCTTCATGTGCGCGTACCGACCCGCAGCGCATCGTTTCTGCGGTGAAGATCCACACCCGGTCGGGCGAGCGCACCGCGATTCGGCTCCCGTGCGCCCCGCGACCGCCGCTATCCACTCGTACATGATCAAGAACCTGATGCGCGGGCTCGCCCCGCTCGCACTCGTCCTGTCCCCCCTCGCCGTCCCCTCCCCCGCCCTCTCCGCGAGCGGCGTCATCCTGTTCCCCGACGCGCTCGCCGAGCTCCCCGAGGCCACCGAGGACACGGCCGGCTACAAGGTGACGGCGTTCCGCCACTGGAACAAGGGCCTCGACCCGGCGGACGGCTGCGACACCCGCGCCGAGGTGCTCGTCGCCGAGGCCGTCGACGCCCCCAAGACCGGCAAGGACTGCGCCATCACCGGGGGCCGGTGGACCTCGTACTACGACGGGCAGAACGTCACCGACCCGGCCCTCCTCCGCGTCGACCACCTCGTCGGCCTCGAGGAGGCCTGGCAGTCGGGGGCGTCCGGCTGGACGGCCGCGCGGCGCGAGAAGTACGCCAACGACCAGGGCGCGGCCGCGACCCTCGTCGCCGTCACCGCCCGCAGCCAGAAGGACAAGGCCGGACGCGACCCCGCCGAATGGGTGCCCGCGGAGAACGCCCGCTACTGCCGTTACGTCGGCGAGTGGGTGGGCACCAAGCTGCGCTGGGGCCTCTCGGTCGACAAGGACGAGATGGAGGCGCTCAAGCTGTTCGCCGACGGTCCGTGCGAGGACACGGTCGTGCACCGCTCGACGGCGCCTCGCTAGACGACGCTCCCCCGGCCCCGCGGCCGGCACTCCGCCCGGTCCTCACGGCCCTCCGCTCGGCCCGCGCGAGCGCCAGGGTCACGGTGAGCGAGGCGAGCGCGAGCAGCACCATGCCCGTAGGCGGTGACGTGTACTGGGCGAGGGTGCCGGCGAGGGCCGCGCTCACCCCCTGGAGGGCGAGCATCCCCGAGGTGTGAAGCCCGAGCGCGTGACCGCTCAGCTCCTCCGGCACCAGGGCCGTCAACCGCTCCTGGTGCAGGAGGCTCGCCCCGTACCCGACCGCCGAGACCGTGACCGCGAGGAGTACGACCGGCAGCGGCGGGTCCAGGGCGAAGACCAGGAACGGGGCCGCGAGCAGTGCCTGGAGCGGGAAGCGGATCCGGCCGCGCAGCCGCGCCGGTACGAAACGGCCGACGACCGTGTCCCCGGCCAGCATCCCGAGCGCGGCGCACCCGAAGAGGAGCCCGGCGCGCTCGGGGTCGTACGGCACGAAGAGCGACTCGCAGCCCACGATCAGCCCGTTGGGCACCCAGAGGGCCAGGTAGCAGCGGCGGCGCGCGGACGAGGACCACAGCCGCCGGTTGGTACGCCAGGTCTCGGCGACCGAGGCGCGTCCGGCGGCACGCGGCGGGCGCGCCCCGAGGCCGGCACGGGCGAGGAGCGCGGCGCCGAGGTACAGGGCCGCGCCCACGAGGACCGCGCCGCGCGGCGCGAGCACGGCGATGAGGGCGCCGCCGGTCACGAAGCCGCCGATCTGGCAGACGCCGACCGCCATGTTCGTCACCGAGCGGCCGAGGAGGAAGTCCTCGCGGGCGAGGATCTCGTTGAGGAGCCCGTAGCGCACCCCGCCGCCCAGCGAGGCCACGAGCCCCTCGGCGAGGAGGATCGCGAAGAGCGCCCAGGTCGGCAGGGCGGGGATCGCCAGGACGGCGGTGCCCAGGGCGAAGAAGAGGGACATCCCGGCGAGCGCGGCGCGCGGCGGCAGCCGGTCGGCGGCCGACAGCAGGGTGGTCGCGCCGAGCAGCTGCGCGAGCGAGGGGCCGAAGAGCGCGAGGGCGGAGAGGAGCGGGGAGCCGGTCGCCCGGAACACCAGCGTGGCGAGGCCGAGCCCGGCGACCGTCTGGGCGGCGGTGTGGACGGCGCCGGTGAGGAAGAGCGGGGTGAACTCGGGCGTGCGGAAGAGGTCTTGGTAGCGGGGCATGCCGGGGAGTCTCCGGGCGGGCCGTCCGCGCCGATATTGTTTCGCCGGAGGACGAAAGGACCGGGCGGGTGTCATGGGCTGGTGGCAGATCGGTACGGACTCCCTGGCGGGGAGCTGCTTCGTCGTCTCGCCGCTGGCCGAGACGGTCGCGGCGCTGAAGACCCTGCACGGGGCGGCCGGTGCGCATCCGGGCGAGCGGGCCTGGCTGGCCGCGCACCTGCCGGCGTACCGGGAGCGCCTCGCCGCCGAACCGCTGGACGCGCTGCTCGTACGGGCGGCCATCGGGCCCACGTGGAACGCCGACTTCCTGACACCGACGCCGACGGGCGGACGCGACCGCTCCTTCGAGGAGGAGGTCGCGGCGGTGCGTGAGGCCGAACCGGCGGACGCGGTACCGCAGTTGGAGGTGGCGGTCGGTGGCCCCGTACCGGAGCCGCTGAGGTCCGCGAGGGACCTGCCGCACCGGATGGCGGGGGTCCTGGAGTGGGTGTGGCGGGAGACGGTGCTGCCCGACTGGCCGCGCAGGCGCCGGGTCCTCGAGGCCGATGTGGTGGCGCGGACCGCGCGGCTCGCCAGGGACGGCTGGGCGGCGGCGCTCGACGAGCTGTGTCCGGGGAAGATGCGCTGGCTGGGCGACGGGCGGCTCCAGGTCAACCCCCGCGCGTATCCGCCGAGACGGGTCGACGGCGGCCGGCTGCTCTTCGTGCCCGTGACGCCGAACCGGGGCTGGGTCTCCTGGGAGGGCTTCGAGCGGTTCGCCATCGTGTACGCGTGCTCCGGCGCCCTCGCGGACGTGACGGGGCCCGTCGTGCCGGAGGCGCTCGGGGCGCTGCTCGGCGGGGCGCGCGCCGGGGTGCTCGTACGGCTCGAATCGCCCAAGTCCACCAGCCAGTTGGTGGCGCTGACCGGGCAGGGTCTGGGGTCCGTGGGGCGGCACCTGAAGGTACTGCTCGACGCCGGTCTCGTACGGCGGGGCCGGGCGGGGCGGTCGGTCCTGTACGAGTGGACGGCGGCGGGCGCGGTCCTCGTAGGGGCACAGGGCGGGACGAGCGGGACGTGAAGCGGCCCCCGCCCCGGTGCTCATCGGGGCGGGGGCCGTCTCGCGACACCCGCTGTCGGAGCCGTGCCACGGGCTCCGTGATCAGAGCCGTGTCACGGGCTCCGTGATCAGACCTTGAGGGCCTTGATCGCGGTGGGCGCGTGGCCGGGCTCGGTGGCGAGCTCCTCGAACTCGGTGACGTCGCTCATGTCGACCGTCTTGCTCATGGCGATGTTGGTGATGCGCTCCAGGATCGCCTCGACGACGACCGGGACCTGGTGCTCGACGGCCAGCTTCTTGGCCTCTTCGAGCGCCTCGCCCAGCTTCTCCGGGTCGGTGACGCGGATCGCCTTGACGCCCAGGCCCTCGGCGACCTTGACGTGGTCGACGCCGTAGACGCCGATCTCCGGGGTGTTGATGTTCTCGAACTCAAGGTTGACCTCGAAGTTGATGCCGAGGCCGCCCTGCGCCTGCCGGATCAGACCCAGGTAGGCGTTGTTCACGAGGACGTGGACGTAGGGGACCTTGTGCTGGGCGGCGACCGCCAGCTCCTCGATCATGAACTGGAAGTCGTAGTCGCCGGAGAGCGCGACGACCGGGGTCTCCGGGTCGGCGGTGGCGACGCCGATCGCGGCCGGGATGGTCCAGCCGAGCGGGCCGGCCTGGCCGCAGTTGATCCAGTGGCGCGGCTTGTAGACGTGCAGGAACTGCGCGGCGGCGATCTGGGAGAGACCGATGGTGGTGACGTAGCGCGTGTCCGGGCCGAAGGCCTTGTTCATCTCCTCGTAGACGCGCTGCGGCTTGATCGGGATGTTCTCGAAGTGCGTGCGGCGCTGGAGGGTGGCCTTGCGGTCCTGCGCGGAGGCGGCCCACGCGGAGAAGTCGGGCAGCGTGCCGGCGGCCTTCAGCTCCTTGGCGATCTCGATGAAGAGTTCGAGCGCGGCCTTCGCGTCGGAGGCGATGCCGTAGTCCGGGGCGAAGATCTTGCCGAGCTGCGTGGGCTCGACGTCGACGTGGACGAACTTGCGGCCCTTGGTGTAGGCGTCGAGGTTGTAACCGGTGTGGCGGTTGGCCCAGCGGTTGCCGATGCCGAGGACGAAGTCCGACTCCAGGAAGGTCGCGTTGCCGTAGCGGTGCGCGGTCTGGACGCCGACCATGCCGGCGGCCAGCTCGTGGTCGTCCGGGATGGTGCCCCAGCCCATGAGGGTGGAGATGACCGGGATGCCGGTCAGCTCGGCGAACTCGACGAGGAGGTCGGTGGCGTCGGCGTTGATGATGCCGCCACCGGCGACGATCAGCGGGCGCTCGGACTCCAGGAGGAAGCTCAGCGCCTTCGCGGCCTGCGCGCGGGTGGCACGCGGCTGGTAGACCGGCAGCGGCTCGTAGGTCTCCGGGTCGAACTCGATCTCGGTCAGCTGAACGTCGATCGGCAGGTCGATGAGGACCGGGCCGGGACGGCCGGAGCGCATCAGGTGGAAGGCCTGCTGGAAGACGCCGGGGACCTGCGCGGCCTCCAGGACGGTCGTGGCGGCCTTCGTGACCGGCTTGGCGATCGTGGCGATGTCGACGGCCTGGAAGTCCTCCTTGTGGAGCTTCGAGACCGGGGCCTGGCCGGTGATGCAGAGGATCGGGATCGAGTCCGCGATCGCCGAGTACAGGCCGGTGATCATGTCGGTGCCGGCGGGGCCGGAGGTACCGATGCAGACACCGATGTTGCCGGCCTTGGCGCGGGTGTAGCCCTCGGCCATGTGGGACGCGCCCTCGACGTGACGGGCGAGCGTGTGGTTGACGCCGCCCACGTTCTTGAGCTCGCGGTAGAAGGGGTTGATCGCCGCGCCGGGGACGCCGAACGCCTGGGTGACGCCTTCGCGCTTGAGGATCTCAACGGCCGCTGCGGCGGCGGTCATACGAGGCATGGGAGTGCTCCTGCTTCGGCCGGGCGGATCCAAGCCCGCCGGTCGACTCGCGGAGCCCGGGCGGCTTGTTTCCGTAATGCGGAAATACTGTTCTGCTATACGGAAGCAATGTAGGTCGGGGTCCTGAGAGCCGTCAAGAGAAGTCCGAGCGGCGGGATCACGGAAGTGGCCGAACACCCTCCCTCGGGGCGGTCGATGGGTGGACGATGGGGCGGGACGACAGGGGGTTGACCATGGGTGAGTCGGTACCGGTGCGCTGCCCGGAATGCCTGCGCACGCAGGCGTACGCGGCACCCGTCTTCCCCTGCGCGTGCGGAAGCCCGGTGGCGCCGCCCGTGCGGGCGGGGGCGACGGCGGAACGGATCACGCACCGGAACTGGACGGACGAGTGGGTCACCGTCCGCTGCGGCGCCTGCGGCCGCGAGGACGACTGGCCCCACCCGGAGCTGGGCTGCTCGTGCGGGACGGTGCTCCGGATACCGGTACGGCCGGTGGACGGGGTCGGGGACGGGGCGGCGGGGGTCTCCGGTACGGCTCCGGAGAGCGGCGGGGGCCTTGGGGTCGCCGGTACGGCTGGGGAGGGCGACGACTCCGGCAGCTCTGGGGCGGGACCCGGACCCAGGTCCCGGGCCTCCTCGGGCCCGGCCGCCACCGGGCGGCCCGCCGGGACCAGGACGGACGCCGCCGCCGGTACGGCACCGTGGCGCGCGGTCGAGCCCGGCTCGGAGTGGTTCGGGACGGGCCCGACCGGCCGACGCGGGGTGGACGGAGTTTCCGGGTCAGGCGCCTCGGGGGCAGGCACCGCCGGGTCAGGCGCCCCCGGGCCGGGCGCCTCCAAGCCCGGCACACGCGGGCCCGGGACTCCCGAGTCAGGCACTCCCCGATCAGGCGCCTCCGGGTCGGGCGCCTCCGGGGCGGGCACCGCCCGGCCCGGCACCCCCAGGTCAGGCGCCTCCGGATCAGGCGCCTCCGGGCCCGGCACCCCCGGATCAGGCACCTCCGGATCAGGCACCTCCGGATTGGGCACCTTCGGGTCCGGCTCTCCTGCTCCCGGCAATCCCTCGCCCGGTCCCGCCGCCCCCGGCCCCGGCTCCCCCGGGCCCGCCGCTCACCGGCGGCGCCCCGTGGAGCCGCCCCGTCCCGTGGGGCCTCCCCGCCCTTCGGAGCCGCCCCGCCCCTCGGGTCCCCGGACGTTCGCCGAGCGCTATCCCGCGCACATCCCGCTGCCGCCCACCGCCCCGCGCCCGGCTCCGGCGCGGGGGAGCTTTCGGCCCGTGACGATCCGGACCGCGCGAGACGCGGTCGGCGCGGCGGCCGGGTACCTGCGCTGGCTCGGTTTCCGGGACGTCGTCCAGCCCGAGGAGCGGCCCGCGTCCGGTGTGGACCTGCGGGCGCCGGGGCTCGTCGCGCAGGTCGACCCGAGCACCCGGCCCACCGGGCTGCGGGCCGTGGAGTGCCTGTGGCTCAACGGGCTCAGCGCCTCCGCCGTGAGCGTGTTCTTCTCGCTCGCGGGCTACACGCCGGAGGCCCGCTCCCGTGCCGCCGAGGTCGGTCTCCCGCTCTTCGTGCTCGACCTGACCGGCACCCCGCAACCGGTGAACGACGCAGCCGACGACCTGGCCACCGGCGCCTGAGCCGGAGGCGCCCGGCCCACGAGACGCCCACCGCCCGGTACTTCGGCATGCGAATCCGGCCATTCACGCGTGACGATCACGCTCTGCCGGGCACAACACCCTCGGGGGTGGGTGTCATGCCGACGGGAATGTGGTGGTTCATCGGAGCGGCCTGCGGGCAGCTGCTGTGCGCCGTCCTGCTGCTGCGAACCCGCAGCCGGGAAAGCGGAGCGCCGCGCACGGACGAGGTGCCGCCGCCGCAGGCGCTGGCGCTGTTGCGGGGCGGGCGGCGGGCGGCCGTCACCGTGGCGCTCGTGGCGCTGCACCAGCGCGGAGCGGTCGCGGCGGGCCGCAAACATACGATTCGGGCCAACGGCGGGCCGGGCCGCACCCGGGACCCCGTACAGCTGGGTGTGCACCGGTCGCTCCACCGGGCCTTCGCGCTGCGGGATCTCGTACTGCGTCCCGAGGCGCGGCGGGCGGTGGACGCGCTGCACGTCGAGCTGCGCGCGACGGGGCTGCTGCGGTCGCCCGCGCGGCGCGGGGCGGCGGGGGCGCTGCTCGGCTGCGTACCGCTGACGGTCGGGGTGGGGGCGTACGCGACGGCGCCGTCCGGTGGCGTCCTGACGGTGGTGTTCACGGCGGGCGCCCTGCCGGTGCTCCTGGCCGTGGTGCTACTGCGGTTGCCGCCGGCCACCCGGGCGGCGCGGCTGCTCCTCGCCGACCTCCGGGAGCGGCACCCGCTGCCGGCGAACCGGCGCGAGGTGACGGACGGGCGGCTGGTCCAGCTGTACGTGGCGTTGTACGGCGATCCCGCGCTCGCCATGTTCCTGCCGAGGTTCTCGTGGGAGGGCGGGCTGCTCGACCGGCCCTGGGAGGTGGAGCGGAACCGGCCGCCGGCGGATCGCGGCCCGGGCACGGGTGACCGTCCGGGGTGAGGCCGCGCCATACTGGCGTATGCGCATCAGAGCGGCCGCTCCGGCCGAACTCCCGCTGCTCCAGGACATCGAACGGGCGGCGGGCGAGCCGTTCCGCACGCTCGGCATGGCGGCGATCGCCGACGACGACCCGCTGCCCCTGGACGTCCTGGAGGCGTACCGCCGCGCGGGCCGGGCGTGGGTGGCGGTGGACGCCGCCGATCGCCCGGTCGCGTATCTCCTCGCCGACACGGTCGACGGTTCCGCCCACATCGAGCAGGTGTCGGTGCATCCGGACGCCGCGCGCCGAGGCGTGGGCCGCGCGTTGATCGAGCACCTGGCGGCGGCGGCGAGGGAGCAGGGCCTGGCGGCGCTGACCTTGACGACGTTCACCGAGGTGCCGTGGAACGCGCCGTACTACGCGCGGCTCGGCTTCCGCCCGCTCGCGGAGTCCGACCCGGCGCTGACGGACGGCCTGCGCGCGATCAGCCACGCGGAGGCGGCCCACGGCCTGTCGGTCTGGCCGCGCGTCTGCATGCGCCGGGAGGTACGGAGCCCGGTCCCGTAGAGGGCCGGGCCGCGGGGCTTCCCGTACCTCAGGCGCCTCCCGCCCCGCAGGGACTCCCGCACCTCAGGCAGCCTCCCGTCCCCGCAGAGGCTGCCGTCCCTCAGGTCCTCCCGTCCCTTACCCGCTCCCGTACCGCTGCCGCAGTTCCACCTTCCGTACCTTGCCGCTCACCGTCATCGGGAACTCGCTGAGGATCTCCACCCTGCGCGGGATCTTGTAGTGGGCGAGCCGGTCGCGGCAGAAGGCCGTGATGTCGCCCAGGGTGGGCGCGTCGGCCGGGTCGCGGGGGATGACGCAGGCCATGATCTCCTCGCCGTACCGCGCGTCGGGAACGCCGACGACCTGCACGTCGGCGATCTTGGGGTGCCCGTGGAGGAACTCCTCGACCTCCCTCGGGTAGACGTTCTCGCCACCCCGGATGATCATGTCCTTGATGCGGCCGACGATCTGCACGTACCCGTCGTCGCGCATCACCGCCAGGTCCCCGGTGTGCATCCAGCGGCCGCTGTCGATCGCCTCGGCGGTCTTCTCCGGTTCGTCCCAGTAGCCGAGCATCACGCTGTAGCCGCGGGTGCACAGCTCCCCCGCCGTGCCGCGTTCCACGGTGAGCCCGGTCGCGGGGTCGGTGATCTTCACCTCGATGTGCGGCATGACCCGGCCGACCGTGCCCGTGCGGCGCTCCAGGTCGTCGTCGCGCCGGGTCTGGGTGGAGACGGGCGAGGTCTCGGTCATGCCGTAACAGATCGACACCTCCGCCATGTTCATCTCGGCGACGACCCGTTTCATCACCTCCACCGGGCACGGCGAGCCGGCCATGATGCCGGTGCGCAGAGTGGAGAGATCGTACGAGGCGAAGTCGGGGAGGTTCAGCTCGGCGATGAACATCGTCGGCACGCCGTACAGCGAGGTGCAGCGTTCCTCCTGCACCGCCCTGAGAGTGGCCGCCGGGTCGAAGGAGGGCGCGGGGATCACCATGCAGGCGCCGTGCGAGGTGGCGGCCAGGTTTCCCATGACCATGCCGAAGCAGTGGTAGAAGGGCACCGGGATGCAGATGCGGTCCTGCTCGGTGTAGGCGATCATCTCGCCGACGAAGTAACCGTTGTTGAGGATGTTGTGGTGGGAGAGGGTCGCCCCCTTGGGGAAGCCCGTCGTCCCCGAGGTGTACTGGATGTTGACGGGTTCGTCGCAGGAGAGCGGCTCCGGGCGCAGGTCCCCGGGCGTACGGGCGAGGAACGCGTCCCAGCCCGGGTCCCCGAAGTGCACCGCCTCACGCAACTGTGTGCATTCCGGGCGTACTTGCTCGACCATCGCACGGTAGTCACTCGTCTTGTGGGAGAGGGACGCGAAGAGCAGGGTGATGCCCGCCTGGTTGAGGACGTATGCCAACTCGTGGGCGCGGTAGGCCGGGTTGATGGTGACCATGACGGCGCCGACGCGGGCGGTGGCGTACTGGACGAGGACCCACTCGGCGCAGTTCACCGCCCAGATGCCGACCCGGTCGCCCTTGCGCACACCGCTGCCGAGCAGGGCTCCGGCCAACCGGTCGACGTCGGCGCCGAATTCGGCGTACGTCCAGCGGCGCCCGGTGGGGACGTCGACGAGCGCCTCCCGGTCGGGCCAGGCGACGACGGCCCGGTCGAGGTCGGCGCCGATGGTGTCGCCGAGGAGCGGGGTGGTGGACGCGCCGTGGGCGTAGGAGAGGGTGGTGGGGGCCCTGTGGGCGGGGGAGAGGGACGCGGGCGTCCTGTGGGCGTGGGAGAGTTCCTCGCGCGCGCTCATCCGAGGTCACCCTCCGCGTACTCCTTGCCGCCGCCTTCCGCCGTGAGCCGGCGCAGCTCCACGCGCCGGATCTTGCCCGAGACGGTCTTGGGCAGTTCGGCGAACTCGATGCGCCGGACCCGCTTGTACGGGGCGAGGACCGCGCGCGAGTGGGCGAAGAGGGCCTGCGCGGTCTCCTCGTCCGGCTCCCAGCCCGCCGCGAGGACGACGTACGCCTTGGGGACGGCGAGGCGCAGCGGGTCGGGGGCGGGGACGACGGCCGCCTCGGCGACGGCCTCGTGTTCGAGGAGCGCGCTCTCCAGCTCGAACGGGCTGATCTTGTAGTCGGAGGCCTTGAAAATGTCATCACCGCGCCCGGTGAAGGTGATGTACCCGTCCTCGTCCCGAGAGCCGATGTCGCCGGTGCGGTAGTAGCCGCCGGCCATCGCCTCCGCCGTCTTCTCCGGGTCGCCGTGGTAACCGGTCATCAGGCCCACGGGGTGGGTGGACAGGTCGAGACAGATCTCGCCCTCCTCCACGTCCGGCCGACCGCTGACCGGGTCGACGAGGGTGACCCGGAAGCCGGGGCTCGGGCGTCCCATGGACCCCTCCTTGAGCCGCTGACCGGGGCTGTTGGAGACCTGGACGGCGGTCTCGGTCTGGCCGAAGCCGTCCCGGATGGTGACGCCCCAGGCGCGCCGTACGGACTCGATGACCTCGGGGTTGAGGGGTTCGCCGGCGGCGACGACCTCGCGCGGCGGGGTCGTCAGCTGACTCAGGTCGGCCTGGATCAGCATCCGCCAGACGGTCGGCGGGGCGCAGAAGCTGGTGACGCCGTTGCGCGCCATCTCGCTCATCAGCCGGGCCGGGTCGAAGCGTGTGTAGTTGTGGATGAAGACGGTCGCCTCGGCGTTCCACGGGGCGAAGAGATTGGACCAGGCGTGCTTGGCCCAGCCCGGCGAGGAGATGTTGAGGTGCACGTCACCGGGCTTGAGGCCGATCCAGTACATCGTGGAGAGGTGCCCGACGGGGTATGAGGTGTGGGTGTGCTCGACCAGCTTGGGCCGGGCGGTCGTACCGGAGGTGAAGTACAGCATCAGGGTGTCGTCGGCGAGGGTGACGCCGTCGGGCTCGAACGCGTCGGACTCGCCGTCGGCATGCTCGTACCCCAGCCAGTTCACCCCGTCGCCGCCGACCGCGATCCGGGTGTACTCGCCGGGGACGTCGTCGAACTTGGCGGTGTCCTCGGCGCGCACGATCACATGGCGGGCGCGGCCCCGGTCGACGCGGTCGCGCAGGTCGGCGGAGCCGAGGAGCGGGGTGGCGGGGATGACGACGGCGCGCAGCTTCATCGCGGCGAGCACGGTCTCCCACAGTTCGGCCTGGTTGCCGAGCATCACGATGATCCGGTCCCCGGCGCGGACGCCCTGGGCCCGCAGCCAGTTCGCGACCCGGTTGGAGCGGCGGGACATCTCGGCGAAGGACACCTTCGTCTCGGAGCCGTCCTCCTCGACGAGGTGGAGCGCGGTCCGGTCGTTCCCCTCCGCGATGACGTCGAACCATTCGAGCGCCCAGTTGAACCGGTCGGGCCGAGGCCAGGCGAAGCCCTCGTAGGCCGTCTCGTAGTCCTCGCGGTGCTGGAGCAGAAAGTCCCGGGCGGCCCGGAACCCCTCCGTCGCACTGGTCGCGCTCTGCGCCGTCATACGTCCTCCTCGTTGCGGGACCGGTCCCGGACATCGTGTAATCAGTGACCCAGGTCTCACTACCCCCGTTCGGGGGTGAAGGAGTGGTTCCGTGCCCGAGCAGAGGGAAACGGCCGAGCTGCGCGCGGCGCTGCTACGGCTGCGCCGGGGCAGCGGACTGCCCGTGGTCTTCGGCGGGCTGCTCCAGGACGGGCGGGCGATGCGGATCGGTGAGACCTGCGGGGCGATGACGCCCGCGCTGCACGGCCTGACGATCTCGACCGGCTCGGGCCTGGGCGGGAAGTGCCTGGCCCTGTCGCGGCCGTGCGCGGTCACGGACTACCCCTCGGCCCGGCACATCACCCACGAGTACGACGTCCCGGTCGCGGTGGAGGGGCTGCGCTCGGTGATCGCGGTGCCCGTCGTCGTACGCCGCAAGGTGCGCGGTGTCCTGTACGGGGCGCTGCGCGACGCCGTGCCGCTCGGCGAGCGGGTCTTCGACGCGGCGGTCGCGGCGGCCCGTGACGTGGAGCAGGCGCTGGCCGTACGGGACGAGGTCGGCCGCCTCGACTCTCCCCCGGCCTCGGGGCCGTCCTGGGAGGAGGTCCGCCAGGCGTACGGGGAGCTGCGCGAACTGGCCCCGCAGGTCCCGGACCCGGAGCTGCGGGAGCGCCTGCTCGCGGTCTGTGGCCGGCTGGAGACGGCCTCGGGGGCGCCCCGCGACCTGCCGGGGGTCGCGCTGACCCCCCGGGAGACGGACGTCCTCGCGGCGGTGGCCTCGGGCGCGACGAACGCGACGGCGGCGACCCGCCTCGGCCTGCGCCCGGAGACGGTCAAGGGCTACCTGCGCTCGGCGATGCGCAAACTGGGCGCGCACACCCGCCTGGAGGCGGTGGTCGCGGCACGGAGGGCGGGGGCGCTGCCGTAGCGGCGTGGGGCCCCGGCGCGCGTGGAGCGCACCGGACTCCCGAGGCGGGCGCCCGTCTCCCTCAGGTCGCGGCGGCCCAGGAGTCGAAGGCGGAGACGCAGGCGTCCCGGCCGTCGCCGCACGGCCGACCGAGGCGCCCGGGCCCGTCGACAAGGCCAGGACGAAGCCGTCCGTACCCCCGAGGGCCACGCGGCAGTCAGGGGGACCGGTGTGCCGTCCGGTGGCCGCACGGTGAGCACCAGTTCGCAGGATGCGGCCCTCTGCGCCAGAGCGGCCGGCTCCGCCGGGGACGCACCTTGCGGGAGACGAGGGCCGCGCCCGCGAAGTGCGACGGCGCCTCGGAGAGGGTCGTGGTCCCGCCGTCCGTCCGCTGGGCGTCGACCGCGCGGAGCGGTCGGAGACGAGCGCGGAGTCGGCGGTCGTGCCCTGGAGGAGGAGGGAGGAGGCCGTTCCCGGAAAGGTGTCAGACGAAGTAGTCCCGCGCTTCCTGCTGGGGGCCGCGCAGCAGACAGCTGATGGCCTCGTACGTGTTCGTTCCCAGGTAATAGGGACCGGTGTGGTGCATGAGGAAGAAACGCCCGGTGTCGTCGATGAGCAGCATCGCCCCGTCGAACGTCTCGTATCCGACGGGAAAGAGTCGCCTTCCGAGGTTCTGGGCGAGCTCGGCGACGTCCTCGCCGCTCTCCTCGTAGATCCAGTGAGGCGTGAATCCGATCGCGACCGGTGGAGTTCCCGGAATCTCCAGGCGGAGTCCACCGAATTCCCTGACGAAGTCCTGCGCGGCCTGGAAGGGTTCGACCGGATGCCCTTCCTCGGCGAAGCGGTCGGTCACGAACCTCAGGAGTCCGGGCAGCTCCGCGCCGATGTCACGGCCCCGGGACCAGCCCGCCACGGTCAGGACGGCCTCGACGGCCTCTGCTGTCATTCTCGGCATTGCGTGCTCTCTCTCAATGGTGCGCGATGACGCGGGCGAGAGGAGACGATTCCCGTCCCGTTCGGATCGAGCTGGTGCAACCGGTCGGAGATGAGGGAGACTTCCGCGCATTTGCCGTGCCCGTTGCCCGGGTAGTCGTCGGCCGCCTTGGCGTCGGACTCCACCTGGTCGAAGATCGTCTTGAGGGTCGGATGGGTGGACATCGAGGAATCGCCGGTCGTGGTGCTGCTCGTGTGCGAGGTCAGGGTGCCGTCGTGGAGGAGCGTTCCGGCGCACGCCATGACAGCCGTTCAAGATCCCCCGCAACCCGCCACGTTCGCAGAACGCAAGTGTGAATGCCCTGTCATGTCATAGGGGTTCGATCCACGCGCCTACCCCCTCGCCTCCCTCACCCGCCTCCCTCCGTACACCCGTCCCCGTCCCGCGGCGCTCCTGAAACCGCCGGGGCGCCACTACCCGACGTGCACGATGTCGTACGGAACGTCCTGCGGCGTCATGAGCCGGAGGGTCCGCTCGGCCTCGGCGGTGAGCGCGGCGCGTTCGCCGCGCGTCACGTGCGCGAAGGGTTCGACGGTGAGGATCGTCCGGTCCTTCGCCTCGTCGAGGTGCCAGATCCCGGCGAGGAAGCCGTCGAGGAGGAAGACGCGGTGGGCCTGGTTGCCGCTCCAGGTGCGGCCCCGGAGTTCGGCGGGCACGACGCGGGTGCGGTCGGCGTGGGAGAGGAGCAGGTTGTCGAACTCGGGAAGGAAGCGGGGCGGGGCCGGGGTGTCCTCGTCGGGGCGGGGGGCGTCGGGCAGATCGAAGAGCTCGGTGCCGCGTTCGTCCTGGAAGACGAGGAGCCGGGGCCGCAGCCGCTCGAACGCCTCACCGAGGCGGGTCAGACCGCACCAGGCCTGCATGTCCTTGACGGAGGCGGGCCCGAAGGCGCCGAGGTAGCGGAGCACGGTCTCGTCGACATCGGCGGCCCCGTCCGCGGTCCGCTCGGCGGACTCGTCGAACCACTGGTCGGTCGTGGTGAGCGCGACCTTGCCGCCGCGTCCCCAGAGGCCGCGCGGGGTGACCTGGACCAGGGGAAGGAGGCAGCGGGCGGCGACGGAGAGGGACTGCGGATCGGCGCCGGGCCACTCTTTGATGAGCTCCTCGCGCAGCTCCTTGGGGGTACGGGGCCGCTCCTCGACGAGCGCGCGGGCGAGGTCGGCGAGCCGGTCGAGGTCGACGCCGTCGAGCCCTCCACGGGAGACGAACATCGCGAGCTCGCGGTCGATGGCCCCGGCCTGGACGAGCCCGCGCAGGGCGACCGCGTCGCTCGCGGTGTGGGTGTGCACGGTCGACCGCATGGTCACGATGCGGGCGACGGCCCGGGACTCCATCAGCGCGGACAGTTGCTCGGGGCGGAACCCGTCGAGGCGGGCGGCGAGGGCGTAGTACGGGGGCTTGGTGTTCTGCGCCTGGAGGCCGAGAAGGTGGCCGACGGCCTCCGTGACGCCCATGGGAGCGGGGCTCAGGAGCAGCTGACGGGCGAGCGTGGCACGGTTCAGGGCACGGGGTCCGAGCACGGGATGGGTCGTCGTCTTGAGGGCCATGGCGGCACGCTACTCGGACTTGCGGACAGATACGGTCCGCAAGGGGCGGGGGTGCGGTGCGGAAGCCGCGACGAAGGGGCGAGGCGTCGCAGGCCGACGGGGGACGACGCGCCGGCGGCGGCGCTCCTCCAGCGGGCCGTCGGGCCCGGACCGCACACCCCCGATATCCTGCCCGGAGGTGTCCTGCCTGCAGATGTCCTGCCCGGAGACCCCGGAGGTGTACGACGATGTCCGACCGCCGCCCCCGCGCGGCGTGGCGCCGCCCCCAGGCAGAGCCGCCCGCGACCACCTCACCGGAACCGCCCGTGGCCCGGCCGAGCGTGGTGCAGGCCGGTCTGTACCGGGACGGCCACCGGGTCTCGTCACCGGTGACACTCTCGGAGACCTTCAGGCAGCTGCGCGAGCACCCGGACGGCATGGCGTGGATCGGGCTCCAGCGCCCGACCGAGGACGAACTGCACTCCCTGGCTGCCGAGTTCGACCTGCACGAACTGGCCGTCGAGGACGCGATGGAGGCCCACCAGCGCCCCAAACTGGAACGGTACGGAGACACCCTCTTCGTCGTGCTGCGTGCCGCCCGCTACCTGGACGCCCAGGAGGAGGTCGACTTCGGCGAACTGCACGTCTTCGTGGGCCCGGACTTCCTGATCACGGTCCGCCACGGCGCCGCCCCGGACCTCTCCTCGGTCCGCCGCCGCATGGAGAAGGACCCGGAACTCCTCGCCCTCGGCCCGGAGGCGGTCCTGTACGCGATTCTCGACGCGGTGGTCGACGGCTACGCCCCGGTGGTGGCCGGCGTCCAGAACGACATCGACGAGATCGAGACGGAGGTCTTCGGCGGCGACCCGGCGGTCTCCCGCCGCATCTACGAACTCTCCCGGGAAATGGTCGAGTTCCAACGCGCGACCCGCCCCCTGGTGGGCATGCTCCACGGCCTGATGGCCGGCTTCGCCAAGTACGGCACGGACGAGGAACTCCAGCGCTACCTCCGCGACGTCGCCGACCACGTCACCCACACCAGCGAACGCGTCGACGGCTTCCGCCAGGCCCTCACGGACATCCTCACGGTCAACGCGACCCTGGTCACGCAGCAACAGAACGCGGAGATGAGGGCGTTGGCGGAGGCGGGCTTCGAGCAGAACGAGGAGATCAAGAAGATCTCCTCATGGGCGGCCATTTTGTTTGCACCCACGCTGGTGGGAACGATCTACGGCATGAACTTCGACGCGATGCCGGAGCTGGACTGGGCTTTCGGCTACCCCTTCGCGATCCTGCTGATGGCGGCGGTGTGCACGAGCCTGTACTTCATCTTCAAGCGGCGGGACTGGCTGTAGTGCCAGACCGAAGCGATTGATCTACTTCGCAGTAGCGAATGAGCCGGGAGGGGCATTTCGAGGCCCTGGGGAGAATCTGGGGAGAATGCGCGACGCTGGGGAGGGGGCGGTCGCCCTCCTCATCTGCTGTTCCGCACGCTTCGTGCGGTCTGCCTCCAAACACCCGCCCTTCGCAGGCAATCACCCAGAGTGAGAATCTGGCACCCTGGGCGGCGGGCGGAACCACGCCGAGTAGCGCATCGACGGCCGCTCGCCCCTTGCCACCGGCCTCGGGCATGAAGTGAGCGTAGTGGTCGAGAGTGATGGTCGGGCTGGAGTGGCCGAGCCATCGGGCGAGGGTGACGACGGACTCGCCGGCTTCGAGGATGATCGAGGCGTAAGGATCTGCCGGGCATAGCGGGGCGCGCACTCCCCTTCGAGCGCTGCGACATAGCCCCGCAGGACGGTCGCGGAGACGTCTCTCAGCGCCACCTCACCGAGGTGCGGAAGGATGTGCAGGCGTACGCGTTCGCTGTCGGTGCCAGCCCGGCGCAACCATGCCTTGGCATCCTCCGCGGTGTCGAACGACATGTCCCGGACGCCGGGGATGCCGCCGACGCGGTGACGAGAGCCCTTCCCGTAGCGGGTGGTGCGTTCCCGCTTGCCGCTGACGGGGTCCTTCTTCTTGATCCAACGGTCTTCGATGTAGCCGGCCAAGGGCCTCCTGTGGGGTTCGACGGTCAAGAGCCCTCGCCTTGAGGCGTCAGGCAGTTGCCGAATAGTCGGTACGGCGCAGCGGGGCGGCGCTGACGGGGTTCAAGACGGGTTTGCAGCGGGAATCGGCCTGCTCCTGTTCGCGGATCCAGGCGTCGAGCGCTTCGATCCGGTACATGACGCGACCTCGCGGCCCCATACGGAAACCCCGAACCGGATGACGGCGACATCCGGTTCGATCCAGGCGCGCGCACCGCCCCTCCTCTCCTCTCCTCTCCTCTCCTCGATCGACCTCATCGTCCCCAGCCCGCACCCAGCGGTGAAGAAACTGCCACGACGGCAGGAGCCGCTTACCAAGGGGTCCGACGCAGCCGGCCGCATGGCCGTGAAGCACGTCGGCGAGCAGAATGGACGTGAGAGCCCTGTCCGCCGCGGGTGGCGCACTCGGCTGTCCCGTGTGCGCGGGAAAGGGCGCCGAGTGTCACCGAATCCGCCGGGGGAAGAGCAGGGCCCCGGGCCTCTCTGGTCGGAGCCGGGAACCCTGCTGGAGCACGTCGCCGTTGCCGTGCTGGGGATGGATGACGAGGACCGGATCTGCTACTGGGGACCCGGCGCGCGGCGGCTCTTCGGATACAAGGCCACGGACGTCCTGACCAAGCCCGCCGCGGCCCTCTTCCCCGCCGCCCCCGTGGACGGGACCAGCGCGGCCCAGCGACTCGCGGAACGCGGCCGCAGCCTCGGCTACTGGCGGGTAAGGATGCCCGCCCTGCACCAGGACGGCACGATCTTCGACTGCGGATTCCGGGTCTTCCCGGTGACGGACCACACAGGCCGCTCCGTCATCGTCGGTCTGGCCAGCAGGGGTGACGAACTCGACCGTGTGAAGACCAACCTCGCTTTCCTCGACGCGCTGTTCGAGACGTGCCCCATCGGTCTCGTCATGCTCGATGAAGACCAGCGCTACGTACACCTCAACCAGGCCCTCGCCGACATGGACGGGATACCGATCGCAGACCACATCGGACGCCGCATGGAAGACTTCATGATCTCGTCCGACGGGGGCGCGTATCAGCGCATGCTGCGCGCCGTCGCCGACGAGGGACGGCCCGTCGTCAGCGCGCTGGTCGTTCTTCGCACGCCGGGGCGTCCGGACCGGGACCAGGTGCGCTCGGTGAGCTTCTTCCCGTTGAGCCAGGCGGGCGATACGCGGCCGGGAGTGGGCGGCCTCCTCGTGGACGTCACCGACCGTGAGCAGGCCATCGTGGAGGCGGCGGCCGGGCGGCAGCGGCTGGCTCTGCTGGACCGGGCCACAGCCCGTATCGGCACCACGCTGGACGTGGACGTCACCGCCCGTGAGCTGGTCGAAGCGGCTGTTCCCGAGTTCGCCGACGCCTCCGTCGTGGAGGTCGTGGAGGTCGTGGAGTGGATGGACGAGCCCGAGGTGTTCGACCCGGACATGCCCCTGGTCACGCGCCGGATCGCATCCGGCACGACGCTGCCGCCCCCCGCTCCCGAACTCGTCGGCGGAGTGGAGCGCGTGACGTACCCGCCGGGCTCCACGATCCACGAGATGGTGTCGGCGGGCCTGCCCGTCCGCGTCCCCGTTGACGAGGAGTTCACGACACGGACGGTCATCCATCAGGCCCGCAGCCAGTTGCTCATCGAGAGCGGCCTGACCAACCTCCTCATCGCGCCCCTCATCGCCCGGGGCACGGTCCAGGGGATCGCCATGTTCGGCCGTTCCGCCGCCCGCCCGGTCTTCACCGAGCAGGACCTCAGTCTGGCCGGCGAACTCGCCTCTCGCGCCGCCCTGTGCCTGGACAACGCCCGCCTCTACAGCCAGGTCCAGGAGATCGCGCTCACCTTCCAGCGTGCGCTGCTGCCCACCGCCCTGGCGACCAGCCCCTCTCTGCGCATCGCCCACCGCTACCTCCCCGGCAGCCACCTCACGGAAGTGGGAGGTGACTGGTACGACGTGATCGACCTGCCGGGCGGCCGGGTCGCTCTCGTGGTCGGCGACGTCATGGGACACGGCGTACCGGCGGCCGCGGCGATGGGCAGGCTCCGGATCACCACCAAGGCCCTGGCCCGCCAGAACCTGGAACCCGACGACCTCCTCATGGAGCTCGACGCCTGCGCCCAGGAGGCGGGCATCGAGTTGGCCACCTGCCTCTACATCAGCTACGACCCCGGGACGGGCCGAGCCCGCATCGCCAACGCCGGCCACCCCCCGCCTCTCCTACGCGAGCCGAACGGCACGGTGCGAATCATCAACAACGTGCTGGGGGTCCCCCTCGGTGTCGGCGGCTTCCGCTTCGACACACTCGAGATCGAACTCAAGGAGGGCGACACGCTGGCCCTCTACACCGATGGTCTCGTCGAGGCACGTGGCAAGGACATCGACGAGGGCATCGAGGCACTGCGCTCCGAAATGGCGGGCGCTACGGGCACGTTGGAGGAGACGGCGGACGGCATCCTCGCGCATCTGCTGCCGGCCACCCCCACGGACGACACCGTGCTCGTCCTCGCCCACCGCACCGGGAAGCTACGTCCGGGCAAAGGCGGGTAAGACCCGCTGACACCGGTGCTGATCGGACGCGTGCCCCAGACCGTTTGCGGATCTGCGGCACGTCTGCCTCCTGGCGGATAAGGGCGCGCTGACATGGCAACGTGACCTCGGATCGAGGGCTCTCCCGCACACGTCCTGGCACGGCCCTCCTTCAAGGATTTCAGGCAGTACGCCAGACCCAGGCCAGAGCGGCTCCAGGAGTGACGCATGACAGAAAGGCGGCCGGACCGGCCGATTCCCCTCCCAGGGCCGTCGGCAGCAGCAGGAGTAGTCCGAGGACGAGCATCCCGAGAGCCGGTAGGTGGACGACGGGTCTGAACCGCCGTACCCGGGGCGTCATGTCCCACTCGAGGGCACCCTTCAGGATCGCCGTCGGCGGAACGATGAGGACAAGTCCAAGGATGAGGTAAAAGTTGAGGTTGGCCAGGCCCGGCCGCCGGCGACGGCCATCGGTCAGCACCGGCGAATCCGGGCGAGGGTCGCCCGGCGCGTAGTACAGCTGGATCGTCGTGCCCGCCTTCGGAGCGTGCCGGGTGGTCATCGCGCGCTTGGTCACCTCGCGGGTCCCGTTGTCGTAGGGGACCCGCAGGACGAGGTCGGTCTCGTAATACACCGGCCCATCGGGGTCGTCCTGCCCGCGGACCGGATCCCCGGCGAGCCGGACCACGGTCGCCGTATGCTCCCCCCATCCGGCCGCGTCCAGCCGAGCGGTCTCCCGTCCGTACTCCGGAGAGACCATGAGCCCCATGGCGAAGCAGGCCAGGGTGGCCAGCGGCACCAGCAAGGCGACGAACCACACCAGCGCGCGGCCGCCGTACTCGCCGTCGTCGACCGAGGTGTGGCGGAACGGGCCGGCACTCGCGGGGCCACGCCGCGGCCAGTACGACTTCCGCCGAGAGGCCCGGAGCGAAGAGATGATCCAGGCGGCGGCGAAGAGCAAGGACAGTGCGACCATCGCCGTCTCGGCGTGCAGCGGCGGGTACGGTCCGACGCCCCACAGCACGCACCCGATTGCTCCGGCGGCGCTGAGCACCATGCCCCAGCCGGTGAGCGTGGTCCACACGCTCCGCCCGTACGGGTACTTGCGTCTCGCTACCGACCGCTTCATCCCCGCCCCCTGTTCGCGTGATCGCGCGTCGCAGGATAGATCAACTCGACCGAAACAGATGCTGTTCAAGGAGCCAAAACCTAACGGCGGGTCGCGCCGTGGTAGTCCCCGGAGGGGATGGCGGAGGCGAGGCAATGTACCCCTCGCGCTCCAGGGCCTGTGTCTCCTCGGCCCCGCTCTCGGCCTTCACCGACTTAAAGGAGCCGCGTGAAGGGAGGTTCCACCGTCCCGGCGTCTGCGGCAGGGTCGTTGGGTCACGCGGGCGACTGCCGGCCGGGCAGGGCGTGCGCGAGGAGGAACTCGGTCGCTCCCGCGATGGCCTCGGCGTAGGTGCTGTGGACGGGTTCGGACTCCTTGCCCCGCTGGTCTGCGGCGGTGGCGGTGTACCACCAGGCATCGGCATCGTGGTGCACGACGGCGGTGCCACCTGCGTAGTGGAGCGGAATGGACTCGCTGGTGGATTTCTTGACTACGGCGTGGGGCCGCTTCAGACGGGCGGACTGACGCTTGATGCCCCCCCCAGGCGGCTCCGAGCTGGGCGTAGTTCGCTCCGCTGCGGCCGGCGACGGTGGCGGCGCTCTCCGCCAGCCGGTCGACGGACTGCTTGGCGCGCTTCGTCCTCGGCGGGCAGGACGTCGTCCGTGCCGATCGCCGGGCACTTCTTCACATGCGACTTGTCATAGTCGACCTTGACGTAGCCCGGCCCCACGATCGCGTCGGCCAGCGGGACGAAGACCAGCTGACGGCGGGCGGGGAGCCCGACCTGGACGGTGGCCATGGCCGGTTCGTCGGTAGTGGTGTCCACGTAGACGGCCTCTAGCGTGCCGATCTTGTGGTCGCCCGCGTCCACGACGTCGTGGCTACGCCACTCACGGATATCCGCGCTCTGAATCATCCCTTCGCACGGCGGTGCACCCGCCCGGTGCACTTCTCAGCTTGCCTCCCGTCACCTGCCCCTACCAGCGGGGCAGGAATTAGCACGTGGCCGCTGGCCCCGGCAACCCGTACCGTCGAAAGCCTGAGCACCAGGACCCCCCTCCTGCGGAGGCGCGGCTGGCGGCCGCGTACGCCACTCGGCTTGGCCACGTAGCCGGTCCCCAATCCCCACTGGACGTGCTGACGAAGGCCCTGCCCTGCCGCTCGATAGCGACGAGCACCGCCCCCTGCTCTTTGGCCGCCCTGTACGCGGTGTTGAAGGCCTCCACGCCTGTCGCGTCCGGGATCCGGCCGGCGGGGCACGGGGTCGGCAGTGGCGGCGTAAGGCTACGACGGTCCCAGTAATCGTTCCAGCTCCAGGTGTTCTTGAAGGTGACCCGCCGGCTGGTCGGCCCGGCCGACATGTCGGCGGTGCGGGACGTGACGCCGGTGTTGTACTGATGCAACAAGCGCTCGACATGAGCCGGACCATTTGATGCGCGGTTGGCCGACAGACGCATCCGTTCAGGGGCTCTGTGGTGCAATGACGTCTGCCCGGCACCGGGCTCGGCCCCTTGCGTACCCGGGCCGGGGCCGTGACCACCAGCGAGCAGCGAGGAGTCACCGTGACCGCATGCGGTCCTGACGGGGACGGTGGGCCCACCGATCGTATTCCCGAGATCGAGGGGGGCCGGAGCAGGTCGATGACCTTGGCGGGGACACTGGCGGCGGCTGAGACCGCCGCGCCCGTGGAGTCGCTCGACGTGGTCGCGCGCATGCTCAAGGAGCAGCTCGGGGCCGCGTCGGTGTCGTTCCTCATCACCGACTTCACCGGTGGCTCGGTCGTGCGGCTGGGGGCGGCGGGCAGCGTCGACACCGATGAACCCGCCCGGCGCATCACGCTGCGGGGCACCCTGTACGACGACGTGATCCGCACCCAGCGGCCGAGCGTGGAGGACAAGGGCGTTGGCGCGCTGGTGCGGATCGTCGCCCCGGTGACCAACCGCGGGGACGCCATCGGGCTCCTCGAACTGTTCCTGCCCGCGGCGCCGGACGCGGAGGCGATGCGGGAGATCGGCGAGACCGCGCACGCCCTGGCGTACATCGTCATCGCGAACCGGTCCTTCACCGACGTGTACCAGTGGGGCCGCCGTACCAGCCCGCTGAGCCTGGCCGCGGAGATCCAGCACCGGTTGCTCCCGGCTTCGCTGGCGTGCGAGGCGGCGCAGTTCGCGGTGGCCGGGGCGCTGGAGCCGGCCGACCACGTCGGGGGTGACACCTTCGACTACGTGATCGACCGGGACACGGTCCAGCTCTCCGTCACCGATGCCATGGGGCACGATGTCGACGCCGCACTACTGGCCACCCTCCTGGTGGGCGCCCTGCGCCGGGCCCGGCGGGCCGGCGCCGACCTCGCCGAACAGGCGCGCCAGGCCGACGAGGCCATGCGTGAGCACGGCCGCGAGGGCTACGTCACCGGCCAACTCCTGCGCATCAGCCTGATCGACGGCAAGACCGAGTTCATCAACGCCGGGCACCCCTGGCCGCTGCGGATGCGGAACGGACAGGTGCGGGAGATCACTCCGAAGGTCGACATGCCGTTCGGCTTCCATGTCCCTCACACCTACCGGGTCCAGTCGCTGGACCTGCGGCCGGGCGACCGGCTGGTGATGCTGACCGACGGCATGCTGGAGCGCAACGCCACCAGTCTCGATCTGTCCGACCTGATCGTGCGCACCCGCGCGCTGCATCCCCGCGAGGCCGCCCGCACCCTCATCGCGGCGATCGTCGACGCCAACGACGGCCACCTGCAGGATGACGCGACCGTCATGTGCCTGGACTGGCACGGCGTCGGCCACTCGCAGCGGGACGCCGACACCGGCGCCGACCTCGCCGACGCCTCCGTCTCATCTCGGACGGGGCGGATCACTCCTGGGCAATGACTCGGGGGCTACTCCGCCAACCCGCTTCACCGGCGCTTGGGCGGGCATAGCGGGGTGCTCTGCCCGGTGACCACGTCACCGGGGCAGGCGCCCGCGGCGGCGGCCCAGGCGCAGGCCGAGGAGGACGAAGTCGGCGACCAGAACCGCCACACCGATGACCAGCAGGTAGAACAGGCCCTTCGCCACAAATCCGATGACGCCGAGCACGATGGCCACGATGGCCAGCAGGAGGAAGAGAGCCATCCGTGTCACCTCATGGTGGGGGAATTGGGGGGCATCAGCGGCGGGCGAGGCGACGTTCGCCGCCCGTACCCGTTCGGTAGGCGAGTGCGTAGTGCGCGAAGACCGTCTTCTCGTCCTCCGCGAGCAGTTCGCCGTCCGTGCCGATCGAGGGCGCTTCCTTGACCTGCTTCTTGTCGTAGGCGACCTTCAGATAATCGGGACCTACCATCGCGCCGCCCAGGGGGACGAACACCAGTCGGCGGCGGGTCGGCAGGCCGACCGTGAGCGTCGCGAAAGCGGGCTGGTCTGTGGTCGTGTCGACGTAGACCGCCTCCAGGACGCCGATCTTGTGCCCTTCGTGATCCACCACATTGTGGCCGCGCCACTGCCTGATGTCTTCCGCCTCGAACACGGGGCCCCCTCTGTCACAAGTCGGCTGAAGACCGCTATCTCGTCTCCCTCTCGCTCCTCCCTCCTTACCTGCCTACGGGACGTCACACCCTGGAGAGCAGCCCACTTGCAGGCCGGAGAGACTGACGGCTTTTCTTGCGTGGCGCGGTGCCTCGGCGGTCGCCCGATCCGTCGCGGATTGGCGCCGGCTACGTGTGTGACGAGCGGAGCGCCGGCGCGATCAGTACGCGGCCAGGGAAATGGCGATGTAGTGCGCGGCGAAGGCTGCCACGGTCAGGGCGTGGAACACCTCGTGGAAGCCGAACCAGCGGGGCGAGGGGTCGGGGCGCTGGAGAGCGTAGACGACCGCGCCCATGCTGTAGAGGAGACCGCCGACGACGATCAGGACGAGTACGGCTGCTCCGCCGGTGTGCAGGAAGTCGGGCAGGTAGTACACCGGTGCCCACCCCAAGGCCAGGTAACACGGGGTGTACAGCCAGCGCGGAGCTCCGACCCACAGGACCCGGAACGCAATGCCGGCCAATGCGCCCGCCCACACGATCCACAGCAGCAGGGACCGCTGATCCGGCGGGAGGAGGAGCACGGCCAGGGGGGTACAGGTGCCGGCGATGATCAGGAAGATGTTGGCATGGTCGAGGCGTCGCAGAAGAGCCTCACCGAGCGGCCCCCAGGTCCCGCGGTGGTAGATGGCGCTCGTTGCGAACAGCAGCCAGGCGGTGACCGAGTACACGGCGCAGGCCAGGACCGCTTGCGAGGTTCGGGCCAGGCAGATGAGTACGACGCCTGCGATCAGTGCGGCTGGGACCATTCCGACATGGAGCCAGCCACGCAACCTCGGCTTGATCGGTTCGGCCAGGTCGGCCGCCCGCTCCACCAGAGCAGCGACCGAGCGCGCCTCCTCCCCCGCATCGCCACCCTGTGATCCGCGGGGCAGCCCGTCTTCACGGCGTTCTCCACGCGCTGAGGCGACGTCACTGCCTTCGACTTCAGCGGCGTCGCGGGGCACGTTTTCCCGGCCTCCCTCGGTCTCCTGGGCGTCACTGGCAACCATGTGATCATGCTAGGAGATCTCACCCCGACAACATGATGGGAGGTCGGTCCAGAACCCCTGGGGCCACGTCGCCGGGCGTCGGCCGGTTCGCCACCATGTGAACTCCAGCCCTGTTGATGCTGCCGCCGATTGGGCCTGCCGAAGCCGGTAGATCGCCTCATGGGAACGATCAGGGATCCCGAACGGTCATCTCTGCTCGCCTACGGGCAAGGATCGCCGATGCTTCCTGAGGTCCGCCCCCATGTGTCCGTCACGCTCGCGCACCAGTTGGAACGCCAATTGGGCGTGGCTTTCGCCCCGCGAAGCCGGCCATCTCGATGTGGAGCGCGTCGCCGGCATCGCAGGCGTCGCAGCTGCCCACTCCGATGGCTACCCGGCCACCGGCCATCTCCTCGGGCTGCTGGCCGCTCTGTCTGCCCCCACCACTGCAGGAGAACCCACTTCTGAACCACGACAGCTGAATCGTGGGAGCTCACTGGAGCAGGCTGAGGTGCGTAAAGGGTGCGGCCGTGGGGAGGCTGCGGCAGGTGAAGCCCAGCTGAGCCATGGCCGGGAGGACTTCGTCGGCGCTGAAGTCACGGCGGTCCTGGCGGGTGATGACCTGGCCGACTTGCTTGACGGGGTAGAGGCGGCGGCCGATGATCACGGCTTCGCCGTGCTCGATTCGGGCTTGACACCCCTCACCGATTCCAGCACTCCGCCCTTGGTGAGCTCGAAGGGGAAGCGGGCGATGACGCAGCGCATGTGGCTGCACAGGGAGAAGGGGACAACCGTCCGACCTGGGGTGAGACGGTTCGGGAGAGGGCGAGGATACCCAAGACGCTGCCTTGCTCGGCAACCATCGGCAGAGCACCGAGCCGGAGGCAGCGCATCGTGTGCTCGGCTTCGGCCGCAGTGATCACGGGAGGTCTGGAAGGACCGGTGGTCGCTGAGGTGTTACGCAGGCGGACGCGGCCCGTCTGGGTGACCAGACCGGTGCACTGACCGTCCGAGTCGCTGACGACCAGCCGACCCGTGTGTGGCGGCAGTCATGGCGGCCAGCGCCGCCTCGACGCTCATGTCGTCACAGACCTGCGGTCCGGCCGCGTCCGTGACCTCGACACCACTCTTCTCTGCACGGGATCGGCGCTCGCCGGGCGGGGCTGCATCTGAACCGGCGTCAAAGATTGCCCCTGCAGAGATGGGTCGGCTTCCAGATCCCGTAGGTTCTAGGCCGCCGCGTCGAAAACGGACTGACGTACGGGGGTGCGCCGGGTCGCCGAAGAGGGGCGGCGTCGGCCTCGGAAGGAGGCGTTGCGCTTGGGGCGTTCGACCACCGGTGCGGTGATGACGACCGGGATGCCGGACGGGGTCTGGGCGCCTGTGATCCGGCTCAGGGCCTCGTCGCCCGAGCGGATCTGGGTGGTCTGGGGCCGGATTCCGGCGTCCGACATGAGGCGGTCCATGCCGCGGCGCTGCTGCGGTGTGACGAGGGTGACGACGCTGCCGGACTCGCCGGCGCGGGCGGTACGGCCGCCGCGGTGGAGGTAGTCCTTGTGGTCGGTCGGCGGGTCGACGTTGACGACGAGGTCGAGGTTGTCGACGTGGATGCCACGCGCCGCGACGTTCGTCGCGACCAGGACGGTGACGTGCCCGGTCTTGAACTGGGCGAGGGTGCGGGTGCGCTGCGGCTGTGACTTCCCGCCGTGCAGCGCGGCGGCCCGGACACCGCTGTTGAGCAGGTCCTGGGTCAGCCGGTCGACGGCATGCTTGGTGTCCAAGAACATGATCACGCGGCCGTCGCGGGCGGCGATCTCGGTCGTGGCGGCGTGCTTGTCGGCGCCGTGGACGTGCAGGACGTGGTGCTCCATCGTCGTGACCGCACCGGCCGACGGGTCGACCGAATGCACGACGGGGTCGTTCAGGTAGCGGCGCACCAGCAGGTCGACGTTACGGTCCAGGGTGGCGGAGAACAGCATCCGCTGTCCCTCCGGACGCACCTGGTCGAGCAGCTCGGTGACCTGCGGCATGAAGCCCATGTCAGCCATCTGGTCGGCCTCGTCCAGCACCGTGATGCCCACCTGGTTCAGCCGGCAGTCGCCCCGGTCGATGAGGTCCTTGAGTCGGCCCGGGGTGGCGACGACGATCTCGGCGCCGCCGCGCAGCGCGCCTGCCTGCCTGCCGATGGACATCCCGCCCACGACCGTGGTCAGCCGGAGCCTGAGGGAGCGGGCGTACGGGGTGAGCGCGTCGGTCACCTGCTGCGCCAGTTCACGCGTCGGTACGAGGATCAGCCCAAGCGGCTGGCGGGGTTCGGCACGCTGTCCGGCGGTGCGGGCCAGCAGGGCGAGGCCGAAGGCGAGGGTCTTGCCGGAGCCGGTGCGTCCGCGACCCAGAACATCACGGCCCGCAAGCGTGTTCGGTAGCGTCGCGCCCTGGATCGGGAACGGTGCGGTCACGCCCTGCTTGCCGAGTTCGGCCAGGAGCTGCTCGGGCATGTCGAGATCGGCGAAGTCCTGGACGGCGGGCAGCGCGGGGGTGATCGTCCGGGGGAGCGCGAACTCACCCTGCACCGCGGCGGGACGGCGGCCGTGACCGCCGGAACGGGCGGGCCCGCCGGAACGGCGCGGTGCCGGCGAGCCGAAGCGGCTGCCGCCCCTTACGGCGTCGGCACTGCCATTACGGGTGCGGGCGGAACGGTCGTTCGTGCGTGTGCGGTTCATGCGGAACCTTCCTCGATGTGGCACATATCAAGGAATTCCCGCAGCGATGAGCCGCATGGAGAATTACGAGTATGGACCGATGGCAAAAGAAAGCACATCCGGCCGGCGGAAATCCACGCGGGCTCAGGTGCTGAGATGGTGACGCGCTGGGGAGTGCAATCCGGGCGTCGACTGCGGTGCAGCTCTTCAGGATCGCCTGCATCCCTGCAAGAGGGCTGGGGAGCCACGTGTGGTGAGACTGCGGATTCCTCCGCGTCGTCCCACAGGGCGACCGCTGCGGGAAATACATGTAGCTGGGGCCCGCACCCCGAAGGATGCGGGCCCCAGCTACAAGTCTGCGTCAGGCCGGAACGATGTTCTCGGCCGTCGGGCCCTTCTGGCCCTGCGCGATGTCGAAGGACACCTTCTGGCCTTCGAGCAGCTCACGGAAGCCCTGAGCGGCGATGTTCGAGTAGTGGGCGAACACGTCAGCGCCGCCACCATCCTGCTCGATGAAGCCGAAGCCCTTTTCCGCATTGAACCACTTCACGATGCCAACAGCCATGTCAAATCTCCTTTGGGGCAGTACACCGCAATCCGCACCGCGCGGATCGCGTGTCGCCGCGATGATTACCCCGACCGGAAATGACCGGAAATACAAAAGCGCTCCCACCGACAGGAGCCTAGTGAGGGCACTTGAAGTTTTGGGAACCACAACTGCAACTGAGATCGACAGTAGCACGCCGCAACGGCCCGTGTGGGTCGAACATTTCCACTCCGGCCATTGCTTCAATAACTCTCACAGCACGGTCGATTAAACTCTCCCCTCGCCAGCGCAGATATTGATGCACCCAGAGTGCAACGTTTCGGAAAGCTTTTGGTGTCGCCGGCCCCACACCAGTGGCTCCCAGGGCGCACCTACCTCGCAACTGTCCGCAAACGACGCGGTGCGTGAAAGGGTGCGTTGGGAAGAAGACTCTCCGGACGGCTGTGTGCTGCACGCCGCGTGGTTCGTCTCCAACGGCCTCAACGTCCTGGACATCTGGGAGTCGGAGGACCACTTCACCCGGTTCATCGCCGAGAGAGTCGCACCCGTGCTCAAGGGCGAACTGGGCGTGCAGAGCGACCCCGAGCCGCAGTTCTTCCCGTTGCACCGGCGCTTCGTCGCCCCCGGAATCAGCGGCGGCGCCTGACGTGGTCACGGCGGGCCTGCCACCGTGACGGGCCCCGGCCATGGGCTCGGCAAGCACGCCGTCAAGCCCATCGACATCCTCCGGCTCGACCGGGCCTCACCCGTGGTGGCCCTCATCGATGTCTGCGGCCGCCTCGGGTCGGCGAGGGACCGCGGCAGAGCGTCGCGTTCAAACCACCCGACTGGGGCCCGGCACGGCCGTACCACCCGTCGTACGCGCGCCGGAGCCGAGGTCCCCCGTCGCACCCGGAGCATGCACGTCACGACCGGTCAGCATCTGGAGGACGAGCGCACCCACGCAGAGCAGCGCGCTCAGTCCCCAGATCGTCAGATACGCGGAGAGCGCCGGGACGTCCGTACCCCCGACGACAAGCGAGCCGAGGACGACCGCCGAGCCCGCGCCCGCGACACTGCCGCCCAGGGTCTTCAGGTTGTTGTAGACGGCGGTCGCACTCGCCGTCCGGTCCGTGGCGCTGCGTTCCACGATCAGAGTGGGCAGGCCGCCCAGGGCCAGGCCCATGCCGAAGCCGGCGACGGCGGACGCCAGGGCGAACAGTGGCAGAGCGGTGTGCGCGACGATCAGCCCCACGTTCCCCGCCGCCATCAGCGCGAAGGAGAGCAGCAGCACCCGGCGGTAGCCGGTGCGGGCCGCCACCCGGGCGACGAGGCTCGCCCCGGCGAAGGCCAGCACATGCGGCACCGTGCCCCACGCGCTGATCTCCCAGGTCGTGAGCCCGAACCCGTACCCCTCGTCGGCCGTGGACGCGGCCAGATACGAGATGCCGACCGCCTGCCCGCCCAGCATCACTGCGCCGAAGAGGAAGCCTGAGACGTAGTACGGCGCGGACTGGCGGTGGGCCACCGCCCGGACGTCGACCAGGGCGTGCGGCCGGTCCCGTTCGAGCCGGACCCACCAGGCGAGCAGGGCCAGGGAGAGCAGGAGGCCGCCCAGGGTGAGCGGAGAGGTCCAGCCCCAGGTCGCACCGCGCGCCGTCGTGCCGAGGAACAGCAGCAGCGAGAGCCCGAGCAGCAGCGCCCCTGTCCAGTCCATCCGGCCCGGTGCACGGGTCCGGGACTCCGGGATCGCGCAGTACGACAGGGCCAGGCAGGCGCACGCGAGCGCGGCGAGGACCGAGAGTGTGGGCCGGACGCCACCCGTGAGTGCGAGCAGGGGGCCCACCAGAGCGTGCCCGAGGAGCGAGCCGAGGGTGAGCGCGCCGACAAGCAGCCCGACCGCCTGTCGCCCGCCCTCCAGGTCGAGCCGGTCCCGTACGAGGCCGATCTCCAGCGGCAGCAGCGCCGCCAGCGGGCCCATCAGGGCACGGCCCACCAGCAGCACCGTCAGATTCGGTGCGAGGGCCACCAGGACGGTGCCCGCCGCGACGCAGACCAGCGCGATCCGGGTGAGCCGACGGTGCCCGTACAGGTCTCCGAGCCGCCCGAACACGGGCACCGCGACGGCGGCCGCGAGGAACTGCACCGCCATGTACCACTGCGCCTGGGACGCGCTGATGGACTGCCAGTCCTGGACGGCCGGTACGAGCGCCGGTGCCGAGCCCTGGAGGAAGCCGCTGACCAGCTCGAAGACGACGAGCAGGCCGACTACGGCGGTGACCCGGGGCGCCGCCACCCCCTCCGTCCCGCGCGGGGCCGTCATGCCGACGCCCCTGCGGCGAGCCGCTGCTCCGCGAGCTCGCTGAGCAGCGCCGCCTGGCGGTGGAGCACCCGGTCGTCGAAGACCGCCCGCGGGGAGTGGTTCTGGGGTGCCTTCTCCACGTCCACGCCTTCGGGCGCCGCGCCGACCAGCAGCATCGCGCCGGGCACCTTGTTCAGTACGAGGGAGAAGTCCTCCGAACCGCTGGCCGGATGCGGTGCCTCCCACACCTCGCCCGCACCGAACAGCTCGCGCGCCGTGTCCATCGCGAACGCCGTCGCGGCCGGCTCGTTGACGGTGACCGGATACTGCATCTTGTACTCCACGTCCACGTCCAGGCCGTGCGCGTCCGCGATCCCGCGCACCAGGCGCGGCAGCCCCACGGCCAGCCGCTCGTGGTTGGCCTGCGAGTAACTGCGTACGGTCGCCTCGAACTCGGCCGTGTCCGGGATGACGTTCGCTTGCGTACCGGCGTGCAGCCGCCCGACGGTGACCACCACCGGGTCGAAGATGTCGAAGGTGCGCGTCACCCAGTTCTGCAGCGCGGTCACCATCTCGCAGACGGCCGGCACCGGGTCCTTGGCGTGGTGCGGAGCCGAACCGTGCCCGCCCTCGCCGCGAACCGTCACCCGCAGGACGTCGGAGGCCGTCATGACCGTGCCGGGCCGGGACGCGACCCAGCCGCCGGGCAGCCGATTGGCCGAGACGTGCAGGGCGAAGGCCGCGTCGAGCGGCTTGCCCGCCGCGCCCAGGACCCCCTCGTCGATCATCGCCCCTGCGCCGTTGTGCCCCTCCTCGCCCGGCTGGAACATGAACACCACATCGCCCTGGAGGCTCTCCCGGCGGTCCGCGAGCAGCGTTGCCGCGCCGACGAGCCCGGCGGTGTGCAGGTCGTGCCCGCAGCCGTGCATCCGGCCCGGCAGCTCGGAGGCGTACTCCACCCCCGTCAGCTCGTCCACCGGCAGTGCGTCCATGTCCCCCCGCAGCAGCACCGCCCCGCCGGGACGGCCGCCGCGCAGAACGGCCGTGACCGAGGTCAGTTCCCGGCCCAGCGTGATCTCGAGAGGGAGACCGTCGAGCGCGGCGAGGACCTTCTCCTGCGTACGCGGCAGCCGGAGGCCGAGCTCCGGCTCGCGGTGCAGCGAGCGGCGGAGCCGCACGAGATCGGGCTGGAGTTCCCTGGCGCGTTCCAGTACGGACATGCTGCGTCAACCTCCTGATACGGTTCCGGCCATCGGTGGGGCAAGACTGAAGTCCTGGCCCGCCCAACCGACCCGAATCGCAGGAAACGCGCAAGGGACATCGAATGACGCAGCATTCCGACCACAGCTCGGTACGGAATTCCGCGCAGGGGACGGTACGGGCACTCGACGACGTCGACCAGGCCCTGGTGCACGCGCTGCAGATCGCCCCACGCGCCGGCTGGAACGAGATCGGCGCCGTACTCGGACTCGACGCCGTCACCGTGGCCCGCCGCTGGCACCGGCTCACCGAAGCCGGCGCCGCCTGGATCAGCTGCTCCCCCTCCCCCGCCCTCGCCGCGACGGGACAGGGGCTGCTCGCCGTCGTCGAGGTGGACTGCGCCAGCGGCAGCCTGCTGACCGTCGCCCGGGCCCTCGCCGGGCTGCCCCACGTCACCGCCGTCGAACACGTCAGCGGAGACCGCGACCTCCTGCTCACGGTGATGGCCACAGACTTCGCCGCGCTCACCCACTGGGTGACTCGCGGCATCGGCGCGATGCAGGGCATCGTCGCCACCCGCACCCACCTCGCCAGCACCGTCTACACCGAGGGCAGCCGCTGGCGGCTGCGCGCCCTCGACCGCGCCCAGATCGCCCGCCTCGCCGACACCAGCACTCTCCACACCGACACCCCCGTCTTCCCCCTCACCGACCTGGACCACGCCCTCGTCGGAGCCCTGTCCATGAACGGCCGCGCCACCTACCGCGCCCTCGCCGACGCCTGCGGAACGAGCCCGGACACCGTCCGTCGCCGACTCGGCCGGCTCTTCGCCGCCGGCATGCTCCAGCCCCGTTGCGAGGTCGCCCGCCCCCTGTCGGAGTGGCCGGTCACCGTGATCCTCTGGGGGAGGGCTGCCGCAGCGGAGTTGGAAAGCGTCTCCCGCGGCGTCACCGGCGCCCGCGAGGTACGACTGTGCGCCGGTCTCACCGGCCGGAACAACGTCCTCGTCGTGGCCTGGGTGAAGTCCCTCGCCGACGCCCAGCGCTTCGAGGTACGACTCGCCCAGCGCGCCCCCGGCCTGGACATCACCGACCGAGCCGTGGCCCTCTGGCCGCTGAAGCTCAGCGGCCACCTGCTCGACGAACGCGGCTACCGCATCGGCGGCGTCCCACTGGACGCCCGCACGGCCGACGCCACCCGGCGAGATCCGGCAGACACTCGTTAGGCACGGGGTCGGGCCGGACCTCGCGAGCATGCCTTGGCGTCGTCCGGAGCTGTAACCGATGGCTCCACCCCATCATCGTTCCTGGTCCGGCTGGGAACCGTTCCCCCGGATCCCTCGTGAACTTCAGTGGTGTAGTCGGCTGGTGGAGGGAATCTGATGAAAACGCGGACGATCGTGAGCGCGGCGGTATCGGCCTGCGTGGTGCTGGCGGCGTGCGCGTGCGGTCCGGAGAAAGCGAAGGAGGACGCGGGTGCGAAGCCTTCGCTGCCGTCCACGTCCACGTCCACGTCGGCGAAAGAGCCGTCGGCCGCGCCGTCCACGCCCGTCGGCACCGAGAAGCAGTCGGCCGCCCCTACCGGCGACCAGCCCGCGCCCAGGACGAAAGAACGCGCGATCCATAGGTATGAGCAGTACCTCCACGGCCTTGGGCGCGAGGACATCGCCACGGTCTGCGAAGTGGCCGGGCCGGGCGCGAAGAAGGCACAGGACCAGGGGTTCGGCCCGTGCACGTCGACGTACGTCATCGTGTTCCAGATGATCTCACCCGAGCAGAAGAAGGCCCTGCGGACGGCGACAGTCGATCCACAGCGCGTCGTCGTGCACACCCCCGACAAGATCGAGATGCCGCTCGAAGCGGTCAGGTCCTCCGCCACCTTCACCGAGAGCGACCTCGGCAGCTACACCCTGGAGTACCTCAAGGACGACTACTACATCACCGACGGACAGTGACGCCGGACGCAAAGCCGCGTAGAAGCAGTCGCATGTCCCACGGCCCCCATGCCGGTCAGACCCGACGGCTCACCATCCCTCCAGCAGCAGCCAGAAGCATTGGCCGACGGCCGTGCCGGCCTGAGTCATCGGCCGCTCAACGGTCGATGGGGGCGTTGTGGGGCTGTGCCTCCCTCCGGGGACCGTCGGCCTGCGGGTGGCCGGCATGGAACGCCGGTACGGGCGTTCGCGGAGGTGTGCCGATGCTCTCGCTCCCGGGCGACCGGTGCGCGCCGTGCACGACCAGCGCCCAGAGCAGGCCGGCGAACGCCGCCGTGTGCAGCAGGGCACGGACGTGGTTCCAGACGACCCACCTGTTCTCGAAGGCCGCGCGGACCTCTGCCAAATGTCTGACACCGTCGGGATCACCGACGCTCGCGAGTTGGTCGTTCAGGGGGACGTTGATGGCGCTGGTGACCACGAAAGCCACCAGGTACAGGACCAGCGCGGCGATCAGCCAGGGCAGCGCGGGGCGGCCGTTGTCGCGCCAGGCCAGGACGACCGCCAGGCCGAGGAGAGGGATCGAGCCCATGAACGGGAGCATGAAGGCCGGGTTGACGATGGCCTTGTTGATGCCCTGCATCGACTCGACGAGTGTGTGGTCGGATGATCGGGCCAGGCCGGGCATGACCGCGTAGGAGAAGGCGGCGAACAGCCCGGCCATGAGCCCTGTGGAGAGAGTGGCGGCGAGCAACACACCGGTCTGCAGGTGCTTCATACGGCGTCCTCCTGTTTCCAGATCGCATCGACGACGCACCCATGACGTCGTCACAGCTCGACTGTCGATCACGGCGGAAGCCCCCGCAACGGCCTTTTCCACACTCCGCGTTAACCTGGCGGTTAACGCGACCGAGGAGCGGCGGCGAGACCGGGGGCACCGTGGAGATCAGGGACATCGAGATTTTCCTGACGCTCGCTCAGGAGCTGCATTTCGGCCGGACCGCCGAGCAGCTGCGCGTCTCCCCGGCCCGGGTCAGTCAGGCGATCAAGAAACAGGAGCGCCGTATAGGCGGCGCGCTCTTCGACCGCTCCAGCCACCACGTCCACCTCACCCCGCTCGGCCGGCAGCTCTACGACGACCTGCTTCCGGTGCACCGTGGTCTCCAGCGGAGCCTCGAGCGGGCCGCGCTGACCGCGAAGGGGGGGACGGAGGGGCTACGCCTGGGCATGATGTCCAGCAACAGCGAGGACCTGCGGCCCGTCCTCGACGCGTTCGCATCCCGCCGGCCCGGCTGCAACGTGCAGATCCGCGCCGTGGGTTACGACGACCCGTTCTCCGCCCTGCGGCGCGGCACCATCGACGTCCTGCTCGCCTGGCTCCCCGTCCGGGAACCGGACCTCACCGTGGGTCCGGTCGTCTACACCGAGCCCGTCGTGTTGTGCGTGTCCTCCACCCACCGGCTGGCCGGCCGTGACTCGGTCTCCTACGAGGACCTCGCCGACGAGGCCGTCCCGACCGGCGCCACACCCGGCTACTGGCGTGAGGCGCTGATCCCCGCCCGCACCCCCAGCGGACGGCCGATCACCACGGGGCCGGCCGTGATCGACGGCACGCAGCTGCTCGCCGTCGTTGCCAGCGGGGAGGCGGTCTGCCCCGTTCACGCACACGCCCTGCGCTACTACGCCCGGCCCGACATCGCGTACATCCCCATCCACGACGCCCCGCTCAGTCGCTGGACGCTCTGCTGGCGCACCGGCACCGACACCGCCCTGATCCGCGCCCTCGCCGAAGTGGCCGGTGACGTCGGCCCATTGACCCTGTGACCGGCCCGGTCAGGACCGCAGGAAGGCGAGCACCGCCAGCACCCGCCGGTGCCCTTCGGCGGCCACGGGCAGGTCGAACTCGGAGAAGATGTTGCCGATGCCACGATCAGGCGAAGCGACACGGAACCTCCACAAGCAACCAGCTCATCAGCGCCATGGCCGCACTCGGCCTGTTCACCACAGTCTTCGTCGTCGCCTCCATGCTGATCCTGTCGACCGGAATGCGCCGCCGGGAGGTCGGCCTGCTGCGTACCATCGGCGCCGCACCGAGCCAGATCCGCCGCATGATCCTCGGCGAGGCCGCCATGCTCATCGCCATCGCCATCGCCATCGCCGTCGCCGTCGGCTACAGCGTGATCGCCGTCGCCAACAGCATGGCCATGGCGGCCCACGGGCGTCGCCGCGACTACGCGGTGATGAAGTCCGCCGGCGGCACCGTCCGCCAGCTCCTCAGGCTGGCCGCCTGCGAGACCGCGGTGCTGGTGGCCGTCGGCGCCGGCCTGGGTGTCCTCGTGACGCTGCCCCCGCTGGCGGGCACGGCCTCCGGCCTCTCCCAGGTCACCTCGTCCGACGTCGGCCTGTACCTGAACAACGGAGCCGTCCTCGCGGCGATCATCGGCACCCTGCTCGCGGCCGTCCTGGCGGGGGTGATGGTCACCGGAAAGACGCTGAGGCAGTCCGCCTAGTCACCCGGCCGACGAAGGTCCTGCCTGCTCACGGAGAAAGAGAAGAGGAGGAGAACAGGAAGGAACGACCGCAGCGGGCGACGAACGTACGCACGCGGCCCCGGGGATCCCCCGGGGCCGCCTTCGTACGCCTCTCCTCGGGCAACGGGGGCAGCGCGCGTTGGGCCTTGCCGGGGGGCAGTGTCCGTGTCGGTCGGGCCACAGGCTCGGGACCCGCAACGTTGACAGCGCCAACCTCTCCGCCCAGCGCCCGACCCATCTGTGCGTTCCCGTACGCTCCGCGCCGGCCGGCCGGGGTGCGGCGGGTCTTGCCCCAGGGCTTGTAGATCGACAGTGCCGTCGCCGTGACCAGCAGCCCCAGGGCGATGCTCATGACGATCACCAGCCGCAGGCTGAGGGATTCAGGGGCCTTCCCCACTACTGCCTGTTCGCGCAGCCAGTGCTGGAGGAAGAAGTGGCCGTTCAGCATCAACGCGACGGTGATGACGAGCTTGGTCACGATCCAGCAGTGCTTCAGCAGGCCCCACTGCGTCGCCGCCGCGAGGAGCAGGCCGGTCAACAGGGTCGTCCAGGCGATGGCGGCGATCAGTTCGATGCCGAGGATCTCCATGACGACGCGGGTCGCGCGGACGACTCCGGCGTCGTCGGTGGTGAGGCCCACCAGCGCGAGGATGAGCTGGGCGACCTCGATTCCCACCCAGCCGACGGCCGCCGTCACATGGAGGCGCGCGGCAGGAGCCCGCTCTCGCGGGCTGCCAGGCAGGTGCCTGTGGCCAGGAGAGCGAAGGACACGGCGTATCCGACACCGCCGGCGAGGAAGGACAGGTCCGCCAGGGCACGGGCCAGGGCTGCGGGTGCGTCTTCCGGGAGCCGGCCGAGGGTCCAGGTGAGCGCGGCGCCGGCGGCCAGAGCGCCACTGGCCAGCAGTCCGCCGGCGAGGCCTGTCGCCGCCGCGGCACCCTGTTCCTGTCCCTGCCCCCGCCGCACCAGCCGGGCCAGGGTGGCGGCCACGGGCACCAGGAGGACGCCGACGACGAGCAGCAGGAAGGCGCCCAGGTCGATCGCCGTGCCGTGTTCGCGTACGGACTGGCTCAGGATGTCGCGGCCGGAGGCGTCGGGCTGCGGGGTGGCGCGGTTGGTGACGACGTACGCGGCGGTGAGTACAGCGTAGGTGAGCGAGGCGGTGAGCAGGGCAGCGGCGCCGCGCGGGCGCGGGGCCGCGCCCCGAAGCCAGGCCGCGCCCCGAAGCCAGGCCGCGCGGGACTCAGTTGCTGATGTGGGCATGACATCCCCTGGATCATCAGTGAAGGGTGAAGGGCTTCCGCGTGGAATTCCGGTGGGCGGTACGGGCGTGGAACCCCGCTGCGCGACAGCCAGAATGCCGCCGCGGGGGTGCCACGGTCGTCCCTCGACGGAAGGCGGTGCGGCTACTCCGCGGGGAGTAGCCCGGCGGGTACGGTGCCGGGCGGTGCGGGTCAGGCAGGATCCAGAGGTGACGGCCTGGTGGCCGGAGCGCCCGCGGGTCGCCGCTCCCGGGACGCCCGCTCGTCGGCATCCGCCAGCCAGAACCAGACCGGCGGGAAGGCCAACTCGATCACGGTCAGGGCCACTTGGAACCCATGCGGCCACCCGTGCACCGCCAGGGACAGCAACCGCCCCACGCCGCCCAGCAGGAACACCGCCGCGAGCCACCGCACCACCTTCGCCGGGACGGGGTCCTGCCGGGCCGCCCACAGCCAGGCCAGCCCGTACCCGGCGAAGATCGCGCCGAAGAACCGGCCCAGGCTGTCCAGAGTGGGGCCGGCGTCGGCCTCGCCCGGAATCGCGGCATTGCCGCCGGCCACGTGGAACAGGCCGATCGCCGCGCAGGCGAGGCCCATCACCCACGCGAACACCCGGAGTGTCTTGGCCATGACTCCAACCCCCTTAGTTGACGTGTGTCTACTTAGACGCAGGGTAGACCGCTTTGGTAGATGCATGTCAAGTAGTAATCTGAGGGGGTGCCGCCCCGCCGACGCCTGACTCCAGCCGACCGCCGTGCCCAGCTGCTCGCCGTCGGCGCCCGGCTCTTCTCCGCCGCGCCCTACGACGACGTGTTGATGGAGGTCGTCGCCCGGGAGGCCGGCGTGTCCCGCGCCCTGCTCTACCAGCACTTCCCGAGCAAGCACGCCCTCTTCGCGGCGGTCTACCAGCAGGCGACCGACCGGCTGTTGGAGGCGACCGCGTTCGACCCCGGTGCCACGCTCGTCGAGCAGCTCACCCAGGGCCTGGACGCCCACCTCGACTACTTCATCCGCAACCGCCACGCCGTCCTGGCCGCGAACCGGGTGCTGGCGGGCGACCCTGTCATCCAGACGATCATGACGGACGAACTCGACGCCCTGCGCTCACGCCTGCTCAGTGTTCTCCCGCTCGCCGACGAACGCACGCATTCCGCCGTCTCCGCGGCACTGAAGGCCTGGCTCGTGTTCGTCCAGGTGCTGTGCGTGGACTGGCTCACGCGCGAGACCTGCACCCGTACCGAGCTGCGGGACACCTGCATCGGCGCGGCGGTCGGCGCCCTGCGCCCCTTGCTGCCCGAGGACCCCGCCCCGAACTGGCCGCCGCGGGCGCGGCCCGTACTCCGCGGGGAGCAGCCGTGATCACTCCGTCCGGTTGACGCCACCGCGCCGCGCCCCCTCTAGCGTGGCCGTATGACGGCATGGCAGGAACGGTGGGGCGGCGGTGAGGCCCGGCGGCGGGGCGGGCCGCCGCCCTGGCAGCGCTGGGTGGACGGGGAGACCGATCGCCGGATCCCGTGGGTCTCGACCCTGCTGGTGATCGCGCTCGTACAGCTCGGATCGGGCTTCGCGGCCCAGCAGCGGGCCGACCCCTACGTCCCGCTCGACGCCTTCGCCCGGCTGCTGCTGTTCGTCGGCGCGGCCCTGCTCCTGGTGCGCCACCGCTTCCCGGGCACCGTCGCGTTCGGTACCTCCGCCGCCGCCCTGGTGTATCTCGGCGCGGGATATCCGTACGGGCCCGTCTTCATCAGGCGGCGAGGCCGGCGCCGGGCGGCAGGTCCGTCCGTACCCCCTGGTCTCCAACGCCACACTCAGCCCCACGCCCGCCGCCTGCTCCACGAGCTCGGGCAGCCGGTCCAGGCCGGGCGCGGGGGAGCGTGGCGCGCCGCCGGGCGTCCGGAGGGCATCGAGGACCTGGCGGACCTCGCCGAGCGCCTCCTTGCTCGCGGCCTTGACGGTGGTGAGTGCCGTGCGTGCCTGCTCGGGATCCGAGTCGAGCAGGGCCAGACCCACGCCCGCCTGGACGTTGATGACGGAGATGCTGTGCGCGAGGACGTCGTGCAACTCGCGGGCGATGCGCAGCCGCTCCTCGTCGGCGCGGCGCTGCTCTGCCGCCTGCCGTTCGACCCGCTCGCGCGCCCACTGCTCCCGGCATACGCGCAGGAGTTCCGCCGCGGCGACGACCGCGGCCACCCAGGCCGCCACCAGCAGCTCCCGCCCCCAGGAGTCCGGGCTGTCACCACCGGGCGGCAGCCACCGGTAGAGCCCGTGCGCGATCAGCGCGTGCCCGACCCACAGCATCGCGACCGCGCCCCACGCGGGGCGCCGGTGGCCGGCGACGACGGCTGCGAAGCAGCCCAGGGCGACGGGGTGCTCGACGGCCTCGCGGCGACCCGTGCGATCACCGGCGACTCCGGGCTCGGCGGCGTGAGGGTGATCGTACTGACCACCTTCGAGCTCGACGAGTACGTCTTCGAGGCCGTCCGCGGCGGTGCGTCGGGGTTCCTCGTCAAGGACACCGAACCGGAGGAACTGCTGTGCGCCGTAAGGGCGGTGGTGGAGGGGGACGCGCTCCTGTCGCCCGGGGTGACGCGACGGCTGATCTCGGAGTTCGCCGCCCGGTCCAAGGAACCCGACCGGGACGAGGCGCTCGGGCGGCTCACCGAACGCGAGCGGGAAGTGATGGCGCTGGTGGGCATCGGGCTGTCCAACGAGGAGATCGCCCGCCGCCTCGTCGTCAGCCCCCTCACCGCGAAGACCCACGTGAGCCGGACGATGGTGAAGCTGGGGGCCCGCGACCGGGCCCAACTGGTCGTGCTGGCATACGAGTCAGGGATGGTACGGCCGGCCGGGCTGGCTCGGCTGACCGAGCTCTCGCCGCGATGGGTACGGGAACACCGCGACGGACCTCTCCCGCAGCGCGATGCGGCCACCCGGACGAAACGGACGGCCCAGAGCTGTGTCGCAGACCGAACTCCTCGACACAGGCTCCGGAAACGTGACGTGCCCAGGGCCCGTCCCCATGTTCACGTCTTCGCCGACTAGAGGGCGAACCGCAGAGGGTGGCGCTGCCCTCCGATCGCCATGAGGCCCCGACTCGGCCATGAGTCGGGGCCTCTTCTCCTTGCGAGCGGGCCTCGGCCGAACCTCCTCGTGATCACACGATGATCCCGACAGATTTACCTGTCACCCCTGTCCATCGACAGTTAGACTTGTCGCATGAGCGATGCAGCCGGGATCCCGACTCCCGAGAAGAACGACGAGAACTTCTGGACCACCGTCACAACCCTGGTGGAGCCCCCCTGGAACGAGCCCACCACGGACGACGCGTTCACCATGGACGAGAGAGTCCACGACGCTGTCCGCGCCCTGGCTGAACGGGTCTCGACCCGGGCGCTGGCCTACCGCGCCGCCGGCAAGCCCTTCGACCCCGTGCTCATGGCAGCGCCCGATGTGCAGCTGGCACTTCTGCGGGCTCTGTACGAAGCCAAGCAGTCCGTCGACCGGCTGGCGGAGAGCGCCGCCACCGTCGCCGGCCGCAGCGGCGCGAACTACGCCCAGCTCGGTGCCGCCTGGGGCGGGATCAAGCGCCAGTCCGCCCGTCTCAAGTGGCCCCACGCCGTCGTCAGGAAATCCACCAGCGAGTCCATCCCGGTCCACTACGCGGGCGGTTCCGCCGTCGTGCACCACGACGCCGACGCCGACGCCTGGTGGTACACCGCCACCGCCGCGGACCAGCGGACCAAGGAGTCCGAGCCCGTCTACGGCACCTACGCCGAGGCCATCGCGGGAGCGACGGAGTTCCTCCTCACCCACGCCCTGCCCGACCGGGGGTCGTCCGAGTGACCCGAACCCGGGCGCCGACCGCGGCCGCGCCGCCGTCGAGAGCATCAGCCGCTCCATGAACCGGCGCCCGGCGAGGGATCGATCATGCTCGCCGATCCATCCCTACGAACAGAACTCACCATCGAACCGCACACACCTCTGCAACTTCACGCAACCCAATCCTCTTATGTAAACGGTGTGTTGCGCAAACATTGCACCCACGTCTCTTGTGTTCGTTTCTGTGTGAAGTTCCCGCTACAGGGGTCTCCCTGGCCGTCGGTGTCTTTCCCGGGTGGCCGTCTTCTGCGATGTTGATCTCGCTCCCGTCAGGTTCCACCGCGCAGGCACGGTCGCTTGTACGGCTTTTGGGGATCTGGCGGGAGCTTTCCGTACCCGCTCGCACGCTCCGTGGGCGCACCGTCCCCGGAGCCGATGAGGAGACCCATGTTCCCCACGACATGGAGTGCCATTCTTGCCGACCTCGACGAGGACGGCGTCGGCACCTTCTGGGTGCGCCTCGACAGCGCCGCCGTCATCGCCGGCGCCACCGCCGACGCGAAGACCAAGAAGAAGAAGGGGTGTGCTGATCGAGGGCGCCGAGGTCCTGCCCTCGCTCGACATCGTCCGTGAGGCCGGAAAGGGCGTGGCACTGAAGCGCTCGTACACCGTCGCGGTCACCGACGGCACCCTCGACATCGATTTCACCGCGGGTCAGGGGAAGTCGCTGGTGAGCGCCGTCCGGGTCACCGACCGTCCGGACCTGGCCGGCTGACGCCGTAAAGGTATTCACCATCCCGATAACATGACGAAAAAATAACAGGTCTGGGCCGAGCTTCGTAATCCGAAGCTCGGCCCACGGCTCGAGGCGGCCGTCAGGCGCGGCAGCGGAGCATTTCCAGCGGGGGGTTGGCGTGGAAGTCGGCCCAGAAGTCCGCGCCGAACTCGCGTACGCCGGCCTCCGACGCCGTCAGCGGGACCCAGGTCAGCTCGGTGAAGCCGGCCGCCCCCAGGGACTTCTCGTAGACCTCGCGGCGCGGGCGGTTGGCGACGAGGGAGACCGGCGGGTCGAGCAGGGCCGTGGTCCGGACCCGCGGGCCGGTCTCGCCCTCCTCACCGGTGAGTTCGGTGCGGAAGCCGTACTTCTCCGGGGTCGGCCCGTCGAAGCGGTAGTCGGGCGACTGGTTGAGCAGGAAGAGCTCTCCGCCGGGCTTCAAGCTCCGGTGGATGTTGCGGCACATCCGCTCCGTGGTCGCGTAGTCCTCCGCGTAGTTGAGCAGCTGGACCGCGAGCACGATGTCGAAGGGCTCGTCGAAGAACCGCAGTTCGGCTGCGTCGCCCACCTCGTAGCGGACGCCCAGCGGTGCGCCCTCCTCCAACTGCCTCGCCACAGCGACCATTTCGCTGGAGATGTCGATCCCGAGGACGTCCGTGGCGCCGCGCCGCCTGAACTCCCTGCTGTAGAAGCCGGTGCCGGAGGCCAGGTCGAGGAGCGACTTGCCGCGCACGTCACCGACCATGGCCAGGAAGCCGGGCACCACCGCGTACTGCTCGAGGACAAGGGACTTGAAGCCCTCGTACGCCTCACCGATCTCGTCGTACTGTTGCACACCCACCGTGTCGTCTCCTGTGCTTCGTCGTGGACGGATCTGTGACGGGCAGTCTTGCTCCGCCCGGGCAGGCCGTCGTACTCACAGAAGCCACGAAGATGAATGAGAAAACCGGAGAATCCACCATGCGCGTCAAAGCCTTCGACCACCTCGTGCTCAACGTGAGCGACGTCGACAGGGCTCTCGAGTTCTACACCGGCCCCCTGGGCCTCGCGCCGGAGCGCGTCGAGGAGTGGCGGGCCGGCAAGGTGCCCTTCCCGTCCGTACGCATCGACGGGAGCACCGTCATCGACCTCTTCTCCCGCCCTCGGGGCGAGTCCAACGTCGACCACATCTGCCTGGTCGTCGACCCCCTCGACTGGCAGGAGGTCATCGACTCCGGGACGTTCGAGGTGGTCGAGGGCCCGGTCCCGCGCTGGGGCGCGCGCGGCTCGGCGCAGTCGGTCTACGTCAAGGACCCGGACGGCAACACGGTCGAGCTGCGCTGGTACCCGCAGGACGCGAGCAGCTGAGCGGCCTCGTGCTATGAAGGCCCGATGACCCCGATGACATGGACAGAGGGCCGACGGGTGAGCCTCGCGGCCGACCTCAGGGTGGGCGGCGCGGTCGCCCTCGCCGGGAGCCTCCCGGCGGAGACGGACACCTCCGTCTCCGCCGGGACGCTGTACCTGGCGGCGGGGACCGGGGGCACCGTCGAACGCGTCGACCGGCCGGAGAAGGCCCCGGGCCCGGACGTACGCGAGTACGAGCGGCTCCGGTCGCTCCTCGCCGACTTCGGCCACCAGATGCCCCCGGGGAGCAGGCAGCAGCTCGTGGAGCAGGTGGCGTCCCTGGAACCGGCGTGGACCGCGTACCAGAAGGAGGAGCCGCGGACGACGGTCCGCGTCCGCCTCGACAACGGATTCGTCCTGGCAGACGCGCGCGAGGATCTGTTCGTCCTGGAGTGACCGGAGCGGCCGGGCCGGCCGGCGGGCACCTGACCTACTGGGACGTACGCGAGTCACGGCGGCTCCTCTGTACGGACAAGGAGCTGTACTGGTCAGCGGCCCGCGTACGGCAGGAGGGCCATCTCGCGGGCGTTCTTGACGGCGGCGGCGAGGGCGCGTTGCTGCTGGGCCGTGACCCGGGTGACGCGGCGGCTGCGGATCTTCCCCCGGTCGGAGACGAACTTCCGCAGCAGGTCGGTGTCCTTGTAGTCGATGTACGTGATCCCGGCCGCGTCGAGCGGGTTGGGCCGGGGCGCGGCGGGCTTGCGGGGGTCGTGGCGTCGGGCCATGGGGGTGTCGCTCCTTGCGCGGAGATCGGGTCTGATCGGGTGGTACGGGGGTACGGGGCGGCTCAGGCGGCGTCGAGGAGGGTGTCGAAGGCGGCGGGCAGGTGCTTCCACGCCTCGCGTCCCGACCCGTACTCCGCGTCCGTCAGCAGGCAGGAGTCGAGGAGCCGTTCGAGCCCGTCCCGGTCCAGGCCGGGTGACGTGAAGACGAGGTGCTGGCAGCAGTCGCCGTGGTCGGGGTGCCAGTCGAGGGCGGCCGCCGCCCGGCGCACGGGAGGGACCATGTCCCAGGCCGCGTCCGGTAGCGACGCCAGCCAGGGGCCGACGCTCTCCACGCACAGCGCTCCCCCCGCCGCGTCCCACGCGAGCAGCGTGTCGGGCCGGTCGGCGAGCCAGAAGCGGCCGCGGCTGCGGGCGGCGGCGCAGCACAGGTCCTCGAGGGCCTCGTAGAGACGCTCGGGATGGAACGGCCGGCGGCGGCGCCAGACGAACGTGGAGACGCCGGCCTCGTCGGCGTCCTGGGGCAGCAGCGCGCAGGCGGGGTGCTGCGCCGCCGCGGCGGCCTCGACGTCGACGCCGGCGAACGCGGCGCGGGCGAGTTCGGCGGACCCGGCCGGTATCTGGCGTGCGGTGGGGTGCAGTTGGGCGAGGAGGGCGCGGTCCTCCTCGTCGGCGTCCTCGCTGTCGACGACGGCGAGGACGGGGGCGTACTCCAGCTGACGGGCCCAGGTGTCCCCGACGGTCCGCCGGTCGGTGGGGGCGGCCGCGAGGCCGGCCTCGGCGAGGTCGTCGCCGTTGCCGAGGTAGGGCAGGACGAGCGCGGGGTCCACGGCGGTGATCACGCCGGTCAGGGTCAGCCGGTCGCCGCCGTGCCCGGCGACCACCTCCGCCATGGCCTTCGGTTCGACCGAGTCCCACAGCTCGACCACGGCGAGGCGGGTGAGGCCGCTGTCGGCCATCCTCCACAGCTCCGGGACGAGGTCCTCGCGCAGTGCGCAGCACGCGCAGTCGTTGACCAGGGGCGTCTCGCCCCGGGAGAGGGTGCCGGAGACGTCGCGGATCAGGCGGAGGACGGTGCCGCCGGGCGCTTCGGACAGGTCGTGGTGCAGTGCCACGCTCCCCGGCACGGTGGACAGGAGGCGTTCGACGACCTGCGTCCGGGCCTCGGCGTGGAGGCCGGCGACGATCACCACGGGGAGCTTGTGATCGTGGGCCATCAGCGGGCTCCGTAACGGCGCTCGAAACGCTCGACGCGGCCGGCGGTGTCGAGGACGCGTGCGGTGCCGGTGTAGAAGGGGTGGCTCGCGGAGGAGATCTCCACGTCGACGAGGGGGTACGTGTTGCCGTCGTCCCACTCGACGGTCTTGTCGCTGGTCATCGTGGAGCCGGTGAGCAACGCGGTACCGGAGGCGGAGTCGCGGAAGACGACGGGGCCGTAGGCCGGGTGGATGCCGGGTTTCATGGCAGGGCCTTTCGTTTCGGGGGTCCGGTGCGGGACGGGCCCCACTATATGGCAATGGTTTTCATTATCGACAAGTGTTAGCCTCCGTGTGCCACCCCGCCCCACCCCCGACCTCCGGAGGAGATCCCCATGGCCGTCCCCAAGCGCAAGATGTCCCGCAGCAACACCCGCCACCGCCGCGCCCAGTGGAAGGCGAGCACCGCCCAGCTCGTGCCTTTCACGGTGGACGGCTCGGTGTACCTGGTGCCGCGGCGCCTGGTGAAGGCGTACGAGCGCGGCCTGCTCCGGCCGGAGGGCTGAGCCCCGATAGCACCCACCGACCGGCAGCCCGTCCCCGTCCTGCCCGTGACCGTCCTGCCCGTGACCGTGCTGCCCGTGACCGTGCTGTCCGGGTTCCTCGGCGCGGGCAAGACCACCCTCAGTCCGGCCCGAGGGCGGTTTCCGTCACCCCGCGTCGAGCCTCTACCTTGAACTTCGACGGAAGTCCAAGTAGCGGCACAGGCAGGTGAGTTGGCTCGATGGCGACAGATCCGGCGGATGCGGTGTCCGTCAGCGGGGTCGGGTTCGGGGACTACTACCGGGCGCATGCGGGGCCGCTCGTCGCCCTGTCGCTGCTACGGGGCGCGGACCTGGTGGAGGCGGCGCGACTCGCCCAGGACTCGATGGCAGTGGCCCGGCGGTGGATGGACCTGCTGGTCGCGAACGCGGCCGGGGCCGCGAAGGACACCAGGACCCCCGTGGTCACCGCGCAGGCACTGCGGGCCTGGACGTGCCGGATGACCGTCGGCGGCGGCTGCGGAGCGCTCCGCCCGGCGCACGGGACGGCGCCCGCCCTCCTGGGGAGGGGCAGCACCGACGCCCTGGTGCAGGCCCGGACGGTGGTGGCGCTCGCCCCGCTGAGAGAGTTGAACGAGCGACAACTCAACGTCGTCGCCTTTCGGTTGGCCGGCTGTGCGCCGGGAGCGATCGGGTACGAACTGGGTCTGTCGATGCCGAAGGTGCACCGCACCCTGCGCCACGTCGGCAAGCTGCTCGAAGCGGAGACGGGGACACGGCAGGCCGGAGGTGCCGAGGCGCAGGGGGAGGCCGAGGGGTCCGCGGAGGCAGACGTCAGGTTCGCGGAGCTGCTGGGCGAGCTGGTCGCCGCGCTGGATCCCGTACTCGACCTGCGGGCCGGGCTTGACGAGGTGAGCGGCTCCATCGGCGCGGACGGGACCACCGCTCACCGCGCCCCCGTACCGCCGCTGTGGAACCTCGGCCCTTCGCTCCCCGTGCCACCCTTCGGCGCACCGGTGCCGCACTCGTTCGCCGAGCCCGCGCCATCCGGGGTACGGGCGTACGCGGCCGGCCTCGCCCGGTACGACGCGCAGGGCCGCGAGGCCGCGCTCGGCGGGTTTCCCGCGGTCGAGCTGGCGGCCGTACGGCTCGGATCGGTGCTCGCCCTTCAGGTGGAACGATTCCGGCGGGAGGCCGAGAGGTCCGGGACGCGGGCCACCGGGGACGAGTTCCGGAGGGAGGACGCCCGGGCGTTCGCGGTCGCACTGGCACAGGACGCCGCGCTCGCCGCCCCGATGTTCGACGCGGTGAAGGACCTCGACGTCCCGCGCCGCGTCGGCTTCCTGGCGGCGGGCCTCGCCCATGACGACCCCTGGACGAACGAGGTCTCCTACGACGGGATCGAAGCGTCCCTCGCCCTGGTCCAGTTCCGGCGCGCGGCGGTGCGGGAGGCGCTGCGCGCGTCGCACCGGCCCGGTGCGGACACCTCCCCTCAGTCCGGCGGCTCGCTCACCGAGGCCCTCACGCAGTCCCTGCGCGACACCCACCGGATGATCCACCAGCTCGACGAACTGAACGGCGACCTCTCGCGTGCCGAATCGACCCTGCCGGACGGCTACTACGTCGACATGACCCGGGACTTCGACCTCCACCAGAGCTTCCACGCGGACCTGGCCCTCGGCATCGACGCCGTCCGGGAGGCCCTGTCGCAGCCCTAGGGGGTGTCGTCGGCGCCACAGGCGAGCAGCGCGAAGTCCGCGGCTTCCCCGTCCGGCAGGAGACCTCAGGCCGGGCGGGGGTCCGGCGCCCACTGTCCATCCAGGTGAGGCTCCTCCGCGTCCGCCGCCCCGAGCAGGGCCTTCGTCACCAGGTGCCGGGGGGCCTCGAACAGCTCCCGCGCCGTCCCCTCCTCCACCACCCGGCCGCCGTCCAGGACCGCGATCCGGTCGGCGAGGGCCCCCGCGGCCGCCAGGTCGTGGGTGATGAACACCAGCGAAAGGCCCTCGCGTCGCCGCAGGCCGGCGAGGAGGGTGAGGATGCCGTTCCGGGTGCTCGCGTCGAGACCCGACGTGATCTCGTCGCAGATCAGCACCTTCGGCTCCGCGAGCAGGGCACGGGCGAGTGCCGCCCGCTGGAGTTCGCCGCCCGAGAGCCCGCCGGGGCGTCGCGCGGCGGTCTCCTCGGGGAGCCCGAGGTCGGCCAGGACCCGCGCCGCCGTCCGCCGCGCCTCCTCCTTCGCCGTACCGCGCAGCCGTACGGCGGTACGGGCGACCTGGTCGAGGACCGGGCGGTACTCGTCGAAGGCCGACTTCGCGTCCTGGAAGACGTACTGGACGGCGGCCAGTTCCGGGCGCCGCCGCGAGCGCAGGCTGCGGGCGAGCGCGGTCCCGTCCAGCACCACCTCGCCTCGGTACGTGGCGTGCAGCCCCGCCAGGCAGCGCCCCAGGGTGGTCTTGCCGCTGCCGGAGCGGCCGACGACGGCCAGGCACTCCCCCGCCGCGACCGAGAGCCCCACGTCGTCGAGCACGGTGAGCGGGCCGTGCGCGGTGCGATGGCGGGCGGTCAGGCCACGTGTCTCCAGGCGGACGGCGCCCCTCGGGCGGGCGACCGGATCGGCAGGGGGCGTCTGGTGCGGCAGCACGGAGAGGACCGAGGCCGGTGTGCCCCGGTCCACCACGCGGCCGTCGCGCAGCAGCACGACCTCGTCGGCGAGGAGCCGTACCGCGTCGAGGTCATGGCTGAGCAGCACCACGGCGATCCCGTCGCGCGCGACCGTGGCCAGCTGCGCCACGATGCCCTGCCGGGTGACCGCGTCCTGCCCCGTGGTGGGCTCGTCGGCGACGAGGACGCTCGCGCCGAGCAGGAACGCCTGCGCGAGGACCACGCGCTGTTGCTGCCCGCCGGACAGCTGGTGCGGGTAGCGGCGCAGCACCTCGTCCGGGTCCGGAAGTTGGGCGCGCCGCAGGGCTTCGCGGACCCGTTCCAGGGACTCCGCCCGGCTTCCGCCGCGCAGCCGGGCGATGTCACGGAGCAGCGCCCCGACCCGGCGGGCCGGGTTCAGGGCGGTGGCCGGGTGCTGCGGCACGTACCCCACGGCCTGCCCCGCGGTGCGGACGGTGCCGGACACCCGGGCGCCCTCGGGGTACTCGCCGAGGAGCGCGCGCCCGGTGGTGGTCTTGCCGCTGCCCGAGGGCCCGACCAGGGCGGTCACCCTGCCGGGGTGGACGGTGAGGCTGATGCCGTCGACGACCGGGCGGCCGTCGACCTCGACGCGCAGTTCCCGTAGCTCCGCCACGGGCGCCGCCTCGGCACGCGGGTTCGTCACGTCGTTCCCTTCTCGCGGCCGCCGCGCTGCAGGGCCGCGTCGAACAGCAGATTGGTGCCCATGGACAGGGCGGCGATGAGCAGGGCGGGCACCACGACCCCCCACGGCTGGAGGAACAGTCCGGTCCGGTTGCGGTCGACCATGACGGCCCAGTCGGCAGCGTCCGGCTGGACGCCCACGCCGAGGAACGCGGCCGTGGAGACCAGGTACAGGGCGCCGGTCAGCCGGATGCCGGCGTCGGCGGCGAGGGTACGGCGCAGGGCGCGGGCGACGTAGCCGAAGGCCGTACGCCACCACGACTCGCCCTGCATGCGGAGGGCTTCGACGGCGGGCCGGGCGGAGACCTCCACGGCCGCCGCGTGGACGACCCGGGCCGCGTCGGGCACGGCGGCGAGCCCCACCAGGACGGTGAGTCCCACCGGGCCGGGGGTGAGGGTGGCCGCGACGAGCAGCACGAGCAGCAGGGACGGTACGGCGATCAGCACGTCCAAGGGCCGCATGAGCGCCTCCTCCAGCCGGCCGCCGCGGGTCAGCGCGGCGGTGAGGCCGAGGGGGACGGCCACGGCGTACGCGAGGAGGGTGGCGGCGACGGCCACGAGCACCACGGGCCGGCCCCCGAGCAGCACCTGGTGCCAGACGTCCCGCCCGGTGAAGTCGGTACCGAGCCAATGCCCGCCGCCGGTCGTGTACGACACGGAGCGGGGGCCGGGAGGTCCGGCGAACAGCGGGCCGAGGAAGGCGAGCAGCAGCGGCAGCGCGATCAGGCCCAGGGCGAGCGCGTACCGGGAGCGGGAGGGGGAGCCCGAGCCGGTCGTACGGCTACCTCCGGGCGGCAGGGGGGTCACGCGGCCACCTCCGAGCGTGGGGCGAGTCTGCGGGCCAGCAGGTCGGCCGCGATGTTGACCAGCACGGTCACCACCCCGAAGACCACGGCCATGCCCTGGATCACGGGGACGTCGCGGGCGGCGACGGCCTCGATGAGGACCGTGCCGAGTCCCGGGATCACGAACAGGGCCTCGACGACGATGACTCCGCTGAGCAGCCAGTCGCAGGTGCGGGCCAGCTGCTGGGCCGCCGGGGCGAGGGCGTTCGGCAGGGCGTGGGCCCAGCGGACGCGGGCGCCGGACAGGCCGTAGCGGCGGGCCTGGGCGACGTACGGCGAGGCCATGGCGTCGATCATCCCGGCGCGGACGAGCCGGCTGATGGTGCACACCGGCCTGGACAGGAGGACGACGACGGGCAGGACGAGCACGGCGGGCGCGGCGGCGAGGGCGGCGGGGTCGGTGCCGACGGCGGTGGGGGGCAGCCAGCCGAGCCACAGGCCGAAGACCGTGGCGAGGAGCACGCCGAGGGCGAACTCCGGTACGGCGTGCACCGCGAGGGTGAGACCGCTGACGGTGCGGTCGACCGCGCCGCCCTCGCGGCGGGCGGCGAGGACGCCGAGCCCGACGGAGAGCGGGACGAGCAGGGTGAGGGTGGCGCCCGCGAGGATCAGGGTGGGGCCGAGGCCGGCGGCCAGATAGCTGGTCACGGGCCGTCCGGACACCAGGGAGGTGCCCAGGTCGCCGTGGAGCAGGCCGCCCGCCCACTGGAGGAACCGTTCGACGGCGGGCCGGTCGAGGCCCATGGTCTCGCGGATGCGGGCGATGCGTTCCGGGTCGGGCTGGTCGCCGGCGAGGGCGACGGCCGCGTCACCGGGCAGTGCCTCGGTGAGGACGAAGAGGAACAGCACGAGGGCCGCCGTCTGCCCCAGGCCGAGGAGCAGGCGGCGGCCGACCCAGTTCAGGTGCGGGGTCACGCGAGCCAGAGCTTGTCGAAGCGGGCCCAGTCGAGGGTGTTGGCGGGGGCCTTGCCGGACACCCCGCGCACGGCGGGCGCGGTGGCGACGATCCAGTCGGCGAAGCCCCAGATCAGGAAGCCGCCCTCGTCGTGCAGACGGCGCTGCATACGGGCGTAGAGGGCGGCGCGCTGCTTCTCGTCGCGGGTGGCCTGGGCCTGCTGGTAGAGGGCGTCGAAGTCCTTGTGCTGCCACTTGGTGGCGTTGGTGGTGGACCCGGTGAGCAGGCGCTGGGAGACGTGGGACTCGATGGGCATGGCGCCGGACCGGTAGGAGGCGAAGCTGCCGTTGCTCAGGATGTCCTTCCAGTACGTGTCCTTGTTGCCGACCCGGACCTCGACGGTGACGCCGGCCTTCGCGGCCTGTTCCTTGAAGATGCCCGCCGCCTCGATGAAGCCGGTGCCGGCGGGGGCGGTGTCCAGGGTGACCTTGAGGCCTTCGGCGCCGGCCTCCTTCAGCAGCGCGCGGGCCTTCGCCAGGTCCTGGGTGCGCTGCGGGAGGTCGGAGGCGTAGTACTGGTAGCCCTTGCCGAAGAGGTCGTTGCCGATCTCGCCGGCACCGGAGAGCGCGCCGTCGACGAGTTCCTGGCGGTCGGCGATGAGGAAGAACGCCTGGCGGACCCGCTTGTCGTCGAAGGGGGGCCGGTCGGTCTTCATCACGAAGCCCTGCATGCCGCTGCCGGGCAGGCGGATGATCTCGATCCTGCCCCTGCCCTCGTGGGTGCGGGCGCTGGCGGGGGTGAGCTCGTGGGCGTACTGGACCTGGCCGCCGAGCAGGGCGCTGACGCGGGCCGACTCCTCGGTGGCGATGACGAACTCGACCTGGTCGAGGTGGGGGGCGCCGTCCCAGTAGGTGTCGTTGCGCTTGACGAGGAGCGAACTGCCGGGCTTGAAGGAGACGAAGCGGAACGGGCCGGAGCCGACGGGCCGGTCGAAGTCGGTGCTGCCCTTGGGGACGATGTACGCGCCGAACGCGGCGAGCACGTTGGGGAATTCGGCGTACGGGCGCTTGAGCCGGAACTCGACGGTGGACGGGTCGAGGGCGCGGCTCGCCTTGAGGTCGATGGGTTCGAGGGAGGCCTTGGCCCGGAAGGTGCCCTGGGGGTCGGCGATGCGGCGGTAGCTGTGGAGGACGTCTTCGGCGGTGACGGGGCGGCCGTCGTGGAAGGTGGCCTCGCGCAGGGTGATCTTCCAGGTGTCGAGCCTGGCGTTGGGCTCCCAGCGTGCGGCGAGCCGGGGTACGGGGGCGAGGTCGGCGCCGAAGTCGGCGAGCTTGTCGAAGAGGGCCTTGGCGCGGGCCGCGTCGACGAACAGGTTGGCGGCGTGCGGGTCGAGGGTCTCGCCCGCCCCGCCGCCCGCGAAGGCGGCGCGCAGGGTGCCGCCGCGCTTGGGGGTGCCGTTCCGGGGACCGGCGGCGGGATCGGCGGCGGTGCCGGTTCCGGTTCCCGTCGAGCAGCCGGCGGTGAGGGCGAGGGCGCCCGCGGTGGCGCCGGTGGCGATGAGGAAGCCTCTGCGGGCGAGGGCGGGGCGGGGGCGGGGATCGTTCACGGTGTGCTGTCTCCGTTGTCGGTGGGAGGAGAGGTGAGACGGGCGACGAGGTGGAGGCGGTCGGAGCGGGCGGTCCCGTACGGGGCGGCCCCCTCGCTCCAGGGCGGTTCGGTGCGGGGCCCGGGGCCGTCGTGGAGGGCGAGCACCTCGAACCCGGCGGTGGTGAGGAAGTGCCGGAGCTCCTGGGGGAAGAGCAGCCGCCAGGCCGAGTGCTGCTCCTCGGGCGCCGTTCCGTCGTCGGCGGTCCAGGTGCGGCGGCGGCGCAGGAGTTGTGCGCCGTGGTCGATCCACAGGGTGGTGCGGGACGTGTAGGTGGTGCCCTGCCAGTCGAAGGAGGCGGTCCGCGATCCGTCGAGCAGCTCGGTGTTTCCGAGGAAGAAGGCGCCGTTGCGCATCTCGGCGACGAGCAGCCCGCCGGGTGCGAGGTGGGCGCGGCAGCGGGCGAGGAACGCCGTCAGGTCGTCGTTGGTGTGGCAGTACAGCAGGGCGCTGTCCAGGCAGACCACCGCGTCGTAGACGGTCCCGAGGTCGAAGTCCCGCATGTCGGCGCGGCGGTGGGCCGGGCCGGGGTGGTGGGCGCGGGCGTGCGCGAGCATGGCCTCGGAGGTGTCGATGCCGGTGACGTCCCGGCCCGCGGTGCCGTGCAGCCAGGCCGCGTCGCGGCCGGTGCCGCAGCCGACGTCCAGGACGCGGGGCCCGGAGCCGTACCGGGTCAGTGTCTCCTCGGTCCAGCGGGCCGCGAGGTGGTCGGGGTCGGGGAACCGCTGTTCGTAGAGTTCCGGATGGTCGGTGAGCAGGTTGGCGCCACTGGTCGCGTGCGCGGTCACGTGGTCTCGCTTCGGGGTCGTACGCCGGTGGGCGCGGGCGGGGGCGGCTCTGCGGGGTCGCCTTCGGGCAGGGCCCCGCGCCGCCGCAGCCGGGCGACGGCGACCGCGGAGCCCATGCCGAGGGCAGTGCAGCAGGCGTAGGGCAGCCAGCTCAGGCCGGTGGTTCCGGCGGTGTCCATGGACCAGCCGACGCCGGCGCTGCCCGCCGCCGCGGCGACGCCTGAGACCAGGTAGAACAGTCCGTAGTAGGTGCCGGTGAGGCTCTCCCGGCCGAAGGCGGGTATCAGCTCCATCACGAACGGCGAGGCGATCATCACGCCGACGTGCAGCAGCAGCGCCCCGGCGAGCACCGTGAGGAGGCGCAGCGGGTGCGGGTCTGAGGCGCCCGCGACCAGGGCAGGCGGGACGAAGCCGAGGCCCATCACGGCGAGGCCGGTGGTGATCCAGCGGGCGCGGTCGCCGCGGGCCTTCAGGGCGCGGGTGATGCGCAGTTGGAACAGGAGGCTCGTGACGGTTCCGGCGAGGAACAGCAGGCCGGTCGCGCCGTCCCAACCGGACGCGTGGGTGGCGGCGTGCGGCAGCAGCAGGTACAGCTGGTTCTCCAGGCCGTACATGCCGATCATGGCGAGGGAGAACGCCAGGAACCGGCGGTTGTGGAGCGTCTCCCCCCAGTCGCCGAGCAGCGGGGTGTCGGCCGTCGGCACCGGGCGGGCGGGCAGGACGAGGAGCTGGGCGAGGGTCAGTACGGCGAAGACGGCCGCGGCGGCGACGGCCGCGGCACGGAAGTCGACGAGCAGGAGCAGTCCGCCGAGCAGCGGGCCGAGCAGGGCGCCGGTCGTGGCGAACACGTTGAACAGGGCGAACGCCTCGGCCTTGCGGTCCCCCGCCTCCTGGGCGACGTACGTCCGGACGGCGGGGTTGAACAGGGCCCCCGCGAGGCCGCTGAGCACGGACGCGGCCAGGAGCAGGGGCAGGGTGTCGCCGAGGGCGAACAGGCCGAAGCCGACGGTGCGCAGGGCGCAGCCCGCGATGATCACCCCACGGGCGCCGAGCCGGTCGGAGGCCGAGCCGCCGATGAGGAACAGGCCCTGCTGGCTGAGGTTGCGCAGGCCGAGGACCACGCCGACGACCGCCGCCGAGAGGCCGAGGTCGTCGGACAGGTGGGTGGCGAGGTAGGGGACGAGCAGGTAGAAGCCCGTGTTGACGCCGAGCTGGTTGACGAGGAGCAGGCGTACGGCGAGGGGGAAGGTCCGTATCGCGGCGAGGGTGTTCATGGCGCGGCCGCCTCCGCCGCGCCCTGGTCCCGGAGCCCCGCGGAAGCTGTCGCCCGGGCACGCGGCTCCGCCTCCGTGCGTCTCACGCCGAGGCCCGCCCGGCCCGAGGGCCGTACCGTTCCGTCCCGGCCGCCGATGCCCGTCCAGGGGTCGTCGGCGAGCAGCAGGTGCCCGTCGAGGTCCACCCAGCGGGCCCGGTCGGCGAGGTGGACGGCCGGGGCGATGCCGAGGGAACTGGCGGTGAGGCAGCCGAGCATGAGCTCGGTGCCGCTGCCGCGCAGGGCCTCGTGGATGCGCTGGGCGGCCCGTACTCCCCCGCACTTGGCGAGTTTGACGTTGACGCCCTGGACGAGCCCGGCGAGGGCGACCGCGTCCTCGTAGGAGACGGCGTCCTCGTCGGCGATCACCGGGACCGGGGACTCCTTCGCCACCCGGGCGAGCGCGGCGTGGTCGCCGGGCGCGATCGGCTGCTCGACCGCGGTGACGCCGAGGGCGGCGAACCGGGGCAGCAGCTCATGGGCCTGGCGTTCGGTCCAGGCTCCGTTGGGGTCGAGGAGGAGGCTCGCCTCGGGGGCTCCGGTGCGGACGGCGTCGACGCGGGCGAGGTCCTCGGCGGGGTCGGGGGAACCGGCCTTGATCTTGAGGACGGTGAAGCCGCTCACGGCGAGCCGGGCGGCCTGGGCCGCCGCCGGTACGGGGGCGACGATGCCGATCGTCCGGGCGGTGACCGCGGCCGGTGCGTCGGGCGAGCCGAGCATCAGGTGGGCGGCGCGGCCCGACCTTTTGCCGGTGAGGTCGAGCAGGGCCGCCTCGACGGCGGCGAGGACGCCCGCCGGGAGTTCGGGCGTGAGGCCGGCCGTGGTGGGGTCCTCCCAGGCGGTCTCGGGGTCGGGGAGCCGCTCCAGGAGCGGGCGGACGGCGGTGAGGTGGTGGACGATCCTGTCGGTGGGCAGGCCGAGGTAGTCGCTGCTTACGGCTTCGCCCCAGCCGCGCAGGCCGCCCTGTTCTATGCGGATCCAGACGGCGTCGCGGCGGGCCATCACCGAGCGGGAGATCCGCAGCGGTTCGGCCAGTTCGAGTGCGGTGGTGTGCCAGGTGACCTTCATGCGGCACCTCCGGGCGTACGGGTCGGGGCCGGGAGACGGCTCGGGGGCGGTGGCGTGGGGTCGAGGACGCGGCGGCAGCGGGCCCAGCCGACGGCTTCCGCGGCGCGCGGGTGCACGAGTTCCAGCGGGCGTACGCGGAGTTCGGCCGTGTCGAGACCGTGGGCGTGGCAGAAGTCGTCGTCGTAGACCGTGCCGAGGTAGCGGTGCGGGCCGTCCGGGAAGACGGTCGCGACGACCGCGCCCGCTTCCACCCGGGCGGCCCAGGCGGAGACCAGGGCGACGGCCCCGGTGCTCCAGCCGCCGCTGACGAAGTTGGTACGGGCGAGCCGGCGGCAGGCGTCGACGGCCTCGGCGGGACCCACCCAGTGGACCTCGTCGAAGAGGTGGTGGGCGACGTTGCGGGGGTGGATGCTGCTGCCGAGTCCGCGCATGAGGCGGGGGCGGGCGGGCTGGCCGAAGATGGCCGAGCCGACGGAGTCGACGCCGATCACCTTCAGGCGGGGCCAGCGGCGGCGCAGCGGGCCGACGAGCCCCGCGCTGTGGCCGCCGGTGCCGACGCTGCACACGAGGATGTCGAGGTGGTCGAGCTGGTCGCGGAGTTCGGCGGCCATGGACGCGTATCCGGCGGCGTTGTCCGGGTTGTTGTACTGGTCGGGCCAGTAGGCGTCCGGTGTCCGGGCGAGCACCTGGTGGAGCCGGGCGATGCGGGCGGCCTGCCAGCCGCCCTCGGGCTCGGGACGGTCGACGAGTTCGAGCCGGGCGCCGTAGGAACGCAGCAACTGCCGCATGCTGGGCTCGAGTTCGATGTCGCCGATCAGGACGACGGGATGGCCGAGGGCCTGTCCCGCGAAGGCGAGTCCGATGCCGAGGGTGCCGGAGGTGGACTCGACGACGGGCGCCCCGGGCCTGAGTTCGCCGCGGCGGCGGGCGCCGCGCAGCATGGAGAGCGCGGCCCTGGCCTTCATGCCGCCCGCGCCGAGGCATTCGAGCTTCGCCCAGAACCCGGGGTGCGAGAGGGGCAGTTCGGTGGTGATCCGGGCGAGCGGAGTGCGGCCGATGAGCGGCAGCAGGCCGGGGTTGGCGGCCGCGCCGGCCGGTTGCCGGTGCAGCACGGGAGCGATGGTCACCGGGGGCCTCCGTCGCGGTGGGTCACGCCGGGGCGGGCGTCGGGGCCGCCGTAGCGGTGGATGACGCCGGGGCCGCCGTCGAGCCAGAAGAAGGGGTACGGCTCCGCGGACACGGCGGTGATCCCGGCGCCGAGCAGTCGGGGCAGGACGGCGCTGCCGGTCTGCGCGAACATGACCAGCGGCTTGCCGGTCGCGGCGGCGTGGTCGAGAAGTGGCTGGAAGGTGCCGTTGCCGAGGGTCATGCCGGAGGCGAGGACGGCGTCGCAGTGCTCCAGTTCCGCCAGGGAGTCGGTGCGGACGGCCTCGCCCCATTCGGTGCGGCCGCCCTTGAGGTCGCAGGGCACGTAACCGGTGCCGCGTTCCCGCAGCCGCTCCAGGAGGGAGTTGACGACGCCGACGACGAGGACCCGGTCGGCCCCGGTCTCCGGCAGGAGGTCGACGACCGCGCGCGCCCGGGCCCGGGACCGCTCCAGGGAGCTGCCGGACGGCAGGGTGACGGCGTGGGCGCCGTGTTCGGGGGTGTGCGGGCGGGTGTGCATCAGGTACGCGTCGAGGGCGGCGATCCGTACGGGGAGCAGCGGGTGGCCGAGGAGTTCCGCGACGGTGGCGCCGACGCAGTCGTCGAGGGCGGCCGGGCCGAGCGCCCCCGGCTCGACGGCGCAGGAGCCGACGGCCGCGTGGAGGCGCAGGCTCAGGACCTCGTTGCGGTAGCCGCCGGCGCGGCCGTCGTGCCGGACGGCCTGGGAGGTGGAGAAGGCCAGCGCCACCCGCTGCCCGGCGGGGTCGGGGCCGTAGGCGCCGGCGCGCACGGCGTCGACGAGCCCGTCGACGGTACGGACGGCGGGCTCGAGGACGGGTGGGGCGGCGGGCCCGGCGGCAGATCCGGCGGCGGGGTCGGCTGCGGATCCGGCAGCCGGATCGGCTGCGGGGTCGGCTGCGGGCTCATGGAACGTCGGCGCGCTCGGGCTTCTCACGCGGACACCGCCGGGGAGCGCTCGTAACAGGGGCGCAGTGTGGCGACGAGGTGTTCGGCCGCGGCGCGGGCGCCGTCCCCCTCCGTGTCGACCGTCATGACGTGGCCCAGGTACTCGTTGTTGCTGGCGGCGGGGCGGACGGTGCGGCCGGATTCGGCGAGGGTCAGTTCCCGTACGTCGGGCCGGTCCTTCAGCGCGTCGGCGCCTTCGATCGCCGTGAGGGTTCCGGCGGTGTCGGGCAGCAGGAAGGCGATGGCGGCGCTCCGTACGCCGGTGAGGTGCGCGGTGAGGTCGGGGGTGCGGCCGAGGGCGACGTCGACGGCGGCGGCCGCGAGGTCGACGCCGGTGACGTGCCGGACGAGTTCGGTGATCCGGTTTCCGGCGGGCCGGGGGTTGACCTCGACCACCCGGGGTCCGTACGGGGTCAGTTTGATCTCGGTGTGGCACACCACGTCGTCGAGGCCGAGCGCCTTGACGGCCGCCGTGGCGGTGTCGACGGCGGCCGCGGTGTCGGCCGGCGCGAGGGCGGCGGGGAACATGTGCCCGGTCTCGATGAAGGCGGGCGCGCCTCCGATGCTCTTGTCTGTGACGCCGACGACGTGGGTGGCGCCCCGACAGGACACGGTCTCCACGCTGACCTCGGGTCCGGTGAGCAGCTCCTCGAGGAGGAGGACGGGGGCGCGGTCCTGGCCCCTGGCGTTGACCGGGAAGTCGGTCAGCGCGCGGCAGGCGTCGGCGAGTTCACGCTCGTTCCCGACCTCGCGGACCAGCATCCCGGCGCAGAGGTCGACGGGTTTGACGACGAGCGGGTAGCCGATCCCGCGGGCGGCGTCCGCGGCCTCGGCCGGGTCGGCGCAGACGGCGTACCGGGGGCCGGGCACGGCCGCGTCGGCCAGGAGCCGCCGGGTGAGGTCCTTCCGGCAGGCTCCTTCGACGGCGTCGGCCGCCGGGCCCGGGAGGCCGAGCCGCTCCGCGACGCGGGCCACCACGGGCAGGTAGTAGTCGCAGGAGGAGAGGACGCCGTCGAAGCCGAGCACCGCGTGCAGCCGCTCCAGGTGGGGCAGCAGCGTGTCCGGGTCGTTGGTGTCGACGGTGAGGATGTTGCGCGCGGCGAGCAGAGGGTGGGGCCCGTCGGCGGGGGCCGCCCGCAGGTAGTGGTGCAGGTCCCGGGTGACGAAGGTGAACTCGTGTCCGCCCTCGCGGATCGCCCGGGGCAGCAGCCTGCTCATCGACCCCACCCAGCTCTCGATCACCAGCAGATGTCCCACGCGACTCCCTCTCGGACGGGCCATGCGGCCGCTGTGACGGCTCGCTCCCCGCGAGCCGGAGCAGACGCTATCTGAAATCGTTTTCATTTCCAACAGGTGGCTTCTTCGGGTACCGTGCCGCCATGGATCAGCGGGAACAGATCGGAATCGGCCGCTACTTGGTGCGGCACGCACGCCCGGAGGACCTTCCGGGGGCACGCAGCGTCATGCTCGACACGTTCTACGGCGAGTTCGGATACGGGTACGTGCCCGAGTGGCACGAGGACGTCGTGGACCTCCGGCGCAGCTACCTCGACCACCCCCGGCACGCCCTCCTCGTGGCCGTACTCGACGGCGAGGTCGTCGGCACCACCGCGGTGAACTCCCGGGGTCCGGCCCATCCGCCGCACCCCCGCGCGCTGGCCGACCGGTATCCGTCGGGGCGCACGGCCCAGCTGCTCCGGGTGTACGTGCGCCCGGAGCACCGGCGGCACGGGCTGGCCCGCGTCATGGTCGGGGCGGCCTGCGCGTACGCCGCCGCCGTGCCCGGCTACGAGAGCGTCTACCTGCACACGAACGTCGACATCCCCGGCGCCGAGGCGTTCTGGCGCGGCCTCGCGACCGAGGTCTTCGACGCCCGGACGACGGGCGAGCACGGCGGCTTCGGCACGGTGCACTTCGAGATCCCGCTGCCCGCGCCCGTCGCGCTGACGGCGGCTTCCACCGGCTGACCCACGGCGGCCCCGGTCACGAGGTCGCGCGGTGGCGCCGAACGAGTGGACTCGCCGGAAGGCGCTCCGGGTGGGGAGCGGCCCCGGCCGCGTGCCGGTGGTGATGTAGCCCTCCGTGCCCGTGACCAGGAAGAGGCGTCCCGACATGCGACGTACCCACCACCGCAGACTGCTCGCCGCGACGCTGCTCGCGGCGTCCGTGCTGACCCCGACGGCGGTCGCTCCCGCCGCCCCCGTGCACGCCGCGGACGTCGGCCGGCACGGCGAGGAGAACTGCCGGCCGGGCAGTCTCGGCCAGGGCCTCACGGCGAAGCTGGACAAGACGATCGAGGACGTCCGCAGGCAGGCGAACATCCCCGGTGTCGTGGTCGGACTGTGGATGCCGGGCAAGGGCTGCTACGTCCGCGCGACCGGCGTCGCCGACACCGCCACCCGGAAGCCGATGCCCGTCGACACCTACGTCCGGATCGGCAGCGAGACCAAGACCTTCACGGTCACCGCGCTGCTCCAGCTCGTCGACGACGGGAAGATCCGCCTCGACGACCCGATCTCCGACTACGTCCGAGGCGTGCCCGACGGGGACAGGATCACCCTGCGCCACCTCGCCGAGATGCGCAGCGGGCTCTTCCCGTACACCTCCGACCCCGACTTCATCCGCGACCTGCAGACCGAGCCGAAGCGCCCCTACAACCCCTGGGAGCTGCTCTCGTACGGCTACCGGCACCCCAACACCTCCGCGCCGGGTACGACGTTCCAGTACTCCAACTCCAACCTGATCCTGCTCGGCCTGGTGATCGAGAAGATCACCGGGAAGCGCCTCGCCGAGGTCATCCACGAGCGGGTGCTCCGGCCCGCGCACCTGCGCCACACGCTCTTCCCGAAGGGCGCGGAGTTCCCCGAGCCGCACGCGCGCGGCTACACCGACCAGTCGCTGAGCGGCGCGGTCACCGATGCCACGGACTGGAACCCGAGCTGGGCCTGGGCGGCCGGGGCGATGATCTCGAACCTGCACGACCTGAGGCGCTGGGCGAAGGTCGTCGCCACCGGCGAACTGCTCAGCCCCGAGACCCAGGCGCAGCGGCTCAGGACCCTGCCGACGGGCTTCCCGGGCACCACCTACGGTCTGGGGATCCTGGAGACCAACGGCTGGATCGGGCACAACGGATCCATCCCGGGGTACGAGACCGTGACGGTCTACCTGCCGTCGAAGAAGGCCACCCTGGTCGTCATGATCAACACGGACATGCTGCATCAGGGCCAGGAGCCGTCGACGCTGCTCGCCAGGGCGGTCACGGAGGTCGTCACCCCGGACAACGTCTACGCCGGCGCGGTGGTGCCGCACTGATCGCGGCGGAACGGCAGGGGCGGCACGGGGGGTGACATGAGAAAGGGCAAGGGGAACACCGTCCTCTTGCCACTCTCAACTTATAGCGCACAGGGGGGCTTGCGGCAAGGCCCCGGTGATACCGCAGAATCACGGTCTCACCTCGGCCCCTGCAGAAAAGAGTCCCACCCCGTGCGTGTGCTTTCGTCGGTGGACCGGTCGTACGACACCAGCGCGTTCGACCTTCCCGACCGTCTTGCCCCCAAGGCCGACCCGGCGCTGATCGCCGGTGACGAGCGGCACTTCGCGGCCGTCGCGGAGAGTCTCCGGGAGTCGATCGCCGAACTGTCCGACCGTCTCGACGCGGCACGGAAGGCGCCCGGCGGCGCCGGCCGGGAGGCGATGGACCGGGACGCGGAGATCCACCGGCTGACCGGCCGGCTGCGCACCCTGCGCCGCTTCGGTCTCGACCTGTGCCTCGGTCGTATCGTCGGCGCGGACGACACCGAGCCCGTGTACGTCGGACGCCTCGGTCTCACCGACAGCACGGGGCGCCGGCTGCTCATCGACTGGCGCTCCCCCGCCGCCGAGCCGTTCTTCGCGGCCACCCACGCCCATCCGATGGGGCTCGCGAGCCGCCGCAGGTACCGCTGGAACAACGGCCGGATCAGTGACTACTGGGACGAGGTCTTCACCGCCGACGGCCTCGACGACCACGCGGCCCTCGACGACCAGTCCGCGTTCATCGCCAGCCTCGGCGGCAGCCGGTCGCCCCGGATGCGGGACGTGCTCGCCACCATCCAGGCCGATCAGGACGCCATCATCCGGGCGGGCTCGCGCGGCACCCTCGTCGTCGACGGCGGCCCCGGCACGGGCAAGACCGTCGTCGCGCTGCACCGCTCCGCGCACCTCCTCTACGCGGACCCGCGCCTCGGTCACCGCAAGGGCGGTGTGCTGTTCGTCGGACCGCACCAGCCCTATCTGGCGTACGTCGCCGACGTCCTGCCCAGCCTCGGCGAGGAGGGGGTGCAGACCTGCACCGTGCGGGACCTCGTCGCCGAGGGAGCGCGGGCGGCGGCCGAGCGCGACCCGGAGGTGGCCCGCCTGAAGTCGTCCGCGGACATGGTGCGGGCGATCGAGACGGCCGTCAGGTTCTACGAGGAGCCGCCCACCCAGGGGATGACGGTCTCGACCGACTGGGCCGACATCCGGCTCACCGCCGGCGACTGGGCCGAGGCGTTCGAGGCGCCGGAGACCGGTACGCCGCACAACGAGGCCCGGGAGCAGATCTGGGAGGAGCTCGGCACGATCCTGCTCGCCAAGATCGACGGCGAGGTCCCCGAGGACCAGTTCCGCCGGTCGCTGCGGCAGGACGAGGAACTGACCGACGCCCTGCACGGCGCCTGGCCGCTCCTTGAGGCGGCCGACCTCGTCGGGGACCTGTGGTCGGTCCCCGCGTACCTGCGCAAGTGCGCTCCCTGGCTGAGCCGTGAGGATGTCCGCACGCTTCAGCGCGAGGAAGCCCAGGCCTGGACGGTCTCCGATCTGCCGCTCCTGGACGCGGCGCGGCAGCGGCTCGGCGATCCCGAGGCGGCCCGGCGCGCACGTCGCCACCGGGCCACGGTCGCCGCCGAACGCGCGCGCATGGCCGATGTCATCGACAACGTGCTCGCGGCCGACGCCGACGGTGAGGGCGCGGTGACGATGCTGCGCGGGCAGGACCTCAAGGACAGCCTGGTCGACGAGGCCGCGCTGCCCGGCACCGAGTCCGACCTGCTCGCGGGGCCGTTCGCGCACATCGTCGTGGACGAGGCGCAGGAGCTGACGGACGCGGAGTGGCAGATGCTGTTGCAGCGCTGTCCGTCGCGGAGCTTCACCATCGTCGGGGACCGCGCCCAGGCCAGGAACGGGTTCACCGAGTCGTGGCAGGAGCGCCTCGACCGGGTCGGGCTCGATCGGATCTCCGTGGCGTCCCTGAGCATCAACTACCGGACGCCGGAAGAGGTCATGGCGGAGGCCGAGCCGGCCATCCGGGCCGCGCTCCCGGACGCGAACGTGCCGACGTCCGTCCGCAGAAGCGGCATCCCGGTCGTCCACGGATCCGTGGACGAGCTCGACACGGTCCTCGACGACTGGCTCGCCGCGCACGCCGAGGGTACGGCCTGTGTCATCGGCGCCCCCCGGTTCCGGCCGAGCGACCGTGTCCGGTCGCTGACGCCGACGCTGTCGAAGGGCCTCGAGTTCGACCTGGTCGTCCTCGTCGACCCGGAGGCCTTCGGCGAGGGGATCGAGGGGGCGGTCGACCGCTATGTCGCCATGACCCGCGCGACCCGCCAACTCGTCGTCCTCACGAGTTCATGACGGCGCGCCACGGCCGATCCTGCGATGAGATGACGTATCGATGGGTTCATGACTCACACATGCGAGCCCATCACGGCACCCGTTCTCGGTGACCGGGTCGTTCCGGGTGACCGGGTCGTTCCCGGTGACCCGGTCGTTCCCGGCGGGGAGTGCCCCGAGGTCGCGTCGCTCGTGGCGCCGTACCTGCGCATCATCCGGTCCGCACTTCCCCCCGTGGAGGCGGAACGATTCTTCGTACGGGCCCTGGACGCGCACGAGGAGGAGCGGCGGCGGGCGGGCGCGCTCCAGCTCGGGTTCAGCGCGTACCTGTGGGACGGTCTCGGCGACGGCTGGGGCGGGTCCCTGGCGCACGCCTCCGCCTGGGAGGCCATGCAGGCGATCCGTCACCTCGTCCGCAAGGCGCCCCGGGCGGACCTCGCCGCGTACCTGCGCCTCGGGCTGCGGCTCGTCCGCGAGCTCGGCGCGGGCTCTCCGGCTCGTACGCCGGTACCGGTGCCGGTGGGCGCCTGACGCGCCGGGCGGCGGGCGGCGGGCGGTAGCCGTACGGCCGTGCGCCCCCGGGCGGGCACGCGGCCGGCCGCCACTCGGCCGCGCGCCCGCCGGCTCTCAGCCTCCGGGATACCGGGTCCAGCCGTCCTCGCCGGGGTCGGCGCCCTCGGCGCGGGCCGCGAGGCGGTCGATGTAGTGCTGCCAGCCCTCGGCGTGGGCCTCGCAGGCCTCCGTGGAGGGCAGACCGCTGTGGATGAGCCGCAGGAGCGTGCCCTCGGGGGTGGGCCTGAGGGTGAGCTCGATCGTGCTGGAGCCGGGCGGGACGGCCGTGGGGCCGGTCTCCCAGCCCCAGCTGAAGACGAGCCGCCCCGGCGGGTCGACGGTGATGAAACGGCCGGAGGCGACGCTGTCGCCGGTGACCCGGGTGCGGTAGGCGCCGCCCGGCTCGAAGGAGAACGTGCCGTCGACGCCCATCCAGGACAGCCATCTCTCACGGTCGGTGAGGAGACGGAAGACGGCCTCCGGGCGGGCGGCGATGCGCCGCTCCAGCGTGACCGTGTCCATGGGGGTCGGCGGGATCGGAGGATCCGCGGGGGTCGTCATGGGGGCCCCTCCTACGCGTACTGGGCGATCTGGATCAGGTTGCCGCAGGTGTCGTCCAGGATGGCGACGGTGACCGGGCCCATGTCCACCGGGTCCTGGGTGAAGCGGACGCCGAACCCCTTCAGCCGGTCGTACTCGGCGCGCACGTCGTCCACGGCGAACGAGGTGAGCGGGATGCCGGCCTCGACCAGGGCGGCCTTGTACGTCCGGGCGGCGGGGACGGCGACGTCGGGCTCCAGGACCAGTTCGACGCCGTCGGGGGCCTCCGGCGAGACCACCGTCAGCCAGCGGTGGTCGCCGAGGGGGACCTCCGTCTTCTTCCGGAAGCCCAGCACGTCGGTGTAGAAGCGCAGGGCCTTCTCCTGGTCGTCGACGAGAAGACTGGTCAGGTTGATCCTCATGGGTGCTCTCCTGTGGTCGGGTCGGGTCGCATCGGGTGGGGTGGTGTGGGGTGGGCGGATCGTGGGACGTCCAGCATCACCGGGGTCCCGGTCGCCGTCCCGGAGGCACGCGCGCGTAGCGTGAAGGTGTCGGCTCCGTCGTCTCTCACCACTGGAGATCCGCCTGTGTCCAGCGCTGCCCCGACCCGTACCGCTGTCGTGGAATCCCTCATGGACCGCTTCCCCGGGATCCCTCCGGAGGCCGTGTTCAAGGAGGACCTGCTGCGCGGCGGGCTCGCCTTCGACCCGTCCGCGCTGACCGGCAACGACGGGGGCGAGGTGAAGCCGAAGTCGTACTTCATCTTCTCCTTCGACCACCGCACGCTGCCGGAGCTCGGTGAGGCGGCACTGAACCGCCCGCCGGAGGAGATCGTCCTCACCGGCGGGCCGTACGGGCTGCGCCGCACGGTGGTGTCGGTACGGGTCAACCCCTCGTCCCCGTACCGGGTGGCGCCGGACGCCGACGGGACGCTCGCGCTGTTCCTCGACGGGGTCCGGATCGCCGACGTCGGCCTGCCGCCGATGCCGGAGTACTACCGACACCCGCTGACGAACGGCAAGTCCGTGATGGAGGTCGCGCCGACCATCCAGTGGGGCTATCTGATCTATCTGACGGTCTTCCGGGTCTGCCAGTACTTCGGTGCCAAGGAGGAGTGCCAGTACTGCGACATCAACCACAACTGGCGCCAGCACAAGGCGGCGGGCCGCCCGTACACGGGGGTGAAGCCGGTCGACGAGGTCCTGGAGGCCCTGGAGATCATCGACCGCCACGACACGGCCCGTACGTCGACCGCGTACACCCTCACCGGCGGGGCGGTCACCTCCCAGGTCGGCGGGAAGGACGAGGCGGACTTCTACGGGCAGTACGCGCGCGCGATCGAGGAGCGTTTCCCCGGCCGCTGGATCGGCAAGGTCGTCGCCCAGGCCCTGCCGAAGGAGGACGTACAGCGCTTCCACGACTACGGCATCCGGATCTACCACCCGAACTACGAGGTGTGGGACCGCCGGCTCTTCGAGCTGTACTGCCCCGGCAAGGAGAGGTACATCGGCCGGGACGAGTGGCACCGCCGCATCCTGGACTCGGCGGAGGTCTTCGGGCCGCGCAACGTCATCCCGAACTTCGTCGCCGGTGTCGAGATGGCCCGCCCCTCCGGCTTCCTGACCGTGGACGAGGCGATCGCCTCGACCCGGGAGGGCCTGCGGTTCTTCATGTCGCGCGGGATCACGCCCCGCTTCACCACCTGGTGCCCGGAGCCGACGACGCCGCTGGGCCGTGAGAACCCGGACGGCGCGCCGCTCGAGTACCACCTGCGCCTCCTTGAGGCGTACACGGCGACGCTCGAGGAGTACGGGCTGACCGCACCGCCCGGATACGGTCCTGCGGGCCCGGGGCGCGCGGTGTTCTCGGTCAGCTCCTTCATGGACGCGCTCCCGCCGGCTCCGGGCACCTGACCGGGCCGTAGGCGGAGCGCCCCCGGGCCGGTCGGGTGCCCGGGGGCGCGGCCGTGCCCGGAAGGCGTCAGACGCGGAGTTCCTTCGCCTCGAAGCGGCCGTCGCCCAGGACGAGGACGAAGGAGACCTGCTGCCCCTCGGAGAGCGAGTGTCCCTCCCCCTCGATGTCCGCGGCGCTGAAGTAGACCTGCTCGTCGGAGCCGACGGGAACGACGAACCCGTACCCGCCGGCGCGGTTGAAGGAGTGCACGAACCCTGTGCTTCTGCCGTCCATGGCGGGCCTCCTCGGCGTCACGGGCGGCGCGGCCGGGGGGGCGAGGGCTCCGCCGCAGCCGCATCCGCGTCTCAGAGGACTTCTACCCCGTACGCCTCCTGTTCGCCCGTTCTGTGCACGTCGCCACGGGGTCGGCCGGCCCAGGTGTACACGTCACCCCTTCACCTCTCGTACAATATTCAACAGAGGCCCGGTGTCGGAGATCCCCCGTGTTCGACACCGGGCCTCACCCTGCTCTCAAGTGGAAGGCCGTCGACCGGCCCGGAACGGGGAGGTGCCACGGCGCGCCGCCGTTCCCGTAGGACCCGGTCGGGGGTGGGCCGGGGGGAGGCGGCGGTACGCCGTGGCACCGCTCAGGGGGAGCCGCGTCGGATCAGGACGCGATGCTCGGGTCCGGGTCGAGTGCGGCGGCCTCTCCGCCGAGGACGTCGACCGGGCCCGCGGGATCGGGATCGTCGGCGTGCACCGTCGAGAGGGCCGTCGCCTGGCGGAGCGTCTCCGTCAGGTTCTGCCAGTCGAGCGCGGGCCGGGCGTCGGAACGGCCGAGGACGAGAGAGGCGTTCCACCGCATCCGGGGCACACCCGGGAGGGGCCGCAGGCCGCCGGCCTCCTGATGGGAGGCGGCGAGGGCCATCGGCAGCATGGCGCAGCCCAGGCCCGACTGGGTGGCGGCGCGCACGCCCGCCATGGAGCCGAGTTCGTGGATCTCGGGAGGGCTGTCGCAGCGCAGCCGGAGGAACTCGGGGAGCCAGCGCTGGGAGGGACAGTCGGGGTCGGCGATGACGACCTGGCGGCCGAGGCCGCCGCGCCGGTGGCCGACGCTGGTGACGGGGACGAACTCGACTTCCTGGAGCCGCACTTCTGTCAGGTCGTCGGAACGCTCGGTGTGCAGCTGGTCGGCTAACTGGCCGACCGGGTCGTCGGCGTCGACGACCGTGAGGACGAGCGCGCCGTCGATCGCACCTGACCGGAAGGCGTCGTGGACCTCCGCGGTTCCCATGACGCGCAGGGCGAGCTGGACGCCGGAGAGGAGCCGCCGCCCCATGTGGGTGACCCGGGCGAGCTGTTGTCCGTACGCCAGGGCGGGCACGATGCCCACGGTGAGGCGCGGCGGGTTGGCCGGCGGCCTGTGCAGGGCGGTCTCCATCTCCCCTACGAGAGTGAGGATCTGGCGCGCGTAGTCACGCAGGACGGTGCCGGAGTGGGTCAGCCTGACGCCGTTGGGGAGCCGCTCGAAGACCGGTTCGCCCACCTGCCTCTCCAGGGCGCGCATCTGTGCCGTGACGCTGGACTGTGAGTACCCGAGGCGGCGCGCCGCCTGGGTGAAGGACCCGGTCAGGGTCACCTCGCGGAAGGTCCGAAGGGTTCTTGCGTCGATGTCCACGTGAATTCCCCCCTGCCGCGCGCAGGCGGCAGTTCCTCGCACCAGGTGGTTGGTCGGCCACCCGTTTCGATCGCCCCAGTCGGTCTGAAAGCCGCAGGGGTGCCGGACGCCTCGTCGCGCCCGGCACCCCTGCTCGGCCGCGAAGACTCTACTCGGCGAGGTGCGCCGGGACCAACGGAAAGTCCAAGTCCGGCTGCGCTACGTGATTGAAGAAGTTCGACAGCACGTTGAGCGCGACGTGTCCGACGATCTCCGCGATCTCCGCGTCGGTGACCCCGGCTGCGCGGGCGTCGGCGAGGGCCTCGTCGGTGACGCGGCCGCCGGTGGCCATGACGGCACCGGCGAAGCGGAGCACCTGGTCCATGTGCGGGTCGCCGGCGTCGCCGCCGTGGCGGGTGTCGAGCAGCTCCTGCTCGCTCAGGCCCACCTTGCCGCCGCGCAGGGTGTGCGCGGAGACGCAGTACGTGCAGTCGTTCTGCTGCGCGATGTAGAGCGCGAGCTGTTCGCGCTGCCGGGCGCTGAAGCTGCCGCCGACCAGGGCCTCGCGCATGGCGAGGTAACCGCGGAGCGCGGCGGGGCCGTTGGCGAGGGCGGCGTAGAGGTTGGGCAGCTTGCCGAGCTGCTTGAGGGTGCCTTCGAGCAGCTCGCGCTGCTCCTCGTTGGCGGTCTCGACGGTCAGTTGGGGCAGGCGGGGCATGGAGCTCTCCTTGAGCCGGACCAAGACGGAACTGATCAGTACCATCAGGACGGTACCGATCGGTTCCGTCTGGCGCAACGGGACGCCACCACTCCGCTCCGCCGCTTCGGGATCACCGATACGGCACCGAGTGGTACCGTCTGGCATGGCCACGAACGCGAAAGAACGGCTCCTCAGCGCGGCGGAGCGTCTGTTCTACGAGGAGGGGATCCGGGCCGTCGGCATCGAGCGGATCCTGTCCGAGTCCGGAGTCGGCCGCGCCTCCTTCTACCGCCACTTCCCCAGCAAGGACGACGTGGTCGTCGAGGTCCTGCGGCGCCGCGACGGCATGTGGCGGGCCTGGCTCGACGGCCGGATCGCGGTCAGCGAGCGCTCCCCGCAGGAGCTGCCGCTCGCGCTCTTCGACGGCCTCGCGGAACGCTTCGCGGCGGCCTCGTTCCGGGGCTGCGCCTTCATCAACACCATGGTCGAGACCGCCGATCCGGACAGCCCCGCGCATCACGTGGCGGCCGAGCACAAGGAGAAGGTCATCGCGGTCCTGGACCGGCTGCTCTCCGAGGGCGGCTACCGCGACCACGAGGCCCTGGCCCGCCAGCTCGCCCTGCTCGGCGACGGCGCGATCGTGACCGCCCTCCGCGAGGGCACACCGGAGGCGGCGGTACGGGCCAGGGGCGTGGCGGAGGTCCTCCTGCGCACGGCGGAACGGGAGCCGGTCAGCGCGTGACGCCTGGCCGGCGGGGGCGGGCGGGACTCGGGGCAGGCCCGGGGGCGGCTCGCGAACCAGGGGGTCGGCGCCCCGGGCGGGGGACGGCTCCCGCGCCGGACGGCATGGGAGCCCGGCCCCGCCGATGCCCCAGCCAGGGGCTCGGCGCCCCGGGGGCCGGGGCCGGCTCGCGGGCCCGGGGGCCGGACGGATCCGGGCTGCCGGGGCCTGCTCGCGGGCCCGGGGGCCGGGGCCCCGGACGGCCCCGGGCCGCGCCCCCCGCCCGTCAGCGGTTCGGGCGTAGTTCGCCGCGGCGTATCTTGCCCGAGCGGGTGCGGGGGAGGTGGGCGATCACCTCGACGCCGCGCGGCACGAAGACCGGCGCGAGTCGGTCCGCGGCGAGAGCCAGGAGCTCCGCCCCGACGCGCCCGTGCTCCGGCTCGGCGCCCGCCGCCGTCCGCAGTTCGACGACCGCGTACGGCGCCAGGCCGCCCTCCGGGGCCTCGCACGGCACCACCGCCGCGTCGGCGACCTCCGGGTGGGTGCGCAGGACGGCCTCGATCTCCATCGGGGAGACCCGGTGGCCGTACGACTTGAAGACCTCGTCCATCCGGCCGAGCAGCCGGATCGAGCCGTCCGCGCACCGCTCGCCCCGGTCCCCCGTGCGGTACAGACCGCCGGCGAAGGCCTCCGCCGTCCGCTCGGGCAGCCCGGCGTACCCGAGCATCAGGCCGGGCGGACGTTCCGTCAGGTCCACGCAGACCTCCCCGCTCCCGCCCGACTCCCCCGTCTCCGGGTCGCGCAGCACGATCCGGTACCCGGGGAGCGGGTGCCCGAGCGGGGCGAGCGGTTCCGGGGTGCCGGGGGCGCGCCCGATGAGCGCGGTCGCCTCCGTCTGGCCGTAGCCGTCCCGTACCCGTACCCCCCACGCGGCCTCGATCCGTTCCACCGTCTCGGCCGTCAGGGGCTCCCCCGCCGCCGTCGCCTCGCGCAGCGTCGGGGCGTCCGCGCCACCGGTCACGTACGGGAGCAGGGACCGCCAGGCGCTCGGGGGCGCGCAGAAGCTCGTGACGCCGTGCGCGGCGAGGACGCCGGGCAGGACGGCCGGCGGGAGGCCGCCGTCCGGGGGCGCGAGGACCGTGGTTTCCGCCGCCCAGGGTACGAAGAAGCTGGACCAGGAGTGCTTGGCCCAGCCGGGCGCGGAGAGGTTGAGGTGGCGGTCGCCGGGGCGCAGTCCGCTCCAGTACAGGCTGGAGAGGTGCCCGACGCCGTACCCGGCGTGGCTGTGCTCGACGAGCTTGGGCAGGGAGGTCGTCCCGGAGGTGAAGTAGCAGAAGGACGGGTCGGCGGCCCGGGTCGGTCCGTCCGGGACGAACCGGGGCCGTCCGGGACGGCGGGTGTCGGGGTACGGGACCCAGCCCGCCCGGTCCACGACGCCGGGCGCCATCCGCAGCCCCGGCACCGGCAACCCGTCGAGGAGATCGGTGAGTTCGGGCGCGGCGATCACATGCCGGACGGCACCTCTCGTGATCCGGTCGGCCGCCTCCGCGCGGGTCAGGTCCTGGTAGCCGGGGACGACGACGGCGCCCAGCTTGATGCAGCCGAGCAGGGTCTCCCACAGCTCGGCCCGGGTGCCGAGCAGGATCAGGACGCGGTCGCCGCGTACGACTCCGAGGTCGCGCAGGGCCGTCGCCAACGCATCGGAGCGGGCGGCCAGTTCGGCGAAGGTCAGCCGGTCGACGACGGGGACGTCGCCGTCCGGTCCCGAGTGGCCGAGGAGTTCGAGGGCCGGCCGGTCGTTGCCCTCGGCGATGACGTCGAACCAGTCGAGGGCCCAGTTGAAGTGCTCGGCCCGCGGCCACCGGAAGGCGGCGCAGGCCGTCTCACGGTCGCCGCGCAGCCGCAGCAGCTGGTCCCGCGCGGCCCGGTACTCCTCGTGGGCGGCGGACGGACGGTCCGTACGGCCGACGACGCTCACCGCGCACCGCCGGCCAGCGCCTCCGCGACAGCGTCCGCGTCGCGGGTGAAGGAGCCCCAGGGGCCGGGCCGGCCACTGCCGACCTGGGTGAACCAGCGGGTGTGCTCGCTGGGGATGCCGAGGACATGGGTGCTGGTGTCCACCGTGCCGTCCGCCCGTACCGGATGGAACGGCGAGTCGGTGCAGTCGAGGCCGCCGGTGGCGAACTCCCCCGCGCCGTCGGCCGCGTTGGTGAAGGTGCGGATCTCGCCGTCCACCATCAGGCCGCGGATCAGCGGGTCCCGGTCGGCCGCGAGGTCGGTGCCGGGCACCCGGGCGTCCACGACGACGTCGAGCGGCACCCAGGAGTTCTCCACCTGGGCCGACTCCACCGCGAACCGCCCCTCGACGGCATCGGGGCCGAACCGGGCGCCGGGGCCGACCGGTTCGAGGACCCCGGCCGCGAGCAGCGCGAGGAACTGCTCGGAGCGCAGCGGCGGCGGCCCGGTGGAGACCATCGCCGCGATCGGGGCGAACTCGGTGAGGAACCAGCGGTGGGACGCGGGGGTGAGCCCGGCGAAGTCGACCACGGTACGGATGGTCTGCCGGACGTCCCGCAGGACGTCGGCGGCCGCCTTCAGGGGGCCGTCGGCGTTGCCCTGGCGGGCCTCGAACAGATCGGCGCGCAGCCATTCGGTGAGCACCTTGTGGTACTCGGCCGGGGAGCCGAAGCGGCGGCCGCCGAACGGGCGGGCGAGCGCGTCGAGGCCGGTGAGCGGCCGGGAGTCGATCCGGTACGCGGCGGCGAGCCGTTCCAGGATCCGGGGGTCTGGCCGGTCGGGCCGGTCCGCGAGGGCCTGCGTCCCCCGTTCGGTGAACTCGTCGGCCGCCTCGGGTCCGTGGACCTGGCGGATCCGGGTGGCGAGGAGGACGAGGTTGACCTCCGCGAGCAACCAGGGCAGCACCGCCCGCTCGAAGTCGAGCGGCGCGGCCTCGGCGCGGAGGGCGGCCATGCGTTCGGCGGTGAAGAGCCGGGCCCGGTAGCGGTGTTCGGGGCCCTTCTGGTTGGCGCCGCGGGTGAGCAGGGGCACTCCCCCGCGTGATCCCGCGTGGATGCGGGGCTCCTTGCCGCTCGGCAGGTAGAGCAGGCCGTCGCAGCCCTCGGTGAAGGTGCCGCCGCGGCCGAGGGTGAGCTCGGTGAGGATGTCGTAGAAGGTGAGCCCCATGCCGAGGATGCCGACGCGCGCGCCTGCCGGTATCTCGGCGAGCGGCATCTCGCTCGCGGAGCCGCCCGCGATGTGGCGGACGGGGCGGAAGGGGGTGCTGTGTTCGCGGGCGAACCGCTTCCAGGCGCGCTGCTCCGCGTCGAGCTCGTTGACCGGGTGCCCGGTGGCGAGGAGCACCCGGTCGACGGTGAGGACGTCACCGCGGTCCAGTCTCAGCCGGTGCGGGGCCGCGTCCTTCCCGCCCTCGTCGCGCGCGCGGTCGGCGCAGATCACCCGGGCGGGGACGCGGTGGACGGTGAGCCCGTGCGGCAGGGTCTCCTCGATCCGCCGCATGACGTACGTCAGGTAGCGGCCGTAGACGGCCCGGGGCGCGTACCCCTCGGGTTCGGCGCCCGCCGGGTCGTCCTCGGCCCACCACGCGCCGAGGCTGGGTCCGGCGCCCGCCCGGTGCGGTCCGTCGTCGGCGGGCCCGGAGAACATGGTGACCTCCTGCGCCGGGGTGTTCATCAGGAACCAGGGCGACTGGTCCGTCCGCCAGATCCGTCCGGCCCCCGCCTCGTACGGATCCACCGCGAACACCTCGATCGGCCGCGCGGGCGGCTGGGCCGCGCAGCGGGCCGCGAGCCGCTCCAGTACGGAGAGGCCGCGCGGGCCCATGCCGACGAACGCGATCCGCAGCGGCGCCGCGGACGGCGCCGGGAGCTCGCGGGGCGCCGGCTCGGGCGGCGGGTTCGCCGCCGCCGCCTGGTCGTGCTCACGGGCGACCCGGCCGAGCATGCCGGAGAGCTGGCGTGAGGTCATCGGAACGGTCCTCCTGCTGGTGGTGAGCAGCGGCAGCGCGCCCAGGTCCGTCCACTGCAGGCGCCCGTCCGGTGCGACGGTGGACCGGACGGCGCCCCGGTTGTCGGGATGCAGGCAGAACGGCACGTCGAGGAGGCCCCGGTCGAAGGCCTTCAGGAGGGCGACGCCGAGATCGTCGGAGAGCGCGAGGACGGCGGTGACCAGGGCGCGGGCCTCGGCGAGTATCTCCTCGGCGTCGGCCTCGCCGGAGGTCCTGGCCCCCGGCTGCGGGCCGCGCGGGGCGGTGCGGGCCGCGTCGGCGGCGATCCGCAGGGCGGTCAGGTTCTCCTCGACGGTCGGGATGCGGTGCGCCTCGGTCTCGGTCTTCACGATGAGGCGCTGCGCCCCGCCGCGTACGGCGAGTTCGGCGCTGCGGCGCAGCAGCAGCCGGGCGCCTGGCACGGTCTTCGGGTAGACGCCCATGTACGTGTAGAGCACGATGTGGCGGTCGACGGAAGGCGGCAGGAACTCGTCGGCGAGCAGCCGCAGCGCGGTGAGGGCGCCGGTGTCCTGGGCGGGGTGGGTCTGCTGGGCGTAACTGAGGGAGACGCTCGCCGCCCCGTTGGCCGTGAAGAACAGGCATTCGAGCACCGAGACGGCGACGAGCAGCGAGGGCGGGCAGAGCTGGCCGAGGAGGCAGCCGCCGAAGGATTCGAGGTGGGCCCTGCGGCCGTGCGCGCGGCTCTCCTCGGTGAGGAACTGGACGGAGTCGCGCCAGGCGGCGACGGATTCGGCCAGCGGGGTACGCCCGTAGGGCAGGCAGTACGAGACGGGGCCGCCCTCGGAGGCGGCGAGCCCGGCGGCGGCCATGGTGCGGAAGATGGCCATCGGGTCGGCGGAGCCGTGCCGGACCTGGACGGGTGCGGCGCGTCCGGCCGCGGCCGCGACCCGCGCGGTGGTCCTGGGACCGTGGCTGACCAGCGGGAACCCGTTGAGGGGCCGGCCGGCGCGCAGGGCGGCGGTGGCGGCGGCGTGGTCGCCGACGCGGGTGTAGCTGTCGATGGTGAGGGTGGCGACGGTCCGTTCGGGCAGCGCGGCGACGGCGGCGACTCCGCCGGCCATGTCCTCGGGCCCGACCATGCCCATCCGGGGCTGGACGACCAGTTCGCCGGCCTCGGCCGACTCCTGGACGAAGGCGCCGAGATCGCCGGGGGCGTGCGGGGGCGGGGCGGAGGTCGTCAAGCCGCGGCCCGCCCGGTACACGCGCCGCCGAGGCCGGCGAGCCTGCTGAGCAGGGCGGTGGGCGGGGTGCCGTCCGCGTACACCTCGTCGTATCCCGCGCCGAGGAGTTCGGCGGTACGGGCCGCGGCGCCCTCCGGGGAGATGCCGAGGAGCCCGCCGATGACCATCGGGACGGACCGGGTCTTGCGGTCGGCGCGCAGGGCGCGGGCGGCGCGCAGCCCGTCCTGGTGGCCGTGGCCGTTGACGGAGGAGAGCACGACGAGGTCGGGGCTGGTCATCCGGGCGGTGTCGACGAGCAGCTGCTCGGGGACGCAGGGGCCCAGGTTGAGCACCGAGTGCCCGTGCTCCTCCAGGAAGAGCTGGAGGTGGACGAGGTTCCAGGTGTGGGCGTCGGAGGAACCGGTGGTGAGCAGGACCCGGCGGGAGGGCTCGGGACTGCGCAGGGGCTGAGGCCGTACGGACGGGGTCATGACGTCTCTCTCCGGAAGGGTGCGGACGGGCGGGAGTACGGAAGGGCCTCGTACGGGCGCGCACGGCACACGGGGCATGCCGAAGGTCGCGGGGACTACGGGGCGCGGGCTCACGGGTACGTACGGAGACCGCGGGGACTGCGGGTCGCGGGCTCATGACACGTACCGGGACCGCGGGAACCACAGGTCTGCGGGGCGCGCCCGGTCACGGGGCGCGCCGAGGTGGCCGGGTCGGTGCGGGGCACACGCCGGGTCCGTGCGGGGCGCGCCCGGGCTCGGGCACAGGCCGAGGCCGCCGGGTCCGTACCGGGGCCCGGTGGCCTCGTGCCGGGCCGGCTCAGGCGGAGGGCGTTCCGGCGCCGACGCCGGTGGTGATCTCGCCGGCCTCGGGAGTCCGGGGCGCGGCGGGGCGGGCGCGGACGGCGAGGACCGTGCAGCCCTCGGCGCTGGACATCTGGTGCCGGGTGCCGGGCTCCTCGACGACGAGGTCGCCGCGGTGGAAGCGGCGTCCGTCGCTGTGGTCGAGGGTGCCGTCGAGGACGAGCATGAGCTCGTGGCCCAGGTGTTCGTGGAAGTCGCCGTGCGCGCCGGCCGGGAAACGCAGCAGCAGCGAGGCGGAGTCCTCGTCCTCGGCCGGGTCGGGGCCCCAGAGCACGACGTACTCGACGCCGACGCGGCCGGGTTCGGCCCAGGGCACCCAGGGCAGGTCGGTCTGGTCGAAGCCGTCGCGGAGCACGTTGCGGAAGACGGTGACGTCAGGCATGGGCGCGGACCTCCGATGCGGCGTCGCGCTGGGCGACGATGGACGGGATGCCGTCGGGGCCCCAGGCCTTGGGGCCGTTGACGATGGGGGCGCCGATGAGGGAGCCGAACTCGCGCCAGGCTCCGTCGTAGTTGCGGATGTCGGGGAGCCCGAGGAGCTCCCGCAGGACGAACCAGCTGTGGGCGGAGCGCCAGCCGACCCGGCAGTAGACGACGGTCGGGGCGTCGGTGCGGACACCAGCGTAGGCGCGGGCGAGTTCCTCGTCGTCGCGGAACGTGCCGTCGGGGTGGACGGCGGTGTGCCAGGGGATGTGCTCGGCGGACAGCGCGTGCCCGCAGCGCACCCCGAGGTCCTCGGGCACGCCGGGCGGGGTGTTGCTCTGCCCGAGGTACTCCTCCATGGAGCGGACGTCGAGGAGCTGGTGGCGTCCGATGTGGTCGAGCATGTCCTCGCGGCGGGCGCGGATCGTCTCGTCGACGGACGGTACGGGGTACGTGGTCGCCGGCCGTTCGGGGACGTCCTGGGTGAGGGGCGCGCCGAGCGCCTCCCAGCGGAGCCGGCCGCCGTCGAGGATCCGCAGCTCCCGGTGGCCGTACAGCCGGAACTGCCAGTATCCGGCGGCGGCCCACCAGTTGTTGTTGCCGCTGAGGAGGACGACGGTGTGGCCGGCGGATATGCCGTGGCGGCCGAGGAGTTCGGCGAAGGCCTCGGGGCCGATGAGGTCACGGCGTACCGGGTCCTGGAGGTCACCGGTCCAGTCCAGGCGGACGGAGCCGGGGATCCGGCCCAGGGTGCTGCCGCCGTCGGTGATCTCGACGAGGACCGTGTTGTCGTCCCCGGCCGCGGGGCTCCGCAGCTGTTCGATGATCTGCTCGCAGCTGACGAGCAGTCGGTCTCGGTTCACGGGCGCTCCGTTGAGGGTGATGGGGCGGAGGTACGGGCGGACGGACGGGGGTCGCCACCGGTGGGCGGGGTCACCACCAGTACGTTGGGTACTTGCCGATCACGCCGAGGCGGGAGGCGAGCAGGCCGACGAGGACGAGCAGGGCGCTGCCGACGGCGAGCAGGACGAGGAAGCGCAGCGGGGCGGGGTCCTGGAGGACGGCGAGGACGGCGGTGGCGGCGGCGGGGGCGTGGACGGCCCGCAGCAGCAGCATGAGGCCGACGCTGAGTCCGGCGGCGACGGCGGCCACCCAGAGGGAGTCGCCGAACAGGGCGACGGCCACGATCCCGAGGACTCCGGAGCCGACCTGGCCGAGCATCACGCCCCGGGGCTGGGCCGGGGGCAGCACGGGGGTGCTGCAGATGATCATGGCGGTGGCGGCGAGCGGGGCGATCATCAGGAGCTGGCCTGTGGCCTCGCCGAGGGCGACCAGGATCACCAGGGACACGACGGTGGCGAGGGTGCCGAGGGCGGTGGGCCGGCCGCCGGGGAAGGGCGGGGCGCCGCCCGCCCAGCGGCTGCGGGCGGGCGGGGTCGCCGCGCCCGGGGGGGTCTGGGTCTGGTTGCTCACGGGGTTCTCTCCTTGGCGGGGCAGGACGGGGCGGGGCGGGCGGGACGGCGGGGTGCCGCGGGAGCGGACGGGGGTGCGGACGGGGGTGGAGGCGGGGTGCCGGCCGGTGCCGGGACGGCACGGCACGGCACGGCACGGCGCCGGGTCGCTCCCGTCGGCGGGTCAGCGGTGGGTGCCGCCGAAGTAGCGCATGGCCTGGCGGTGTACGACCCTGCCGATGCGGTGGCCCATCTCGATGCCGGGCTCGTTGTCGAAGCTCCAGTGCATGCCGCCGTAGACCCGGGAGATGCCGGCCTGCCGGGCGGCCTCGCTGAAGGTGGGCCAGTGCAGGACGACGTCGGTGCGCGGGGTGAGGCCGGGCTCGACGGTGGAGGCGCCCGCCTTGAAGCGGTACGAGTCGCCGAAGGAGTCCGAGCCGGTGAAGCGGCGCAGGAACTCGGCGGCGGCGCCGGAGAAGGTGCTGTGTCCCGAGACGGTGGCCGGGAACGGCGGGACGGCCACGTACGCCTGCCAGTCGAGGCCGTCCATGGTGACGGTGCCCTGGCCGGGGCCGCCCCAGGAGCGGATCTGCCGGCCCCGCCGGTCGAACGGGATGAGGGTGGAGGGCCGCGCGAAGTCGTAGTCGCGCTTGACCGCCCAGGAGCCGATGGCGGCGTCGCACTCGGCCATGTTGAGGCCGAAGAAAATCTGGGCGTCCTCGTCGACACCGTGGCCGTCGCGGGCGGAGACGTACCGTCCCCACATCTGCTGGGCGCCGGGCGGGGTGACGTCGTCGTTGAGCCAGAACTCGGCGATGGCCTTCTGCTCGTCCGTCAGGTTGGCGCTGATGTCGAGGACTTCCTCGATGGCGGCGGTCATCCGGACGGAGGGGTACGGCGGCGGGGCGGGGACCGTGAACTGGTCGGGGCTTGTCAGGGCGAAGGGCTTCATCACCGCGAACTGCGGGGTGAGGTAGCGCTGCGTCCTGCCGCCGACGATCAGCGGGGTCCAGTGCGCCGGGTCCGTGATCGTGGCCGGGTCGAAGGCGCCCGCGACCTGCGGGGTGTTGCGCGGCTGGTAGCCGGTGGTGTCGGCGTACGCGGGGGTGCCGAGCTGGTTGGCGCCGTCGTCGTGCCGGTAGTCGAGGACGGCCTGCGCGGTGCGGCGGCCGATCCAGGCGGGGCTGTTGCGGCGCGGGTTCGTGAGCTCGGGGTCGTGGCCGAGGGAGCGCAGCATGTTGTCGACGGCGACCTTGTACTCGGGGTACAGGTCGAGCAGGGCGAGGTGGGCCGCGTAGCTGATGGCCTCGTTCTTGTTGTCGAGGGTGCGCTCGGAGCGCGGCCGGCGGAGCGCGCCGCCGAAGCGGGTGCCGACGGCACAGCGGTCGTAACAGGCCCAGGCGTCGTAGATCGCGTTGTGGATGATCGCGAGGGCGCGGGCGTTGACGGTGGCGGGGCCGAAGCGGTTGCCGGCGGCCTGGTAGCGGCCGAGGATCGCGTCCATCGCGGCCTGGTTCCAGCGGATGACGACACTGGGGTCGGCGACCGCCCCGGGGGCACGGCGGCCGGTGCGGGTCTCCGCCTCGAAGCTGGTGGGGACGGCCCATGCCGCGGTGCCGGGCAGGGCGAGCGCCCCGGCCGCGGCCACCGACGTGGTGAGTACCCGGCGCCGGGTGAGGGCTGTGCGGGCCGCGGGGGTCGTGGTGGAGGCGGGGGCGGCGGGTCGGTGGGACATCCGTGGATTCCTTCGCATGGTGCCGGGAGCGGATGGACGCGGTCCGGGCCTGTGGATCAAACACAAACTCGAACACTGCTCAGGCTGGCGAGATTTGATCGCGTCCGGCAACGCCCGATCGACTTCTTCCATCGCAGGTATGCAAGGAAGCGATGGGCGTCGCGGGGGTGCTCGGGACGTGGTTAGCGTGACCCCACGGCGTCCGACCCTCCTGCCGTGATTTCGGCGCGATCCGAGCGGTCCGCCGCCCGGCTCCGCCCCACTCGGCCTCGATCCGCCCCGCCCGGCCCCGCCCGGCCCCCGCGTCGACTCGTGATGGAGATGCCCGCGCATGACCGTTTCCTCCCAGGTGACAGCTGCCGCCACGACCTCCACACCGGGGGCGCCCGCACCGGAGGCCCCCGGCTCCCCGGCGTCCGGCGCGCCGGGCTCCGGCCCGTCGGCGCCCCTCGGCCTCTTCGACCGGCTCGCGCCCCGGCTCCACCACTACGGCCTCGGCGCGCTCCGGGCCGGCCTCGGCGGAGTCTTCGTCTGGTTCGGGGTGCTCAAGGTCATCGGGCTCAGCCCGGCGGCCGCGCTCGTCGTCGCGGTGGTGCCGTTCCCCGCCGGGAGCTGGTTCGTGCCCGCGCTCGGCTGGGGCGAGGTGGCGCTCGGCCTCTGGCTGATGTCGGGGCGTGCCCGCGCGGTGGCCCTGCCGGTGCTCGCCGCCCACCTCTGCGGCACCTTCGCGGTGCTCGTCCTCACGCCGTCGGTGGCGTTCGTCCACGCCAACCCGCTGCTGCTCACCCTGGTGGGCGAGTTCGTCGTCAAGAACGTGGTGCTGCTCGCGGGCGTGGTGGTGGTGACGACCCACCCCCGCCGCCCGACCCGCCCTGGTCGCCCGGCCACAGCTCAGGAGCTGCCCGAAAGGTCCTGAGACACGGCGTTTCGGCCGGGCGTCGCCGGGCAGCAGCACCTCGTGCCACCGGCGGCGACCGGGGCGCGTACGAGCGGCGTCAGGGAGAGGACCATGAGCCACCACGACAGGCACGGCAGCGAGCAGGACCGTCGGCAGGAGCCCCCGCGGACCACACCGTCAGGGGCCGAGGGCGAGGCGGGCGACACGGAGGCACGGCGCCAGGCGGAGGAGGCGACGCTGCGCCGGGAGGAGACCTCGGCGGAGGACGCGCACGGCAGCTCCGCCAAGCGGCAGGGCCCCGGCATCGGCCGCGAGGAGCAGCGGAAGCCGCACCCGTGAGTATGTGCCGGGATCCAGGGAAGTCGCACGGATGAGAGAGACAGACCAGGAGGTGTCGGATGTCCGCCGGTAAGAAGGCGAAGAACGCCGCAGAGACCGCCAAGGGCAAGGCCAAGGAGGCCACGGGCAAGGCCGTGGGCAACGAGAGCCTGGAGATGAAGGGTCGCGCCGAGCAGGCCAAGGGCGACGCCAAGCAGACGGCGCAGAAGGCCAAGGACACGCTCAAGCACTGAGCGCGTCGGGTCAGGCGTCGGGTCACCTGGAGGCGGGGGGGGGGGGGGGGGGGGCCCCCGCCGGGCCCCCCCCCCCCCCCCCCCCCCCCCCCCCCCCCCCCCCGCCGGGGGGGGGGGCCCCCCCCCCGGCCCCCCCCCCGCCGCGGGGGGGGGGGGGGGGGGGGGGGGGGGGGGGGGGGGGGGGGGGGGCGCGCCCCCCCCCCCCCCCCCCCCCCCCCGCCTCCACGTGACCGCCCGCCCGTGTCAGCTCTCCTTGGCGGGCTTCCACCAGTCCGGGTGGTCGCGGTACCACTCCACGGTCCGGCGCAGGCCGTCCTCGAAGGACGTCAGGGGTGTGTAGCCGAGCTCCTCGCGGATCTTGGCGTCGGAGAGCGAGTACCGCAGGTCGTGGCCCTTGCGGTCCTCGACGTACCGGATCATCGAGCGGTCCGCGCCGCAGAGGTCGAGGACGCGCTCGGTCAGGGAGAGGTTGCTGAGCTCGTTCCCGCTGCCGATGTTGTACGTCTCGCCCGCCCGGCCCCGGTTGAGGACGAGGTTCAGGGCCCGGCAGTGGTCGTCGACGTGCAGCCACTCGCGGACGTTGCGCCCGTCGCCGTAGACCGGCACCGGGAGACCCTCCAGGAGGTTCGTCACGAACCGGGGGATGAGCTTCTCGGGGTGCTGGTACGGCCCGTAGTTGTTGGAGCAGCGGGTGATCGACAGGTCGAGTCCGTGGGTGCGCCAGTAGGAGCGGGCCACCAGGTCGGAGCTCGCCTTGGAGGCGGCGTACGGCGAGTTCGGGAGCAGCGGGAAGTCCTCGGTCCACGAGCCCTCGTCGATCGTGCCGTACACCTCGTCGGTGGAGACGTGCACGAGCCGCTCGACGCCGGTGCGCAGCGCGGCCTCCAGGACCGTCTGGGTGCCGAGGACGTTGGTGCGGACGAATTCGGCGGCCGAGTCGAGGGAGCGGTCGACGTGGGACTCGGCGGCGAAGTGGACGACGGCGTCGTGCCCGGGGAGCAGGTCGAGCAGCAGCGGCAGGTCGCAGATGTCGCCGCGGACGAAGGCGAGCCGGTCGTGGGAGGCGGGCAGGTTGGCCCGGTTCCCCGCGTAGGTCAGCTTGTCGAGGACGGTGACGGTGTCCGTGCCGTCGCCGCCGTACTCCCCCGCGAGCAGGGAGCGGACGTAGTGGGAGCCGATGAATCCGGCGCCGCCTGTGACGAGGGTCCTCATGGCGTTCCTCCGAGGAGCGTGTCGAGTGGACGAGGGGTGGTGACGGGAGCGTCAGCCGGCGCGGGCTATCTCCATCACGTACTGGCCGTACGGGGACTTCGCGAGCTGTTCGCCGAGCCGCAGGCAGGCCTCCCGGTCGATGAAGCCCATGCGCCAGGCGACCTCCTCAAGGCAGGCGAGCCGGACGCCCTGGCGGTGCTCCAGGATCTGCACGTACTGGCCGGCCTCGGTGAGCGCGTCGTGGGTTCCGGCGTCGAGCCAGACGAACCCGCGCCCGAGGGACACCAGTTCGGCCTTGCCCCGCTCCAGGTAGACGCGGTTGACGTCGGTGATCTCCAGTTCGCCGCGCGCGGAGGGCGTGAGGTTCTTGGCGATGTCGACGACGCCGTTGTCGTAGAAGTAGAGCCCGGTGATCGCGAGGTCGGAGCGGGGGTGCGCGGGCTTCTCCTCCAGGGAGAGGAGCCGTCCGGCCGCGTCGACCTCGCCGACGCCGTACCGCTCGGGGTCGCGGACCGGGTAGCCGAAGAGCACGCAGCCGTCGACGTTCCGGGCCTTCTCCTGGAGGATCGCGGAGAAGCCGGGGCCGTGGAAGATGTTGTCGCCGAGGACGAGGGCGACGGAGTCGTCGCCGATGTGGTCGGCGGAGATGATGAACGCCTCGGCGAGGCCGCGCGGCTCGGCCTGGACGGCGTAGCTGAGCGAGATGCCCAGCGGCGAGCCGTCCCCGAGCAGTCGACGGAAGTTGTCGATGTCGTCGGGCGACGAGATGATCTGGATGTCCCGGATCCCGGCGAGCATGAGCACCGAGAGCGGGTAGTAGATCATCGGCTTGTCGTAGACCGGCAGCATCTGCTTGGACGTGCCGAGGGTGATCGGGTGCAGCCGGGTGCCGTGGCCTCCGGCCAGGATGATGCCTTTCACAGTTCTCTCCTCGTGGGATTCCCAGCCTCGTGGGGGGCGGGGCGGCGTTCAAGGTGCGGCGTCGGGGCGGCGTGGCGGCGTACGGCGTCGAGCAGCCGGGCCTGGCGCAGCGGCGCCTCCCGGTCCTGGGTGACGGGGCGCCCGGCGCGTACGGCCGCGGTGAGGGCGGCGAACGCGGCGACCGTGTTCCGGACCTGGTCGTCGGCGTCCAGGACGTGTTCCACGACGCCGGTACGGGTCTCCAGGCGCACGACCGGGCGGTGGCCGGCCGGCGGGGTGTAGGCCCGCTCGACGACGAGACGGCCCTCGCTGCCCCACAGCTCGTACGCCGACCGGTAACCGTGGTCCATGCCGAAGGCGATGTGCGCGGTCACCCCGCCCGGGGTGGCGAGCAGCGCCCCGCCGGCGGTCTCGACCCGGCTGCCGGCGCCCCGGACGAGGTGCGCGCCGAGGACGTCGAGATCGTCGCCGAGCAGGTGCTGGGCGGCCCGCAGGGGGTAGACGCCGACGTCGCCGAGGGCGCCGCCGCCGAGCTCCGGATCGTGCCGGATGTCGGTGCCGGGCAGTCTCGGGATGCCGAACGAGGCGTGCATCGCACGGAGTTCACCGATGGACCCGTCCGCGACGAGTTTGCGGACGTCCGTGTGGAGCCGGTGATGCACGAACATCACGTTCTCCATCAGCGCGAGCCCCGACGCGGCGGCCAGGTCGAGCAGGGCGGCGGTGCTCTCCGGGTCGGTGGTGAGCGGCTTCTCGGCCAGGACGTGCTTGCCCGCGCGCAGGGCCGCCTCGGTCCACTCGGCGTGGAGGGCGGCCGGCAGCGGTACGTACACCGCGTCGACGTCGTCCCGCCGCAGCAGGGCCTCGTAGCCCGGGACCGCCGCCGCGCCGTAGGGGGCGGCCGCGGCGGCGGCCTTCACCGGGTCCCGGCTGGCGACCGCGGTGACCTCGGTCTCCGGGAGCGCGGCCATGGCGGGCATCATGCGCCGGACGGCGATGTCGGCGCAGCCGAGGACGCCGATGCGCAGGGGCGCGGGGGTGTGCACCGGGGGTACGGGAGTGCTCCCCGGCCGTTCGGGGGCGCTCACCGGGTCCGCACCGCCCGGGCGTGGACGCAGGCGAGCAGGGTGCGGGCCTGGACGTTGAGGTAGTGGCCGTGCCGGGTGAGGGAGGTGAGCTGGGCGGCGGTCGCCCACGCGTAGCCGGGCGGCGGGTCGGCGGGGGCCTGCTCCTCGTCGGCGTCCACCAGGAGGTAGCGGCTCTCGGCGTTGAGGAACCGGCCGCCCTCCTCGGAGTGCACGGCCTCGTAGCGGATGCGGGCGGGGGCGGCGCCGAGGACGTGGTCGAGGAAGAGGGGGCGCTCGTCGGCCGGCAGGTGGGCGTAGTTCCCGGGCGTGTACTGGACGGTGGGGGCGAGTTCGACGGTGTCGAGGAAGCCGCCCTCGACCCGGGCGTGCACCAGGTAGTGCGGGACACCGTCGAAGTCACGGGTCAGGAAGGCGGCGACACCCAGACCGACCGGCTCGATCAACGGCTGTGTCCAGCTGGTGACTTCACGGTTCCCGGCCTGCACGGACGCGGCGACGACCTTGAAGTGGCGGCCTTCCTCGTGCTCGATGGTCTCCTCGCCGCGCTTCCAGCCGGGCAGGTCCCGCAGCGGGACGCGCCGCGCGCGTACGTCGTGGCGGGAACGTTCGCCGGTGAACCAGGAGAGGAGACGGACGTCGGAGAGCAGCGCGCCGGCCGCGGTGTCCTCGTACGGCACGCAGGACAGCACGGTCCGCGCGTCCATGTTGATCACGTTGTCCCGGTGCAGGAGTTCACCGATCTGCCCGAGGGTGAGCCAGCAGAAGTCGTCCAGGAGCGGGACCTCGCCGGCGGCCTCGACGATCATGTTGCGGTTGGACTTCCGGAAGAACCAGGCGCCGTGCTCGGACTGGAGGGAGTCCGCGATGACGGTGCCGTGCTCGGAGCTGGTGAAGTACTCGATGTACTTCACGTCGCCGCCGCGGTGCGCCTTGGTGTAGTTGCTGCGGGTGGCCTGGACGGTCGGCGACAGCTGGAGCAGATTGCGGTTGCCCGGTTCCATCTTGGCCTGCATGAGGAAGTGCAGGACGCCGTCGAACTCCCTGGCGAGGATGCCGAGGATGCCGACCTCGGGCTGTTTGATGACGGGCTGGTGCCAGGAGCGGTACGGGCCGTCGCCGTACGGGCCGCCCTCCTCGACGACATGGAGGCCCTCGATGCTGAAGAACCGGCCGCTGCGGTGGACGAGGTTGCCGCCGTCCTCCTCGAAGAACCAGCCGTCGAGCGCGGCGAAGGGGACCCGGTCGACGCGGAAGGTGTGGGCGCGGCGGCGTCCGTCGAGCCAGGCGTGGAAGTCCTCGGTCGACAGGTGGGCGCCCCGGGTGGTGGCGGCGGAGAGGGCGATCCGCTCGGCGAGGCCGGCGGGCGCGCGCGGGGTGAGGGAGGCAGCCGTCGTGGTCGTGGTCGTGGTCATCAGGAGTGTCCCTTCGCCCCGGGGGCCTCGCCCGCGTTCCAGACCAGGTCGAAGGTGAAGGAGCGGATGCGCCAGCCCGCCGGGGTGCGGACGACCCGGGCGTCGTAGTGGCCGCCGATGGCGAAGTGCGCCGAGGGCACGGCGGGGTCGCGGACGTGGAAGGCGGTGAGATGCGCGCGCACCTCGGCCTCGTCGCCGGCCAGCTCGATCGCGTACGCCCCGCTGATGTGGTGGGTGCGGGCGAAGGTCGTACGGGCCATCTGCTGGAACCGGGCGAAACCTTCGAAGCCCGTGTACTCGCCCATCGGGAAGACGAGGTGGACGTCGTCGGTGAAGACCGAGTCGAACCAGTGGTCGCTGCCCCGGTTCCTGTCGAGGTGCGCGGCGTACCGGTCGCAGACCTCGGCTATCTCGGCGCGGTCGGTCAACGTCCTGACGGCTTGGCACAGTTCGTCGAGTGAGGAGGAGGTTGCGGTGGATGTCATGGTGTCGGCCTCTGTCGGTCGTGGGTCAGGGGGCGCGGGGCAGGGATCGGTGGGTCAGGAGGTCAGCGGTGGTTCGGTCCCGTGGACTGCCAGGTGCGGGGCCCCTGGAAGCCGCCGGCCCGCTCAAGGCGGCGCCAGCCGGCGACGGGCCGGGACATAGGGGCGGTGGTCGCGGGCTCCTGCGTACGGGCGAGCAGCACGGCGGTGACGGCGGCGAGTTCCTCGGGGCTCGGCGCACCCTTCTCGACGCGGACGACACCGACGAGGTGGGAGGAGGGGTCGGACGGGGCGGAGTGGGCGGGGGCGGTCATCGGGCCTCCTACTGGGGCGGGTTGCCGTGCTTGCGGCGCGGCAGGTCGGCGTGCTTGGCGGCGAGCATGGCGACGGACCGGCACAGCACCCGGCGGGTGTCGCGCGGGTCGACGACGTCGTCGACGAGTCCGCGTTCGGCCGCGTAGTAGGGGTGCACGAGTTCCTCGCGGTACTCCTCGATCTTCTGGCGGCGCATGGCCTCGGGGTCGTCGGCGGCGGCGATCTCGCGCCGGAAGACCACGTTGGCGGCGCCCTCGGCGCCCATGACGGCGATCTCGTTGGTGGGCCAGGCGAGGGCGATGTCGGCGCCGATCGAGCGCGAGTCCATGACGATGTACGCGCCGCCGTAGGCCTTGCGCAGGACGACGGAGATCCGGGGCACGGTCGCGTTGCAGTACGCGTAGAGCAGCTTGGCGCCGCGTCTGATGATGCCGTCGTGCTCCTGGCCGACGCCGGGCAGGAAGCCGGGGACGTCGACGAGGGTGACGAGCGGGATGTTGAAGGCGTCGCAGAACTGCACGAAGCGCGCCCCCTTCTCGGAGGCCTTGATGTCGAGGACGCCCGCCATGGCGGCCGGCTGGTTCGCCACGATCCCGACGACGTGCCCGTCGAGCCGGGCGAAGGCGCACACCAGGTTGAGGGCCCAGGCCCCGTGCACCTCCATGTACTCGCCGTCGTCGACGAGTTCCTCGACGACCTCGCGGACGTCGTACGAACGGTTGCCGTCGGCGGGGACGAGGTCGAGGAGGCGGTCGCCCGGCCGGTCCACCGGGTCGGAACTGGGTGCGATCGGCGGCAGGTCGCGGTTGTTCTGCGGGAGCAGCGACAGGAGGTAGCGGACCTCGGCCAGGCAGGTCTCCTCGTCGTCGTAGACGAAGTGGGAGACGCCGGAGACGCCCGCGTGGACGTCGGCGCCGCCGAGGCCGTTCTGCGTGATCTCCTCGCCGGTGACCGCCTTGACGACGTCAGGACCCGTGATGAACATCTGCGAGGTCTCACGGACCATGAACACGAAGTCCGTCAGGGCGGGCGAGTACGCGGCGCCGCCGGCGCACGGACCGAGCATCACCGAGATCTGCGGGATCACTCCGCTCGCCCGGGTGTTGCGCTGGAAGATGCCGCCGTACCCGGCGAGCGCCGAGACGCCCTCCTGGATACGAGCGCCCGCGCCGTCGTTCAGGGAGACCAGCGGAGCCCCGGCCGCGATGGCCATGTCCATGATCTTGTGGATCTTCGTCGCGTGCGCCTCACCGAGGGCGCCGCCGAAGATCCGGAAATCGTGCGCGTACACGAAGACCGTCCGGCCCTCCACCGTGCCCCACCCGGTGATCACACCGTCGGTGTACGGCCTCTTCGCCTCAAGACCGAAGCCCTGCGCGCGGTGCCGGCGGAGCTGCTCGATCTCCGTGAAGCTTCCCTTGTCGAGCAGCAGCCCGATCCGCTCACGGGCCGTCAGTTTGCCCTTGGCGTGCTGACGTTCGGTGGCGCCGGGATCGGGGCCCTCCTGGGCCAGCTCCCGGAGGCGGCCGAGTTCGGTGAGTCGGTCCGCGAGGGCTCCTACGGCCGTGGACGTCGTGGTCATGCGCTTCCCACTCCCCTTTCGGTGTGCGTGTCGTGCGTCGTGCTGGTCAGGTCCTCGGGCCGCACTTCCCTCGTCGTGACCCGTGGTGTGCTGTCGGTACGGAGTGCGGCGGCCGCCGCGTGGTCCGGCCCGCCCGCCAGGTCGAGGACGACCCAGCCGGCGGGGCGCCGGGCGCCGTCCCGTCCGGACTCCCCCAGGTAGTCGGCGGCGAGGCCGCGGGCGAGGCCGGTGCCGAGGCCTTTCAGGTAGGCCTCCTTACGGGTCCACAGCCGGGCGAAGGCCTCGGCGAGCCGGGGCTCTGGGAGGGCCGCGAGTTCCTCCCGCTCGGCCGGGTGGAGCGCGCCGCGGCACAGCTCGGCGGTCGCGTACGGCGGGACGCGCTGCACGTCGACCCCCACCGGCCGCCGTGCCACCCCGAGCAGCACCAGGCCGTGGCTGTGCGAGAGCGAGAAGGAGGGCGCGCGGGGTACGCCGAGCAGCACGGGCCGCCCCGCCGCCTCCCTGCCGAAGCGCAGCCGCCACGCGGGGACGCCGGTGTACGGGGCGAGGACCCGGCGCAGCGCGAGGTGCGCCGCCAGGTACTGGACCCGGTCGCCGGGCCGTACGTAGGCGTCCGCCCGGCGTCGTTCCGCGTGGTCGAGCTCCCCGGTCGCGAGGGCGCGGGCGGCGGCGGAGTCCGCCGGGGGCGGGCGCAGGGTCCAGAGGTGGAGGTCATCGTCCGCGACCCTCAGGAGCGACATCGCGGACCAGCCTTTCGTGGGAGTCGGAATCGGGGCGTGGGCGGGCGTCGAGGTCGGAGTCGGGGCCGGGGCCGGGCTCGGGGGCCGCGGCGCGGGTGGCACCTGCGGCGCCTCCGAGGGGGCGGACCCGTGTCCTCCGGTACTCGAAGGCGAGGGCGGCGAGGGCGGCCGCCAGGGACACCAGGCCGCCGAGCCAGAGACCCGCGCGGCCGCCGAACCGTTCGGTGAGCAGGCCGACGAGCAGGGCTCCCAGAGGGGTGGAGCCCTGAAGGATCAGGGTGTAGAGGGCGAGGATCCGCCCCCGGTAACGGGGATCGCTGCCGAGCTGGATCCGGTGGTTCGCCGCCTGGGCGAAGTAGATCGAGGCGAAACCGGTGAGCGTGAGCAGGCCGACCGCCGCGAGGAAGCCGGGCGCCCAGCCGGCCGCCGTCTCCAGGACCCCGAAGGCGAGGGCCGAGGCGATGACGGTACGGGCGGCCGGCCGACCGCTGCGCCGGGTGCCGGCGAAGGCGCCGAGCAGGGAGCCCGCCGCGAAGGCGGTGGTGAGCAGCCCGAAGGAGGTCGCGTCGGCGTCGAAGACGGTCTTGGCGAGCAGCGGCAGGGTGAGCTGGAAGTTCATGCCGAAGAGGCCGATCACCGCGACAAGGGCCATGGGGAGGGTGAGATCGGCGCGGGAGGCCGTGTAGCGCAGGCCGTCGATGACCCGCGCGTCCCGGCGTACGCCCCGTCCCCCGGCGGTGGCCCCGCGGTTCTCCTCCGGCCGCATCATGCGCAGCCCCGCCACGGTGGCGAGGTAGCTGACCGCGTTGAGGGCGATGGCCCAGCCGGTGCCGAAGCCGGTGATGAGCAGTCCGGCGAGGGCAGGTCCCGCGACCCGGGCGACGCTGAAGTACGCGGCGCTCAGGGCGGAGGCGTTGGGGAGGAGTTCGTTCCCGACCAGTTCGCCGACGAACGACATGCGGGTGGGGACCTCGACGGCGTTGACGATGCCGATGCCGAGCGCGAGCAGCCAGATGTGCCAGAGGCGCACCGTGCCGGTGAGGACGAGCACCGCGAGGACCAGGGCGAGAGCCCCGGCCGCCAGGTTGGCGAGGGTCAGCAGCATCCGCTTGTCGTGACGGTCGGCGAGCCGGCCGCCGTAGAGGGTGAGGAGCAGCATCGGGGTGAACTGGAGGGCGGTCACGGCCCCGAGGGCCGTTCCCGAGTCGCCGGTCATGCCGAGGACCAGCCAGTCCTGGGCGACGACCATCGTCCAGGTGCCGGCCACCGACACCACCTGTCCGGCGGCGAACAGCCGGAAGTTGCGGACGGACAGGGAGCGGAAGGTGTTCGATCGGGCCTTCACCATGAGCGGGGGTCACACCTCGGGTCGCAGGGTCGCGAGGCACTCCTCCAGGAACGCGAGGGCCCGCAGATGGTACGTACGGGCCGTCAGGCCCAGGCTGATGTTGTGGCCGGCGTCCGGCAGCCGTTCGACGAGCAGCCGGGGCGCGGCGGTGAAGCGGCCGGTGAGCCGGGCGAGGGCCGCCTCGTCGTGGCGCCACCACGACTCGTACTCCGCGAAGGTCAGCCGTACGGGTACGCGGACCCGGGCGGCCACCTCCGGGAACATCCCGGGCCAGCGCAGCGCCTCGGCCCGTTCCCGTTCCGGCATGGGGGCGACGAGGGCGCCGCTGGCCGCGAAGGTGCCCGGCGGGTAGAGGCGCAGGGCGCCCCAGTTCCGGGTCCAGTGGCCGTGGCCCCGGCTCCCGGGGAGGTCGTCGGGCCCCACGGCGTACTCCTGGCCGCAACCGGAGACGTCGAGCCCCAGAAGCGGGGCGCCGGCGGCTCCGGTGTCGCGCGCGGCGGCGGTCAGGGCGAGCTTCCCGCCGTAGGAGTGGGCGAGCAGGAAGAGTCCGGCGCCGGTGGCGTGGCGGCCGGCGAAGTCCGCGAGGGCGGCGCGCAGGGTGTCCGACTGCTCGGTCAAAGTCTGGCCGTGGGGCAGCCGGGCGGTGGACTCGCCGTATCCGGGCCGGTCGAGGGAGAGGACGGTGAAGCCGAGGCGCGCGCCCAGGGTGAGCAGGGACAGGCCCGGCTGGGCCTGGCCGTGGAAGTAGCCCGCGCTCATGCCGCCGCCGTGCAGGGCGACCACGGTCGCGCGCGGCGCCGCGCGCTCTCCGGGAGCGCCGGGAGCCCGCTCCGGCCCGAGCCCGTGCCCGTACTCCTGCCCGTGCCCGTACTCCTGCCCCGGTTCGGCGAGCAGTGCGGAGATCGGGATCCCGGCGCCGTCCAGGAGGATCCGGCGTACGCCCCCGGTGAGGGGCGTCGCCGGGGCGCTCGTCGTGGTGGTCACCGGGGCACGCCACCGTCGGAAGCCGGGCCGGAGCTCGGGACGGGCGGACCGAACCAGCGGGTCAGGGCCGCTTCCAGGCCCTCGCCGTCCGTCCCCTCCGAGGTCGTCCACACGACGTGGCCGTCGGGCCGGACCAGGACGGCGGCCGTGCCCGCGAGCACGTCCGTGCCGGTCACCGGGTGCGGTACGCCGGTGACGGTGACCACCCGGTCCTTCCAGGCCGCCGCGGTCTGCCGTACCCCCGGGTCGTCCGCGAGGTCGAGCAGCACGCCCTGCGCGGAGTGGAGCAGCCGCGTCGTGCTGGTCTCCCCCGCCGCGGTGGTGAGCGTCCGGTGCGCGAGCCGCGTCCCGGCGAGGGCGCCGTCCGGCTCGCCGCCCTCCGTCCCGTACCGGATGTCGAGGCCGCTGACGACACCGGCCAGGTGCCGCTTCACGTCGTCGTACGCGAGGAGTTCGGTGAACAGCTCGCGCAGCGGGTCCGACTCCTCACCGCCGAGGAAGACCGTGCCCTGGGCCCGGGTGTTCATGAGGAGGCGCTGCCCCACCGGGTGGCGTTCGCCGTGGTACGTGTCGAGCAGCCCGTCCGGCGCCGTGCCGCGTACCACGGCGGCGAGCTTCCAGCCCAGGTTGGCGGCGTCCTGGACGCCGGTGCTGAGGCCCTGGCCGCCGGCCGGCAGATGGATGTGGGCGGCGTCGCCCGCGAGCAGGACGCGGCCGCGCCGGTACTCGGTGGCCTGGCGGGTGGTGTCGGTGAACGAGCTGACCCATTCCGCCGAGCCGCCGCTGATGTCCTCGCCGGTGATGCGCTGCCAGGCGGCGGCCACCTCGGCGAAGCTCACGGCCTCGGCGTCGCGGCGGTCGCGGGGCGGGGTGCCGTGCGGGCAGACGATGATCCGGTCGACGCCCTCGGCGAGCGGCGCGGCCATCACCATGCCCTCCGGCAGCCGTTCGCCGAGGAACCGCGGCTTCAGGCCGCAGCCGACGACGTCCGCGAGGTACATCTCGCGGGTGGCGGGAGTGCCGGGGAAGTCGAAGCCCGCGGCCTTGCGGACCGGGCTGTGCCCGCCGTCGCAGCCGACCACGTAGGCCGCGCGGAGCCGCCGCTCCCCCTCCGGGGTGCGGACGGTGACCTCCACCGCCTCGTCGTCCTGGGTGAGTCCGGTGAACTCCCAGCCACGGCGGATGTCCGCGCCGAGTTCGGCCGCCCACTCCTCCAGGACCGTCTCGGTGGTGTACTGCGGGATGCCGCGGGCGCCGAAGTGGGCGCCCTCCAGGACGGTGTAGTCGAACTGCACGCCGCCGAAGTGCCCCAGCGGGCTGGTCTCCAGGGTCTCGCCCTGGCCGAAGCGGGGCAGCAGTCCGCGCTGGTCGAAGACCTCCATCGCGCGGGCGGTGAACCCGAGCCCGCGGGACTGGCCGGTGGGCCGCTCCAGGCGCTCCGCGACGAGGACCCGGGCGCCACCGAGGCGCAGTTCGCCGGCGAGCATCAGGCCGGTGGGGCCGGCACCGATGACGAGGACGTCTATGTCGATGTCGATATCGGCGTCTGCGTTGGTGTCGGTGTCGGTGTCGGTGGGCGTGTTCGTGTGGGGAGCGGACTGGGGCATGGTTCCGGGGTCCTTCCGCGGAGTGGATGGGTGGGGGCGCCGAACCAGCGGTGCAGGGCCGCTTCCGGTCCTTCGCCGTCCGCCGAGGTCCAGGCCAGATAGCCGTCGGGCCGTACGAGGACGGCGTCGAGGCCGTCGAGGACACCGCCGGGCACGGGCCGGGCGACGGCGACGCCGACCCGCCCCGGCCGGGCGGCGGCCTCACCGGCGGTGGCGCCGTCGTCGGTCATGACGTCGTCGGTGGCGCCGTCGTCGGTGAGGACCACGAACAGTCCGCGCCCGGCGCGCAGCTGCCGGTCCACCGCCTCATGACCTTCGGCGAGGGCGGTACGGGGCAGCCGGGTGCCGGTCAGCGGATGCACGGCCCCGGACCCGGCGGCCTCGTACCGGATGCCGAGTCCGGAGATCTTGCCGGCCAGGTGCGCGCGTACCTCGTCGAGGCCGATGAGCGGGCCGAGCAGGGCGCGGACGGGTTCCGCCTCGGGGCCGCCGAGGAGCAGCAGGGCCTGCGCCCTGATGTTGCCGAGGACCTGGCGGCCGACGGCGTGGCGTTCGTCGTGGTACGTGTCGAGCAGCCCGGCGGGGGCGGTGCCGCGCACGGTGGCGGCCAGTTTCCAGCCGAGGTTGACGGCGTCCTGGAGGCCCAGGTTGAGGGCCTGGCCGCCGATGGGCATCTGCTGGTGGGCGGCGTCCCCCGCCCACAGGACCCGTCCGTCGCGGTAGTGGGTGAGCTGGCGGTTGGCATCGTGGAAGGAGTTGGCCCAGAGCGGGGTGCCGCCGCTGATGTCCTCCCCCGTGACCCGCTTCCACACGTCCACGACCTCGTCGAATCCGGGTTCTTCGGTACGGGGGAGCGCGGGCCTGCCGAACTCGTGCACCATCACCCGGGTGACGCCGTCCCTGCGCGCCGCCACGGCGAGTCCGCCGGGGAGCCGCTGGAAGCGACGGTTCGGGACGTCGATCCCGGCCACGTCCGCGCGGAGCAGCTCGCGCCGGGGCTCCTGACCGGGGAACTCGGCCCCGGCCAGCGCCCGTACGGTGCTCTGCTCCCCGTCGCAGCCGACGAGGTACCGCGCCCGGACGCGTACCTCTCGGCCGTCCGGGCCGGTGGCTCCGGCCTCGACGTACGCCTCCGTCACCGTGAGGGAGAAGCAGGCGTGGCCGCGCCGGAGGTCGGCCCCCAGGCCGGTGGCCCATTCCTGGAGCAGCGCCTCGGTCCGGGTCTGCTCGACCTTCCACTGCCCGGGGTGGGGGCTGGGCAGCGTCAGGTCGAGCGGGATGCCGCCGAAGTGCCCGCGGGGCTCCGACGGCGGGGTGCCGAGCTGCGCCAGCAGGCCCCGCTCGTCGAGCAGCTCCATCGTGCGGGCGTGGAGGGTGGAGGCCCGGGACTCGGTGGTGGGGGTGTCCCTGGCCTCCAGGACGATCACGTCCGCGCCGCCGAGCCGCAGTTCGCCGGCGAGCATCAGGCCGGTGGGACCGGCACCGATGACGACGACGTCGGTCTCCAGGGTCGGCATGATCAGCCCTTGCCCTCGGTCCGGGGCCCGGCGTGCCCGGTCCCGGCCTCGGCGCTGTCGGTCCCGGCCTTGACACTTCCGGTCCCGGCCTTGGTTTCGGCGTACTCCTTGGCGTACCCGAGGGTGGCCCGGCTGTTGGTGCTGAGCGCCGTGCGCACGTAGTCGCGGGCGTCGGCGACGGTGGCGTCGGCGCCGAGGATCCGCGCGATGTTCCCGGTGTTGAGGACGACGGTGTGCTGTGAGGAGGCGGTGACGCCGTCCTCGTCCTCCGTGAACGTCCAGTAGCCGGTGTGCAGGGTCATCAGCGCCGGCAGGGTGATCTGCTTGTAGGCGATCCGGTGGTGCGGGAAGGTCACCCGGTACGACTTCGTGGTGTGGGTGGAGCCGTCCTTGGCCCGGGTGTCCATCTCCAGGCTCTGCAGGCCGGGCGTCTCCTCCTCGAAGCGTACGGTGGCGACGTGCGGCAGCCGCTCGGGCCAGCGGTCCGCCTCGTTGACGAAGTCGTAGACGTCCTTGGCGGATCCTTCGACCCGTACGGTGTCCTCGAAGGAGAAGGTGATCTCCTCGGAGGCGTGTGCCAGTTCGACGTTGGTCTTGAGGGCGGCGAGCTCGGAGCGCGAGTTGCGGTCGACGGCCTCGTCGATCCACTTCAGGCCCTCGGGGTCGTCGTCGACGGCCCGATAGTCGTGCAGCAGCCGGATCCGGGACTCGGTCGCGGAGACCGGCTCGATGATCCAGGTGCCGCCCATGGCGGCGACGGGCGGGGTGGAGACCTCCTGGCGGAAGGTGATCCGGAGGCCCTCCGGGTCCAGGGTCCGCTTGGACGTCCAGTTCTTGGGGGCGCCGTTGGCGGTCGCCCAGATCCGGATGCGCTCCTCCCGCTCACCGCGCTCCACGTGGTCGACGTAGAGGGTGGGCGGGAAGATCCGCGGCCAGTTCTCCACCTCGGCGATCAGCCGGTACACGGCCAGGGCCGGGGCCGCGACGGTGATCTCGTGCTCGACCTCACGGGTCGTCATCGTGAACTCTCCTCGGGATGGGGCGGGTTGGTCGGCGGGGATCAGAAGTTGCCGAGGCCGCCGCAGACGTTGAGCGCCTGCGAGGTGATGGAGGCGGCGGTGTCCGACGCGAGGTACCCGACGAGGCCGGCCACCTCCTCGGGGGTGGAGTAGCGGCCGAGCGGGATCTTCGACCGGAACTTCTCGAGGATGGCGTCCTCGGAGGTGTCGTACGCGGCGGCGTAGCCCTGCCGGACGCGCTGCGCCATCGGGGTCTCGACGTAGCCGGGGCAGACCGCGTTGACGGTGATGCCGGTGGGGGCGAGCTCGTTGCCGAGGGCCTTGGTGAAGCCGACGACGCCGTGCTTGGAGGCCGAGTAGGGCGCGCCGAGGACGACACCCTGCTTTCCGGCGGTCGAGGCGATGTTGATGATGCGGCCGCGGGACTTCTCCCGCATGCCGCCGGTGGTGAGGGCCTCGCGGGTGAGCCGGAAGACGCTGTTGAGGTTGGTGTCGATGACGTCGTTCCACAGCTCGTCGGTGAGGTCGGCCGTGGGGCCGCCACCGCTGCGGCCGGCGTTGTTCACGAGGACGTCGACGGTGCCGAAGCGGTCGACGGCGGCGCGGACGAAGGCCTGGACGTCGTCGCCGGAGCGCACGTCGAGCGTGGTGCCGTCGACCTCGTGGCCCTCGTCCTGGAGCTGCTTGACGGTGGCGGCGACGTTCTCCGCGTTGCGGGCGCCGAGGAACACGCGGTGGCCCTGGGACGCGAGGAGCCGGGCGACGGCGAGACCGATGCCGCTGGTGCCTCCGGTGACGAGGGCGACCCTCTTCTCCTGCTTCTCCTGCTGGCTCATGCTGGCTGTCTCTTCTCTCTGCCGGGGTGCGTACGGAAGGCGGGTGCCGGGAGGCGGCCGGTCAGGCGGCGGTGGCGGCCGACAGGTGGGCGTTGACGGCGTCGATCAGGGCGCGCGGGGTGTCGGCCTCGGACAGCACGTCGTCGTCGAGGGTGATGGCGTACTCGCGCTCGATGCGGCTGCCGGTCTCCAGGAGGGCGAGCGACTCGTAACCGAGCGTCTCGAAGTGGCTGTCGAGGATGTCGCCGTCGAGGTCGACGCCCTCGGCGGCGCCGGCGCCCTCGCGCAGGATCCGCTTGAGGTCGTCGAGGGTGAAGGGCTGGGTGCTCATGGTTCTTCTCCTGTGGGTGAGGTACGGGCGGGGGTGGAAGGTCAGTCGGCGGCGCGGACGACCATCGCGGAGTTGAAGCCGCCGTGGCCGCGGGCCAGCACCAGGGCGGTGTTCACCTCGGCGGTACGGGGCTGGGAGACGACCAGGTCGAGTCCGTACTCGGCGGCCGGGTCGACGTTCACGGTGGGCGGGATGACGCCCTCGTCCATCGCGAGGAACGCGGCGGCCAGGTCGAGCGGCGCGGCCCCGGAGTACAGCCGGCCGGTCATCGTCTTGGGCGCGGTGACGGGGACGGCCCCGGTGCCGAAGACGCTGTTGATGGCGTCGGCCTCGACGCGGTCGAGCTCGGGGACGGCGGCGGCGTCCGCGAAGACGACGTCGATGTCACGGGGCGCCAGTTCGGCGTCGGCGAGGGCGAGTTCGATGGCCTTGCGCAGGCCGGGCTCGCGTCCGCTGCCGGGGCGGGGGTCGAAGGTCGAGCCGTATCCGGCGATCTCGCCGTAGATCCGGGCGCCGCGCTCACGGGCGGCCGCCGCGGCCTCCATGACGAGGATCGCACCGCCCTCGCCGGGCACATGGCCGCGGGCCTCTCGGTCGAAGGGCACGTACGCCCGGGTCGGCTCCTCGCTGGTGCTGAGGCGGTCGGAGGCGAGCTGCGCCACCCAGCCCCACGGGCAGAGGGAGGCGTCGACACCGCCGGAGACGATCAGGCGGGTGCCCTTGCGGATCTGGCGGCGGGCCTGGGCGACGGCGTCGAGGCCGCCGGCCTGGTCGCTGACGACGACACCGCTGGGGCCCTTCATGCCGTTGCGGATCGATATCTGGCCGCTGTTCACCGCGTAGAACCAGGCGAAGGACTGGTACGCGCTGACGTGCTGGCTGCCCTGGCTCCACAGCTTCTGCAGCTCGCCCTGGCCGAACTCGAAGCCGCCGGAGGAGCTGGCCGTGACCACGCCCATGTCGAACTCGCCCTGCTCTTCGGGTCTGACGCCCGCGTCGGCCAGCGCCCAGTCGGTGGCGACCAGCGCGAGCCGGGTCACCCGGTCGGTCTGGGGCAGCAGCCGGCTCGGGAGATGCTCCTCGGCGGAGAAGCCGGGCACTTCGCCGGCGAGGCGCGCCGGATAGCCGGAGGGGTCGAAGCGGGTGAGCCGGCCGATGCCGCTCTTGCCGCCGAGGGTGGAGGCCCAGAAGTCCTCCCGGCCGAGGCCGTTGGGTGCGGCGACACCCAGGCCGGTCACCACCACGGACGCGCTCATGCGGTCTTCCTCTCGGGACGGGCCAGGACCATGGCGCTCTGGAAGCCGCCGAATCCGCTGCTGACGGTCAGGACGGAGTCCGTGAGCTGCTCGCGGGCGACGAGCGGGACGTAGTCCAGGTCGCACTCGGGGTCCGGGGTGTGGAGGTTCGCCGTCGGCGGGACCACGTTGTGCTCCATGGCCAGGGCCGAGGCGGCGATCTCGATGGAGCCGATGGCGCCGAGGGAGTGGCCGACCATCGACTTGATGGAGCTGACCGGGGTCCGGTACGCGTGGTCCCCGAGGCTCTTCTTGAAGGCGGCGGTCTCGTGGCGGTCGTTCTGCTTGGTGCCCGAGCCGTGCGCGTTGATGTAGTCGATCTCGGTGGGGTTCATCCGCGCCTCGTCGAGCGCGATCCGGATCGCCTCCGCCATCTCGGCGCCGTCCGGCCGCAGACCGGTCATGTGGTACGCGTTGCTCCGGGTGGCGTAGCCGGCGATCTCCGCGTAGATGTGGGCGCCGCGCCTGCGGGCGCTCTCCAGCTCCTCCAGGACGAAGACGGCCGCGCCCTCGCCAAGCACGAAGCCGTTGCGGGTGCCGTCGAAGGGCCGGGAGGCGTGCGCCGGGTCGTCGTACCGGTTGGTCGTCGCCTTGATGGCGTCGAAGCAGGCCATCGTGATCGGGGAGATCGGGGCGTCGGATGAACCGGCGACCATGACGTCGGCGGAGCCCTCGCGGATCAGCTCCACGGCGTAGCCGACGGAGTCGAGGCCGGAGGTGCAGCCGGTGGAGACCACGGTGTTGGGGCCCTCCGCGCCGACGGCCCAGGCGACCTCGGCCGAGAAGGAGCTGGGCACCAGGTAGTTGTAGAGGTGCGGCACCGCGTACTCGTGGTCGACGAGTTCGAGCCGGCCGCCGTCACTGACGGTCCGGTACTCCTCGTCGAGCCCCATGGTGGCGCCGACGGCGCTGCCGACGGTGACACCGACGCGGTGCGGGTCGTGGGCGGTGAGGTCGATGCCGCTGTCGGCGACGGCGCCGCGCGCGGCGACCACCGCGAACTGGGCGGCCCGGTCCATGCGGCGGACCTCCTGCGGGGTCAGACCGTGGGCCTCCGGGTCGAAGTCGATCTCGGCGGCGACGCGGGAGCGGAACGGCGCCGGGTCGAAGAACGTGATGCCCCGGGTCGCCGTACGGCCCTCGCTCAGCAGGTTCCAGAACTCCTTGGATCCGGTGCCACCGGGGGCGAGGACCTCGATGCCGGTGATGACGACACGTCGTGCGCTCACGCGTTCGCCTCCCAGGTGTAGAAGCGGGTGGCCATGGCGTCGGCGGGCGAGCGCCAGGTGGCCGGGTCGTAGGCCTCGATGAAGGGCTTCAGGTCCTCGCTGATCCCCACGAAACGGGGGTCGGTCTTGGCCTGCTCGATGAGCTCACCGCCGTTGTCCGTGTCGAAGTCCTGGAGGTGGAAGTAGAGGCCCCGGTAGGAAAACAGCTGACGCCTGCGGGTCCCCATGAGATGCGGCATCTCGGAGGCGTCGAATTCGGCGAACAGTTTGGCGACGTCGGTGCTCGATCCGGGTTCCATACGAGCCACGATCAGAGTGCTGTGCATGTGTTGTTTCTCCTCACCGGAAGAAGTCCGTCCTGGGAAAGGACGTACTGGAAGAAGGCCTGGGGGTGGCGGGGAAGGTATACGGAAGGATTCGGGAAAGGGTGGGTGAATTCCGGGGTGCGGCGACGTCGACGCGTGAATTCAGTCCTTGATGTCGCAGAGGGCGGCGCCGGAGGTGACGGAGGCGCCGACCTCGGCGGTCAGGCCCTTGATCGTGCCGGAGCGGTGCGCGTTGAGGGGCTGTTCCATCTTCATCGCCTCAAGGACGACGATGAGGTCGCCCTCCTTGACCTCCTGGCCCTCCTCGACCGCGATCTTCACGATCGTGCCCTGCATCGGGGAGGCGAGAGTGTCGCCGGAGGCGGCCGGGCCGGACTTCTTCGCCGCCCGCCGCTTCGGCTTCGCACCCGCCGCGAGCCCGGTCCGGGCAAGCGTCATCCCCAGCGACGACGGCAGGGAGACCTCAAGCCGCTTGCCGCCGACCTCGACGACGATCGTCTCGCGGTTGCCCTCGTCCTCGTCCGTGTCCGCACCACCCGGCGCGAACGGCTTGATCTCGTTGACGAACTCCGTCTCGATCCACCGCGTGTGCACCCGGAACGGATCAGCGGTGAAGTCGGGGTCGACGACGACGGCCTGGTGGAACGGGATGGCCGTGGCCATGCCCTCGACCTTGAACTCCTCCAGCGCACGCGCCGCGCGCTGGAGCGCCTGCTCACGGGTCGCGCCGGTCACGATCAGCTTGGCGAGCAGCGAGTCCCACGCCGGGCCGATGACGCTGCCGGACTCCACGCCCGCGTCGAGGCGGACACCGGGGCCGGACGGCGGCGCGAACAGGGTCACCGTGCCCGGCGCCGGAAGGAAGCCACGGCCCGGGTCCTCACCGTTGATACGGAACTCGAAAGAGTGACCCCGCACTTCCGGGTCGCCGTAACCGAGCTCCTCGCCGTCCGCGATCCGGAACATCTCCCGCACCAGGTCGAGACCCGTGACCTCCTCGGTCACCGGGTGCTCCACCTGCAGACGCGTGTTGACCTCAAGGAACGAGATCGTGCCGTCGGTACCGACCAGGAACTCGACCGTGCCGGCGCCGACATAGCCGGCCTCCTTCAGGATCGCCTTCGACGCCGCGTACAGCTGCGCGTTCTGCTCCTCGGAGAGGAACGGCGCCGGAGCCTCCTCCACCAGCTTCTGGTGACGGCGCTGGAGCGAGCAGTCACGGGTGGAGACCACGACCACGTTGCCGTGCGAGTCGGCCAGGCACTGCGTCTCGACGTGCCGCGGCTTGTCGAGGTAACGCTCCACGAAGCACTCGCCCCGGCCGAACGCCGCCACCGCCTCACGGACCGCGGAGTCGTACAGCTCCGGCACTTCCTCCAGCGTCCGGGCGACCTTCAGACCACGCCCGCCACCACCGAACGCGGCCTTGATCGCGATCGGCAGCCCGTGCTCCTCCGCGAACGCCACCACCTCGTCCGCACCCGAGACCGGATCCGGGGTGCCGGCGACGAGCGGGGCGCCGGCGCGCTGCGCGATATGACGCGCCGCCACCTTGTCACCCAGATCCCGGATCGCCTGCGGCGGCGGACCGATCCACGTCAGACCCGCGTCCAGCACCGCCTGGGCGAACTCCGCGTTCTCCGACAGGAACCCGTACCCCGGGTGGATGGCGTCCGCACCGGAATCCTTCGCCGCCTGGAGCACCTTCGCCATGTCCAGGTAACTGGTCGCCGGAGTGTCACCGCCCAGAGCGAACGCCTCGTCGGCCGCCCGGACATGCAACGCATCCCGGTCCGGCTCGGCGTACACGGCCACGCTGCCGATACCCGCGTCCCGGCACGCCCGGGCCACACGGACAGCGATTTCGCCACGGTTGGCGATGAGCACCTTGCGCACGACGGTTTCAACTCCTGATCGACTCGCCTTCTCCGTGTTCCTTCCAATTTTCTGGAAAGGAGCCCGAAGACGGTGCACCGGACCTGCACCACAAGCTTGTTCGGATTCGTGGGGCCGTTCAAGGCACGTGAGTTCAGGAATCCGTCAATATTCACAAGCCCATGGCGTCTGTGTGGGAAAAGCGCCAGGCGAAGGTCAGAACCGCGTCAGACGTGCCGATGACGGCCGTGGCAGTCGCGGCTGTCATGACGGTCATGGCGCCACAGAGAAAACGCCCCGGGCGGCACCCTTTGAGGGTGCCGCCCGGGGCGAGTCGGTCGGTTCGCGTCAGGTCGGTTCGCGTCGGGTCGGTTCGCGTCAGGTCGGTTCGCGTCGGGTCGGGGAGACGGGCTCAGCCACGTCCTAAGCGGAACCCCACCCCTCGGATCGTGATCACCCAGTCGCTCGCACCCAGCTTGTGGCGCAGGCTGCTGACATGCGTGTCGACGGTCCGCCGCGACCAGGAGTCCCCCCACACCTGCTGCATGAGCTGCTCGCGCGGGATGACGGTGTCGGGGTAGGAGGCGAGCAGAAAGAGCAGGTCGAATTCCTTGCGCGTCAGATCGACGTCCCTGCCGTCCAGCGTCACCTGCCGCGCCGCCGCGTCGATGTGCAGCGGGCCCCGAGTGACCGTGCGGGCCTTCGACGGACTCGGCCGGGCCCGGCGCATGACCGCCTCCATACGGGCGATCAGTTCACGGAAGCCGTAGGGCTTCACCAGGTAGTCGTCCGCGCCGGCCTGAAGCCCGAGGACACGGTCGAGTTCACTCCCCCTGCGCGTCACGGCGATCACCGGTACGTCCCCGGCGGACCGGATGCCCCGGCAGACCTCCAGACCGTCCAGGTCCGGCAGCTCCAGGTCGATCAGAACCAGGTCGACCTCGTCGTAGGCCTGGAGGGCGGCCCCCCCGGTCTCGACCCGGTAGACCTCGTGGCCATGGCGTCGGAGCCCCTGGACCAGCTCCTCCCCCTCCTTGCCGCACCTCTCCACGACCAGGATGCGCCAGCAGGTGGAGGTGCCCGGACCGCCTCTCCTGGATGTGTCGACGCTCACGCCCGACACACGCGCTCTCGCAGCGAGTCGCGGGGCAGGTATATGGGGCTCCTTCAGTTCTACAGACGTCAGGCTCACGGTTCCCCCTAGCACCTATGTCACTCAGCTCCGGAGCCCGTGGGGAGTCCCGGAACCGCGGGATCCGTGGGGGACCCCGCACCGGAACGCTACAAACCGCTGCGCCGGTTTGTCAAAGGTCATTTCTCTACCATGTCGAGCGCCATTCTCCGAGGGTCTTGCGCAAGAAAATTGACGTAGAGTTGACATTGTGATGATCGATTTACTGGAATTCAGTCCGATTTGGCGGGATTTATCAACCGCTCGGCTACGGGTCGTCGCATACGGGGAAACCAGTACCTACTCTTGACTACTTCTTGACAAACCGCTGGTTCGGTTTGTTAATCAGGGTGTCACTTCACTGGTACGGTTCGCCAACCCCGCCCTCGTCCCGCTCTCACGCGTGGACGGCGCTCCACTTTTCCCCCAGGCCCCAGAAATACGGGTGCACCGAAACGCCCCAAGGCCGCACGAAAACCTCGTACAATACCAAGCAGTCGGTTTACAACCGTCGAACGGTACGGCGCAACGGGGTGCAAGACCGTGCCGCTGCGACGCATGGTGCTACTGGAGCCATTGGTGACCAAACAAGAGCGGGCCGCACGGACCCGCGACACGCTGATCAGATCGGCGGCCAGGGAATTCGACCAGCACGGTTATGCCCTGGCCAAGTTGTCGGCGATCAGCTCGGGAGCAGGCGTGAGCCCCGGCGCGCTCCACTTCCACTTCGAGAACAAGGCGGCGGTCGCCGCCGCCGTCGAGGGCGAGGCATCGACCGCCCTGCGTCGGACGGCCAGGATCGTGTACCGAGAACGGTCGAACGCCCTGCAGAACCTGGCCGACACCTCGCACGCCCTCGCCCAGCTGCTCCGTGAGGACATCGTGGTGCGCGCGGGTTTCCGGCTCAGCTGCTCGAGCGGCCGCCGTACGGACCTCAATCTGCGCCAGGAATGGCAGAGCTGCGTCCAGCAGCGGCTCGCGGAGGCGGCCGACGAGGGCCTGCTCGCCGCCGGCATCGGCCGTCGACAGGACCTGGCGAGCACGATCGTGGCCGCCACCATCGGCCTGGAGGCCCTCTGCCGTGACAACGGCGAATGGCTGTCGCCCGGCACGATCACCGGCCTGTGGCGGACCCTGCTGCCGATGCTGACCGGCGCCGACACGCTCGCCGGGCTGGAACCGGCGGGCAGCCAGGCCGCCCCCGGCCGCGCACACGCACCGGTCGGCTGAGCGTCCTACCAGGGAGGGCCGGCCGGCGGCGGAGCGAGAACATCCGCCGCCGGCCGGCCGTTCACGCGTCGGCGAGGAGGTCGCGGTACCACGAGGCGTGGCCGGCGAACCCCGCGGTGAAGCCCGGCCCCGGGTCACAGCCGAGCTCCCGCCAGGGGCGGTCGTCGGCGAACCAGTGGTCGACGGCGAGCATGTCCAGGTGGTGCTGCGCGAAGGGCAGTCCGGCGAGCAGGGCGCGGGCCGTGGGAACGTCCACCGCCGGCCCCCGGGGCTTCCCCGTCCGGTGGACGAGCAGGTCTTCGGCGGCCGTGAGCAGCTCCGCGACCGGCACCGGATCGGGGTGGTCGACGTAATACGGGCCTGGCTGGGTCCGGGGCGAGAGCGCCGCGCCGAGCAGGGTGCGCGCCAGACTGTCCACGTCGATCAGGGAGTGCAGTGACGTTCCCCCGTCGAGCGGTCCGGGCAGGGCCCCGAGGAGCCGGACCAGTCCGGGCATCAGCTGCCGGTCGCCGGTGCCGTACACGAGATGTGGTCGCAGTACGGTTCCGCCGGCGTCCATGACGTACCGCTCGCCCGCCGCGCGGGTGCGGCTGGTCGCGGAGACCGGGGCGAGCGAGAGGGTGCCGGGACCGGCGGCCCGGAAGGGACCGCGGCCGTGGACGGAGGCCGTGCTCAGGGCGACGATGCGGGTCACCCCGGCACGTTCGGCCGCGTCGACCAGGGACCGGGTGCCCTCGTCGTTGACCGCGTGGGCGAGTTCCGCGTCCCCGCCGATGGCCGAGGCGCAGTGGATCAGGACGTCGACCCCCTCGCAGGCGCGGCGCAGGGACGCGGGGTCGCGGAGGTCGCCGAGGGCGGTCTCGTACTCCGCTCCCGCCCCTGCCGCGAGGGGCAGCGGGCTACGGGCGAGCAGGCGTACGCGTGCGGGCTCGGGAGCCGAGGTCGCGAGCGTCGTCGCCGTGGCCGCCACCCGGCTGCCGATGAAGCCGGTGGCGCCGGTGATCAGAATGCGGGGGCCCATCGTTTCCGATCCGGTTCAGCCCGCCAGCCGGGAGCCGAGGCCGTCTGCGGCCATCGCCAGTTCCCGGGACGGGGAGGTGAGCGTGCAGTGGAACACGGGCTGGTCGTCCTGCCGGCCGGTGACCCGGACGGTGGTCGTCGAGGGGTCGATGGCGGGGGCGATCTCGGTCTCGATCCAGCAGGGGGTGTCGAGTTCGGCGTAGCGGGAGAAGGAGACGTCCATGACGGTGGGCAGGTACGCGCCGCCGCCGGTCGTCATCGCCGCCGCCTGCCGGGCGGCTTCGAGGAGCACCATCCCGGGCACGTGGTCGTTGGGGCGCCGGAAGAGAGTGGAGTGGGTGGTGTCGATCCGAAGCTGCCACTCGCCGGGGCGGGTCCCGGGGCCGAGGACGACGTCCTTGGGGTCCTCGCGGCCGACCCGGTGCGGGGCCACCTCCGGGATCAGCGGGACGGGACGCCCGAGTGCGGCCATCCGTTCGCCGCGGACCCTGCGGTACGCCATCGCGGAGGTGCAGCGGGCCTGGGCCTTGCCGGTGCCGAGGTACCGCCCGTCGCGGGTCAGCACCAGGGTGGTGCGGATGTCGCGGAGGCGGCCGCCGCGGCTGCTGAGGTCGGAGCAGATCACGTCGACGTGGACGTCGGAGGAGAGTCCGTCGACGGTGAGCGCCTCGGGATCGGCGTCGTAGGAGAGGCCCCACATGACGAACTGAGCGTCCACGGGTACCCCGAACTCGGCGTGGGCTATCAGCATGGTGCTCTGGCGTATCGTCTCGGCCACCAGTACGGGGTCGTGCCGGTCCCCTGCCACCGGAGAGAAGAAGGGATGTGCGGCAGGCCAGCGCGCGGAGACGGAGAACCGATTCTCCCCCAGCTGGGTCCACGCCGTGGGGATGATGTCCGCGGGATCTGCTCGGTGAACGAACTCCCCGGGGACGTGTGTTGTAGCTCCTCGACAGTTCTGATCCATGGATCCCCCTTGCGTTCCCCGCGCCCCGGGACGATGTGTCCGCCCGGCTTAGAATACGTACAGCGCGGTTTTCTTTTCAATGCTTCACGTCACACGTCGAGCACAGACAGCGATTTCAGCAGGAGGCGCCTTGGCGCAGCAAGCGCGTGCAATCCGCACCCGACAGGTGATCCTCGAGTCGGCCGCGACCGTCTTCGCGGAGCGCGGCTACGAGCGGACGACCATCGGCGAGATCCTGGTGCGCGCCGGGGTGACCAAGGGGGCTCTGTATTTCCACTTTGCTTCCAAGGAAGATCTCGCCCTCGGCGTGCTGGACGCACAGATGCTCGACGTACCCCTGGCGCCGCAGACGGTGAAGCTCCAGGAGCTGGCGGACCAGGCCTTTCTGCTGACCCACCGGCTGCAGCGTGACGCCCTCGTGCGGGCGAGCGTCGCCCTGGCACTGGACAGTGGCGCCACCGGGGTCGACCGCGCCGCGCCGTTCCGGGCGTGGATCGACCAGGTGTCGGAGATCCTCATGGTCGCGAAGGCGCGGGGGGAGCTGCTCCTCCATGTGGACGTGACGGACACCGCCGAGCTCTTCTCGGGAGCCTTCTCCGGCATCCAGGCGATGTCCCAGATCCTGTGCGATCGCAACGACCTGCCTCATCGGGTCTCGGTGCTGCTCCAGCACTTCCTGCCGAGCATCTGCACTCCGGCCCTGTTGTCGCGTCTCGACATGACGGAGGGTCGCGCCCGGGAGCTCGGGGAGGCGTACGACGCGAGCCGGCTGCGGAGGGAAGAAGGAAACTTCGCGGACACCAGAGGTTGACGAATACCGACCATCCGGTTCACTGGCAGTTCACTGAGCGCCTCGACGCAGAACAGCGTCGGGGCGCTCTGGCGTGCGCGGTCCGGCGTGGGCGGTCTGGCGTCATGGCACTGAGTGTGTTTTGCTGAGGGTACTCAGTGCCACAAGCGTCTAGGGGAGCTCGACATCATGGGCAAGGACTTCGACCTGTACCGGCCGTCCGAGGAGCACGACATGCTCCGGGAGTCGGTCCGTGCGCTCGCGGAGGCGAAGATCGTGCCGTTCGCCGCGGCGGT
>NZ_JBIWIO010000006.1:0-9558 GCF_044764665.1 Streptomyces sp. NPDC093795
GGCTTCATCGTTCGACTTGCATGTGTTAAGCACGCCGCCAGCGTTCGTCCTGAGCCAGGATCAAACTCTCCGTGAATGTTTACCCGTAATCGGGTGACACTCGCGTTGAGCGGGACAGTCAGGCCGGAATAAGGCCGACTGTCCACAGCGTCCTCGCTGTGTATGTTGCCTACCCACCACAAGGGCCGGCAGGACTTTCAAAGGAACCTCGCCATCCGAAGATGGACGGGGTATCAACTAATCTGGCGTTGATTTTTGGCACGCTGTTGAGTTCTCAAGGAACGGACGCTTCCTTTGTACTCACCCTCTCGGGCTTTCCTCCGGGCTTCCCTTCGGTCTTGCGTTTCCGACTCTATCAGATCCTTTCGGCGCCTGATTCCCAGTCAGCGGGATTTGTCTTTCCGGCTGTTGGGCCGTTCCGACGAGTGAGACTTTAGCGGATTCCCTGCCTCCGACGCTAATCGGGCGGCTGCGCTCAGGTTCGAACGCGGATTCCTCATTTCGCAAAAACGCACGGAAAGCAGAACGGCACGACAAAGCACCGTCAGCTTCTGTGGGTCTTGCGGGATGGCTGTCCGGGGCCGACCGGGGTCGGTGCTCACGTCGGACAACTCGGAGAACCTTACGGATCGGTCAATCCCGTGTCAACCCCGGCCCCCCGGGCTCACGCTCGGCCCATGACTACGCGTGCGCACACCACCCAGTGGTGGGTCGCCTGACCGGCGGCCCGCACTCGCGCATGCACCACGCGGCCGCCGCCTCGGCGGCCGTTCGCGTATCCCCCTCCGGGAGCCGGCCGTCGGGTCGGTGCTCTGGAGAAGAGGGAGAACGAACGCGATGACGAGGATCTTCAGCGGGGTCAAGCCGAGCGGGCACCTGACGCTGGGCAACTACCTCGGGGCCGTCCGACGGTGGGTCGAGACGGATCAGCATCGGGCTGAGGCCCTGTTCAGCGTCGTGGACCTGCATGCGCTGACCGTGGAGCACGATCCGGCGCGGGTGCGGCGGCTCAGTCGGCAGGCGGCCACGCTGCTGCTCGCCGCGGGGCTCGATCCGAAGCTGTGCACCTTGTTCGTGCAGAGCCATGTGGACGAGCACACACGGCTGTCGTACCTGCTGGAGTGCACGGCCACGGCCGGCGAGCTGCGGAGGATGATCCAGTACAAGGAGAAGAGCGTCCAGGCGCGGGCGGCGGGGCAGGGTGCGCGGCTGTCCCTGCTGACGTATCCGGTGCTGATGGCGGCGGACATCCTGGCGTACGGGGCCGACGAGGTGCCCGTGGGTGAGGACCAGACGCAGCACGTGGAGCTGACCCGTGATCTGGCGGTGCGGTTCAACCAGCGGTACGGGCACACGTTCACGGTGCCGAGGGCGACGCGGCCCGAGGTGGCGGCGCGGGTCATGGACCTTCAGGACCCCACGTCGAAGATGGGGAAGTCGCATGCGAACGGGGCCGGGATCGTCTATCTGCTCGACGACGCGGAGACCGTGCGGCGGAAGATCATGCGGGCCGTGACCGACAGCGGGCGGGACGTGGAGTACGACCGGGAGGGTAGGCCGGGCGTCGCGAATCTGCTCGATCTGCTGGCGGCCTCGACGGGTGGGAACCCCGAGGCGCTGGCCGGTGTATATGAAACGTACGGATCGTTGAAGAAGGACACGGCGGAGGCGGTCGTCGAACTGCTGAGGCCCCTGCGGGAGCGGCATGCCGAGCTCGCGGCGGACCCCGGCTTCGTGGACCAGGTGCTAAGGGACGGGGCCGATCGGGCCCGGGGGATGGCGCGGCCGCTGGTGGACCGGGCCTATGGCGCGATCGGGCTGTTGCCTGCCGGGTGACGGAACGCGTTTCGGTAGTCGCGTGGGCTGGTGGCGAGGTGCGAGGCGAAGTGCTGGCGCATCGTGACCTCGCTGCCGAAGCCCGCGCGGCGGGCCACCTCGGGAAGGGGGTGGTCGGTGAGTTCGAGGAGTTTCTGGGCGGCGGCGACGCGCTGGCCGATGAGCCAGTGCAGGGGGGTGGTTCCGGTGGTGGCCTGGAAGTGGCGGGCGAAGGAGCGGGGGGACATTCCTGCTCGGGCGGCGAGGGTCGCGACGGTGTGGGGCTCGTCGAGGTGGGCGAGGGCATGGGCGCGGACGGCGGCCATCGCGTCGGCGTCGCGGTCGGCGCGGGGGGTGGGGTGCTCGATGAATTGGGCCTGGGTGCCGGTGCGGAAGGGGGCGGTGACCATCGCGCGGGCGATGGCGGCGGCGGCCTCGGCTCCGTGGGCGGTGCGGACGAGGTGGAGGCACAGGTCGATGCCTGCGGCGGTGCCGGCGGAGGTCCAGATGCCGGTGTCCTCGACGAAGAGGGCGTCGGGTTCGACCTGGATCTCCGGGTGGCGGGTGGCCAGGGTCCTGGCGAGGTGCCAGTGGGTGACGGCGCGGCGGCCGTCGAGGAGTCCGGCGCGGGCGAGGACGAAGGCGCCGGCGCAGAGCGAGGCGACCGGGATGCCGGCGGTGTGGGCGCGGCGGAGGGCGTCGAGGACGGGGTCCGGGAGGTCGGCGTCGGGGTCTTCGATGCCGGGGACGAGGACCAGGTCGGTGGGGGTGAGGTCGTCGAGCCAGGTGAGTGGGGTGTCGGGGGCGAGGGTGAGGCCGCCGCGCAGGGGGATGGGGGTGTGCGGGTCGGCTGCGGCCCTGCGGAGTTCGAAGGGAGGGACGCCTCGGGGTGTGCGGTCGCTGCCCCAGACCTCGGTGATGACGGAGATGTCGAAGGCGCGGACGCCGGGGAAGGAGAGGAGGGCGATGCGTTGGGGGCGGGGCCCCGGGGAGGGTGTGGGCGGCACGTGTGGCAGTAAAGCATCGATCGCTGTCATTTGTTCTTCTGGGAGAGCGGCCGGGCCCGGGGAAGGATCGTGGGTATGGAGATCGCACAGAACGCAGCGCTGGTTGTCGTCGACGTACAGAAGGGCTTCGAGGAGGAGTTCTGGGGGCAGCGGAACAATCCGGCCGCGGAGAAGAACATCGCGGCTCTGATCGACCTGTGGCAGGAGACGGGGCGGCCGGTCGTCTTCGTGCGGCACGACTCGCAGGAGGGCTCTCGTTCGCCGCTGCGGACGGGGTACGTGGGGAACGCGTTCAAGGACTTCGTCGAGGAGCGGCGCGGGAAGGGCAGGGGGCCGGAGCTGCTCGTGACGAAGACCGTGAACTCGGCCTTCTACGGGGAGCCGTCGCTCGACGGGTGGCTGAGTGGACAGGACATCGCGCAGATCGTGATCGTCGGGATCCAGACGAACATGTGCAACGAGACGACGGCCCGGATGGGCGGGAACCTCGGGTACAAGGTGGTGTTCCCGCTGGACGCGATGCACACCTTCGACCTCGAGGGGCCGTTCGGGTGGTCGCGGAGCGCGGATGAGCTGACGCGGGCGACGGCTGTGTCCCTGCACGGGGGAGGGTTCGCGGAGGTCGTGTCGACGGAGGAGGTCGTGAAGGGGGCGTCCGCCGGGGTCCGGTGACCCCGGCGGGGGGGCGTCAGCTGTTGCCGGAGGCGAGTTCGCGGCTGCGGTCGCGGGCGGCTTCGAGGGCGGCGATGAGGGCGGCGCGGACGCCGTGGTTCTCGAGCTCGCGGATGGCGCTGATGGTGGTGCCGGCCGGGGAGGTGACGGCTTCGCGGAGCTTGACCGGGTGTTCGCCGCTGTCGCGGAGCATCACGGCGGCGCCGATGGCGGCCTGGACGATGAGGTCGTGGGCCTGGGCGCGGGGCAGGCCGAGGAGGATGCCGGCGTCGGTCATGGCCTCGACGAGGAAGTAGAAGTACGCGGGGCCTGAGCCGGAGAGGGCGGTGGCGGCGTCCTGCTGGGACTCGGGGACGCGGAGGGTCTTGCCGACGCCGCCGAAGATCTCCTCGGTGTGGGCGAGGTGCTCGGGGGTGGCGTGGCTGCCGGCCGAGATGACGGACATCCCCTCGTCGACGAGGACGGGGGTGTTGGGCATGACGCGGACGACGGGGGTGCCGGTGGTGAGGCGGTCCTCGATGAAGGAGGTGGGGATGCCGGCGGCGGCGCTGATGACCAGGCGGTCGGCGGCGACGTGGGGGGCGAGTTCGTCGAGGAGGCGACCCATGTCCTGGGGCTTGACGGCCAGGATGAGGGTGTCGGCGCGCTTGGCGGCCTCGGCGTTGGTGACGGTCTCGACGCCGTAGCGGGTGCGGAGTTCCTCGGCGCGTTCGGCGCGGCGGGCGGTGACCAGGAGGTTCGCGGGGCGCCAGCCGGCGCGGATCATGCCGCTGAGGAGCGCTTCACCGATCTTGCCGGTGCCGAGGACTGCGACGGTCTGGGTCATGGCTCTGTTCACCTCGCCGGAGGGGGTACGTGTCGTCATCCTCGCACCGGTGGGCCGCGTGGTGTGCAGGCGTCCGAGGGGCGGTCACGCGGTGCGGCGGCGGAGGGTGGCCGCGCCGAGGGCGAGGACGAGGAGGGCGCAGCCCCCGACGACGAGGGTGTCGCGGACGAAGTCGCCGGTGATGTCGGGGTGGCGGAGGACCTGGTTCATGCCGTCGACGGCGTACGACATCGGGAGGACGTCGGAGATCGCTTCGAGGGCGGGGGCCATCCGGTCGCGCGGGGTGAAGAGGCCGCAGAGCAGCAGCTGGGGAAAGATCACCGCCGGCATGAACTGGACGGCTTGGAACTCGGAGGCGGCGAAGGCGGAGACGAAAAGGCCGAGGGCGGTGCCGAGGAGGGCGTCGAGGAGGGCGACCAGGAGGAGGAGCCAGGGGGAGCCGATGACGTCGAGGCCGAGGAACCAGACGGCGAGGCCGGTGGCGAGGGTGGACTGGACGACGGCGAGGAGGCCGAAGGCGAGGGCGTAGCCGGCGATGAGGTCGGCCTTGCCGAGGGGCATGGCGAGGAGGCGTTCCAGGGTGCCGGAGGTGCGTTCGCGAAGGGTGGCGATGGAGGTCACCAGGAACATCGTGATGAGGGGGAAGATGCCGAGCAGCGAGGCTCCGATGTTGTCGAAGGTGTCGGGGCTTCCGTCGAAGACGTAGCGGAGCAGGAAGAGCATGAGGCAGGGGACGAGGAGCATCAGGGCGATCGAGCGCGGGTCGTGGCGCAGCTGACGCAGGACGCGGGCGGCGGTGGCGAGGGTGCGGGCGCTGCTCATGACCGGGCTCCTCTTGGGGGGTGCGGGCAGCTCATGGCGCGGGCTGCTCATGGCCGGGGTGCTTCTTGGGGGGTTCGGGGGTGTGCCGCTCGGGCGGTGGCGGCGTCGACCAGGTAGAGGAAGGCCTCTTCGACGGTGGCGGTGTCGTTGCGGCGGCGGAGGGCTTCGGGGGTGTCGTCGGCGAGGATCTCGCCCTCGCGCATGAGGAGGAGCCGGTGGCAGCGTTCGGCCTCGTCCATGACGTGCGAGGAGACGAGGAGGGTCGTGCCGCGGTCGGCGGCGATCTGGTGGAAGAGGTTCCACAGGTCGCGGCGGAGGACGGGGTCGAGGCCGACGGTGGGTTCGTCGAGGACGAGGAGTTCGGGGGTGCCGAGGAGGGCGACGGCGAGGGAGACCCGGCTGCGCTGGCCGCCGGAGAGCCGGCCGGCCAGGGAGTCGGTGTGCGAGGCGAGGTCGACGTCGTCGATGGCCCGGTCGACGGTGGTGCGGCGCTCGTGGCGGTGGGCGCGGCCGGGGAGCAGTACGGCGGCGAAGTAGTCGAGGTTCTGGCGGACGGTGAGGTCGTCGTAGACGGAGGGGGCCTGGGTGACGTAGCCGATGCGGGAGCGGAGGGTGGGGTCGCCGGCGGGGTGGCCGAGGACCTGGAGGGTGCCGTCGACCTTGGCCTGGGTGCCGACGATGGCGCGCATGAGGGTGGATTTGCCGCAGCCGGAGGGGCCGAGGAGGCCGGTGATCCGGCCGGCGGGGACGGTGAAGTCGAGGCCGCGCAGGACGGTGCGGTCGCCGCGGAGGGCGGTGAGGTTGTGGGCGGCGATGGCGGGGGGTGCGGGGTCGGCGGGCTTACCCGCCGGGTAATTCATCATGTGATGAATAATGCGCCTGGGGGTGCCGGGGGTCAAGCATCTGGGCGGCGCCGAGGGAGTAGGCAGGGGGCACGGCTGCGGGCCGTGGGTGGTTGTGCCCACCCGTTCCGCCCTTGCGGAACAGATGCCCACAACCGGCGGCGGTGGGGCGGGGGCTCCTAGCGGCGCTTGGGCTTCTTGCGGGCGGCCGGGTTGCCCGTGCGGGTGCCGCGGCGCTTCTCGAACTGCTCGCGGGCCTTCTCGTACTCCGCGCGGCGCAGCTTCTCGCCGGGGGCCTCGACGAGGCAGCGGGCGCAGTACGCGAGGAGCGAGCCGATGAAGCCGATCGTCTTGAGGCTGCGCAGGGAGTCCTCGCGGGCCGGGTCGGTGGGCCGGCGGAGGAAGCTCTCCCAGGTCTTGCGGAAGGCGATGGCGCTGCAGACCGCGAACATGACGACGACCAGCATGTTGACGATGCCGCCGATGTCGGCGATCTGCAGGCCCTCGTAGGCGAAGCGCAGCACGAGGCAGGCCGCGACGGCGGCGGCGAGCGAGCCTGCGGCCAGGCCGGCGCGGCGCAGCGCGTAGTGGCCGCTGTGGTCGACCCAGGTCGTGCCGAAGAAACGGATCTCCTCGGCCTGGGGACCGGCGGGGGTGCCGCCGGTCGTGCTGGGGGTCTGCTCGTCGTCGCTCACGGGATCGATTATCCCTGGGGCAACGGAGGAGAGACTCAGGCGCAGCGCGGGGCGACGAAGCCGTCGCTGCCCGTGCGCACGTACGCGTCGGAGATGTACTCGCCCGGCGCTATGTTGTCCCAGATCCGCGTGGTGCCGTACGGGCCGCTGATCCACTCGCCGTACTTCTGGCAGTGGATCGCCACCGTGGTGTCCAGCGGCAGCACCCGGACGACCGGGTACTGGGTGCTCGGGCCCGAGCGCACGTTGACCCGGTAGCCCGGCGCGACCGCGTAGCGCTTCGCGCTCAGTGCGGTCACGGTGTCCCCCGCGGTGTTCTTCTCGTCCGTACCCATGGTGTCCTCCCCCTTGGCGCAAAAGCGCTCCACAGAGTTTCACTCTCCGCGACGCGCAGGCTAGCAAGCCCCACCGACATCGCGGGTGCCATGGACTAGGCTCCGTCGGGTCGCGCAGGTGCGCGCGAGGTGACGGGGAATCACACGGGGGTGGGCGATGCCGCCGTTGCGCGGTACCGGTGCCGACCGGGAAGCGGAGGGGCCCGAATACGCGGGCGGCTACCGTCTCCAGGCATGTCTGGGCGCCGGCGGCATGGGCGTCGTACACCTCGCGGCCTCGGCCTCGGGGCTGCGGCTCGCGGTGAAGGTCGTGCACGCACGGTATGCGGAGGACCCCGAGTTCAGGGCGCGTTTCCGCCAGGAGGTCGCCGCCGCCCGCCGGGTCAGCGGAGCCTTCACGGCGCCGGTCGTCGACGCCGACCCCGATGCCGTACGCCCCTGGATGGCCACCCTCTACATCCCCGGGCCCACACTCGCCGATCAGGTGAAGCGGAACGGCCCGCTGGCCCCGGCCGAGATGCGCCGGCTCACCGCCGGGCTCGCGGAGGCGCTGCGCGACATCCACCGCGCCGGTGTCGTCCACCGCGATCTCAAGCCCAGCAACGTGCTGCTCACCGACACCGGCCCCAAGGTCATCGACTTCGGCATCTCCCGGCCGGTCGACAGCGATCTGCGGACCGAGACGGGCAAGCTCATCGGCTCGCCGCCGTTCATGGCGCCCGAGCAGTTCCAGCGGCCCCGCGAGGTCGGGCCCGCCGCCGACGTCTTCGCCCTCGGCTCGGTCCTCGTCCACGCGGCGACCGGGCACGGGCCCTTCGACTCCGACAGCCCGTACATCGTGGCGTACCAGGTCGTCCACGACGAGCCGGATCTGACGGGCGTGCCCCCGGAGCTGGCGCCGCTCGTCGCGCGCTGCCTCGCCAAGGAGCCCGCCGACCGGCCCACTCCGGGCCAGATCATGTCGGCGCTACTGCCGCCGTCGTACGCGGCGGAGGCGTTCATACCGGCGCAACGCCGGCGGCCCTCGCTCCCGGGGGGAGACCTCGACCCCGGTCCCGCGCCCGCGTGGGACGCCGACACGCCGGTACGGGCCCCCGCCGCTCCCCCGCGCCGCCGGGGCCCCCGGCTCGGGCGGCCGCGTCTGCCGATCGCCGTCGCCGCCGCGCTCGCGTTGACCGGGGCCGGGTTGTACGCGGCCCTGAGTCCCTCGGCGCCCGGCGGCCGCGAGACCCCCACCCGCCCGGCCGAGGTGGCCACCGCCTTCGCCGGCTGGCAGACCACGCTCCAGAAGCACGGCCCCACGGTCGCGCCCGCGTGCGCCCACGCCGGGGGCGCGCTGTACTGCTCGGCCCGGAGCGTCGAGCTCGCCCGCCTCGACCCCGTGACGGGGCGCGTGCTCTGGTCGCGGACGGCGCCGGTCAAGGCGGAGACCCCGCTCGCGCCCTTCCTCCTCGCGGACGGTCTGATCGGCGCCGCCGCTCCGACGGGACCGCCGCGGGCGTACGCGGCTGCCGACGGCGCACCCGGCTGGGCGGCCGTGTCGGAGCTTCCCGAGCTGTACCGCCCTGCCGGTACCGCCGTCGTCCTGTCCGACGGGCGGGGCGGGCTCCGGGCCGTCGACAGCCGTAGCGGGAAGGAGCTCTGGCGGCACGGCCTGGCCGGCTTCGGGGTCCCGCTCCCGGGACCGTACGACGCCCCGTCGGGGCTGCTCACCGTCGCCGAGGCCTCGGCCGACGGAACGCGCACGCGGGTCGGCGGAATCCACCCCCGGACCGGTGAGATGGCCTGGCAGCGGAACCTGGACGGTGACCTCGACCCGCTGGGCCGCACCGGCGACGGAACGCTGCTCCTCGGCTCCCGCTACCAGGGGACGCTGGTCGACGCCCTCGTCCTCCTCGACCCGGACAACGGCGCCGTACGCCGGGTCGCCCTGCCGCACCGGATCGACGTCCGGGGCGTCGCCGTGCGCGGCACCGTCGCCCACGTGCTCGACGCGAACGGGCACCTCACCGCCGTCGACACCGCGGCGCCGAAGGGACGGGTGCTGTGGGAGCTGGAGACGGGCGCCGGGAACGTCTCCGTGCCCGTCGTCGGTCCGGGCGACCGGCTGTACCTCTCCGTCCAGGACGGGCGGCTGCTCGCCGTCGACACCGTACGCGGGGCGATGGTCGGCCAGACCCGGCCGCGGCTCCTCAACGGACGCCTCGGATACGCGTCCCTGGTGCCGCCGCCGCTGGTCGTCGGGGACCGGGTGTTCGGGACGGCCCCTGACGGCTCCGTCTTCGCGGTGGACGCGCGCGACCCGGCGTCCTGGTGATCCACGTGCTCCACGTGCTCCACGTGCTCCACGTGCTCCACGCGTGCGCGTAGCCCGTACGTGATCCACGCGCGCGTGCCCGTGCGCGTACCGGAGGAAACACAGCGGCGGGGGGGGGGGGGGGGGGGGGGGCGGCCCCCCCCCCCCCGGGGGGGGGGGGGGGGGGGGGGGCCCCCCGGGGGGCCCCCCCCCCGGGGCCCCCGGGGGGGGGGGGGGGCCCCCCCCCC
>NZ_JBIWIO010000006.1:9568-472350 GCF_044764665.1 Streptomyces sp. NPDC093795
CTTCCTGGAACTGCCGCTCGGCTGACCACCGGCCGCCGGACGGCGGACGGGGGGGGGGGGGGGGGGCGGGGGGCCGCCCCCCCCCCCCCCCCGGGGGGGGGGGGGGGCGGGCCCCCCCCCCCCCCCCCCCCCCCCCGCGGGTCCTGTCGGTGCCGGGGTCAGCCCAGCTTCGTCACATCGCGGACGGCGCCCTTGTCGGCGCTCGTCGCCATCGCCGCGTACGCGCGCAGGGCCGCCGACACCTTGCGCTGGCGGTTCCTCGGCTCGTACACGCCGTTCAGCGCTTCCCGGCGGGTGGCGAGGGTGGCCTCGTCGACGAGGAGCTCGATCGAGCGGTTCGGGATGTCGATACGGATGCGGTCGCCGTCCTCGACGAGGGCGATCGTGCCGCCCGAGGCCGCCTCCGGCGAGGCGTGGCCGATGGACAGGCCCGACGTACCGCCGGAGAAGCGTCCGTCCGTGACAAGCGCGCAGGTCTTGCCCAGGCCCCGGCCCTTGAGGAACGACGTCGGGTAGAGCATCTCCTGCATGCCGGGGCCGCCGCGCGGGCCCTCGTACCGGATGACGACCACGTCGCCGTGCTTGACCTGCTTGTTCAGGATCTTCTCGACGGCCTCGTCCTGCGACTCGCAGACCACGGCCGGGCCCTCGAAGGTCCAGATCGACTCGTCGACCCCGGCCGTCTTCACGACGCAGCCGTCGGCGGCCAGGTTGCCGTGCAGGACCGCGAGGCCGCCGTCCTTCGAGTACGCGTGGGCCCCGTCGCGGATGCAGCCGCCGGCCGCGTCCACGTCGAGCGCCGCCCAGCGCTCGGACTGCGAGAAGGCGGTCGCCGAGCGGACGCAGCCGGGGGCAGCGTGGAACAGCTCGACGGCCTCGTCCGACGGCGAGCCGCCGCGGACGTCCCAGGTGTCCAGCCACTCCTTGATGGAGCGGGAGTGGACGGAGTGGACGTCCTCGTCGAGGAGACCCGCGCGGTAGAGCTCGCCGAGGAGGGCCGGGATGCCGCCGGCGCGGTGCACGTCCTCCATGTAGTACGTGCGGTCCTTGGCGACGTTCGGGGCGACCTTGGCCAGGCAGGGCACCCGGCGCGAGACCTCGTCCATGTCCGGCAGGCCGTACTCGAGCTCGGCCTCCTGGGCGGCGGCGAGCAGGTGCAGGATCGTGTTGGTCGAGCCGCCCATGGCGATGTCGAGGGCCATGGCGTTCTCGAAGGCCCCGCGGGTCGCGATCGAGCGCGGCAGGACCGAGGCGTCGTCCTCGTCGTAGTAACGACGGGTGATGTCGACGACCGTGCGGGCCGCGGCCTCGTACAGGCCCTTGCGGGCGGTGTGGGTGGCGAGCAGCGAGCCGTTGCCGGGGAGGGAGAGGCCGATCGCCTCGGTCAGGCAGTTCATCGAGTTGGCGGTGAACATGCCGGAACAGGACCCGCAGGTCGGACAGGCGTTCTCCTCGATGCGGAGGATGTCCTCGTCCGAGATGTTCGGGTTCACGGCGTCGGACATCGCGTCGACCAGGTCGAGGGTGCGGACCGTGCCGTCGACGAGGGTCGCGCGGCCGGCCTCCATCGGACCGCCGGAGACGAAGACCGTCGGGATGTTGAGGCGCAGGGCCGCCATCAGCATGCCGGGGGTGATCTTGTCGCAGTTGGAGATGCAGATCAGGGCGTCGGCGCAGTGCGCCTCGACCATGTACTCCACGCTGTCCGCGATCAGGTCGCGGGAGGGCAGGGAGTAGAGCATGCCGCCGTGGCCCATCGCGATGCCGTCGTCGACGGCGATCGTGTTGAACTCGCGGGGGATGGCCCCGGCGGCCGTGATGGCCTCGGAGACGATCCGGCCGACCGGCTGGAGATGGGTGTGGCCGGGGACGAACTCCGTGAAGGAGTTGGCGACCGCGATGATCGGCTTCCGGCCGATGTCCGCGCCGGGTACACCGGAGGCGCGCATCAGGGCGCGTGCGCCCGCCATGTTGCGACCGTGGGTGACTGTACGGGACCTCAGCTCGGGCATCGCCGCTCGCTCCTCGTGATGGGTGGGCTTGCATTCGAGCGTACGCCGACGGACCAAGATCCGGACAGGGTGTCCGTATGGCGGACGGAGTGTTCAGGGACCGGACGCGGCTGTCGGGGTCAGGCCTCGGTCAGGTACCGCTGGAGGGTCGGGGCCACCATCGCCACGATCTTCTCCGGGTCCGCCGACGCCAGCGGCTCGACCTGGATCACGTACCGCAGGATGGCGATCCCGATCATGTGGGAGGCCGCCAGCTCCGCGCGGAACTTCGGGTCCGGTACGTCGAGCTCGTCCGCGATCCGCTCCAGGAGCCGCCGCAGCACGAAGGTCCGCAGGACCTTGGCCGCGGCCTCGTGGGTCAGCGCGGAGCGGACGATGGCGAGGAGCGGGGCGCGGCTCGCCGGGTTCTCCCAGACGCCGATGAAGAAGCGCGCGAGCCGTTCCCCGATGGTCTCGCGCGGGCCGCCGACGATCGCGGGGACGACGGTCGCCGGCTCGAAGGAGACCTCGATCGCCGCGGCGAAGACCTCGTCCTTCGTACCGAAGTAGTGGTGCACGAGCGCCGGGTCGACCCCCGCCGCCTTGGCGATGCCGCGGACCGAGGCCCTGTCGTAGCCGCGCTCGGCGAACTGGGCGCGGGCCGCCTCCAGGATGCGTTCCCGTGCGCCGGGTCCGCTCTCCTCCTCGGTACGGGACGGGCGGCCGCGGCGGCGCGGAGCCGGTTCGGTCACGGCCGCGGGACCCGGGACGGGCGGGTGGCCGCCGAGGCGAGGTGGAGCCGGGTGAAGGCGAGGGCCTCCGCGAGGTCGGCCTCGCGTTCGGCGGCTGACATCGCGCGACGGGTGTTGACCTCGATCACGACGTGGCCGTCGAAGCCGGTGAGCGCGAGGCGTTCCAGGAGCTCGGCGCAGGGCTGGGTGCCGCGCCCCGGGACCAGGTGCTCGTCCTTGGCGGACCCCTTGCCGTCGGCGAGGTGGACGTGGCCGAGGCGGTCGCCCATGCGATCGATCATCGCGAGGGCGTCGGTGCGGGCGGTCGCGGTGTGCGAGAGGTCGACGGTGAAGTGCCGGTAGTCGTCCTTGGTGACGTCCCACTCGGGGGCGTACGCGAGCATCTCGCGGTCCTTGTACCGCCACGGATACATGTTCTCGACGGCGAACCGTACGTCGGTCTCGTCCGCCATCCGCCAGATGCCGGTGACGAAGTCCTTGGCGTACTGGCGCTGCCAGCGGAACGGGGGGTGCACGACGACCGTCGACGCGCCGAGCCGCTCGGCCGCCGCCTGGGCGCGCTGGAGCTTGACCCACGGGTCGGTGGACCAGACGCGCTGGGTGATGAGGAGGCAGGGGGCGTGCACGGCCAGGATCGGCACCTGGTGGTAGTCGGAGAGCCGGCGCAGCGCCTCGATGTCCTGGCTGACCGGATCGGTCCACACCATGACCTCGACACCGTCGTAGCCGAGGCGCGCGGCGATCTCGAAGGCCGTCGCCGTCGACTCCGGATAGACCGAGGCCGTCGACAGGGCGACCTTCGCATCCGGGACGCGCACCGCTGGTTCTGCCACGGGGACAGGGTACGGGGCGGGCCGGGGGGTGGGGGGTGGTTCAGGTCACGCCGGGGGTGGGGTGGAGGCGGGGCGGGGGCGGGGTTCCTGTGCGTGGTCCCGGCCCCCTCCCCCGTCAGTGGCCCGGCAGGTGGTCCAGGCGGCGCAGGATGACGCCCTCGCGCAGGGCCCAGGGGCAGATCTCCAGTTCCTCCACCCCGAGCAGGTCCATCGCGCCCTCCGCGACCAGCGCGCCCGCGAGGAGCTGTCCGGCGCGGCCCTCCGAGACGCCCGGCAGGGCCGCGCGCTCGGGGATGGTCATCCCGGCGAGGCGCGGGACCCACTCCTCCAGGGACTTGCGGGTCAGGCGCCGCTGGACGTAGAGGCCCTCGCCCGAGCCGGGGGCGCCGGCGATCCTGGCCAGCTGCTTGAAGGTCTTGGAGGTGGCCACGACGTGGTTCGGGCGCCCGGAGCGGCTGAACTCGCTGACGTTACGGGCGATCTGCGCGCGCACATGGCGGCGGAGGGCCTTCACGTCGTCGAGGTCGGCCGGGTCGCCCCGCAGCCAGCCGGCGGTCAGCCGGCCCGCTCCGAGCGGCAGGGAGACGGCCGTGTCGGGGTCCTCGTCCATGCCGTACGCGACTTCGAGGGAGCCGCCCCCGATGTCGAGGAGGAGCAGCTTGCCCGCGGACCAGCCGAACCAGCGGCGGGCGGCGAGGAAGGTGAGCCGGGCCTCCTCCTCGCCGGTGAGGACCTGGAGGTCGATCCCGGTCTCGTCCTTCACGCGCGCGAGGACGGCGTCGGCGTTGCTGGCCTCGCGGACCGCGGAGGTCGCGAACGGCAGCACCTCCTCGCAGCCCTTCTCCTCGGCGACCAGGAGCGCGTCCCTGACGGTCGCGGTGAGCCGCTCGACGCCGTGCGGGGCGATGGCGCCCCGCTCGTCGAGTAGCTCGGCGAGCCGGAGCTCCGCCTTGTGGGAGTGGGCGGGCAGCGGCCGGGCGCCCGGGTGGGCGTCCACCACCAGGAAGTGCACTGTGTTCGAACCGACGTCGAGGACTCCGAGTCTCATGGGCGGAACGGTACTGCGCCGACCCGCATACGCTTGGTGGTGTGCCAAAGACCAAGAAGAGCGGCAAGAAGCGGGGCAAGGGCGTGGAGCCGGACGAGAAGGGCCTCGACTTCGCGCGCGCGTGGGTCGAGTTTCCCGACCCGGCCGACGAGGAGCAGGTCTTCCGCTGTGACCTGACCTGGCTGACCTCGCGCTGGACGTGTGTCTTCGGCAGCGGCTGCCAGGGCATCCAGGCGGGCCGGGCCGACGACGGCTGCTGCACGCTGGGCGCGCACTTCTCCGACGAGGACGACGAGAGGCGCGTCGCGACGCACGTGGCACGCCTCACTCCGGAGCTGTGGCAGTTCCACGACGTCGGTACGGAGTCGGGCTGGGTGCAGCTCGACGAGGACGGCGACCGGCAGACGCGCCGCTGGGAGGGGTCCTGCATCTTCCAGAACCGTCCCGGGTTCGCGGGCGGCGCGGGCTGCTCGCTGCACATCCTGGCCCTGCGGGAGGGCAAGGAGCCGCTGGAGACCAAGCCGGACGTCTGCTGGCAGCTGCCGGTGCGGCGCACGTACGACTGGATCGACCGGCCCGACGACACCCGGGTCCTCCAGGTGTCGATCGGTGAGTACGACCGCCGGGGCTGGGGTCCGGGCGGCCACGACCTGCACTGGTGGTGCACCTCGGCCACGTCGGCGCACGGGGCCGGGGAGCCGGTCTACGTCACGTACCGGCCCGAGCTCACGGAGATGATGGGCAAGGAGGCGTACGAGGTCCTGGCCGGGCTGTGCGAGGCCCGGCTCTCCTCGCAGCTGCCGCTGGTCGCCCCGCACCCGGCCGACCCGCAGGTCTAGGGGCCGAGCCGGGACGCCGGCCGGAGTCGTACCGATTCGGCCCGGCGGCTCGTTCAGGGCGAGGGCGGCGGGGACGATTCCTCCGTCGTCGGCGGTGTGGTCGTGGGCTCCGTCGTGCCCGGGTCCGTCGTGGTCGGAGGCGGCTCCTCCGTCGTCGGGGGCGGGGTCGTCGGCTCCGTGGTGGGCGGGCTCGTCGGCGGGGTCGTCGGCTCCGTGGTCGTCGGCGGCGGCTCCTCCGTGGTCGGCGGAGGCGTCGTCGGCCCGGTGGTCGGCGGACTCGTGGGCGGGGTCGTCGGCTCCGTGGTCGTCGGCGGCGGGGTGACCGGGTCGATGACGGGCGGCGGGGCGGTCTCGCCGCGCCCGTCGATCCTGACCACCGCGCCCGAGGGGTTCACCCCGATCCTGGCGCTCCAGACGCCCCGGGGTTCGCGGCTGTGGTCGACGCGGACGGCGATGGTGACCTTCTCGCCGGGGCGGAGCGTGCCGGTGGCCCGGCTGACGTACAGCCAGGGCGCGTCCGTCCACAGCGACCACTCGACGGGGGTGCCGCCCTCGGCGGTGAGGGTGAGCAGGGTGAGGTCGCCCTGGCCGCGCGCCTCGACCGAGATCCAGCCGGGGGCGGTCTCACCGGGACGGGCCGGGCCGGTGGGGGCGGTGGGGGCGCCGGGGCTGATCACCTCGACGGAGACGTCGGGGGCGCGGCTGCCCCGGGTGAAGCGGGGCTCGGGGGTCGTACGGGCGTTGCCCGTGTTCTCGTACCGGTCGTAGGGGCGGCCGTCGGGGCCGACCGGCTCGTCGGCCTCGCGCGCGCTGATCCGGGAGCCGTCATGGGCGTTCACGTCGGCGGCCGGGGCGCCACGGTAGGACGTCCACAGGGCGAGCACGGGCGCGGCGACCACGGCCGCGACGACGGTGGTCGTCACCGCGCGGGCCCGCATCCGGTCGCGACGGGCCACGTGGTCCTTCGGGTCCATGGGGAACCCGGTCGGGGTGAAGCGCGGGGCTCCGGCACGCGCGCGTGGGACGTGCAGCATCGCCATGTACGCGGCGGCCCTCGGCGCCTCGACGAGCGGCAGCCCGCCCGGGGGCAGGGCTCCGGCGCCGGGCCAGGGGCCGGTGGCGCCGACGCGCTCGGCGGCCCGTCGGCAGCGGGGGCAGTCGTCCACGTGCCGGACGAGTTCGGCCCGCAGGGCGGCCGACAGGAGCACCTGGCGGTCGCCGGTGAGCCGGGCGACGGTGGGGCAGCTGCCGGTCTCGACGACGGCGAGGGCGGCGCGGGTGCGCTCGACCTCGCAGCCGGCGGTGGCGAGGAGCTCGCGGGCGGCGAGCGGGTCGAGGGAGAGCACGGCGGCGACCTGGCGGTGGCTGAGGCCGTGCCGTACGGCCAGTTCCAGGGCCTCCCGCTGCTCGGGGGTGGTGCCGGCGGCCTCGGGCCAGGCGAGCAGGGCGAGTTCGGCGCGGCGCCGCTCGGCGGTCTCCTCGGGGACCCGGGGCGGCTCGGGGGCGGTGACGGCCGGGCGGCCGGTGTGGGCGCCCTGGCGCTTGCGGCGCTGCTCGCCGAGGCTGCGCAGACAGGCCCAGCGGGCGAGGGCGTACAGCCAGGCCGTACGGCCGTCCTCGTCGGAGGGGCAGCGGCCGTGGTGGCGCTCGGCGACGGCGAGGACGTCGCCGAGGACGGCGGTGGCCGTGTCGTGGTCGCAGAGCACGGAGAGGCAGTACGTGAAGAGGCCGTCGAGGGCGGCCTCGTAACGGGCGGGGGGCTTCCGGCCGAGCGCGCGCGGTCCCTCGTCCGCGGCGGGGTGCGCCCGGTGTGCGCCGGTGGTGCGTGCGGGGGAATCCAGCCTGCTGCTCGTCACCGGTCGACCGTAGGCAGGGTGGGGGGCGCTTTTCGTACCGGCCGCGTTCTTCTCAGTCTTACGGGTGAATGTATCGCTCGAAAGGGGACAGGAACCCGGCGTTCCGGGGTCGGGGGGCGGCCCTGCGGCGGACCGGGGCCCGTTGTCGGTGGGGGCCGCTACGGTGGGCGACATGGCTGCCCGTACGAAATCGACCAAGGACCGGCCGTCCTACCGCTGCACCGAGTGCGGCTGGCAGACGGCCAAGTGGCTCGGCCGCTGCCCCGAGTGCCAGGCCTGGGGGACGGTCGAGGAGTACGGCGCGCCCGCCGTCCGTACGACCGCGGCGGGCCGGGTGTCCACCGCCGCCGTCCCCATCGGGCAGGTCGACGGCCGGCAGGCCACCGCCCGCTCCACCGGCGTCGACGAGCTGGACCGGGTCCTCGGCGGGGGTCTGGTGCCCGGCGCCGTCGTGCTGCTCGCGGGCGAGCCGGGCGTCGGCAAGTCCACGCTCCTGCTCGACGTGGCGGCCAAGGCGGCGAACGACGAGCACCGCACGCTGTACGTCACGGGCGAGGAGTCCGCGAGCCAGGTCCGGCTGCGCGCCGACCGGATCAACGCGCTCAGCGACCACCTGTACCTGGCGGCAGAGACCGATCTGTCGGCGGTCCTCGGGCACCTGGACGCCGTGAAGCCCTCGCTGCTGATCATGGACTCGGTGCAGACCGTCGCCTCGCCCGAGATCGACGGCGCGCCCGGTGGCATGGCCCAGGTCCGCGAGGTCGCCGGCGCGCTCATCCGGGCCTCCAAGGAGCGCGGCATGTCCACGCTCCTCGTCGGCCACGTCACCAAGGACGGGGCCATCGCGGGCCCCCGGCTCCTGGAGCACCTGGTCGACGTCGTCCTGAGCTTCGAGGGCGACCGGCACGCGCGCCTGCGGCTGGTCCGGGGCGTCAAGAACCGGTACGGGGCGACCGACGAGGTCGGCTGCTTCGAGCTGCACGACGAGGGCATCACCGGCCTGACCGACCCGTCGGGGCTCTTCCTGACCCGACGTGACGTGGCCGTGCCCGGCACCTGTCTGACGGTGACCCTGGAGGGCCGCCGGCCGCTCGTCGCCGAGGTCCAGTCTCTGACCGTGGACAGCCAGATCCCGTCCCCGCGCCGGACCGTCTCCGGTCTGGAGACCTCCCGTGTCTCGATGATGCTGGCGGTCCTGGAGCAGCGCGGCCGGATCAGCGCGCTGGGCAAGCGCGACATCTACAGCGCGACCGTGGGCGGTGTGAAGCTCACCGAGCCCGCCGCCGACCTGGCGATCGCCCTCGCGCTCGCCTCGGCGGCGAGCGACACCCCGCTGCCGAAGAACCTGGTGGCGATCGGCGAGGTCGGCCTCGCGGGCGAGGTCCGCCGGGTCACGGGCGTCCAGCGCCGGCTGGCCGAGGCGCACCGGCTGGGCTTCACGCACGCGCTGGTCCCGACGGACCCGGGCAGGGTGCCGCCGGGCATGAAGGTGACAGAGGTCGCGGACATGGGCGACGCGCTCCGGGTGCTGCCGCGCAGCCGCCGCGCGAAGGCGCCGGAGGGCGGGGAGGGGTAGCGGGGCGGGGGCGCGGCGCACGGGGCGTGGCGGGGGCGGCGCGCGCGGGGCGGAGTTCTCTTCGGGGGCGGTCCCGTACCTCCGTCGAGCGGTAGGCCGGGACCCCGTACACGGGGCGGAAGGTTTCCTCCGTACGCTTCGCAAAGGCGCGGAGGGTTAGGTCCGTGCCGGGGCGGGGACCCCTTTCGGATTACCCGGGATCGGTCGGGGGCGGAGGGCGGCGGGGTGGTGTCGCTAGACTTTGCCCTGGTCTCGCCCATCCGTACGAGCCGGAGGAGTGCAGTGGCAGCCAAGGACGGGGCAGCAGCTCCTGGAAAGTCCGGCGCGGGCTCCGGCAACGAAGCACTGATGCGCGCCGCCCTGAGCGCGGTCGCGCCGGGCACCGCGCTGCGCGACGGCCTGGAGCGGATCCTCCGCGGCAACACCGGTGGGCTCCTCGTGCTCGGCCTGGACAAGACGGTCGACTCGATGTGCACCGGCGGTTTCGTGCTGGACGTCGAGTTCGCCGCCACGCGCCTGCGTGAGCTGTGCAAGCTCGACGGCGCGCTCGTCCTCGACAAGGACATCACCAAGATCCACCGCGCGGGCGTGCAGCTGGTCCCGGACGCGTCCATCCCCACCGACGAGACCGGCACCCGGCACCGTACGGCGGACCGGGTCTCCAAGCAGTGCAACTACCCGGTCGTCTCCGTCTCCCAGTCGATGCGGCTGATCGCGCTGTACGTGAACGGGGAGCGCCGGGTCCTGGAGGAGTCGGCGGCGATCCTGTCCCGCGCCAACCAGGCCCTCGCCACCCTGGAGCGGTACAAGCTGCGTCTCGACGAGGTGGCCGGCACGCTCTCCGCGCTGGAGATCGAGGACCTGGTCACGGTCCGGGACGTCACCGCCGTCGCCCAGCGTCTCGAGATGGTCCGCCGGATCGCCACCGAGATCGCCGAGTACGTGGTCGAGCTCGGCACCGACGGACGGCTCCTCTCGCTCCAGCTCGACGAGCTGATCGCGGGTGTGGAGCCGGAGCGCGAGCTGGTGATCCGGGACTACGTGCCGGAGCCCACCGCCAAGCGCGCGCGTACGGTCGCGGAGGCGCTCACCGAGCTGGACGCCCTGACCCACACCGAGCTGCTCGAACTGCCGGTCGTGGCACGGGCGCTGGGGTACAGCGGCTCGCCCGAGACCCTCGACTCGGCCGTCTCGCCGCGTGGCTACCGGCTCCTCGCGAAGGTGCCGAGGCTGCCGGGCGCGATCATCGAGCGGCTCGTGGAGCACTTCGGCGGGCTGCAGAAGCTGCTCGCGGCCAGCGTGGACGACCTCCAGACCGTCGACGGGGTCGGCGAGGCCCGCGCCCGCAGCGTGCGCGAGGGCCTGTCCCGGCTCGCGGAGTCCTCGATCCTGGAGCGGTACGTCTAGGAGCTCGATCCTGGAGCGGTACGTCCAGGAGGACGTAGCGCCTGGCCGTACGTCTGGACGTAGTCCGGGCCGGGCGTCCGGGAGGGCGTACCGCGAGGTCAGTCCTTGGTGAGGGTGAACGAGGCCGGGAGCACCTTCGCGCCCGGCATCGTCGCCTCCACGAGGTAGGTGCCGGGGCCGGCCTGGCCCGCCGGGGCGGTGGCGCACTGCGGCGCGCTCCGCTTGCGGTCCCATTCCACGGTGTGGGTGACGGTGGCCCCCGCGGGGACGCGCAGCAGGACCGGGGCGCCGGGGCTCGGGCAGTCGGCGGAGGACCAGATCTCGTCGTCCTGCTTGTCGCTGATCGTCAGGACCGCGCTGCGGGGGCCGAAGTCGGCCTTGCAGTCGGCGTTCGAGGTGTTCTTCGCGACGAGCTGGAAGCGCGGCTTCTGCCCAGCCTCGTAGCTGACCTGCGCGCTGCGGAGCGTCAACTGCAGTGCTCCGGCCTGGCAGTTCGGAAGGGGTGAATCGGCCGGCAGCTGCTGCCCCGCGCCGGTGCCCGCGCCTCCGTCGCCGCCCGCGCCGTCGGTGTCGCCGTTCTTGCCGCCGTCACCGGTGCCGGCCGTCGTGCCGGTGGTCGTGCCCGTAGTGGTGCCCGTGGTCGTACCGGCGTCGGTGCCCGCGCCCGGGTCCGTACCGGAGCCGTCCGTACCGCCGTTGCCTCCCGTCGCGCCGCCGGTGGAGCCGGTGGTGTCGCCCGACTCGTCCGACTCGTCGCGTCCGCCCGGCTGTTGGCTGATCGCCGGTCCCGTGCCGACGGGGCCGGGGGTGATCGAGGGAGGGGTGGGAGACGAGCCGTTGGCCGCGTCGTTCGACTTCTTCCCGCCCCCGTCACCGGAGGTGACGGCCCAGACGGCGAGGAGCGCGAGCAGCGCCACCAGGCACGCCGCCGCCGCCCTCCGTCGCCAGTAGATGGTGGAGGGAAGCGGCCCGACCGGATTGCGCAAAGATCCCACGACCCGAACCTTACGAGAGATCCGGCCCAACTCCCGCCCCACCCGCCGCCCGAGACATCAAGTTTTGCCGATGATCACATCCGTCCGGTCCGGGAACTTTTCGCGGAACGGCGCCGGGGCCGCTCGCGACCTCACCCGAAACCGGGGGGAACCGGACCGAATCGCGAGACCCCCACTTTCGTCGGGGGTCGCCCTGGCCGATGGCCCGGGGCGGAGGGCTCCGGATTCCGGTTAGCGTCGTGCACCATGAACACCCTCCTCGACCTCTCCGATCGTCTGTATCTCGACGTCGCCGACTTCGCCCACTCCACCCCCCACTGGTTCCAGTGGCTCGCCGAGGTCTGGACCGAGGCCGGACTGCTGCTGTTCGGCGCGCTGTTCCTGGCCGGGTGGTGGCGCTCCCGCGAGGGTTCGAGCCGGGTGATGGCGCTCGCGCTGCTCGCCCCGCTCGCCACCGCGTTCGGGTACGTGGTGAGCGAGGGGCTGAAGTCGCTGGTCGACGAGGAACGCCCGTGCCGTGCGGTCCTCGGGGCGCCCGTCTCGCTCGTCACCTGCCCGCCGTACGGCGACTGGTCCTTCCCCAGCAACCACTCGGCCATCGCGGGCGCCGCCGCGGTCGCGCTCGCGCTGTCCTGGCGCGGGATGGTCTGGCTGACCGTGCCGATGGCGCTGCTCATGGCGTTCTCCCGGGTCTTCGTCGGCGTCCACTACCCGCACGACGTGACCGTCGGTCTGCTGCTCGGCGGCCTGGTCGCCTTCCTTGTCATGCGGGCTGCGGTCAGGCCCGTGGGCACCCTGGTGGAGACGGCCCGGTCGAGCCGGAGCTCGGCCGTGGTGTGGTGCGCGGGGCGCGGCCCCCGGACGCACGCGGTCCCGCGCGCGGAGGAGCCCCAGCGAGCGGGCCAGGGCGTGCGCTGAGCGGGTGCCGGTGGGGGGTTTGGGCCGGGCCTCGGGTTCCGGTTAGCGGGTCGGGCTCGGGCTGCGGCTCGGGCTCGGCCTCCGGCTATCGGATCCGACCTCGGCTCCGGCTCCGGCTCGGCCTCCGGCTATCGGATCCGACCTCGGCTCCGGCTCCGGCTATCGGCTATCGGCTATCGGATCCAACCTCGGCCTCGGCCTCTGTTTCCGCGCGTGTACGGAGCGTGCGGCGTCGCCCCCGCGCCCGGCCTGGCGGATATCCACCCCGGCGTGCGCGCCTCGGCGCGCAACGCGATGCCACCCCGGCGCCCGTGCCACGGCGCGTACGGTTCGCGTCGTGGACGTGCCAGGATCAGAGATGCCATGACTTCCATCGACGCTCCCCTCCCGACCGGCGCCCCCGACGCCGCCGCCGGCCCGACGCCCCCCGCCGAGCTGCACGGGCCCGTCCTCGCCTGGTTCGACCGGCACGCCCGTGACCTGCCCTGGCGCCGCGCCGAGGCCGGCGCGTGGGGCGTCATGGTCAGCGAGTTCATGCTCCAGCAGACCCCGGTCGTCCGGGTCATGCCGGTGTACGAGCAGTGGCTCGCGCGCTGGCCGCGCCCCGCCGACCTGGCCGCCGACGCTCCCGGCGAGGCGGTCCGCGCCTGGGGCAGGCTCGGCTATCCGCGCCGGGCGCTGCGCCTGCACGCGGCCGCCGTGGCCATAACGGAACGGCACGGCGGCGACGTACCGAGCGACCACGGTCAGCTGCTCGCACTGCCCGGCATCGGCGAGTACACGGCCGCCGCGGTCGCCTCCTTCGCGTACGGGCAGCGGCACGCGGTCCTGGACACCAACGTGCGCCGGGTCTTCGCGCGGGCGGCGAGCGGCGTCCAGTACCCGCCGAACGCGACCACGGCCGCCGAGCGGCGGCTCGCTCGTGCCCTGCTGCCCGAGGACGAGGCGACGGCGTCCCGCTGGGCCGCCGCCTCCATGGAGCTGGGCGCGCTGGTCTGCACGGCGAAGAACGAGGACTGCGGGCGCTGCCCGATCTCCGGGCGGTGCGCCTGGCGGCTCTCCGGGAAGCCGGCCCACGACGGGCCGCCGCGGCGCGGCCAGACGTACGCGGGGACCGACCGGCAGGTCCGGGGCAGGCTCCTCGCGGTGCTGCGGGAGTCGGCGGACCCGGTGGCGCAGGCGGCCCTGGACACGGTCTGGGACGAACCGGTGCAGCGGACCAGGGCCCTGGACGGTCTGGTCGCGGACGGTCTCGTCGAGCCGCTGGACGACGGGTACTACCGGCTGCCTGTGTCCTGAGGGCCGTGTCCCGTGGCCTGAGGCCCGTGGCCCCGTGCCCTGAGGCCTGCGTCCTGAGCCCTGAGCCCTCCGATACGCGCGAAACCTCCTCCGGCCCGCTGTTACACAACCGATGGGTAGCCGTGCGTCCACCGACGGCTGCCCCGCACAACCCCGTGACAACCGCTCCGTAGCGTCGTCCACGACACGAGGAACAAGCTGGTCACGGGGTTCGGAGGCGGTTCGGATGAGGCATGGCGAGGTGCTCGACTTCGAGGAGTACGTACGCACGCGGCAGGACGCGCTGCTGCGCAGCGCCCGGCGTCTCGTGGCCGACCCCGTCGACGCCCAGGACCTTCTCCAGACGGCTCTCGCCCGTACCTTCGGGCGCTGGGACGGCATCGCCGACAAGTCCCTGGCCGACGCCTATCTGCGCCGGGTCATGATCAATACGCGGACGGAGTGGTGGCGCTCCCGCAGGCTCGAAGAGGTGCCCACCGAGCAGCTGCCCGACGCCTGCGGCGACGACCCGACCGAGCAGCACGCCGACCGGGCCCTCCTCATGGACGTCCTCAAGGTGCTCGCGCCGAAGCAGCGCAGCGTCGTCGTCCTGCGCCACTGGGAACAGATGAGCACGGAGGAGACGGCGGCGGCGCTCGGCATGTCGACGGGTACGGTGAAGTCCACGCTCCACCGCGCGCTCGCCCGGCTCCGTCAGGAGCTGGAGAGCCGTGACCTCGACGCCCGCGCCCTGGGGCGGACCGGAGAGCGGACGACCGTACGAGGCGACGAACGGGAGCGGGAGCGGTGCGCGGCCTAGACGGCGAAGCCGACGGCAGCAGACACGACGAGGACGGGCCCGGCGGCCACGGCAGGCACGACGGCGACGGAACCGGACACGGACACGACGACGGCAGCGGCAGCGGACACAGCGGCGGCGACGGCCCCCACGGGACCGGGCGCCGCCGTCGGCGCCGTACCGTCAAGGCGGCGAGCATCACGGCGGCGGCCGGGCTCGTCGCCGTCGGCCTGTCCATGGCCGCCTGCTCCACCGGCGGCACCGGCTCCCGCGACGAGGGCGCGGCGGGCACCCACGACGTGGCCGCGGCGCCGCCCACCCCCTCCCCCTCCGCCGGCGGCGGGCAGCAGTCCGCCGAGCGGGTGGACCCGATCGCGCTGCTCAAGGCCGACCCGAAGATCGGCGAGCGGCTCAAGACCGATCTGAAGCCGTGCGTCGCGGACGCCTACCCGGTGGACGCCTCCTACGGCAACCTCACGAACGCGCCCTCCCCCGACGTCGTCGTCAACGTGATGACCTGCGGTGATGCCGTCGGCATCGGCACGTACGTCTACCGGAAGCAGAGCGACCGGTACGAGAACGTCTTCATGGCGGAGGACGCTGCGGTCTACGCCACGATCGACCGGGGCGAGCTCGTCGTCACCAAGCAGGTGTACGCGAAGGGCGACCCGGTCGCGTACCCCTCGGGCGAGGACGTGATCACGTACCGCTGGTCGGGGACCAGGTTCACCCAGCACGACTGGGTGCACAACGACTACAGCCGGGCCGTCGGCGACGGTGGCGTCGCGGAGCCCGCGCCGAGCGAGGCCCCCACCCACTGAACCGGCCGCCGCAGTACAGAGCCGACCCCCGCGAGTACACAGCCGATCCCCGCAGTACAGAAGCAGCGCACAGACCCGGAGGGCACGCACGATGGCCGAGACCCATGTCCTGTTCGTCGAGGACGACGACGTCATCCGTGAGGCCACCCAGCTCGCCCTCGAGCGGGACGGCTTCCGTGTCACCGCCATGCCCGACGGGCTCTCCGGCCTGGACGCCTTCCGGGCGCAGCGGCCGGACATCGCCCTGCTCGACGTGATGCTGCCGGGCATGGACGGGGTCAGCCTCTGCCGGCGCATCCGTGACGAGTCGACCGTCCCGGTGATCATGCTGTCGGCGCGTGCCGACTCGATCGACGTCGTCCTCGGTCTCGAGGCGGGGGCCGACGACTACGTCACCAAGCCCTTCGACGGCTCCGTGCTGATGGCCCGTATCCGCGCCGTGCTGCGCCGTTTCGGCCACGCGGGCGGCGCCGGTGACCGCGGTGACGAGGCGCCGGGCGACGGCGGACTCCTCGTCTTCGGTGACCTGGAGGTCGACACCGAGGGCATGGAGGTCCGCAAGGGCGGGGCGCCGGTCGCCCTGACCCCGACCGAGATGCGGCTGCTCCTGGAGTTCTCGTCCGCGCCCGGCACCGTGCTGTCCCGGGACAAGCTCCTGGAGCGGGTCTGGGACTACGGCTGGGGCGGCGACACCCGGGTCGTGGACGTCCATGTGCAGCGGCTGCGCGCCAAGATCGGCCAGGACAGGATCGAGACGGTCCGCGGCTTCGGCTACAAGCTCAAGAGCTAGGGCCCGGTGTGAAGCTGCTCCCCCTCCGTACCGGCGTCCGCTGGAAGATCGCCGTCGCCATCGCGGCGGTCGGCGCGCTGATCGCGGTCACCCTGAGCGTCGTCGTGCACAACGCCGCCCGCATCTCGATGCTCGACAACGCGCGCGAGGTGCAGATGGAGCGGCTGCTCTTCGCGCAGCGGCTGTACGAGACGTCGAAGCCGAAGGAACCGCGCTTCGGCACGAAGATCAACGACCCCTCGCTGCCGGCCCAGCTCGACCAGCTGATGCGGGACAAGCGGCGTGGCACGTTCGTGCAGGAGCACCGGCACGGCGGGCCGCCCGACGTGTGGGCGGCCGTGCCGCTCGCCAACGGCGACGTGCTCTCGTTGCACATCCCCTTCGCCGACCGCAGCGCGACGATCATGAACGATCTGGACCGTGCCCTCGTCATCGGCTCGGTATCGGTGGTCTTCGGCGGCTGCGCGCTCGGTGTGCTCATCGGCGGGCAGCTCTCGCGGCGGCTGCGGAAGGCCGCCGTCGCGGCCGGCCGGGTCGCACAGGGGAACACGGACGTACGGGTCAGGGAGGCCGTCGGCGGGGTCGTCCGGGACGAGACCGACGACCTGGCGTGGGCGGTCGACGCCCTGACCGACGCCCTCAACGAGCGGATCGAGGCCGAGCGGCGGGTCACCGCGGACATCGCGCACGAGCTGCGCACCCCGGTGACGGGGCTGCTCACGGCGGCCGAGCTGCTTCCGCCGGGGCGGCCGACGGAGCTCGTACGGGACCGGGCGCAGGCGATGCGGACGCTGGTCGAGGACGTTCTGGAGGTGGCGCGTCTGGACAGCGCGTCCGAGCGGGCGGAGCTCCAGGAGATCGCGCTCGGCGAGTTCGTGGAGCGGCGGGTTCGGGCCCTCGACCCGGAGGTCGTCGTCCGGGTCGTCCACGAGTCGTGGGTGAACACCGACCCGCGGCGACTGGAACGCGTCCTGGGCAATCTCCTCGCGAACGCCGCCAAGCACGGCAGGCCGTCGGTGGAGGTCACGGTCGAGGGGCGGGTCGTCCGTGTCCGCGACCACGGGCCCGGTTTCCCCGAGGCGCTCCTCAAGGAGGGCCCGAGCCGGTTCCGTACGGGGTCGAGCGACCGCGCGGGTCAGGGGCACGGCCTGGGCCTCACGATCGCGGCGGGCCAGGCCCGGGTCCTCGGCGCCCGGCTGACCTTCCGGAACGTGGCCTCCGAGGGGGCGCCGAACGGGGTGGGCGGCGCCATCGCGGTGCTGTGGCTGCCGGACCACGCGCCGACGAACACGGGCAGCTTCCCGATGCTGCGGCTGCCGCCGGGCTGAGGACGGCGACTGACCCCGGTCGGGGGTACGGAGGGGGCCGGCCGGACCTGACGGCGGTCGGGGGTACGCCGGTGGGGCCGGCCCTGACGGCCTTCGGGATACGCCGGTGGGGCCTGCCCCTGCTCCTGACTGGCCCTGACGGCATCCGGGGATACGCCGGTGGGGCCGGCCCCTGTTCCGGGGCCGGCCCCACCTTCGTACCGCTTCAGCCCGCCGTCACACCGTCTCGGCGACCTTCGCGTTGTCGTCGCCCGGTGCCTTCGGGGTCGCCGGGCCGGCGCCGCGGAGCACCACCTCCTTGACGAAGAAGGCGAGGACGAAGCCGAGGACGGAGACCCCGGCGGCGACCAGGAAGGCGCCGTGCGTGCCCGAGACCACGGCGTGCTGGTAGGCCTCGCGGAGCGCCTCCGGCAGCTTGGCCAGGCTCGCCGCGTCGAGCTGGGCGGTCCGGTCGGTCAGCCCGGACCCGCCGCGCGCCGCCATCTCGTCCTGGACGCGGCTCGTGAAGAGCGCGCCCATGATCGCGACGCCGAAGGAGGAGCCGAGCGTCCGGAAGAGGGTGGTGGAGGACGAGGCGACGCCCATGTCCTTCATCTCGACGCTGTTCTGGGCGACCAGCATGGTGATCTGCATGAGGAAGCCCATGCCGGCGCCGAGGAGCGCCATGTAGATGCCGGAGGTCAGCCGCGAGGTGTCGGTGTCCATCGTGGAGAGCAGGAGGAGACCGGCCGTCATGAGGGCGCCGCCCACGATCGGGAAGATCTTGTACTTGCCGGTGCTGGTGGTGAACCGGCCGACGAGCAGCGAGACGAACATCATCGCGAGCAGCATCGGCAGGAGCAGCAGACCGGAGTTGGTCGCGGAGGCGCCCTGGACGGACTGCTGGAAGATCGGCAGGTAGAGGACCGCGCCGAACATCACGAAGCCCGCGATGAAGCCGATCAGGGACATCATGGTGAAGTTGCGGCTGCGGAAGATGTGCAGCGGCATGATCGGGTCGCTCGCGCGGGTCTCCACCCGGAGGAAGGCGGCGAGTGCGGCGGCGCCGCCGACCGCGAGGCCGATGATCGTGGCGGAACCCCAGGCGTACTCCGTACCGCCCCAGGTGGTGACCAGGACGATGGCGGTGATGCCGACGGTGAGGAGTGCGGCGCCGAGGAAGTCGATCCGGGTGCCCTTGGCCCGCTGCTTCTTCGGCAGGTGAAGGACGGTGGTGACCATGGCGAGGGCGACGGCGCCGAGCGGCAGGTTGATGTAGAAGGACCAGCGCCAGCCCCAGTGGTCGGTGATGGTGCCGCCGACGAGGGGGCCGCCGATCATGGCGAGGGCCATCACGCCGGCCATCATGCCCTGGTACTTGCCGCGCTCGCGGGGCGGGATCAGGTCGCCGATGATCGCCATCACGCCGACCATGAGACCGCCGGCGCCGAGGCCCTGGACGGTGCGGAAGCCGATGAGCTGGCCCATGTCCTGGGCCATGCCGCTGAGCGCCGAGCCGATCAGGAAGATCACGATCGAGACGAGGAAGACGCCCTTGCGGCCGAACATGTCGCCGACCTTGCCCCAGAGGGGGGTGGAGGCGGCGGTGGCCAGGGTGTAGGCGGTGACGACCCAGGAGAGGTGCTCCAGACCGCCGAGTTCGCCGACGATCGTCGGCATCGCGGTGCCGATGATCATGTTGTCCAGCATCGCGAGGAGCATCGCGATCATCAGGGCGAGGAGGACGACGCGGACACTGCGTGGCTGCTGCTCCGACTCCCCCTGCGCTGGCTTCGCTGTGGCTTGCGTCGTCATCTCGGTCCCTTACTTGCCGCCCGGCTAGTTACTACACTGAGGACGGTAGGCCGGTAACTAGCCGGGCGTCAAGTAAGTTTTCTGGAAAGTGGAGAGCAGCCATGGCCCGAGGCAACACCCGCCAGCGCATCCAGGACGTGGCCCTCGACCTCTTCGCCGAGCAGGGCTACGAGAAGACTTCGCTGCGCGAGATCGCGGAACGCCTCGACGTCACCAAAGCGGCGCTCTACTACCACTTCAAGACCAAGGAAGACATCCTCATCGGGATCTTCGAGGACCTGACCCGGCCCATGGACGAGCTGATCACCTGGGCGCAGGAACAGCCCCGCACCCTGGAGACCCGGCAGGAGGTGCTGCGCCGCTACCAGGTGGCGCTGCGCGCGGCCGCCCCGCTCTTCCGCTTCATGCAGGAGAACCAGGCCACGGTCCGCGAGCTCAGCGTCGGCCTCACCTTCAAGGAACGCATGATCACGCTGACCGGCCTGATCCAGGAGCCGGACTTCACGATGGTGGACAAGGTCCGCTGCGTCAGCGCGATCTTCACGCTGCACGCGGGCACGTTCTTCACGCAGAACATCGAGGGCGACCCCGAGGAGAAGCACAGGGCCACCCTCGAGGTCGCCCTCGATCTGCTCAATCAGGCCCACGGGGCCTCATGAAGTCTGTTCGTACGGCTCAGATGGAGACGCCGTGGGTCCGCAGGAAGGCGGCCGGGTTCACGGCGGAGCCGTAGTTCGGGGTCGTACGGATCTCGAAGTGCAGGTGCGGGCCGGAGGAGTTGCCGGTGTTGCCCGAGAGGGCGATCTGCTGACCGGCGGCGACCTTCTGGCCGACGTGCGCCTTGATCTTCGACAGGTGGGCGTACTGCGAGTACGTGCCGTTGGCGTGCTTGACGACGATCGCGTTCCCGTACGCGGGGCCGTCGCCGCCGCCGTTCGGGCCGGCCTTCACGACGGTGCCCGAGCCCGCGGCCTTGACCGGGGTGCCGACCGGGACGGCGAAGTCCTGGCCGGAGTGCTTGGAGGCCCACATGGCGCCGCCCTGGTTGTAGCTGGCGGTCAGGGTGTACGACGTGACCGGCTTGACCCAGGACGGGGCCTTCTTGGCGGCGACGGCCTTGGTGGCGGCCTTCTTGACGACCGCGGCCTTCTTGGCGGCGGCGATCTGCTTGGCGGCGGCGGCCTGCTTGGCAGCCGTGGCCTTCGCGGCAGCGGCCTCGACCTGGGCGGCGACGTGCGCCTGGGCGTCGGCCTGGGCGGCGACGGCGGCGGACGCGGTGACGGCGACCGGGGCGGCGGCGTTGCCCTCGGCGGCGAAGGCGGACCCTGCTCCGGTCACCATCGTCGCTCCCAGGCCGGCGGCGGCAAGAGCGACGACGGTGACACGGGCGGCGGGGTTCATGCGCTTCGACATACGGGGGAAACCTCCGGGAAGTACGGGACCCGACGCGAACGGTGCTGCGCCGGGCTGGCTTGCTCATCCTTGGTAACCCGGACCCCCAGCCATCCCAAAACACCCCATCTACGACATGCCGTCGTAGCGATCTCCCCGGAAGTTCAGCCCTTGACGACCGTGCGACCCTCCTTCGAAATCGGACATACCTACACAAGAGAAGCGGTTTATCCGCATGTCACCCCTGTCCGGAACCGCCGAAAACGCCGCACGGAGTCCGGTTCGAGGCCTCCGGGACCAAAGTCCCGACGGTTCACTCCTGAACGTCCCGAACCGACACCAAAGGTCGCCACTATTCCGGCTAGTACCGCTCGAAACGCCTGTGCGCCTTGTCACCAGGCACCGGCCCCGGATGGGACCTGGGTCACGCGACCGAGCCACTCCGAAGGCCGTCCCGCACTACGCTGACCACTTCGGGACCCACGGGGGGACACACATGGAACCGGCACTCATCGGCGCGCGCCTGGCCTCGGCGGCGATCGGCCCACTCCTGAAGAAACTGCTGGTCAGTGACGGCCCGGGGGCGGGGCTCACGGGGACGGCGCCCAAGGTCCGGCTCTCCTCCCTCGTCTCCTTCCGCGGCGAGAAGCGGACGCTGACGGAGAAGGACGTCCGCAAGCTCGCCGGGACACTGGTCGAACGCTCCCTCGGTGGACAGGGAGAGGCGCCGTTCCCCGCCGACGAGACCGAGGCCGTCACCGCCACCCTCGCGGCCACGCTCCTCGCCCTCGGCGACCTCGACATGGACGACGTCCAGGCCGTACGCCTCGGCCACCGCGACCTCGCCAGGCGGCTGCGCATGGCGGCGCCGGCGCCCGACGGCCTCTCCGTGGACTCCGTGCTCTACCTGGAGTCGATGACCGAGTGGGCCTGCCTCCACATCCTGGAGTTCTTCACCCAGCGCTCCACGTTCACCGCCCGCACCCTGGTCGAGCAGACCCGCGGCCAGACCGAACTCATCGCGAAGATCGACGAGATCATCCGCCGGACACCGCGGGTGGACGCACGGGACGCCGAGTTCGAGCGGCGGTACCTGGCACACCTCGCCAAGAAGCACGGCCGCCTGACGATCTACGGGGTGGACTTCCGGGACGCGCCCGAGAAGTGGCCGCTCGACGTGGCCTACCTGTCGCTGAAGGCGACGGGCGCTCCGTGGCTCGCCCGCACGGCGCCGGGCACCGGAGAGGGCGCCGACCCGACCGCGGCGCGCGAGGCCCTGGTCGCCACCCGCACCACCTCCGCCCTGGGCGCCGCCGAGATCACCATCCGCCGGAGCGACCTGCTCGAAGGCCGCGCCGACCGGATCCTCGCCCAGCACGACAAGGTGCTCCTGCGCGGCACGGCCGGCTCCGGCAAGACGACCCTCGTCCAGTGGCTCGCGGTCTCCGCCGCCGCGCACGAGGACCACACAGGCCACAGCGCACACGAGGACCGCACAGGTGACATGGCGTACCTCCGCGACCGCATCCCCTTCGTCCTCCCCCTCCGCGCCCTCACCCGCCACGGCGAGCGGCTGCCCGCCCCCGACCGCTTCCTCTCCGCCGTCGGCTGCCCGCTCTCCCCGCCCGACGGCTGGGCCGACCGCGTCCTCGCCGCCGGGCGCGGCCTGGTCCTCGTCGACGGCATCGACGAGATCCCCGAGGCCGAGCGCGACCGGGCGCGCCGCTGGCTCCGCGATCTGCTCGACTCCTACGACGGCAACCGCTGGCTCGTCACCTCCCGCCCCACCGCCGTACGCGACGACTGGCTCGCACCGGACGGCTTCGCCGAGCTGACCCTCGCCCCGATGTCCTCCACCGAGGTCGCCACCTTCGTCCACCGCTGGCACCGGGCCGCCGGTCCGGAGGCGGCTCCGTACGAGCAGCCTCTCCTCGACGCCCTCCGCACGACGCCGGACGTCGCCCAGCTCGCCACCAACCCGCTGATGTGCGGTCTGATCTGCGCCCTGCACCACGGCAGGCGCGGCTTCCTGCCGCGCGGCCGCAAGGCGCTGTACGACGCGGCGCTGTCGATGCTGCTCTCCCGCCGGGACCGGGAACGGGACATGGGGACCCCGTACGGCATCGATCTCGGCGACGCACCCCAGATCCAGCTGATCCAGCGCCTCGCCTACTGGCTGACGCTCAACGGCCGGACGACGATGGACCGTGAGCGCGCGGAGTCGGTCGTACGGGAGGCCGTCCCGGCGATCACGGAGGCGGCGGGCTACGACGCGGGCGCGGTCTTCACGCACCTGCTGCACCGCAGTGGCCTGCTGCGGGAGCCGACCGTGGACACGGTCGACTTCGTCCACCGCACCTTCCAGGACTACCTGGCGGCGAAGGCCCTCGTGGACCGGTGGGACATCGGGGTCCTCGTCCGGCACGCGGCGGACGACCAGTGGGAGGACGTCATACGCATGGCCGTCGGGCACGCGAGGCCGCGCGAGTGCGCCGAGATCCTCGGGGAGCTCCTTGAGGCGGCGGACGCGGCGCCGGACCGCCGCACCCAGCTCCGTGTGCTGGTGCTGGCGGCGACGGCCCTCGACCACGCGACGGAGGTGGCGCCGGAGATCCGGGAACGGATCCTGGCGCGCACGGCGGAGGTGATCCCGCCGCGGGGCCCGGAGGAGGCGCGGGAGCTGGCTTCGGTGGGACGAGCGGTCCTGGACCTGTTGCCGGGGCCGGAGGGCCTGGACGACGAGGCGGCCCTGGACGTGGTGATCACGGCGACCCACATCACCCAGGACGCCGCGCTGCCCTACCTCACCCGGTTCACCGAGCATCCGTACCTGGCGGTCCGCTCCCAGCTGATGTGGGGATGGTCCCGGTTCCCGACGGCCGCCTACGCGGAGCAGATCATCTCCCGGCTCGACTCGCGCCTCCTCGACTTCACCGTCGTCTCCGACGAGCAGGCCGCGGAGATCGTGCGCCTCGGTCTGCGCCCCCAGGGCCTGGACCTGCGGCCGGGCCTCAGCGCCCACGGCATGGCCTTGCTGCGCGAGGTGATCGGCGGGGCGCGGAGCCTGCAGATCCCGGGGTCCCTCGCCCGGTTCGTGGACCCTCTCCCCGCGGGGAACGCGCTGGACACCCTCACGGTGATCGGCTACCCCGAAGGGGGGCTCGGCTTCCTCCGCCGGCTGACCGGCCTCCACGCGCTGGAGATCTACGGCAACGCGACGGCGCCCGAGGAGGCCTGGGACGCGCTGGCCGCCCTGGACGGGCTCTCGTTCCTCGTGGTGCACGCGAGGACCGTGGCCGACATGCCGGCGACGCTGCGGCTGCCGCGGACGGAGATGCTGTACGTGCACTGCGACGCCGAGGCCACCTCCCTGGACGTCATCGCCCGGACCTTCCCCGCCCTGGTCCAGCTGAGGCTCCTCGGCGACCTCGAACGGCACACGTACGACCTCACGCCGCTGGCGTCCCTGACGGGCCTCGGCTCCGTCGTGGGCGTCGGCGGCCGGTTCCTCGGCGCCGAGAAGCTCGCCCCCACGGTGGAGATCCGCATCTGAGGCGGCCGACGCCGTCGCGTGGTCGGTCCGGCCGACGAAAAGGGGCGGCCCCGGAACCGATCAGGTTCCGGGGCCGCCCCTCACCGCGCTACACGCTCAGCGCGTGCGTCACGCGTCCTTCGACAGGTTCGGGCCCGTGCCGCCCGTCGCCTCGATCGGCGGGGCGTCCGGCAGGGCCGTCTTCTCCTCGCCGCGGAAGGTGAAGGCACGCTCCTCGCCCTCGCCCTCCGTGTCCACGACCACGATGTGACCGGGGCGCAGGTCGCCGAAGAGGATCTTCTCCGACAGCGTGTCCTCGATCTCGCGCTGGATCGTCCGGCGGAGCGGACGGGCGCCCATCACGGGGTCGTAGCCCTTCTTGGCGAGCAGCTCCTTCGCGGACTGGGAGAGCTCGAGGCCCATGTCCCGGTCCTTGAGGCGGTCGTCCACCCGGCTGATCATCAGGTCGACGATCTGGAGGATGTCGTCCTGGGTCAGCTGCGGGAAGACGATGACGTCGTCCACACGGTTGAGGAACTCCGGGCGGAAGTGCTGCTTCAGCTCGTCGCTGACCTTCGCCTTCATCCGCTCGTAGTTGGACTTCGTGTCGCCCTGGGCGGCGAAGCCCAGGTTGAAGCCCTTCGAGATGTCCCTGGTCCCGAGGTTGGTCGTCATGATGATGACCGTGTTCTTGAAGTCCACGACCCGGCCCTGGGAGTCGGTCAGGCGACCGTCCTCCAGGATCTGGAGAAGGGAATTGAAGATATCGGGGTGGGCCTTCTCGACCTCGTCGAAGAGGACGACGGAGAACGGCTTGCGGCGCACCTTCTCGGTGAGCTGGCCGCCCTCTTCGTAGCCGACGTATCCGGGCGGCGAACCGAAGAGACGGGAAACCGTGTGCTTCTCGCTGAACTCCGACATGTCGAGGGAGATCATCGCGTCCTCGTCGCCGAAGAGGAATTCGGCGAGCGCCTTCGAAAGCTCGGTCTTACCGACACCGGACGGACCGGCGAAGATGAACGAGCCACCGGGGCGCTTCGGGTCCTTCAGACCGGCACGCGTACGGCGGATGGCCCGCGAGAGGCCGATGACGGCGTCCTTCTGCCCGATGACCCGCTTGTGGAGCTCGTCCTCCATGCGGAGCAGGCGGCTGGACTCCTCCTCGGTCAGCTTGAAGACCGGGATGCCGGTGGCGGTCGCGAGGACCTCGGCGATCAGATCGCCGTCGACCTCGGCGACGACGTCCATGTCGCCGGCCTTCCACTCCTTCTCGCGCTTGGCCTTCGCGGCGAGGAGCTGCTTCTCCTTGTCACGGAGCGAGGCGGCCTTCTCGAAGTCCTGCGAGTCGATCGCGGACTCCTTGTCGCGGCGGACGCCGGCGATCTTCTCGTCGAACTCGCGGAGGTCCGGCGGCGCGGTCATCCGGCGGATGCGCATCCGGGAGCCGGCCTCGTCGATCAGGTCGATCGCCTTGTCCGGGAGGAAGCGGTCCGAGATGTACCGGTCGGCCAGGGTCGCGGCCTGGACGAGGGCCTCGTCGGTGATGGAGACCCGGTGGTGGGCCTCGTACCGGTCGCGGAGACCCTTGAGGATCTCGATCGTGTGCGGCAGCGACGGCTCGGCGACCTGGATGGGCTGGAAGCGGCGCTCGAGGGCCGCGTCCTTCTCCAGGTACTTGCGGTACTCGTCGAGCGTGGTGGCACCGATGGTCTGGAGCTCACCGCGGGCCAGCATCGGCTTGAGGATGCTGGCGGCGTCGATCGCGCCCTCGGCGGCGCCCGCACCCACGAGGGTGTGGAGCTCGTCGATGAACAGGATGATGTCGCCGCGGGTGCGGATCTCCTTGAGGACCTTCTTCAGGCGCTCCTCGAAGTCACCGCGGTAGCGGGAGCCGGCGACCAGCGCGCCGAGGTCCAGGGTGTAGAGGTGCTTGTCCTTGAGGGTCTCGGGCACCTCGCCCTTGACGATGGCCTGCGCCAGGCCTTCGACGACGGCGGTCTTGCCGACGCCGGGCTCGCCGATGAGGACCGGGTTGTTCTTGGTGCGGCGGGACAGCACCTGCATGACCCGCTCGATCTCCTTCTCGCGCCCGATGACCGGGTCGAGCTTGGACTCGCGGGCCGCCTGGGTGAGGTTGCGGCCGAACTGGTCGAGGACCAGGGACGTCGAGGGGGTGCCCTCGGCAGGACCGCCGGCGGTGGCGGCTTCCTTGCCCTGGTAGCCGGAGAGCAGCTGGATGACCTGCTGCCGCACCCGGTTGAGGTCGGCGCCCAGCTTCACGAGGACCTGGGCGGCGACGCCCTCGCCCTCGCGGATCAGGCCGAGCAGGATGTGCTCGGTGCCGATGTAGTTGTGGCCGAGCTGGAGGGCCTCACGGAGCGAGAGCTCCAGGACCTTCTTGGCGCGAGGGGTGAAGGGGATGTGCCCGGACGGGGCCTGCTGCCCCTGCCCGATGATCTCCTCCACCTGCTGGCGGACCGCCTCGAGCGAAATCCCGAGGCTCTCCAGGGCCTTAGCGGCGACACCCTCACCCTCATGGATAAGGCCCAGAAGGATGTGCTCGGTGCCGATGTAGTTGTGGTTGAGCATCCGGGCTTCTTCCTGAGCCAGGACGACAACCCGCCGCGCGCGGTCGGTGAACCTCTCGAACATCGTTAATCGCTCCTCAGAGCGGTCAGTCAGTTAGGGGTCGATCCCCTCCCTGTCCTTCCGCAGCTTAGTCCCGCAAGCGGGGACCGCTCATTCCAACTGCCGACATCCGTCCGGATCACCCCCTCTTCAGCGGGGAGACCTGCTGCCGAACAGCCGACAAATGCTCCAACCCGATGGTGCGAGACGATGTTCCCGCAGGCCAAGTAGTTAGCCACGCCTTCAGTACGCCGATGGCGAACGTGAGACGCCGAAGCCCGCGACTCGCCCCTCTCCACTAGGAATGTCTTACCCGTAAGCACTGACACTCCATGCGGCGCACCCCGGTTCCCTCCGCTACCAGCGAACACCCTTGCGCTCCCGAACGCACTCGTACGCCCCATCCCGGACACTTTGCGCGTCCGGAGGGAGACGGTGGGTCACCGCTGGGCGTAACCAACGCACCCCCGTGGGAGTTCCCCGGGCATGGCCTTCACCGTCCCGCTTCCCCGCACGCCGCTCGACGGTGGTCCGGCGTGGTGGTACGAGCACGAGCTCGGCTGGGCGACGGTGGCCGGCCCCCCGCTGCAGCTCGTCACGGGGCTGCGCTTCGACGTCCTCGAGCTGCCCGCGTCGGCCGGCCGTGGTGTGCTGCGCCGGCTGGGCCCCGCCACGGGACCGGTGGCCCTGCTGGGGCGCCGGATGCGGCTGCTCGTGGCCGCGGGGAGCGCGGAGGAGCTACCGGGCCTGCTCGACTGGCTGGAGTGGGGCGGGATCTCGCTCGATCTCGCGGCCCTGGGCGCCGGCGGCCGGATGACCGCGCCCCTTCTCCCGGGGCGGGGCGGATCCGGCACGCCGGGCGACGCCGTGTGGCTGCGGGCCCCGGCACCGGGCCACGAGGTCGAGTCCTCGCTGCCGGCGCTGCGGTCCGCGCCGTGGGGCGGTGCGGGCGCCCCCTGCCTGGTGCGTCTCGTGGCCGCCGCTGCCGCGGAGTGCCATCGGGTGCGGCTGCTGAGTGCCCGGACCCTGGGGCCGGCGCCTCAGCAGCTCTCGCCTCAGCGGTTCGCGTCCTCGTAGGCCGCCTTGATGTCGGCGGGCACGCGGCCGCGGTCGTTCACGTTGTAGCCGTTGTCCTTGGCCCACGCGCGGATCTTCGCGGTGTCCGGGCTGCCCGTCGCCACGGCGCGGCCCTTGCCGCGTCCGCCGGTGGTGCGGCCACCGGTGCGACGACCGCTCTTGGTGTACGGCTCGAGCAGGCCACGGAGCTTTTCCGCGTTGGCGGCGGTGAGGTCGATCTCGTAGGTCTTGCCGTCCAACGCGAACGTCACGGTCTCGTCGGCCTCGACACCGTCGAGGTCGTCGACAAGAAGGACCTGAACCTTCTGTGCCACCGGATTTCCTTTCATCGAAAATGCAGTACGCGGAAAGGAAACCGCTTTTCCCGGAAAAACACAAACCCTTGGCAGAGGTTCAGAACCCCGGCAACGCGGGAAACGTGCGCGATTCGGACATAGGGTTCCGGCTCACAGGTGCAGAAGCATCCGGCTGTTGCCCAAGGTGTTCGGCTTCACTCGTTCGAGACCGAGGAACTCGGCGACTCCCTCGTCATAGGAACGGAGGAGCTCACTGTAGACATCTCCGTCGACCGGTGTCTCGCCGATCTCGACGAAGCCGTGCTTCGCGAAGAAGTCCACTTCGAAGGTCAGGCAGAATACCCGCCGCACACCGAGCCATCGGGCCGTGTGCAACAACTTGTCCAGCACCTGATGGCCGACGCCGGCTCCCTTGAACTCGGGATCGACGGCGAGAGTACGGACTTCCGCGAGGTCTTCCCACATCACATGGAGGGCACCGCAAGCGACGACGGTGGCGTCCTCGTCGCGTTCCGCCACCCAGAACTCCTGGATGGACTCGTAAAGGGTGACGGTCGCCTTGTCGAGCAGGATGCCGCGGCGCACGAACGGATCGACGAGACGGCGGACGGCGGCGACATCTCCGGTGCGGGCCCTGCGAACGGTGACGGCTTTGGCGGAGGCGGCGGAGGCGGCCGGGGAAGCAGACGGCGACATGGGGGGACGCTATCGCTCCGGGGGCCCGGTTTCCTCGGCGCCCTCCTCGGGCGGGGCCGTGAGCGGGGTATCCCCCTGGACGATACGGATGGCGTCGTTCAGGGCCGCGCGCTGGTCCTGCGACATCATGCCGAAGAAGGCGATGAGCGCCGCGGCGGGGTTGTCGCTCCGGGCCCATGCCTCGTTCATCAGCGCGGCCGCGTATGCGGCGCGGGTGGAGACCGCCGTATATCGATAGGCCCGGCCCTCGACTTCTCTGCGGACCCAGCCCTTCTGGTGGAGATTGTCCATGACGGTCATGACGGTGGTGTAGGCGATGGACCGTTCCTGCTGGAGGTCCTCCAGAACTTCCCGGACGGTCACCGGACGGTTCCATTGCCAGACGCGCGTCATGACGGCGTCTTCGAGCTCTCCCAAAGGACGGGGCACAACGTCACTTTAGAACGCAAACCGTCCACGGGGCAGTCATTTGACGGAAAGAAACGCAACAAAAAGGACGTACGACCGCGAGGGGGTCGTACGTCCGGGGGCAGTGGACCTCAGGAGGTGGCGGTGCCGTCCGCCTGGCGCGTGGTCTCGGCGCGGGCGAGGGCGGCGTCGACGACGGCGTCCTCCTTGGCCTTGTTCGTGCCGCCCTGGCTCTTGACGATCGTGACGACGAGACCGATGAAGAAGGCGGCCATCACGACGGGGGGCAGGAGCGCGGATACGTAGTCCATGCGACCAGGGTAGCTAGCCCGCGACCCGTTCCTCGGGCGGGGGCGGGGGTACGGGCCTCCGGCGCGGCGGGAACACCTCGGAGGGCTTGGGGACCGGCTTCTCGGCCGGCGCGGGCGGCTTCGGCTTGGGCTCGTCTCCCGCCGCGCGCCCGCCGGGCAGGGCGAGCAGCCGCCGCGGCCGGGGAGCTGCGGCCGCGGGAGTGGTGGTGGCCTGGGAGACCCGGGCCAGGCGCGCGCGTACGGAGCGCTCGGCGAGGATCTGGCAGCGGGCGAGCAGCGCGGCGGCGGCGGGGTTGCGGCGCAGGGCACGGAGGGCGGCGAGGTCGTCGGCCGCCGGGTCGTACCCGGCGGCGATCGCGTCCTGGAGCAGCTCCAGATAGCCGCTGAGGGACCCGGGCAGAGCCTCGCGGTAGCGGACCAGGTCGTCGAGGAGGAACGCGCGGAGGCGGCCGGCCTCGCGTACGGCTTCGTCCACGGATTCGGCCAGGAGCAGCGCGTCCTGGACGTCCTCGTCCTGGAGGGGGGCGGGGTGGAGGGCGACGGCGAGAGCACGGCGGAGCACACGCAGCTCGTCCGCGCTGAACGCCATGCCGCCGCGGGATCCGTATGGCGTGGGCATGGGGCGACGATACGCGCTAATCGGACAATTTTCTCTTAGCGATCATTGCGGCGCGTCGACGGGAGGGCTGGTCGGTGGGGAGGGTCGGCGGGCGGGTGTCGGCCCGGCTGGAGGCCCGGCGGAGGCCCGGCGGGATGGGCCCGCCGGGGGCCTCACATGCGGGCGACGTTCCGCTCGTAGACCAGGCGCAGGCCGATCAGGGTCAGCCAGGGCTCGTGCTCGTCGATCTCCTTGGAGTCGGCGAGGACCATCGGCGCGAGACCGCCGGTCGCGATCACCGTCACGTCCGACGGGTCGCCGTTCGGGCCGACGAGCTCCCGCTTCATCCGGGCGACCACGCCGTCGACCTGGCCCGCGTAGCCGTAGACGATGCCCGACTGCATCGCCTCGACCGTGTTCTTGCCGATGACGCTGCGCGGCCGGGCCAGCTCGATCTTGCGGAGCATGGCCCCCTTGACCCCGAGCGCCTCGACCGAGATCTCGATGCCCGGCGCGATGGCCCCGCCCGCGTACTCGCCGCGCAGGGTGATCGCGTCGTACGTCGTCGCCGTACCGAAGTCGACGACGATCGCCGGGCCGCCGTAGAGCTCGACGGCGGCGACCGCGTTGATCACGCGGTCCGCGCCGACCTCCTTGGGGTTGTCCGTGAGGACCGGGACGCCCGTCTTGACGCCCGGCTCCACCAGGACCGCCGGCACGTCCCCGTAGTACCGCCGCGTGACCTCGCGCAGCTCGTGCAGCACCGAGGGGACCGTCGCGCAGATGGCGATCCCCTCGATGCCGTCGCTCAGCTCGACGCCGAGCAGCGGGTGCATGCCCATGAGGCCCTGGAGCAGGACCGCCATCTCGTCGGCGGTGCGGCTCGGATCGGTGGAGATCCGCCAGTGCTCGACGATCTCGTCCCCGTCGAAGAGGCCGAGGACCGTGTGCGTGTTGCCGACGTCGATGGTGAGCAGCATCAGGCCCGCACCTCGCGCAGGTCCAGGCCGATGTCGAGGATCGGGGAGGAGTGGGTGAGCCCGCCGACGGCCAGGTAGTCCACGCCGGTCGCCGCGTACGCCGCCGCGTTCTCCAGGGTCAGCCGGCCCGAGGACTCCAGGACCGCGCGGCCCGCGACGAGGGCGACGGCCTCCGCGGTCTCGGCGGGGGTGAAGTTGTCGAGCAGGATCAGGTCGGCGCCCGCCTCCAGGACCTCGCGGACCTGGTCCATGGTGTCGACCTCGACCTCGATCGCCAGCTCGGGGAACAGCTCGCGCACGGCCTTGAAGGCCTCGGCCACGCCGCCGGCCGCCACCACGTGGTTGTCCTTCACCAGGGCCGCGTCGGAGAGCGACATGCGGTGGTTGACGCCGCCGCCGCAGCGGACCGCGTACTTCTCCAGGGCGCGCAGGCCCGGCGTCGTCTTCCGGGTGTCGCGGACCGCGGCCTTCGTGCCCTCCAGGGCGTCCGCCCACGCGCGCGTGGCGGTGGCGATGCCGGAGAGGCGGCACAGGAGGTTGAGCGCGCTGCGCTCGCCGGTGAGCAGGTCGCGGGTGCGGGCGGTGACGCTCAGGAGCACGTCCCCGGCCTCGACCCGGTCGCCGTCCTCGACGTGCCGCTCGACCTCGAACTCGTCCGCGCACACGATGGAGAGCACGGCCTCCGCGACCCGCAGACCGGCGACGACACCCGCCTCGCGGGCGGTGAAGTCGGCGGTGGCGACGGCGTCCTCGGGGACGGTCGCCACGGTCGTCACGTCGACGCCGCCGTCGAGGTCCTCGGCGATCGCGAGGTGGGCGATGTCCTCGACCTGGACGGGGTCGAGCCCGGCGTCGGCGAGGAGCTCGGCGAGCGCGGGGTCGAGCCCGCACTCGAACTCCTCCGCGCCGCCGCAGGCACAGTCGTCACCGCAGCCGTCGGGCTCGTCGGAGGAGACCGTGTTGATCTGGATCAGAGGGACGTCCACGGGCTCGGGACGGGCTTCCTCGGGCGTGGTCACTTCGGCTCCCTGGGGGCATCGGCGGTGGGGGGAAAGTCGTGCGTGGCGGTCGTCCGGACGTCGAGGGTCCGCTCCGGCGCGAGGCGTACGACGAGATGGCGGCGCCAGTCCGTGTCGTCGCGGTCCGGGTGGTCCTCGCGCCAGTGGCAGCCGCGGGTCTCCTCGCGGCGGCGGGCGGCGGCGACCAGGACCCGGCCGACGCACAGCAGGTTGGTGGTCTCCCAGGAGTCCACGCCCGGCTCGCCGGCCTTGGTGTCGTCGGTGCCGCCGACGAGGGCGTCACTGTGCAGTGCGTCGAGGGCCTCGGCGGCCTCCCGCAGGCTGGCCTCGGAGCGCAGCACGCCCGCGCCGGCGGTCATGATCCGCTGGATACGGGTCCTGGCGCCCGCCACGGGCAGCGGCAGGGTCACCGGAGCCGGGTGCGGCACCGGGGCGCCCGGCACGCGCGGGGCGGCGCCCGTGATGTCCTCGGCGATCCGCTCGGCGAAGACCAGGCCCTCCAGGAGGGAGTTCGAGGCCAGGCGGTTGGCGCCGTGGACGCCCGTGCAGGCGACCTCTCCGCACGCGTACAGGCCGGGGACGGTGGTACGGCCGCGGAGGTCCGTGCGGATGCCGCCGGAGGCGTAGTGGGCGGCGGGGGCGACCGGGATGGGCTCCGTCACCGGGTCGATGCCGTGGGCGCGGCAGGCGGCGAGGATCGTGGGGAAGCGCTGCTCCCACATCTCGGCGCCGAAGTGGCGGGCGTCGAGGTACATGTGCTCGGTGCCGTGCTCCTGCATCCGGCGCATGATCGCCTTGGCGACGATGTCCCGGGGCGCCAGCTCGGCCAGCTCGTGCTGCCCGGTCATGAAGCGGACCCCGTCCGCGTCGACCAGGTGGGCGCCCTCGCCCCGTACCGCCTCGGAGACCAGCGGCTGCTGGCCCTCGGAGCCGACGCCGAGGAAGAGCACCGTCGGGTGGAACTGGACGAACTCCAGGTCGGAGACCTCCGCCCCGGCGCGCAGGGCGAGGGCGACGCCGTCGCCGGTGGAGACGGCCGGGTTGGTGGTGGCGGAGTAGACCTGGCCCATGCCGCCGGTGGCGAGGACCACCGCGGGCGCGTGGACGGCGCCGACGCCGTCGTGCTGCCCCTCGCCCATGACGTGCAGGGTCACGCCCGCCGTACGGCCTTCGGCGTCCGTCAGGAGGTCGAGGACGAGGGCGTGCTCGATGGTGCGCACGCCCCGGTCCCGTATCGCCTCGACCAGGGCGCGGGAGATCTCGGCGCCGGTGGCGTCCCCGCCCGCGTGCGCGATCCGGCGGCGGTGGTGGCCGCCCTCGCGGGTCAGCGCGATCTCGCCGTCGGCGGTCTTGTCGAAGTCGGCGCCGGTCTCGATGAGGCGGCGGACGGCGTCCGGGCCCTCGGTGACGAGGGCGTGCACGGCCCGCTCGTCGCAGAGCCCGGCACCGGCGACGAGGGTGTCGTCGAGGTGCTGCTCGGGGGTGTCGCCCTCGCCGAGCGCTGCGGCGATGCCGCCCTGGGCCCAGCGGGTGGAGCCGTCGTCGAGGCGTGCCTTGGTGACGACGACCGTGCGGAGCCCGGCGGCGGTGCAGCGCAGGGCGGCGGTCAGGCCCGCGACACCGGAGCCGACCACGACGACGTCGGCGTCGATGGCCCAGCCCGGCGCGGGCGCGTGCAGCCGTATTCCGGTCACTTGGTGGCTCCGAAGGTCAGGGGGATGTTGTCGATGAGCCGCGTGGTCCCCACGCGCGCGGCGACGGCGAGGATCGCCTCTCCGTCGTGGTCGTCGGCGACCTCGGTGAAGTCGGCCGGGTCGACGAGGGCCAGGTAGTCGAGGGTGAGCGGTGGGTCGGCTCTCGTCGCGTCGTCGAGGACGGAGCGGGCCGCGGCCCGTACGGCCCCGGCGCGGCGGCCCTCGGCCGCCTGCGCGACCGCGTGGGCGTCGGCGGCGGCCCGGGCCTCGCCGAGCCGCGAGAGCGCCTCGGCGCGGTTCTCGGACCGGCCCTGGGCGCCCGGCAGGGAGGTGGCACGCGCGCGGAGCGCCTCCTGGGCGGCGAGCCGGTCGCCGGCGGCGAAGAGCGCGCGGGACAGGGCGAGGGCGGTGCGGCGCTCGTCGGCCGACAGGTAGCGGTTGCGGCTGGAGAGGGCGAGGCCGTCGGTCTCGCGGACGGTCTCCACGCCGACGATCTCGACCGGGAAGTTCAGGTCGCGGGCCATGCGGCGGATCAGGGCCAGCTGCTGGGCGTCCTTCTGGCCGAAGAAGGCCAGGTCGGGGCCGGTGAGGTGGAGGAGCTTGGCGACGACGGTCAGCATGCCGTCGAAGTGGCCGGGCCGCGAGGCGCCTTCGAGGCGCTCGCCCATGGGTCCCGCGGTGATCCGGACCTGGGGCTCGCCGCCCGGGTAGACCTCGTCGACGGAGGGCGCGAAGACGGCGCTCGCGCCCGCGTCGAAGGCCAGCTCCAGGTCGGCGTCGAGGGTGCGCGGGTAGCGGTCGAGGTCCTCGCCCGCGCCGAACTGGAGCGGGTTGACGAAGACGGTGACGACGACGAAGCCCTTGGCGCCCACGCGCTCGCGTGCGGTCCGGATCAGGGTGGCGTGACCCTCGTGGAGGGCGCCCATGGTCATGACGACGGCGTTGCGGCCGGGGGCGCCGTGGTGCGCGACCGCGTAGGCGAGGTCCTCGGCCGTGGGGAGCAGCTCGGCCGGCTGGTGGCGGACGGGCCGCCCGGTGGCGGCGCGGTCGCGGGCGGACAGGCTCATCGGTCGTCTCCTCGCGGCCCGTGCGGCCCGTCGGTGTGCGGCCCTTCCGTGGGCGGACCGTCGGTGTGCGGCCCTTCGGCGGGTCCCGTGGTGTACGGCCCGTCGGCGGGGCCGGTGGTGTACGGCCCGTCGGCGGGGCCGGTGGTGCCCGGCGTGGTCCCGGCGAGCACCCCGAGCAGGTCCTCGGCCAGCTCGGGCTTGAGCAAGCCGTGCGCGAGCGCCCGGTCGGCCGTCGTGCGGGCCATCGCCAGATAGCCGGCGACGGTGCCGGGCGCGTGCTTGCGGAGCTCGGCGACGTGCGCGGCGACCGTGCCGGCGTCGCCGCGCGCGACGGGGCCGGTGAGGGCCGAGTCACCGGACCGCAGGGCGTTGTCCAGGGCGGCGCCCAGAAGCGGTCCCAGCATCCGGTCGGGCGCGGAGACCCCGGCCTTGCCGAGCAGCTCCATCGACTGGGCCACCAGGGTGACCAGGTGGTTCGCGCCGAGGGCCAGGGCCGCGTGGTACAGCGGGCGGGCCTCCTCCGCGATCCACTCGGGCTCGCCGCCCATCTCGATCACCAGGGCCTCGGCGGCGAGCCGCAGCTGCTCGGGGGCGGTCACGCCGAAGGAGCAGCCGGCGAGCCGCTGGACGTCGACCGGTGTGCCGGTGAAGGTCATCGCGGGGTGCAGGGCGAGCGGGAGGGCGCCGGCCCGGCGGGCGGGGTCGAGGACCCGTACCCCGTACCGCCCGGAAGTGTGCACGATGAGCTGCCCCGGCCGTACGGCTCCGGTCTCGGCGAGGCCCTCGACGAGACCGGGCAGGGCGTCGTCCGGCACGGTGAGCAGGACCAGGTCGGCGAGGGCGAGGACGCGCGCGGGCTCGACGACCGGGACCTCGGGCAGGAGGGCCGCGGCGCGCCGCCGGGAGGCGTCGGAGACGGCGGAGACGGCGACGGGGCGGTGCCCGGCGAGCTGGAGCGCGGCGGCGAGGGCGGGGCCCACGCGGCCGGCGCCGACGACTCCGACGGTGAGCCGGGCGGGTCGGTCCTCGGCTCGGGACTCTGGCGCTGCTGGTGCGTTCACGGTGGGGACGGCCTTCCGTTCCAGTCCTCGGCGGGTACCGGACGATTTCTGGTCATGCTACGCCAGCGTTTCGCCCCGCCCCGTGGCTGTCCACAGGCTGTGGGCGGTGGTGTGATGATCGGCCCATGAAACCTGCGAGTCCTGCGAGTCCTGTGGACGAGGAAGCGGCCCGGCTTCACCAGGCGAAGGTCTGGGGCGGCGCCGAACGCACGCTGTGGCGCACCCAGGTGGACGGAACGGTCGCCACGCGCCTGCGTGAGCTCGCCGAGTGGACGGAGGCGTCCGTCCACGGCGACGGGCCGCTCGACGCGTACGGCGACGGGCCGGTCGAGACACTGGAACGGCGCGTCGCCGAGCTGCTCGGCCACCCCGCCGCCGTCTTCTTCCCCACCGGCACGATGGCCCAGCAGGTGGCCCTGCGCTGTTGGGCGGGACGCACCGGCAGCCCCGTCGTCGCCCTCCACCCGCTCGCCCACCCCGAGGTCCACGAGGGCGGCGCGCTCGGGGCCGTGTCCGGGCTCCGTACGGTCCACCCCACCGACGCGCCCCGGCTGCCGACGGCCGAGGAGGTACGGGACCACCCCGAGCCCTTCGGGACGCTGATGCTGGAGCTGCCGCTGCGGGACGCCGGCTTCGTGCTGCCGACCTGGGACGAGCTGACCGAGGTGGTGGACGCGGCCGGGGAACGGGACGCGGTGGTCCACTTCGACGGGGCGCGGCTCTGGGAGTGCCCGACGCATTTCGGCCGTCCGCTCGCGGAGATCGCGGGGCTCGCCGACAGCGCGTACGTGTCGTTCTACAAGTCGCTCGGCGGTCTGTCCGGCGCCGCGCTCGCCGGGCCCGAGGACGTCATGGCGGAGGCCCGGGTGTGGCGGCACCGGTACGGGGGCCTGGTCTTCCAGCAGTACCCGGCGGCGCTGTCCGCGCTCCGGGGCCTGGACGTCGAGCTGCCCCGGCTGCCCTCGTACGTGGCCCACGCGCGCGTGGTGGCCGACGCGGTCCGGGAGGCGTTCACGGAGGCGGGCACGGGCTGGTTCCGGGTCCACCCCGAGGCCCCGCACACCCACCAGTTCCAGGTCTGGCTGCCGTACGACCCCGAGACCCTGACGGCGGCGTCCCTCGCCCAGACCGAGGCCACCGGCACGGTCCTCTTCCGCCGCTGGTCCGCGCCGGGCGCGGGCGGCCCGCCGGGGGTCTCGGTGACGGAACTGACGGTGGGGGGAGCGGGCCTGGAGTGGACGGCGGAGGACGTGCGGACGGCGGTACGGGACTTCCTGTCGCGGCTCACGTAGGGGCGCGGGCGCCGGGCGCCCCGGGCGTCCTGCCGATGGACGGCCCTCGTCATTTGACGGCCCTCGTCAACCGGGGCGACAGCTCCACCGCCCCGCCCCGCACCATAGGGGGGTGAGCGTGACCATCGACATCACCGGACTGCCGCCCGAGCGGATCGCCTTCTGCCCCTCGCCGCTGGCGGAGCTCGGCAACGCCCTGCACGCCCTCGCCGAACCGGCCCACCACGTCCGGCAGCACGCCTGGACGACGGCGACCACGGCCGCACTCGCCCCCTGCCTCGCCGACCGCCTCCACGAGGCCGACTTCATGTGGCGGTCCACCCGCTCCGACTTCCTGCTGCCGCCGCAGCCCCGCGAGACCCTCGCGGAGGAACTGGACGACCTCGACCTGATGGACGACGAGCTTTTCGTCGGCGCGGCTCTGGAGATCTCGTGCAGCAACAGCCACTACGGCAGGGGTACGCCGTCCCCGCTGGTCGACGAATGGGCCCGCCGTCGCGCCCTGGACCTGGCCGCCGCGCGGGGCCCGCGCCAGGCCGCGTTCGTGGAGCGGATGCTCGCCGACCCCACCGCCACGCGCGCGTGGATCCGCCGGCTCCTGGAGGACTGCGACGAGGCGTTCTTCGCCGACACCTGGCGCCGGGTCCGTATCCAGCTCGCAGCCGACGCCCGCCACAAGACGGAGCTGCTGCGCCGCAAGGGCCTGGCGGAGGCCCTCGCGGACGCCTCCCCGGCGCTGAGCCTGGAGGAGGACGAGCACGGCACCCGGATCGTCGTCGACAAGCTGGTGCAGGGCCGGACGGACGCCCGGGGCAGCTCCGTGACGCTCCTGCCGAGCGCCTTCGGCTGGCCGCATCTCATCGCCCTGTACGCGCCCGGCTGGCAACCCGTCATCCAGTACCCGGTCGCCACCCGCGAGGTCGGCGGCACCGAACCGGTGGAGACGGTGCAGCTGCGCCTGGAGGCGCTGGCCCACCCCATGCGGATGCGCATGTGCCGCAACCTGGCGCGCGGCCCGTACGCGACGAGCGAGCTGGCCCACGCGTTCGGCATCACCGCCCCGGAGGTCTCCCGCCATCTCGCCGTCCTGCGGAAGGCGGGGCTGCTCACCACCCAACGCCGGGGCCGCTACGTCCTGCACCAGCTGGACTTCTCCGTCGTCGCCCGCCTCGGCAGCGACTTCCTGGAGTCCGTCCTGCGCTGAGCGCCCGCTCCCGCTTGGTCAAGGCCCTCCCGCTCCCGTCAGCCGATCGCGCCGCCGCCCGCCCTGACCAGGCCCGTCTCGTACGCGAGGACGACGACCTGGACCCGGTCGCGGAGGCCCAGCTTGGTCAGGATGCGGCCCACATGGGTCTTCACCGTCGCCTCGGAGAGGACGAGCCGGGCGGCGATCTCGCCGTTGGACAGGCCCTGCGCGACCAGCATCATCACCTCGCGCTCCCGGTCCGTGAGCCGCCCCAGCTCCTTGTGCTCGGGCTCCTTGCCCGACGACGGCAGCATCGGGGAGAAGCGGTCGAGCAGCCGCCGGGTGGTCGAGGGCGCCACCACGGCGTCCCCGCTGTGCACCGAGCGGATCGCTCCCAGCAGCTCCGCCGGGGGCACGTCCTTCAGCATGAAGCCGCTCGCGCCCGCCTTGAGGCCGGAGAACGCGTACTCGTCGAGGTCGAACGTGGTCAGGATCAGCACCTTCGGGGCGTCCGGCTGCGAACAGATCCGCCGGGTCGTCTCCACCCCGTCGAGCTTGGGCATGCGCACGTCCATCAGGACGACGTCGACCTCCGTCGCGCGCAGCACCTCCAGGGCCTCGACACCGTCGCCCGCCTCCGCGACGACCTCCATGTCCGGCTGGGCGGCGAGCACCATACGGAAACCGGTGCGCAGCAGCACCTGGTCGTCGACAAGCATCACGCGGATGGACATCAGATTCCTTCGGGTCGTCAATGAGCGGGCTTGAGGGGGAGCAGGGCACTGATCCGGAAGCCTCCGCCAGGACGCGGGCCCGCGTCCAGGGTGCCGCCGACCATGCCGACCCGCTCCCGCATGCCGATGAGACCGTGGCCCCGGCCGTCGGCTCCCCCGTCCTCGTACATCTCCTGCGGCGCGCCCCGGCCGTCGTCCTCGACGAGCAGCCCGAGGCCGTCGTCGAAGTACACCAGGCGCACGCTGGCGCCGACGTCGGGACCGCCGTGCTTGCGCGTGTTGGTGAGGGCCTCCTGCACGATCCGGTACGCGGTGAGCTCGACGCCGCTGGGCAGCGGGCGCGGGCTCCCCTCGATCGCGAAGTCCACGGTGAGACCGGCGCCCCGCACCTGCTCGACGAGGTCCTCGATCTGCTGCACGTCGGGCTGCGGCACGTACTCGCCGGCCTCCTGGTGCTCACCGGTGCGCAGGATGCCGAGCAGTCTGCGCATCTCGGCGAGCGCCTGCCGGCCCGTGGTCGAGATGGTCTCCAGGGCCTGCTTGGCGGTCTCGGGGGAGGAGTCCATGACGTAGGCGGCGCCGTCGGCCTGCACCACCATCACCGACACGTTGTGCGCGACGACGTCGTGCAGCTCGCGGGCGATCCTGGCCCGCTCGGCGGCGACCGCGACCTTGGCCTGGGCCTCGCGCTCCTTCTCCAGGCGGGAGGCACGCTCCTCCAGCTGCGCGAAGTAGGCGCGGCGGGTGCGGAGCGAGTCGCCGAGGACCCAGGCCAGTACGAACGGCACGGTCATCATGACGACGAAGAAGACCTTGGCGGGCCCCGATGTGGGGTCCGTGACGGGCCATCTCAGCGCGGCGAGCGGAGCGGCGCAGAGTCCGCCGACGAGAGCGAGGCGGGAGGCCCAGCGGGGGCCGTCGTGCGCGGCGACCGCGAAGATGACGACGAGCATGGCGAAGTCGGCGATGAACGGTTCGATCCCGAAGACGAGCTGGCCGAGCCCGAGGGCGACCGCGAGCACCAGCATTCTCTCCGGGGTGCGTCGCCGCAGGGCCACGACCAGGGAGAACAGGGCGGCGACGACTCCGTACGCGACGGGGTTGCCGAGCGCCGGGTAGGTCGTCCCCACCCACAGCACGGAGAACCCGAAGAGGACGACCGCCCAGAAGGTGTCGACGCCCGTCGGGTGTCTGCGGATGAAGTCGTAGAGGCGCTGCACGTCACCCAGAGTAGGGAACGGAGATAGGTGCAGGGATCAACCGTGCGGTCGATCCTTGACGCCGGACCCGTACTCCCCGGGGTGGAGACTGGGCCCCGTGACGGATGAGACGTGTCAGTGGCAGGGGTGGCGGCAGGCGACGGAGCGGGCGCTGTACGGGCCCGGGGGCTTCTATCTGCGTCCTGAGGGGCCGGCGGGGCACTTCCGCACCTCGGTGCACGCCTCCCCGCTCTTCGCGGCGGCCGTGGCCCGGCTGCTCGGCGAGGTCGCGGACGAGCTGGGAACGGCCGAGGTCGACCTCGTGGACGTCGGCGCGGGGCGCGGCGAGCTGCTCACGAGCGTGCTCGCCGCGACGGAGGGCGGCGGCCTCACGGTCCGGGCGTACGCCGTCGAGCGCGCGGCCCGCCCGGCGGGGCTCGATCCCCGGATCGAGTGGACCGACCGGCCGCCCCGGGGCGCGCGCGGGCTCCTCTTCGCGAACGAGTGGCTCGACAACGTGCCGGTGGACGTGGCCGAGGCGGACGCGGAGGGCACGGTCCGGTACGTGGAGGTCCGCGCGGACGGCACGGAGCGCCTCGGCGCGCCGGTCTCCGGGCCGGACGCGGAGTGGCTGGCCCGCTGGTGGCCCCTGCGGGAGCCGGGCGCGCGGGCCGAGATCGGCCGGCCGCGGGACCGGGCGTGGGCGGCGGCGGTGGCCTCCCTCGCGGCGGGCCGGGCGGTGGCCGTGGACTACGCGCACGTACGGGCCTCCCGGCCGCCCTTCGGCTCCCTGACGGGCTTCCGCGCGGGCCGCGAGGTCCCACCGGTCCCGGACGGCAGCTGCGACCTGACCGCCCATGTGGCCCTGGACGCGTGCGAGGCGGCCGTCCGGCCGGGGGGAGGGACGGAGCTGGTCCCGCAGCGCGAGGCATTGCGGCGCCTGGGCGTGTCCGGCGAACGCCCACCGCTCGCGCTCGCCTCGACGGACCCCGCCGCGTACGTCCGCCGCCTCGCCGACGCGGGTGAGGCCGCCGAACTGACCGCCCGGGGCGGCCTCGGGGACTTCCTGTGGCTGACCGGGCGGGTACCGGCGACGAGGAGCTGACCCGGCGGAGCCCGGCGACCCGGACGTTTTCGGCGGAGCCCGGCGACCCCGCGTCCCGGCGACCTCCGTGGTCTTCACGACCCCCGTTGCCTTGGCGACCCCGGCGACCCCGGCCGATCCCCTGCGACGAGGAGGCAACCCGGCGGGCCCCGCAGCCGAGGGCCGACCCGGCGGATCCCCGGCGTTCGGGCCGCAGGGGATACTGGCCGCATGACGGAGACGACGGTCGGTATCGGCGGCGCGGCGGAGAGCACCGACATGGTGCTGAACATCGGGCCGCAGCATCCCTCGACCCATGGTGTGCTCCGGCTCCGGCTCGTGCTCGACGGCGAGGTCGTCCGGCAGGCCGAGCCGGTCATCGGCTACATGCACCGCGGCGCCGAGAAGCTCTTCGAGGCGCGGGACTACCGGCAGATCATCATGCTGGCCAACCGTCACGACTGGCTCTCCGCCTTCTCCAACGAGCTCGGCGTGGTCATGGCCGTCGAGCGGATGCTGGGCATGGAGGTGCCGGAGCGCGCGGTGTGGACCCGTACGCTCCTCGCCGAGCTGAACCGGGTTCTCAACCACCTCATGTTCCTCGGCTCGTACCCCCTCGAACTGGGCGGTATCACCCCGGTCTTCCACGCCTTCCGGGAGCGCGAGGAGCTCCAGGCGGTGATGGAGGAGGTCTCCGGCGGCCGGATGCACTACATGTTCAACCGGGTCGGCGGGCTCAAGGAGGACCTGCCCGCCGGGTGGCTCGGGCGGGCGCGGCAGGCCGTCGCGGACGTGCGGTCGCGGATGGACGTGTACGACCGGCTGGTCCTCGGCAACGAGATCTTCCGGGGCCGTACGCGCGGGGTCGGCGTCCTGTCCCCGGCGGCGGTCCACGCGTACGGGGTGTCGGGGCCCATCGCCCGCGCCTCGGGCGTCGACTTCGACCTGCGCCGGGACGAGCCGTACCTGGCCTACGGGGAGCTCCAGGACACCCTGCGGGTCGCGGTGCGCGAGGAGGGCGACTGCCTCGCGCGGTTCGAGTGCCTGCTCGACCAGACGCACAACTCCCTGGACCTGGCGGACGCCTGTCTGGACCGGATGGCGGAGCTGCCGCCCGGGCCGATCAACCAGCGGCTGCCGAAGGTGCTCAAGGCGCCCGAGGGCCACACGTACGCGTGGACCGAGAACCCGCTCGGCGTCAACGGCTACTACCTGGTGTCCAAGGGCGAGAAGACCCCGTACCGGCTGAAGCTGCGCTCGGCCTCGTTCAACAACATCCAGGCCCTCGTGGAGCTGCTGCCGGGGACGCTCGTCGCCGACATGGTGGCGATCCTGGGTTCGCTGTTCTTCGTCGTCGGCGACATCGACAAGTAGCCGGCGGGGGGCGGTCAGGTACGCCAGGGGTCATCTCCCCCGGCGCATCACGGCGTACTCCCGTTCCTCCTTGCCGGGCCGCCGCCGGTCGACGACGGTCCAGCCCCAGCGCGCGTACCGGCCCGTCAGTTCCGGTACGTCGAGGGTCATGAGCAGCGCCGGGCCGGGTGTCCCGACCACGAGCAGCGCGTCGTGGAGGCTTCGGCCGATGCCCAGGCCCTGGTGGGCCGGTGCGACGACGAGTTCGGCGACCTCGAAGACGAGGGCGCCGCCGGACAGGACCGTGTCGTTCCATCCGGCCGCGAACCCGAGGAGGGTGTCGTCGGGGTCGAGCGCGATCACCCCGGTGTAACCGTCCTTCCGGGCGGCCGCGTCGAGCAGCCTGTCCACGGTCCGTACGGCGGAGAGCGGCGGCTCGTGCCAGGGGGCGCCGCAGAACGCCTGGGCGCACAGGGCCAGTAGCTCGTCGCGACGCCGGACGCCCTCACCGACCGGGAGGTCGGTGAGGCGGTAGGTCACGAGTTCACCGCTCCGCGCAGCTCGGCCACGTCGAGCTGCTCGGTCTCGTCGTGCGCGGTCAGGTCGATGACCTGGCCGACCGCCTGGGACGGCGCCGGGACGCCGGGGGCCGGCTGGCTGCCGGGGGCGCCGAGGGTGCCGACCGGGGTGAGGAGCGGGGTGCCGAGCGCGGTCCGGTTCGCCAGGGCCTCTTCGAGGACCTCCTCGCCCACGACATCGGCCAGGTCCGTGTGCTGCACGGCCTCGATGGCCGCCGCCGCCTTCTGCGTACCGAAGAAGTCGAAGCCGCCCTCGGGGCGCGGGACGGGCCTGCGGGCCGCGTACGGGACGATGGCCGCCGCGGTGGGGACCGCCGGCACCTTCGTGGAGGCGGGCGGGACCGGCGCGGCCGGCGGCAGGGCGAGGGTGGGGGCGGCCGGGCGGGTGTGCTCGGTTCCGGCGGCCGCCGCGTGCTTCCCCCGCGGCTCCTCCGTCTCCTGGGCGCGCTCCGCGAGGTCACGCGCGCGGGCCGCCTCGGTGGTACGGCGGGCCTGCTGGGCCGCGGCGTTGCGCGGGAGGTCGCGGAGCGCCTGGGCGGCGCGGCGGAAGGCCTCGGGGGTGGGCGTGGAGCCGGCGGCGGGCAGCGCCTTCGCGGTTGCTCCGGTGGACGTGTCGCCCACCGTGCCGCTCGCCGTGCCGTCCGTCGCTCCGGTCGCTTCCAGGGCGAGGACGCGCCGGCCCTCCAGGGCGCTGGCCCGCTCGGTCTCGGCGGTGGCGTACCGGCGGAGCAGATCGGCGTGCTCGCCGCGCAGACCGGCGAGCTCCACGCGCTTGGCGCGGAGCTTGGCGTCGAGCCGGGAGCGCAGCGCGCGGGACTCCTCCAGGTCGGACTCCAGCTCGGCGGTCCGCTCCTCGGCCTTCCACTGGTCGGCGGTGCGGGCCCGGTCGAGCTCGGCGACCCTCAGACCGGCGCCGCGGTCCCAACTGCGCATGAGGACGGCACCGGTGACGGCGGCGGCCGCCGCCGCGGCGGCGAGCAGCCGCACGACCACCAGATCTCCGGGCAGCCAGGCGGCCGCGGCACACACGACCGCGGCGCCGGCGACCGCGGAGGGCGGCAGCAGCTTGTGCAGAGGCGGGGAATGGCGGTGGCGTCCACGTGGCATGGCCTGAAATTTACCGTGCGTAGGCGTTGTGTGGGGCGTCGGCCCGGCAATCTCTTGGCGACTTCTCGCCGCCAGAAATGGATATCCGTCGTTCCGGTTCCGTTTCGGGCCGACTCCCCTCAGTCGGCGTCTACTTCTTGAGCAGCCCCTTCGCCGTCAGATACTCCTTGGCGACGTCCTCCGGCTTCGCCCGCTCGGCGTCCACCTTGCGGTTGAGTTCGGCGAGATCCGCTGTGGTCAGCGCCTTGGTGATCTTGTCGAGAGCGGCGGCTATCTCCGGGGTGCCGGCGTCCTTCGCGTTCACCACGGGAAGCACGTTGTCGGCGTTCTGCAGCTTCTTGTCGTCATCGAGGAAGACAAGGCCGTAGCTGTCGATCGTGGCATCCGTGGTGGTCGTCAGGACCAGCTGGTCCACCCCGTCCTTGACCGCCTGCTTGGCCTGCGGGGTACCGACGCCCTTGGGGTCGATGCCGGTCACGTCGATCCCGTACGTCTTCTTCAGGCCGGGCGCGCAGAACGGCCGTACCGCGCATTCGTCACCGGCGGCGATCTTCACCTTCAGCTTCGACGCGCCGAGATCCGAAAGCGTCTTCAGCTTGTTCTTCTCGGCGAATTCCTTCGTCACCGCGAAGGCGTTCTGATCGATCGCCCCGCCGACCGCGAGCACCTTGAGGCCGCGCGGTTCGGCGAGCTTCCGCAGCGCCTCGACCGTGGCCGTCGCGTCACCGGAGGCGACCGGCTTCTCCTCCGGCGCCTTCGGCCCGTTCACCTTCGCGTTGAGGAATTCCGCGAGCGTCGCCGCGTATTCCGGCAGGACGTCGATCTCGCCCTTCTCGAGGGCGGGCTCGTACAGCTCACGGTTCTTCACGGTGGTGATGGACACGGAGTACCCGGCGTCCCGCAGCGTCTGCGCGTACAGCTCGGCGAGGACCTTGGCCTCGGTGAACGCGGCCGCGCCGACCACCAGCGAGCCCCTCTCCCCCGTGCCGGGGAGCCCGGCGCTCCCGGAGCCCTTCTCCTTGCCCTGCTCCAGGCTTTCACCGCCGCACGCGGCGAGCGCGGCGGTCAGCGCCGCCGTACCCAGCACCGCGCCCGCGATACGCGAGACCCTGTTCACGAGATCACCCATCTCCAGTCAGTTTTCGATCGGTCTTTCACGTCGTCCGTCCGTCCGCCGCCCGACAAGGCGGTCCGCGCCCACGAGGACGCCCTCCACCAGGAGGGCGAGCAGCGCCACGAGCACGGCGCCCGCCACGACCTGCGCGGTGTCGTACGTGGCGAAGCCGGCCGTGATGATCCGGCCGAGGCCGCCCTGGCCGACCATCGCCGCGATCGTCGCCGTGGCGACCACCTGCACCGCGGCCGAGCGCACCCCGGTCATCACCACCGGCCGGGCGAGCGGGAGTTCGACCCGAAGGAAGAGCTGGCCCCCCGTCATCCCCATGCCTCGCGCGGCCCGCACCGCGGACCGGTCCACCTCCCGCACCCCCACGTACGCGTTGGTGAGGAGCGGCGGTATCGCGAACAGCACGAGGGCCACCACGGTCGGCACATAGCCGGCGTTCCGCAGGGGGGACACCATGAACAGGGCGAGCACCGCGAAGACGGGGATCGCCCGCCCCACGTTCGACACGTTCACCGCGAGCGCCCCGCCCCGGCCGAGATGGCCGAGCCACAGGCCGAGCGGCAGCGCGAGCGCCCCCGCGATCAGCAGCGCCGCCCCGCTCACGTACACATGCTCGGCGAGCCGTCGCCCTATGCCCTCCCCGCCCGTCCAGTGCGCGCCGGTGGTGAGCCAGCCCCAGGCCTCCGTCACGATGCCCATCTCACCCGCCTCCCGGCGCGGTCCGTATGCGGGCCCACGGCGTGAGCAGCCGCTGGAGGCCCAGGAGCAGCAGGTCGGCGGCGACGGCGAGCAGCACACACAGCACCGAGGCGGCGAGCATCTGCGCCTTGAAGAAGGTGGGCAGCGCGTCCTCGATGAGATTGCCGAGGCCGCCGCGGCCGACGACCGAACCGACCGTCGTCAGCGCGATCGTGGACACCGTCGCCATCCGTATCCCCGCCATCAGGACCGGGAGCGCGAGCGGCAGTTCGACCTGGCAGAGCAGCCTCAGCGAGCCGTACCCCATGCCCCGGGCGGCCTCCCGGGTCTCGGCGGGCACCGCAGCGAGCCCCGCGAGCGTGTTCCGCACGAGGATCGTCAGGGCGTACAGCACGAGACCGGTCACCACGAGCGCGGCCGACAGACCGAAGAAGGGCAGCAGGAGGGAGAACATGGCGAGCGACGGAACCGTGTAGAGCAGAGTGGTCAGGCCGAGCACCGGCCCCGCGAAGCGCGGTCGCGCCCGCACGAGCAGCGCCAGCGGCACCGCGACGACCAGCGCGATCAGCACGGACACGACCGTGATTCCCACGTGCTGGAGCGTGGCGTCCGTCAACTCCTCGGCGCGCGTGCGCAGATACTCCCCGCAGATCCAGTCGTTCGCGACCAGACAGTTCGGCGCGCTCATCCGTCCCTCCCCCCGGGTCGTCGACTTCCCGAACGCATGTATGACGACCCTAACCCCCGCCACCGACAATCCCGGAGACCCACCACAATGCGGCAACACGCCCTTCACACACCCCGGGCGTCCAGGGGCCAGAATGGGGAACCATGATCCGGTTCGAGCACGTGACCAAGCGGTACGCGGACGGCACCACCGCCGTCGACGACCTCTCCTTCGAGGTCTCCGAGGGCGAACTCGTCACCCTGGTCGGCCCGTCCGGCTGCGGCAAGACGACCACGATGATGATGGTGAACCGGCTCGTCGAGCCCACCTCCGGCCGCGTCCTCGTCGACGGCCGGGACGTCGCCGACGTCGACCCCGTCGCCCTGCGCCGCAAGATCGGCTACGTCATCCAGCAGGTCGGGCTCTTCCCCCACCGCACGGTCCTCGACAACACCGCGACCGTCCCCGCCCTCCTCGGCTGGAAGAAGGCCGCCGCACGCGCGCGTGCCGCCGAACTCCTCGACCTCGTCGGCCTCGACCCGGGCGTCTACGGCTCCCGCTACCCCGCCCAGCTCTCCGGCGGTCAGCGCCAGCGCGTCGGCGTCGCCCGCGCCATCGCCGCCGATCCGCCCGTCCTCCTCATGGACGAACCCTTCGGCGCCGTCGACCCCGTCGTCCGCGAGCGCCTCCAGAACGAGTTCCTCGCCCTCCAGGCCACCGTCCGCAAGACCGTCCTCCTCGTCACCCACGACATCGAGGAGGCCGTCCGCATGGGCGACCGGATGGCCGTCTACGGGCAGGGCCGCATCGAGCAGTTCGACACCCCCGCCACCGTCCTCGGCTCCCCCGCCACGCCGTACGTCGCGGACTTCGTCGGCAGCGACCGCGGCCTCAAGCGGCTCGCCGTCACCCCCGTCACCGAGGCCGACCTCGACCCCGGCCCGGACGGCGCGGCACCGGGGCAGAGCCCGGACGGCGCCCCCGCTCCCGTACCTCTCGGGACCTCCCTCAAGGACGCGCTCGCCGTGCTCCTCCAGCACGACACCGGCCGGCTCACGGTCACCGGAGCCGACGGGCGCCCGCTCGGCGTCCTGACCCCGGCGGGCGTCCACCGCGCCCTGCGGCGGGCGACCGTGGAGTGAGCGTCAGGTCGCGCTGAGCCTGCCGCCCATCCAGACCATCCCCGGCGGGATCTCCCGGTTCCAGGTGTTGAAGTTGTGGCCGCCGCTCTCCAGCGTGATCGACGAGACCCGCGCCGGGCTCTTCACCTTCTTGATGAAGTCCAGCGTGCCCGCCCGGTTCCCCTCGCCCCGCTCCGACGTCGTCACCAGGAACGACGACTTCCCCTGCGGCCGATGGTCCAGGCTCCACAGCAGGTCCGCCCGCTTGCGCAGCCCGTCGTCCCCGTGGAAGAGGTCGCCCGTCGTCACGTCCTCCGCCGCCCGGTAGTACGCGGAGAACCCGGCCCCCGCCGCGAACCGCTCCGGGTGGTGCAGGGCGATCTTCAGCGCGCAGTACCCGCCCGTGGAGTTCCCCATGAACCCCCAGTTCCGGGCCTTCGTGCCCACCCGGTACGTCTCCGAGACCGCCTTCGGCAGGTCCTCCGCGAAGAAGGTCTCCGTCTGCGGGCCCCCGGGCACGTCCACGCACTCGGTGTCCCGGGGCGGCGCGACCGTCGGGCGCGTCATCACCAGGATCATCGGCTGCATCCGGCCCTCCTTCGCCTGGAGGTACGCCGTCTTCGGGTACTTCAGCCCCTTGATCAGGTTCTCCGCCGTCCCGGGATACCCCGTGAGGACCACCGCCGCCGGGAACGTGCGCTTCGCGTACCGCTCCTGGAAGTACTCCGGCGGCAGGTACACATAGGCCGGCGAGGTGATCCCCGACCGCTCCCCCGCCACGACCACCTTCTGTATCTGCCCGGCGACCGCCGGACGCGCCCCGCCCGGCACGTCGAGCGCCTGCGTCCCCACCACCCGCAGGTCCTTCGAACCGGCCCCGTGGTCCACGACCACACCCATGTCCTGCTCCTGGCCGAACAGATCGGCCCACGAGCCGTAGAAGAGGAACGACCGGTTCGCCGCCAGGCCCACGGCCGCGAACAGCGCCACCTGCGTCGCAAGCAGCAGTCCCACCCGCCCCACGTACGCCCGCCAGCCACGGCGCGCGAGCCGCGGCCACAGCCAGACCGTGGCGAAGAACAGTGCCACGGCCAGCACGACCGCCACCACGAGAACTTTGTTGCTGGTGAGACCCATGGGACGACCGAGCCTTCTTTCTGAGAATTTCCTGTGACCGGATGAACCCGACTCCGCACGGCTCCGTCCTAGAAGGCGCACCAGTCGGAACGGCCCGCCGAACGCGCCGCAGGGCCCGACCGGACTCAGAGACCCCTCGCTGGACCACGGGAAGTACGGGAAGCCATGTCTGTCACGCTAGATGGGGACAAATCAGGAATGGTTCCGGTTCGGGTACGCCGGATTCTCCGCGGCCCCCGACCCGAGAAGGTCCCCACGCTCGTCGGCACGGCCTGCACCCTCGTCGGCCTCATCGACATCGCCGCCGGCGTCTTCCCCCGCTTCCGCGCCAGCCGCATGCACGCCCTGGCCGAAGTCCTCCCCGGCACCCTCGGCCCCCTCTCCGCCGCCCTCTCCCTCAGCGCCGGCGTCCTCCTCCTGCTCCTCGCCCACGGCCTCAAGCGCCACAAGCGCCGCGCCTGGCGCGCCGCCGTCGTCCTCCTCCCCCTCGGCGCCGCCGCCCAGTTCGTCTGGCGCCACTCCGTCCTCGGCGCCCTCCTCTCCCTCGTACTCCTCGCCCTCCTCCTGCGCCACCGGGACGAATTCGGCGCCCTCCCCGACCCGCGCAGCCGCTGGCGCGCACTCGCCAACTTCGTCGTCATGGGGGGCGGATCCATCGCCCTCGGCCTCGTCATCGTCAGCGCCCACCCGCGCCGCGTCCTCGGCAGCCCCAGCCTCGCCGACCGCCTCGAACACGTCCTGTACGGACTCTTCGGCTTCGAGGGCCCCGTCGGCTACAGCAACGGCGTGGACTGGACCGTCGGCTACTCCCTCGGCGCCCTCGGCATGCTCACCGCCCTCACCACCATCTACCTCGCCTTCCGCCCCGAGCACCCCGCGGCCCGCCTCACCGACGAGGACGAGCTCCGGCTCCGCGCCCTCCTCGACCAGCACGGCGGCCGCGACTCCCTCGGCCACTTCGCCCTCCGCCGCGACAAGGGCGTCGTCTTCTCCCCCAGCGGAAAGGCCGCCGTCTGCTACCGCGTCGTCTCCGGCGTCATGCTCGCCAGCGGCGACCCCATCGGCGACGTCGAAGCCTGGCCCGGCGCCATCGAACGCTTCATGGACGAGGCCAAAGCGCACTCCTGGACCCCCGCCGTCATGGGCTGCTCCGAGACCGGCGGCCAGGTCTGGACCCGCGAGACCGGCCTCGACGCCCTCGAACTCGGCGACGAGGCGGTCGTCGACGTCGCGGATTTCTCCCTCTCCGGACGGGCCATGCGCAACGTCCGCCAGATGGTCAAGCGCATCGAACGGGGCGGCTACACCACCCAGGTCCGCCGCGTCCGTGACCTCGACGACGCCGAACTCGAACGCGTCCGCCGCGCCGCCGCCGACTGGCGCGGCACCGACACCGAACGCGGCTTCTCCATGGCCCTCGGCCGCATCGGCGCCCCCGGCGACGGCGACGCCGTGATAGCGACCGCCCACAGGACCGATCCCGCCGACGGCACCGACGGCTCCGCCACTGCCTCCCCCTACGGCGACCTCAAGGCGATCATCCACTTCGTCCCCTGGGGCACCGACGGCATGTCCCTCGAACTCATGCGCCGCGACCGCTCCGCCGACCCCGGCATGAACGAGCTCCTCATCGTCGCCGCCCTCCAGGCCTCCCCCGCCCTGGGCATCGCGCGCGTGTCCCTCAACTTCGCCATGTTCCGCTCCGCCCTCGCCCGCGGCGAGAAGATCGGCGCGGGACCCGTCCTGCGCGTCTGGCGCGGACTCCTCGTCTTCCTCTCCCGCTGGTTCCAGATCGAGTCGCTGTACAAGTTCAACGCCAAGTTCCGGCCACGCTGGGAACCCCGCTTCGTCGTCTACCGCACCAGCCGCGACCTCCCCCGCATCGGCTTCGCCGCCATGCAGGCCGAAGGCTTCGTGAACCTCTCCCTGCCCCGGCCCTTCCCCCGCAGGCGCCCCGCCCCGGCCCCCCGCCCCTGCGCCCACATCGTCCCCGCACCCGCCGAACGCGAGGTCCGCGCGGCCTGATCCCGCCCCCGGGCCCTACGCTGGACACATGAGTACGACGATCGACCGGGGCACCGCCCGCGGCCTGCCGGAGTGGGACCGCTGCGCGGTCATGGGCGTGGTCAACGTGACGCCCGACTCCTTCTCCGACGGCGGCCGCTGGTTCGACACCACGGCCGCCGTCAAACACGGCCTCGAACTCGTCGCCGAAGGCGCCGACCTCATCGACGTCGGCGGCGAGTCCACCCGGCCCGGCGCCACCCGCGTCGACGAGGAGGAAGAACTCCGCCGCGTCGTCCCCGTCGTCCGCGGCCTCGCCGCCGAAGGCGTCACCGTCTCCGTCGACACCATGCGCGCCGGCGTCGCCGCCCGCGCCGTCGAAGCCGGCGCTGTCCTCGTCAACGACGTCAGCGGCGGCCTCGCCGACCCCGGCATGATCCCCGCCGTCGCCGCCGCCGAAGTCCCCTTCGTCGTCATGCACTGGCGCGGATTCAGCCAGAACATGAACAGCCTCGCCGTGTACGACGACGTCGTCACCGAGGTCCTCGACGAACTCCGCGCCCGCCTGGAAGCCGTCGTCGACGGCGGGATCGACCCCGAACGCCTCGTCGTCGACCCCGGCCTCGGCTTCGCCAAGCTCGCCCCCCACGACCTCGCCCTCGTCGCCCACCTCCCCGAGCTCCGCGCCCTCGGCCGCCCGCTCCTGGTCGCCGCCTCCCGCAAGCGCTTCCTCGGCCACGTCCTCGCCCGCGAGGGCGCCGCACCGCCGCCCGCCCGCGAACGCGACGCCGCCACCGCCGCCGTCTCCGCCCTCGCCGCCCACGCGGGCGCGTGGGCCGTCCGCGTCCACGAGGTCAGGGCCACCGCCGACGCCGTACGCGTCGCCCGGGCCGTCGAAGGAGCCGCATGAGCCCCGAGGACCGGTACGACGACGGGGGCCCGTACGACGACGGGGAGAACGGACCCGACGACGGACCCCGCACCGCGCGCAGCGCCGACGAAGCAGCCGTCGAAGCCGCCGTGGAAGCCGCCAACACCGCCTTCTACGAGGCGATGGAGACCGGCGACTTCGAGGGCGTCGCGGACCGCTGGCTCGACGACGGCGCCACCCCCGTCACCTGCGTCCACCCCGGCTGGCCCGTCCTCACCGGCCGCGGCGAGGTGCTCCGCTCGTACGCGCTGATCATGGCGAACACCGAGTACATCCAGTTCTTCCTCACCGACCTCAAGATCTCCCTGGCCGGCGACACCGCCGTCGTCACCTGCACCGAGAACATCCTCAGCGGCGGCCCCGCCGAGGACGGCGCCGCCCTCGGCCCCCTCGTCGGCCAGCTCGTCGTCGCCACCAATGTGTTCCGCCACACACCCGACGGCTGGAAGATCTGGTCCCACCACGCCTCCCCCGTCCTCGCGGAGACCGAGGAACCCGAGAACACCGAGCCCGACGACCTCGACACGGACGGCACCGAACCCCCCTCCTGAGCCGCCCCCGGCCCCCCACGGGCAAGCGCTGTCGGTCCCCGCAGGTAGATTCGACACTGGACACCCGGCCGTCCGCACCCGGCTGCGTGGCCACCCGAACTACGACAGCAGGAGTGATTCGCGTGGATCGTGTCGCGCTGCGCGGCCTCAAGGCCCGGGGCCATCACGGCGTCTTCCCCAAGGAGCGCGAGGAGGGCCAGACCTTCATCGTGGACCTGGTCCTCGGCCTGGACACCCGCCCGGCGGCCGCCGACGACGACCTGACGAAGACCGTGCACTACGGAATCGTCGCCGAAGAGGTCGTCGACGTCGTCCAGGGCGAACCCGTCGACCTCATCGAAACCCTCGCCGAGCGCATCGCCCAGCAATGCCTCAGCCACGCCGGGGTACAGGAGGTGGAAGTCGTCGTCCACAAGCCGGACGCACCCATCACCGTGCCCTTCGACGACGTGACCATCACGATCACCCGGAGCCGACGATGAAGCCGACGCAGAGCGACCCCACCGTGCAGCCCGTACCGGCCGCCGTCGTCGAGACCGTCGACGCGGCCGACACCACCCTGTCCAACCCCCGCTGGGCCGTCGTCGCCCTCGGCGCCAACCTCGGCAACCGCCTGGAGACCCTCCAGGGCGCCGTCGACGCCCTCGCGGACACCCCCGGCCTCCGGGTCAAGGCCGTCTCCCCCGTCTACGAGACGGAGCCCTGGGGCGTCGAGCCCGACACCCAGCCCTCGTACCTCAACGCGGTCGCCCTCCTGAAGACGACACTGCCGCCCTCCTCCCTCCTGGAGCGGGCCCACGCCGTCGAGGAGGCCTTCCACCGCGTCCGCGAGGAGCACTGGGGCGCCCGCACCATCGACGTCGACATCGTCACGTACGCCGACGTGGTCTCCGAGGACCCCGTCCTCACCCTCCCGCACCCCCGCGCCCACCAGCGCGCCTTCGTCCTCGCCCCCTGGCACGACGTCGACCCCGAGGCCCAGCTCTCCGGCCACGGGCCCGTCGCCGCACTTCTCGCCGCCGTCGGCAGCGAAGGCGTCACCCGCCGCGCCGACCTGGAACTCCGTCTGCCCGAGTAGTCGTTACGCTTCGTGGCAGACCGCCCACGACCACGACCGACGACCACGTGAAGGACACCCGGTGAAACAACTGCGGCTGAAGGTGCTCGCCGGACTGTTCCTCGTCGCCGGCATCCTCTCCTGGGGCGCGGCCCGCCTCTGGGACTCGGTCGGCACCCTCCCCAGCGTGCCGATCGCCGCGCCCATCGTCCTCGCCGTGATCGCGGCCGTCCTCACCGCGACCGCCCTCTCGATCCGCGCCCGCCTCAAGGCCCAGCGCGACCGCCGCCCCGGAGCCAAGGGCGTCGAACCCCTGATGGCGGCCCGCGCGGTGGTCTTCGGCCAGGCGAGCGCCCTGGTGGCCGCCCTCGTCGCCGGCATGTACGGCGGCACGGGCGTCTTCCTCCTCGCCTCCCTCGACGTCCCGGCCCGCCGCGACCAGGCCCTCAACGCGGCCTTCTCGGTCCTGGCGGGCCTGGCCGTCATCGCAGCCGCCCTCTTCCTGGAACGGGTGTGCAGGCTCCCGGAGGACGACGACGAAAGCCCGGGCAAGGCCCGGGCCTGAGTCTCCGTCGTGGCGCCTCAGCGCGCCATGATGAGGCTCATCGCCTCGGCGCGGGTCGCGGGGTCACGCAGCTGACCGCGTACGGCCGAGGTGATGGTCTTGGCACCCGGCTTGCGGATTCCGCGCATCGACATGCACATGTGCTCGCACTCGAAGACCACGATCACTCCGCGCGGCTCCAACATCTCCATCAGGGAGTCCGCCACCTGCGTGGTGAGTCGTTCCTGCACCTGGGGACGGCGGGCGTAGACGTCGACGAGGCGGGCCAGCTTCGACAGACCGGTGATCTTGCCCGTCGTCGACGGGATGTACCCGACGTGGGCCACCCCGCGGAACGGGACGAGGTGATGCTCACAGGTCGAGTAGACCTCGATGTCCTTGACCAGCACCATCTCGTCGTGACCCAGGTCGAACGTGGTCGTCAGGACGTCCTCGGGCTGCTGCCAGAGGCCCGCGAATATCTCCCTGTACGCCCGCGCCACCCGCGCCGGCGTCTCCCGCAGCCCCTCGCGGTCCGGGTCCTCGCCGACCGCGATGAGGAGCTCTCGTACGGCGTTCTCGGCGCGCTTCTCGTCGAAGTCGCCGATCTTGCCCTCGCCGTCCAGCGTCACCGGGTCGGTCATCTCTGTGCCTCGTTCCGTCTCACCTAGTGTGCGAAAAGCCGCGCCCCCACAGGCTAGAACCTGTGGGGGCGCGGCTTCCATTCCGGGGTGGCCGGGCGGTCAGTCCTCCGGGGTGTCCACCGGGGCGATCTCGATGCCCTTCGTGGTGTCCACCGACGGGGTCGCCGTGCCGTTCGCGCTGTTCGTCAGTGCGAGCTCCTTGGGGGAGAGCACCGGCGGACGCGTGGAGGGCGTGCGGCGGGAGGAGCCGGTCCAGGCCGGGCGGGCCGGGCGCTTGACGATGGTGGAGAAGACCTCGGCGATCTCCTCCTTGCCCAGCGTCTCCTTCTCCAGGAGGGCGAGGACCAGGTTGTCGAGGACGTCGCGGTTCTCGACGAGGATCTCCCAGGCCTCGTTGTGCGCGGTCTCGATGAGCTTCTTGACCTCTTCGTCGACCAGCGCCGCGACCTCTTCCGAGTAGTCGCGCTGGTGCGCCATCTCACGGCCGAGGAACGGCTCGGTGTTGTCGCCGCCGAACTTGATGGCGCCGAGACGCTCGGTCATGCCGTACTGCGTGACCATCGCGCGGGCCGTGGCGGTGGCCTTCTCGATGTCGTTCGCCGCGCCCGTGGTCGGGTCGTGGAAGACGAGCTCCTCGGCCGCGCGGCCGCCCAGCATGTAGGCGAGCTGGTCGAGCATCTCGTTGCGGGTGGTGGAGTACTTGTCCTCGTCCGGCAGGACCATCGTGTAGCCCAGGGCGCGGCCGCGGGACAGGATGGTGATCTTGTGGACGGGGTCGGAGTTCGGTGAGGCCGCCGCGACCAGGGCGTGTCCGCCCTCGTGGTACGCGGTGATCTTCTTCTCCTTGTCCGACATGATCCGGGTCCGCTTCTGCGGGCCCGCGACCACACGGTCGATCGCCTCGTCGAGGGCGTGGTTGTCGATCAGCTTCTTGTCCGAGCGGGCGGTGAGGAGCGCCGCTTCGTTCAGGACGTTCGACAGGTCCGCGCCGGTGAAGCCGGGGGTGCGTCGGGCGACGGCGCCGAGGTCGACGTCCGGGGCGACCGGCTTGCCCTTCTGGTGGACCTTGAGGATCTCCAGGCGGCCCTGCATGTCCGGGCGGTCGACGGCGATCTGCCGGTCGAAGCGGCCGGGGCGGAGCAGCGCCGGGTCGAGGATGTCGGGGCGGTTCGTCGCCGCGATGAGGATGACTCCGCCCTTGACGTCGAAGCCGTCCATCTCGACGAGGAGCTGGTTGAGGGTCTGCTCGCGCTCGTCGTGGCCGCCGCCGAGGCCGGCGCCGCGGTGGCGTCCGACGGCGTCGATCTCGTCGACGAAGACGATGGCCGGGGCGTTGGCCTTGGCCTGTTCGAACAGGTCGCGGACCCGGGAGGCGCCGACGCCGACGAACATCTCGACGAAGTCGGATCCGGAGATCGAGTAGAACGGCACGCCGGCTTCGCCGGCGACGGCGCGCGCGAGGAGCGTCTTGCCGGTTCCGGGCGGGCCGTAGAGCAGGACGCCCTTGGGGATCTTGGCGCCGACGGCCTGGAACTTGGCGGGCTCCTGGAGGAATTCCTTGATCTCGTGGAGTTCCTCGACGGCCTCGTCCGAGCCAGCGACGTCGGCGAAGGTGGTCTTCGGGGTGTCCTTGGTGATGAGTTTCGCCTTGGACTTGCCGAACTGCATGACGCGGGAGCCGCCGCCCTGCATCTGGTTCATCAGGAAGAGGAAGACGACCACGATGAGGACGAAGGGCAGGAGGGAGAGCAGGATCGAGACGAAGGGCGACTGCTTCGTCGGGGAGACGGTGTAGCCCTTCTCGATCTGCCCGGCCTCGAACTTCTCCTGCAGCTTGTCGGCGAGGTCCACGCCCTGGCTGCCGATGTAGCTGGCCTGGATCTTGTCGCTCTTGTCGATCTTCTGGCCGGGGATGAGCTCGATCTTGATGAGCTGCTCGTCACCGGTGGTGATCTTTGCCTGCTTGACCTGGTTCTTGTCGATCGCCTGGACGACCTTGCCGGTGTCCACCGTCTTGTAGCCCTCGGACGAGCCGACGACCTGCATCAGCACGACCACGGCGAGGACGGCCAGCACGATCCACATGACCGGCCCACGGAAGTATCGCTTCACGTCCATCCATACGGAGCGAGAACGCTCCGTCCCTCCTGCCCGTAGGAAAATGCTGCTGTGAGTGCTGCTGTGTGAAAAAGCTGTTCTTCGGACGGTACCTCAGCATCGTCGCCCGCGACCGCCTTCCCGTGGTTCAACGGAGGGAAGGCGGTCGGGGTTCCCCGTACGGCCAGGTGTTCAGCCGCCGTATACGTGCGGGGCGAGCGTGCCGACGAACGGAAGGTTCCGGTACTTCTCGGCGTAGTCGAGGCCGTAGCCGACGACGAACTCGTTGGGGATGTCGAAGCCGATCCACTTGACGTCGATCGCGACCTTGGCGGCCTCGGGCTTGCGCAGGAGCGTGCACACCTCGAGGGAGGCGGGCTCGCGCGAGCCGAGGTTCGAGAGGAGCCAGGACAGGGTCAGACCGGAGTCGATGATGTCCTCGACGATCAGGACGTGCTTGCCCTTGATGTCGGTGTCGAGGTCCTTGAGGATCCTGACGACGCCCGAGGACTGGGTGCCGGCGCCGTAGGAGGAGACGGCCATCCAGTCCATGGTGACGGGGGTGGAAAGGGCGCGAGCCAGATCCGCCATCACCATCACGGCGCCCTTGAGGACTCCGACGATGAGCAGGTCCTTGCCCGCGTATTCCGCGTCGATCTTCGCGGCCAGCTCTGCCAGCTTGGCGTCGATCTCTTCCTTGGTGATGAGCACCGACTGGAGGTCGGTGCCCATGTCCTTCTCGTTCACCCGGGTCACTTTCGTTGCAGCGTGCGTCAGCCTTGCCGGATGACCAGTCTGCCACCCTGGCGGCGGGCTTCGACGCGGCCGGGCAGGTTGATGGCTCCTTGGCCGCGCCAGCCGGTGATGAGCCGGTCGACTTCTTCGATGTGCCGGGCGAAGAGGGAGCCGGCGGGTGCGCCTTCGGCGATGACGGCTCGGCGCAGGACGCGGCGGCGTACGGCGGGGGGCAGTCCGTGGAGTTTGGCGCATTCGAGGGTGCCCGCCTCGTCGCGTACGGAGGTCTCGGCGTCGGCGGCCCAGGTGTCGAGGGCGTCGGCGTCGTCGCGGGAGAGCTGGGCCGTTCGGGCGAGGGCTTCGACGACGCCTTTGCCGAGGGCCTTCTCCAGGGCGGGGAGGCCTTCGTGGCGGAGTCGGGAGCGGGTGTAGGCGGGGTCGCTGTTGTGGGGGTCGTCCCAGACGGCGAGTTCCTGTGCGACGCAGGCCTTGCGGACGGTCTGGCGGTCGAGCTGGAGGAAGGGGCGCCGGTAGCGGCCGGAGGCGCCGGAGATGGCGGCCATGCCGGAGAGGGAGCGGATGCCGGAGCCGCGGGCGAGGCCGAGCAGGACGGTTTCGGCTTGGTCGTCGCGGGTGTGGCCGAGAAGGATCGCGGCTGCTCCGTAACGTTCGGCGGCGGCGTCGAGGGCCGCGTAGCGGGCGTCGCGGGCGGCGGCCTCGGGTCCTCCTTCGCGGCCGACGGTGACGGCGACGGCCTCGGCGGGGGTGAGGCCGAGGGCGGTCATGCGACCGACGACCTCGCCGGCGCGGGTGTCGGAGCCGTCCTGGAGTCCGTGGTCGACGGTGACGCCGCCGGCGCGCACGGGCAGTTTGCGGGCCTCGAAGGCGAGGGCGGAGGCGAGCGCCATGGAGTCGGCGCCTCCGGAGCAGGCGACGAGCACGAGGGGGGGTTGTGCGTCGCCTGTGGGGGCGGGGTCGGTCTGGTGCTCGGTGAGGACGTCGTGGAGTACGCGGCGGACCGCCAGGCGTATCGCCGCGACCGCAGGATGGGGACCCATGTCCGGTGCCCTTCGTGATGGGGGTGGGGTGCCTCGGTCGGAGTCTTAACGGTCGGAAAGGGGGGTTCGGTCACTCAGAGTGCGTCGATGGTGACAGAAACCCGGCCGTTACCCGAGCATTGCACGCCTCACCCTGTGCCCAGGGTCCCTCGGATGGGTGATTGGTGAGGTCTTCTGACGTGTTCCTGTGCCGTCTGCCGCACCTGTCTCAGGAGTCTGCCCTACGGTGCACCCTCGCGATCCAGTCGGCGGGGGCGGCGATCTCGGCCTTGGTGGGGAGCGTGTTGGGGGAGGTCCAGACGCGGTTGAAGCCGTCCATGCCGACCTCGTCCACGACGGCTCGGACGAAACGCTCGCCGTCGCGGTACTGGCGGAGTTTGGCGTCGAGGCCGAGGAGCTTGCGCAGGGCGAGGTCGAGGCGGGAGGCGCCGCGGGCGCGCCGGGCCTGGAACTTCTCGCGGATCTCGGCGACGGAGGGGACGACCTGGGGGCCGACGCCGTCCATGACGTAGTCGGCGTGGCCTTCGAGGAGGGACATGACGGCGGTGAGGCGGCCGAGGATCTCGCGCTGCTCGGGGGTCTGGACGAGTTCGACGAAGGAGGGTGAGGGTTCGCCCTCCTCTGCTTCGGGGCGGCCGCCGACGAGGGTCTGGGCGGCCTCGCGGAGGCGTTCGACGACGGTGCCGGGGTCGACGTCGGTGGCGGAGAGGAACGACTGGATTTCGCCCTGGAGGTGGTCGCGGAGCCAGGGCACGGCGGTGAACTGGGTGCGGTGGGTCTCCTCGTGGAGGCAGACCCAGAGCCGGAAGTCGTGCGGGTCGACGTCGAGTTCGCGTTCGACGTGGACGATGTTGGGCGCGACGAGGAGAAGGCGTCCGCCGCCGTTCGCGCCGGAGGGGAATTCGCGGGTGGCGGGGGCGAAGGTCTCGTACTGGCCGAGGATGCGGGAGGCGAGGAACGACAGGAGCATGCCGAGTTCGACGCCGGTGACCTTGCCGCCGACGGCGCCGAGGACGGCGCTGCCGGGGGTGGCGGAGCGGCGTTCCTGCATCTTGCCGAGGAGGGGGGTGAGGAGTTCGCGGAAGCCTGCGACGTTGGCCTTGATCCAGCCGGCCCGGTCGACGACGAGGACGGGGGTGTCCTGTGGTTCGTGGCCCTCGGGGATCATCCGGGTGTAGGCGCGGACGTGTTCCTCGGACGCCTTGGCGTGCCTGCGGAGTTCCGCGACGACCTCGCGGGCCTCGTCGCGGCTGACTTCGGGTCCGGGCCGTACGAGGCGGGTCGCGGTCGCGACCGCGAGGTTCCAGTCGACCATCCCGGATGTGCCTGCGCCACCGATGCTCGTCATGCGTCAACCGTACGGTCTCGGCGCCTGTTCGGTCAGGGTTCGGGGCGGGTCGGACCCGGGTGGGGTACGGCGCGGGGGCGGTCCGGCGGGTGGTCAGCGCGGGTCGGCGAGGGCGGCGGAGAGCCGGTCGAGGGCCGGCTGTGCCTCGTACGGGGAGAGGGTGCGCCCGGCGAGGAACGCGAAGGCGAGGAGGCGTCCGTCGGTGGTGACGACGGTCCCGGCGAGCGTGTTGACGCCGGTGAGGGTGCCGGTCTTGGCGCGGACGAGCCCGGCGCCCGCGGTGGCGGGGGCGGTGTCGAAGCGGTCGGCGAGGGTGCCGGTGAAGGCGCCGACGGGGAGTCCGGTGAGGAGGGGGCGCAGGGTGGGGCCCGCGGGGTCGGCCGCTCGGGTGAGGAGTCCGGTGAGGAGGGCGGCGGAGACGCGGTCGCGGCGGTCGAGTCCGCTGCCGTCGGCGAAGCGGGCTCCGGCGACGGGGAGGCCGAGCCGGGCGAGTTCGTCGTGTACGGCCTTGGCGGCGCCGTCGAAGCTCGCGGGCTGTTTCCGGGCGAGGGCGGTCTGCCGGGCGAGGGCTTCGGCGAGGTCGTTGTCGCTGTGGGTGAGGGTGCGCTCGACGAGGTCGGCGAGGGGGGCGGAGTACGTACGGGCGAGGGGGGCGGCCTTCGGGGCGCGGCCGGGGGCGGGGTCGCCGGTGACCTTGATCCCGGCCTGGGTGAGGAGGTCCGCGAAGGCTCGGGCGGTGTCGCCCGCCGGGTCGGCGGTGCGGGGGGCGGGGCCGCTGTGGCTGTCGTCGAGGCGTCCCGCGCGGGTCATGAGGGCGACGACGGGGGCGATGTTCTCGTTGGGGCCGATGGGGTGGAGCGTGGCGCCCGGGTAGAGGCTCGCGTCGTAGGTGAGGCGTACGGAGGTGTGGCCGCGTGCGGTGAGGGCGCGGGCGGTGTCGGTGGCGAGGGCCTTCAGGCGGGCCGGGTCGAGGGTGGGGTCGCCGCCGCCGGTGAGGGTGACGGTGCGGCCGTCGGGGGTGGCGGTGACCGTGGTGGGGATGCGGTGGTCGGGGCCGAGGGCGGAGAGCGCGGCCGCCGCGGTGGCGATCTTGACCGTGGAGGCGGGGGTCATGGGGGTGCCGGCGCCCTCGCCGTACAGCTGCTCGCCGGTGGCGGTGTCGACGACGGAGGCGGTGCGCAGCGGGCCGAGGCCGGGGTCGGCGAGGAGCGGTACGAGGACGGCGGCGAGGTCCGCGGGGTGTCCGGCGGGGGCGGGGGCGTGCAGGGCGGTGAGGACGCCGGGGGCGCTGGGGGCGGGTGCGGGGCGCCGGGGCGCGGCGGGCGCGGGCGGCGGGGCGTGATGTGCGCCACCCGTCGTCGGGGCGGCGGCGCGGGCCCGCTCGGCCGTACGCTGACCCGAGTCCCACGGGCCTGCCGCGGTCACCGCCACGGCGGCCAGGGCGAGACCGAGGGCGGCGGAGCCCGCCGTGAGCTGCCATGTCCTCGGCTCGGGCATTGCTGACCAGCCCCTTTCGCGATCACACACATGCGTGAGGGACACTTAATCACCGCCCGCCGTCGCGAGCATTCACTTGTGTTGATTCAGGAGGAGCCACCCGTGGAGTTCGACGTTCTCATCGAGATCCCGAAGGGATCGAGGAACAAGTACGAGGTCGACCACGAGACGGGTCGCATCCGCCTGGACCGTCGCCTGTTCACGTCGACGGCCTACCCGACCGACTACGGCTACGTCGAGAACACCCTCGGGGAGGACGGCGACCCGCTGGACGCGCTCGTCATCCTCGACGAGCCGACGTTCCCGGGCTGCCTGATCAAGTGCCGCGCCATCGGCATGTTCCGCATGACGGACGAGGCGGGCGGCGACGACAAGCTGCTGTGCGTCCCGGCCACGGACCCGCGCATGGAGCACCTGCGGGACATCCACCACGTGGCGGAGTTCGACCGCCTGGAGATCCAGCACTTCTTCGAGGTCTACAAGGACCTGGAGCCGGGCAAGTCGGTCGAGGGTGCCGACTGGGTCGGTCGCGCCGAGGCCGAGGAAGAGATCGAGAAGTCGTACGCGCGCGCCAAGGAGCAGGGCGGCCACTGAGCCCCCGCTGTTTTGATCGTGTGAAGGCGGTGTGCCCCTCGGGGTGCACCGCCTTTCGCGCATCTGTCGCACACTCATACTGGAATGCACGATTCCCGAAGGAGAGCGAGGCGGGCAGAGTGGTGGCGGAGCCGAACGGCTCGAGGGGGAATCCGGACGACGCTCCGGAGGACCGGAAGCCGCAGTCGGACGAGGCGCGGAGCGCGTTCGTGCCGCCTGCGGGTGTGGAGCAGCCCGCGCCGCCGGAGGAGGAGCATCCGACCTCCGAGTTCGCCCTTCCCGCGGGGTTCACGGCGGAGCCGCCGGCCGAGCAGGAGGGTTCGGCGTTCGCGACGCCGGCGACCTATTCGGCGAAGAACTCGCCGCCCGCTTTCACTCCGGCGTACGGGGTGCCCCTGGTGCGGCTGTCGCAGGACGCGCCCTGGCAGGACCGGATGCGGACCATGCTGCGGCTGCCGGTGGGTGAGCGGCCGGTGCCGGAGGCGCAGCGCAAGGAGGACGAGGCCGGTCCTTCGGTGCCGCGTGTGCTCGACCTGACCCTGCGTATCGGTGAGCTGCTGCTCGCGGGCGGGGAGGGTGCGGAGGACGTCGAGGCGGCGATGTTCGCGATCTCCCGCTCGTACGGTCTTGACCGGGTCGAGCCGACGGTGACGTTCACCCTGCTGTCGGTCACGTACCAGCCGTCCCTGGTGGACGATCCGATCACGGCGAACCGGACGGTACGGCGCCGGGGGACGGACTACACGCGGCTCGCGGCGGTGTACACGCTGCTCGCCGACCTCAACGCGCGGGCGCACGAGGTGACGCCCGAGGAGGCGTACCGGCGGCTGGCGGAGATCCGGCGCAACCGGCATCCGTACCCGGGGTGGGTGCTCACGGCGGCGGCGGGGGTGCTCGCCGGTGCGGCGTCGGTGCTGCTCGGCGGCGGTCCGACGGTCTTCTTCGTGGCCGCGCTCGGGGCGGTGCTCGGTGACCGGCTGGCGTGGTTGTGCGCGGGGCGTGGGCTGCCGGAGTTCTACCAGTTCCTGGTGGCGGCGATGCCGCCGGCGGCGATGGGTGTGCTGCTGACGATGCTGCACGCGGATCTGCGGCCTTCGGCGGTGATCACGGGTGGGCTGTTCGCGCTGATTCCGGGGCGGGCGCTCGTGGCGGCCGTGCAGGACGGTCTGACCGGTTTCTACATCACGGCCTCGGCCCGGCTCCTGGAGGTCGCGTATTTCTTCGTCGCGATCGTGGTGGGCGTGCTGTCGGTCCTGTACATCGCCGTGCAGTTCGACGCGCAGCTCAATCCCGAGGGGACGCTGGAGGCGGTGGAGCGGCCGGTGACGCAGATCCTGGCGTCGATGGTGCTGTGCGCGACGTTCGCGATCCTGTTGCAGCAGTCGCGGGCGACGGTGCTGTTCGCGACGCTGAACGGCGGGGTGGCGTGGGTGATCTACGCGTCGATCGCGGTGACCGCGGAGGGTTCGGCGGTGATGGCGACGGCGGTGGCGGCGGGTCTTGTGGGGCTCTTCGGGCAGCTGATCGCCCGCTACGAGCACACCTCGTCGCTGCCGTACGTGACGGCGGCGATCGGGCCTCTGCTGCCCGGTTCGGCGACGTACTTCGGGGTGCTGGCGATCGCGCAGAACAACCTGGACGAGGGCTTCGCCTCGCTGGCGAAGGCGTCGGCCCTGGCCCTGGCGATCGCCATCGGCGTGAACCTGGGAGGCGAGCTGGCCCGCCTCTTCATGCAGGCCCCGGGCGCGGCGGCGGCGCGGCGCGCCGCGAAGCGCACCCGAGGGTTCTGACGTTCCGACCCCGGGCCGCCGGGGTGCGGCGGCCCCGTCGGGTCTCGGGCAGGCCCGCCTCGCCCTCGGTCCGCCACCGTCGGATCCATTTGTGGGCCGTGGCCCGGGAGACGCCCATCTCGGCGGCCACATGAGCGACCGGACGGCCTGAGCAGACACGTGCGACCAGCAGTCTCCTACCGAAGACGGTCAGCCGGGCATTACGGTGGGCCACGAAGACCTCCGTGAGGTGAGTTCCTAGACAGCTCCCACCACACCGGAGGTCTTCGCCATGTTCAAGACCAGAGCAGTGTCAACAACGCTCGTGATCAATACACCTAGCGCTTGGCGTGCCGGCCGCGAGCTTCGGGGTTGGGGGTGCTGGGGGCGTCGTGGTCGCCCTCGGCCTGCGCCTTCTTCGACTGGGAGCGGGCCCGGAGGAACTCGATCACGATCGGGACCACGGAGATCAGGACGATCCCGATGAGGATCATCTCGATGTGCTTGTGGACGAAGTCGACCTTGCCGAGGGAGGCGCCGAGCAGGGTCACGCCCGCGCCCCACAGCACACCGCCGATGATGTTGAACGTGATGAACGAGCGGTAGTTCATCCGGCTGACGCCCGCGATGATCGGCGTGAACGTCCGCACGATGGGGACGAAGCGGGCCAGGATCAGCGACTTCGGGCCGTGCTTCTCGAAGAACTCGTGCGCCTTGGCGACGTTCTCCTGCTTGAAGAACTTGGAGTCGGGGCGCTTGAAGAGGGCCGGGCCCACCTTCCGGCCGAAGAGGTAGCCGACCTGGTCGCCGATGATCGCGGCGGCCACGATCAGGGTGCACACCAGCCACAGCGGCTCGTCGAGCTTCTGGGTGGTGACGAGCAGGCCGGTGGTGAAGAGAAGCGAGTCACCGGGCAGGAAGAACCCGATGAGGAGTCCGGACTCGGCGAAGACGATGACGAGGACACCGATCAGACCGAACTCTCCGATCAGATAGTCCGGGTCCAGCCAGCTCGGTCCGAGGGCAAGCGTGTTCACGGGTTCCGGGCTCCTGCGGTCGGTGGGGGCATGGGGGACGGCTCGCCCCAAGCTATCAACGCCAGGCAAACGCGAGCGGTTCCGCCCGGGTCCCACGGGATGCGGAGAGGGGGCGCGGCCCTGAGGCTGGGGGGTCAGGAGGTGTATGCCGATGGGCATCGAGGAGTACGGGGGCGGTCAGGGACCGCACCCCGACGTACTGGTCGTGACGACGAACGACGTGCCGGGGTTCGAGGTGCGGCAGGTGATCGGTGAGGTCTTCGGGCTCACCGTCCGGTCCCGTCATCTGGGGAGCCAGATCGGCGCGGGTCTGAAGTCGATGATCGGCGGGGAGCTGAAGGGGCTGACGAAGACCCTGGTGCAGACCCGCAATCAGGCGATGGAACGCCTGGTGGAGCAGGCCCTGGCGCGCGGGGCGAACGCCGTGCTGATGTTCCGCTTCGATGTGACGGATGCGGCTGATGTGGGAACGGAAGTTTGCGCGTACGGCACAGCGGTGGTGATCGCGCCGCGGACGTGAGCCGGGCCCGGGGCCGAGCGGACTCATGCCTCTGCGGGCGTTCGGAGCGCCATTTGAGCCGTTTTGCGGCTTTTGCTCACTTATGGTGGGTCGGTGGCTACCGATCATGCTCAGCCCGCTCCGTCCGATCCGCACTCCCCCACCGACGAGACCGCGCTGCGGGTCCTGCTGCCGCAGGTGCTGCCGGCGGTCGTGGTCGGGCTGGGGGCGAGCCTGCTGTTCCTGGGGATCAGCGCGGTCGCGGAGCGGCTCCAGGGCGTCCTCTGGGACGACCTGCCGGACGCCCTCGGCCTCGGCGGCCATTCCTCCCTCTGGATCATCATCATGCTCACGGCGACCGGGGTCGCCGTGGGACTCGTCGTCTGGAAGGCGCCGGGGCACGCCGGGCCCGACCCGGCCTCCATGGGCCTCGGCGGGGCGCCGCTCGCCCCCGGGGTCGTCCCGGGACTGCTGCTCGCCAGCGTGCTCGCCCTCGCCGGCGGGGTCAGCCTCGGCCCCGAGAACCCGATCATCGCGACCAATATCGCCCTCGCCTACTGGCTCGGCCGCAAGGCCCAGCCCGCCCTGCCGGGCGCCGCCTGGGTCTCCCTCGCCTCGGCCGGCACGATCGGCGCCCTCTTCGGCACCCCGGTGGCCGCCGCCCTCGTCATCTCCGAGGCCCTGGCCGGGCAGCCGGGGCGCGGCTCCCTCTGGGACCGGCTCTTCGCCCCGCTCGTCGCCGCGGGTACCGGGACGATGACCACCCAGCTCCTCGCCGAACCCAGCTTCGCCGCGGGCCTGCCGCCGCTGACCGACCCGGGCTGGGGCGACCTCCTCGCCGCTCTGGTGATCGCCTCCGCGGGGGCCGTCTTCGCTCTCGGCGCCTGCTACCTGTTCCCCCGTGTCCACGGCGCCTTCCAGCGCCTCCGCCACCCCATGCTGATGCTGCCCCTCGGCGGCCTCGCCCTCGGCCTCCTGGGCGCCCTCGGCGGGCATCTGACGCTCTTCAAGGGCCTGGAGGAGGTCAAGGAGCTCACCTCCTCCATCGGCGGCTGGTCCTCGGGCGAACTGGCCAAGCTCGCCGTGGTCAAGCTCCTCGCCCTTCTCGTCGCCGCCTCCTGCGGCTTCCGGGGCGGCCGGATCTTCCCCGCCGTCTTCGTCGGCGCCGCCTTCGGACTGTTCGCCCAGGCCCTCGTCCCCGAGGTCCACCCCGCGGTCGCCGTCTCCTCCGCCGTCCTCGGCGTCCTGCTCGCCACCACCCGACAGGGCTGGATCAGCCTCTTCACCAGCGCCGTCCTCGCCAGTTCCCCGGCGATGCTCGCCCTGCTCTGCCTCGCCTCCCTTCCCGCCTGGCTGATCGTCACCGGCCGCCCCCAGCTCGAACTCGACGAACACGGCCGCGCCCTGCGCTGACCCCCTCCCCCACCGGACAGAAGGAATCCCCCATGCCACTGCACCAGGGCCCCGCCGCCTCACCTCCCGAGCCCGAGCGCCGGCTCGCACTCAACCCCTTCTTCGGAGAGGCCGACCCGATCGGCGACATGACCGAGGCCCCACCCCTCCACCGGCTGCCCGACGGCCCCCTGCCCCCGGCGAGCGCCTACCAGCTCGTCCACGACGAGCTGATGCTCGACGGCAACTCCCGGCTCAACCTCGCCACCTTCGTCACCACCTGGATGGAGCCCCAGGCCGGCGTCCTGATGGGCGAGTGCCGCGACAAGAACATGATCGACAAGGACGAGTACCCGCGCACCGCCGAACTGGAGCGCCGCTGCGTCGCCATGCTCGCCCACCTGTGGAACGCCCCGGACCCGGGCGCGGCCGTCGGCTGCTCCACCACCGGCTCCAGCGAGGCCTGCATGCTCGCCGGCCTGGCCCTGAAGCGCCGCTGGACCCAGCGGAACGCCGACCGCTATCCGGGCGCGGCCCGCCCCAACCTGGTGATGGGCGTCAACGTCCAGGTCTGCTGGGAGAAGTTCTGCGCCTTCTGGGAGGTCGAGCCCCGGCTCGTCCCCATGGAGGGCGACCGCTTCCACCTCGACGCCGACTCCGCCGCCGCGCTCTGCGACGAGAACACCATCGGGGTCGTCGCCGTCCTCGGCTCGACCTTCGACGGCTCCTACGAACCGGTCGCCGAGATCTGCGCCGCCCTGGACGCCCTCCAGGAACGCACCGGTCTCGACATCCCCGTCCACGTCGACGGCGCCTCCGGCGCCATGGTCGCCCCCTTCCTCGACGAGGATCTGGTGTGGGACTTCCGGCTCCCCCGCGTCTCCTCCATCAACACCTCCGGTCACAAGTACGGCCTGGTCTACCCCGGCGTCGGCTGGGCCCTGTGGCGCTCACCCGCCGAACTCCCCGAGGAACTCGTCTTCCGCGTCAACTACCTGGGCGGCGACATGCCCACCTTCGCCCTCAACTTCTCCCGGCCCGGCGCCCAGGTCGTCGCGCAGTACTACACCTTCCTGAGGCTCGGCAGGGAGGGCTACCGGGCGGTGCAACAGGCCTCCCGGGACATCGCCCGCGGCCTCGCCGAACGCGTCGAGGCCATGGGCGACTTCCGGCTCCTCACCCGCGGCGACCAACTGCCCGTCTTCGCCTTCACCACCGCCCCCGACGTCACCTCCTTCGACGTCTTCGACGTGTCACGCCGACTGCGGGAGAGGGGCTGGCTGGTACCCGCCTACACCTTCCCCGCCCACCGCGAGGACCTGTCCGTCCTGCGCGTGGTCTGCCGCAACGGATTCTCGGCCGACCTGGCCGGCCTCCTCGTGGAGGACCTGAACCGACTGCTGCCCGAACTGCGGAGCCAGTCCCAGCCGTTCACCCGGGACAAGGACGCCGCCACCTCCTTCCACCACTGACGCCCCAGAGGCCTAGAGCTCGTCCCCCTCACAGGCCAGCCGGAACTCCGACCACCGCACCCCGTCCGCGGTCAGCTCGTACACACACTGCGAGCTCTCGCGCAGCAGGCCCAGCGGGGTGCGGCGGACGTGGAACGTACCCGTGTCGAGGACGGTGAAGCGACGCCCACCGTCCAGGCTCACGTACCCCGCGAGCTGCGCGCCGACCTCGACCCGGCCGCCGGGGCCCGGCACCGGCACTCCCTGGAGCGCGCGCGGCTCCACCTCCGGTCCCGTGGCCCACGTCCGCTGCCAGGTCCTGCCGCCGTCCAGCGAGCGGTGCAGGGCCCGCAGCGGGTTCTTCACGGGCTCGCCGCCCGTCAGCTCACCCATCTCCGCCGCGTACACCGCGTCCCGGCCCACCGCGACCGCGACCCGCCACCCCGGCGTCGTCGCCGGGCTCGGCAGCCGGCTCACGGTCCAGCTCCGGCCCGCGTCCCGGGAGACGGCGACCGCCGCCCGCCCGGTGAGCGGGTCCACCCCCGAGACCCACCAGGAACCATCGGGCTCCGGCTGGGCCGCGGGCCCCGGGTGCGCCCCGAGGAGCGGCTGACGGACGAGCGCTCTACGCCGCCCGTCCTCCGGGGAGACCACCACCAGCCGCTTCCGCGCGCACTCGTCGGGACCGGCCCCGGCCGGGTCGGCGCAGTCGGTGGTGAGCACCGCCCCCGCCGGTATCTCCGGGACGCGGCCGGCCGTCCGCCGGTCGACGGCACGCCAGCTCCGTCCCCCGTCCCGGGTGAACCAGGCCTCCTCCGGCCGGTCACCGCCGCCGGCCGTGATCAGCGCCCGGCCGGGCCCGAGGGCCAGCAGGTCGGCCGAGACACCGTCCGTCCCGTGTATCCGGGGCAGCGGGGACCGCCGCAGCACCCACTGCCCCGCCCCGGCGTCCCGCGCGGCCACGTGCTGCCGGCAGAAGCCGCTCTCCGGGTCGGCCGCGACGCTCACGCACTCGGCGAGCAGCGCGAACCCGCTGCCGTCCGACGCGAAGCCCAGACTGTGCGCCCAGCCGGGCAGCCCCGGCGCGGACGGTATCCGCGGCGGAGCGCCGTACACCCCCTTGTTCCGGAAGGGCGGGCTTCCCGGAGGGGCGACGGACGCCGACGCTCCGGAGGACGGCCCCGCCCCCGGTCCCGGTCCGGAGGACGCCGAACCCGACGACCCCGAAGACCCCGAAGACCCCGACGACTCCGACGGCCCCACCGACCCCGTACACCCCGTCAGCACCACCAACACCAGCGCCACCACGGCGCCGGCCACTCCCCCAAGCCTGCGCATCGCACGTCCCCCGTCCTCCCCCGAGCGGTCCGCGGTGAGCCGCTGCTTTCAATACACCGCTCACCGCCCCCGGGTTCCCACTTCCGCGCCGCTACTTCCCGAGCCGCCCGAACTTCCGTACCGCGAGCGGGAAGAAGACCGCGAGGAGCACCAGCGGCCACACCACCGCCGCCCCGATGTGCCCCGGCTCGCCGCCCGGGTTGCCGAAGAGGTCACGGACCGCCGTCGCGGTCGCCGACATCGGGTTCCACTCCACGAACGTCCCGAGCCAGCCCGGCATCGATTCCGGCGACGCGAAGGCGTTGGACAGGAAGCCGACGGGCCAGACCAGGATCTGCACCGCCTGCACCAGCTCGGCCCGCCCCGCGACCAGGGCGAGGTAGATCCCGATCCACAGCATCGCGAAGCGCAGCAGAAGCAGCAGTCCCAGGGCCCCCAGGGTGCTCCCGAGGCCGCCGTCCGCCCGCCAGCCGATCGCGTATCCGACGCCGACCATCACGAGCAGCCCGACCGTCGACTGGAGCATGTCTGCGGCGGCGCGCCCCACGAGCACCGCCCCGTCGCTCATCGGCATCGACCGGAACCGGTCGATCACACCCTTGTTCAGGTCCTGCGTCACGGCCGTCATGGTGCCTTCGAGGCCGAACACCATGGTCAGGGTGAGCATCCCGGGCACCAGGAAGTCGACGTAGTCGCCGTCGACGCTCCGCCCGCCGCCGACGAGGTAGCCGAACATCAGCAGCATCATCACCGGGAACACGAGCCCCACCAGGACCTGCACGGGCTGCCTCGCCCAGTGCGCCAGTTCCCGGCGGGTCATCGTCCAGCAGTCGCTCACCACGTACGCCGCGCTCATGCCGCCACCTCCTTCTCCTCGGAGCCGGAGGCCGCCCCCGCGCCGGAGGCCGCCCCGACCCCGGCCCCGAGCCCGCTCCCAACCCCGTCCCGATCACCCGTCAGCCGGAGGAACACCTCGTCCAGCGTCGGCCGCCGGAGGGCGATGTCCTCCGCCTCGATCCCGGCCGCCCCGAGCGCCCTCACCGTCTCGGCGAGCGAGGCCATCCGGTCCACGACCGGCACGCTGAGCCGCCGCCGGTCCGCGTCGACGGTCACCTCCGCCCGCGCGGCCGGCAGCAGGGCCGCCGCCTCGTCGAGCCGTGCGCCGTCCCGTACGACCACGTCGATCCGGTCGAGGCCGACCCGGGCCTTGAGCTCGTCGGCCGTGCCGTCCGCCACGACGCGGCCCTGGTCCACGACCGAGATCCGGTCGGCGAGCTGGTCGGCCTCCTCCAGGTACTGCGTGGTCAGCAGGACCGTGGTGCCCCCGCCGACCAGGGAACGCACCGACTCCCAGACCTCGCCGCGGCCCCGCGGGTCGAGTCCGGTCGTCGGTTCGTCGAGGAACAGCACCTCGGGCTCCGTGATCAGCGACGCGGCCAGGTCGAGCCGCCGCCGCATACCGCCGCTGAACTGCTTGACCGGCTTGTGGCCGGTGTCGCCGAGGCCGAAGCGCTCGAGGAGCTCGTCGGCCCGTGCCCCGGCGCGGCGCGCGCCCAGGTGGTGGAGCCTGCCGAACATCTCCAGGTTCTGCCGACCGCCCAGCTCCTCGTCGAGGGCCGCGTGCTGCCCGAGCAGCCCGATCCGCCGCCGTACCTCCCGGGCCTCGGTCCGTACGTCGTGCCCCGCCACCCGCACCAGACCCGCGTCGTGACGAAGCAGCGTGGCCAGGATCCGTACCGTCGTGGTCTTGCCCGCGCCGTTGGGGCCGAGCAGGCCGTGGACGGTGCCCCGCCCGACGGTCAGGTCCAGGCCGGCCAGGGCGTCCTTCTCGCCGTACCGCTTGCGTGCGCCCTCCACGAGGATCGCTTCCGTCGCCATCTCGATTCCTCCCGAAATCTTCGTAGTCAAATTTGACCACTCGCCGCCGACGGAGCAAGGTATGCCCTCGAACGAGGTTAGTCAAACTTGATTAGCCGCTGCGTTCCCGGCCCGATCAGGTCGCAAAGGGGTTCTCCTCCCCCTCGGCGAGCACACCCACGAAGGGGTCCCCCTCGCCCGCGAAGACGTACGCCCCGCCCTCGATCCGCTCGATCAGGCCCAGCGTCCACTCCTTGCCCGCGTCGGCCGAGTGGACCCACATGTGCATGATCTCGCCGATGTGCCCGAGCTGGCCGGGTCCACCCTCCGGCGTGTAGTACTCCGTGACCGCGGCGCGCCACTCGTCGAGCGCCCGCACCCGCCGGCGCAGCAGCTCCGCCGCCTCCTCCCGGGGCAGGTCCACGATGAAGCCGATGCCCGCCGACAGGACGTCCATCTTCTGGTCGTACGTGGTCAGCGCCTCGCGCAGCAGCGCGAAGTACTCCTCCGCGCCCAGGTCCGTCAGCTCGTACTCGACGCGCGGCGGCCCGCCGACCGCGCTCGGCGCCACCTCGTGCGCGTGCAGCAGTCCCTGCTTCGCCATCTGCTTCAGCGCGTGGTAGATCGAGCCGGGCTTGGCGTGGGACCACTCGTGGGCGCCCCAGTACTCCAGGTCGTTGCGCACCTGGTAGCCGTGGGCGCGGCCGTGCTGCTTCACCGCGCCCAGGACGAGAAGACGGATCGCAGACATCCCACCTACCTCCTAGTCAATTTTGACCAGGGTACGCGCGTGTGCCCTCCGGGTGCGGCTCCGCGGCGGGCCTGCCCCGCCCCACCGCCGGTCAGGCTCCGCGGCGGGGCCGCCCCGCCCTACCGCCGGTCAGCCCCGACCCTGCTCCTCCGCGATCAGCTCGAAGGAACCCTTGCCGTCCAGGGACTCACGGATGATGTCCGCGTGCCCGGCGTGCCGGGCCATCTCCTCGACCAGGTGCAGCAGCATCCAGCGCATCGACACCCGTCCGTCCTTCGGGAACCAGGGCGCGGGCGGCAGCGGGAAGGTGTCGTCCAGGCTCGGCACCGAGCGGGCGAACTCCACGGTCTCCTTGACCACGCCCTCCCAGAACACCAGCAGTTCCGGGATCGTCTCGCCGTCCACGAGCCGGAAGCTGTCGCCCCAGTTCCCCTGGTCGCGCTGCCTCTCGTTCGGCTGCTGCTGGGCCATGCGCAGCCAGTTGAGTTCCATCTCGGCGACGTGCTTGACCAGGCCGGAGAGGCTGAGTTCGCTGACGCTGGGCCGGCTCGCCGCCTGCTCCTCGGTGAGTCCGACGAGCGAGCGGCGGAGCGCGTCGCGCTGGGTCTCGACGAAGTCGAGGAGCGTGCCGCGCTCGTCGCTGTGGGCCTCCGTGGGAACAAGGGCAACCATGGTGTCCGCCTTCCGTACCTGGGTCTCTCTGACACCGACCACGCTACGAAGGCTTGCGGACAACTACTGTCCGCAAGTGGTTCAGAACGGGAAGCGGCTCAGGACAGGAAGCGCCCCGGGACGGGAAACGGCTCAGAACGGGAAACGGCTCCGGCCGTGCTGGATCGAGATCCACTTCTGGGTGGTGAAGCTCTCCACCATCGCCTCGCCGTTGAGCCGCCCCACGCCCGAGCGCTTCTCGCCGCCGAAGGGCACGATCGGCTCGTCGTGCACGGTGCCGTCATTGATGTGGATCATGCCGGTGTGGATGCGCTTGGCGATCCGTACACCCCGCTCGACGTCCCCGGTGTGGACGGCGCCGCTGAGCCCGTACGGCGTGTCGTTGGCGATCCGTACGGCCTCCTCCTCACCGTCGAACGGGACGATCAGGACGACCGGGCCGAAGATCTCCTGGCCGAGGACCGGGGCGTCCGGGGCGAAGCCGGTGAGGACGGAAGGCGAGACGAGGTTGCCGTCCACCGTGCCGTGCAGCAGCGCCGTCGCGCCGGCCGCCACCGCTTGGTCGACGACCGAGGAGACGGCCTCCGCCTGCTGGGAGTTGATGAGCGGACCGATGTGGGTGGCGGGGTCGGCCGGGTCGCCGACCCGCAGGGTCTTCACCTTCGCCACGAACTTCTCGGTGAACTCCTCCTCCAGCGTGCGGTCCACCAGGATGCGGTTGGCGGCCATGCAGACCTGGCCCTGGTGCACGAAGCGGCTGAAGACGGCCGCGTCCACGGCGTAGTCGACGTCGGCGTCGTCGAGGACGATCAGGGCGCTGTTGCCACCGAGTTCGAGGACGGCGTGCTTGAAGTTCTGGGCGCAGACCGTGGCGACGTGGCGGCCGACCTTGTCGGAGCCGGTGAAGGAGATGACCTTCGGGACCGGGTGGGTCAGGAGCGCGTCACCGATCTCGGCGATGTCGGTGACGACGACGTTCAGCAGGCCCGCCGGGAGACCGGCCTCCTCCAGGACCTTGGCGACGAGGGTGCCGCCGCAGATCGGGGTGTTCTGGTGCGGCTTGAGGACGACCGCGTTGCCGAGCGCGAGCGCGGGCGCGACCGACTTGATCGAGAGGAGGAAGGGGAAGTTGAAGGGCGAGATGACACCGACGACGCCGACGGGGACGCGGTAGACGCGGTTCTCCTTGCCGTCGACCGGGGACGGCAGGATGCGGCCCTCGGGACGCAGCGCCAGCTGGACCGCCTCGCGCAGGAACTCCTTGGCGAGGTGCAGCTCGAAGGCCGCCTTGAGGCGGGTGCCGCCGAGCTCGGCGATGATCGTCTCGGCGATCTCCTCCTCGCGGTCCTCGACGATCCGCAGGGCGCGCTCGAAGACGAGCCGGCGCGTGTACGGGTTGGTCTCGGCCCACGCGGCCTGGGCACGCTCGGCGGCCCGGTAGGCGCGGTCGACCTCACCGGCGGTGGCGACGGTGATCGACGCGAGCTTCTCCCCGGTGTAGGGGTTGAAGTCGATGATGTCCCACGAGCCGCTGCCGGGCTTCCACTCGCCGTCGATGTACTGGTGGGCCAGGTCGGTGAAGTGCGACATGGATCGAGACCCCTCTACCCGCTCTACCTCTGCACGATGACAGAAGTGACGTCGGAACTGATGTCACGTCATCGTACTGATGTGTCAGGAGAGTTGAAGGAGGCCTCGGAGAAGATCACGGCTTTCGGCCGGATCCGGTCCGTCCTCCTGGAGTCGCCCCATCACCCGCTGGTACTGGGCGACCTCTTCGGGCTTGTCGAGGTAGAGGGCGCTGGTGAGTTGCTCCAGGTAGACGATGTCGGAGAGGTCGGACTCGGGGAAGCGCAGCATCGTGAAGGCCCCGCTCTCGCCGGCATGGCCGCCGAAGCTGAAGGGCATGATCTGGAGCGTGACGCCCGGATGCTCGGAGATCTCGATGAGATGCCTCAACTGGCCCCGCATGACCGAGCGGTCGCCGTAGGGCCGACGGAGCGCGGCCTCGTCGAGGACCGCGTGGAACTGCGGGGCGCGCTCGGAGACGAGGACCTTCTGCCGCTCCAGGCGCAGGGCGACCCGCCGGTCGATCTCGGCGCTCGGGGCGTCCGGCATGCCCCGGGTGACGACGGCCTGGGCGTACGCCTCGGTCTGCAACAGTCCGTGCACGAACTGCACTTCGTAGACGCGGATGAGGGAGGCGGCGCCTTCCAGGCCGATGTACGTCTGGAACCAGCCGGGCAGGACGTCGCCGAAGCTGTGCCACCAGCCGGCCACGTTGGCCTCGCGGGCGAGCCCGAGGAGCGAACCGCGCTCGGCCTCGTCCCCGACCCCGTACAGCGTGAGCAGATCCTCGACGTCCCTGGCCTTGAAGCTCACCCGTCCCAACTCCATGCGGCTGATCTTGGATTCGGACGCGCGGATCGAGTAGCCGGCCGCCTCGCGGGTGATCCCGCGCGACTCGCGCAACCGCCTCAGCTGGGAGCCCAGCAGGATGCGCCGCACCACACTCCCGCTCGCTCCGCCCGATTCGCCTGCGGTCACGGCTGCCAGCCTCCCCTTTACGGTGTCGAGCCCCCGTCGAGCCCCGGATTCTGCCACCAAACGCTTCAGCGCGTACACATTCGATTACGGAAAGGCGGCGAGATCCGGGCAGTCGAGGCCACTCCGCACACACTTCGCGGAAAGTTCCCCTCATCGAGTGGACGACTTATACACAGATTCGGCACGTGAACGGACAGGTCCGGCGCGTGCACGTGCATCTGCCCTTGCATCCAGTGGGCGCATTCGGAACCATGGACCCCGCGCAGCCGCGTGCTCGTTCGTGTTGTCGTGTTGTCGCACCACAGTCGCGATTCCCGGGAGTGCCTCGCATGGGGACGAATGGATCGACCGTGCTCGAGCCGTTACGGCAGGGCCTTCCGCCGATCGATCCCGGCGCCGTCTCCACCTCCGCCTCCTGTGCACTGCCCGCACGGTACGAAGCCGTGGGCGGGGCCCGGAAGTTCACCAGCGCGACCTTGGACCGCTGGAATCTGAGCGAACGCTTCGACGACGTGGCCCTGGTCGTCTCCGAACTCGTCACCAACGCGCTCCGCCACGCGGTGCCCGCCGACGCGCCCCAGGAAGAAGGCCAGAACCCACCGGTTCGGCTGCACCTGATGCGCTGGTCCTCGCGCCTCGTGTGCGCCGTGCGCGACCCGAGCCAGGAGAGCCCGGAGGCGCGCGGCGGCGAGGAGGACTTCGCCGCCGAGTCGGGCCGCGGGCTGTTCCTGGTCGACTCGTTCAGCGACAGCTGGGGGTGGCACCCGCTCGCCGGCACGCTGCGGGGCAAGGTGGTGTGGGCACTGTTCCGGGTCGGGCCGGAGTAGCGCCGCCGCAGAGGCTGCGGGCAGCTGTATTCATAGAGAAGAAGGGCCCTGGCGCACGGCGCCGGGGCCCTTCTTCTGTGCGTGGCCGTTCCCTCGCTCGCGCGGCGGGCGGCGTCGGCCTCACACCAGGTGGTCGAATTCCCCGTCCTTCACGCCCAGCAGGAGCGCCTCTATCTCCGCGGGCGTGTAGACGAGCGCGGGCCCCTCGGGGTGGCGCGAGTTGCGTACGGCAACGTTTCCCCCCGGCAGTTTGGCGAACTCCACGCATGATCCCTGGGAGTTGCTGTGCCGGCTCTTCTGCCACACGACGCCTCGCAGCTCCGTGGCCGCCATGCCGTTGTACGCGCGATGCGCATGATGCACTGGTAGCTCCCCGAGTTGCTTGGTGCAGGTGTCAACTTCCTCGGATCATAGCTGTGTTCATATGCCACTGCATGAGCAGATGCACGTGCACGGGGGGTGGCGTAGCGGCTACGCGACGCAGCGTGTCACCAGCGAGTATGCCGGGAAACGATCACTGGGCCCCGGCCCCCCCCTCAGCGCTCCTCCCGGAAGTCGACGTGCCGACGGGCGATCGGGTCGAACTTGCGCAGGGTGAGACGGTCGGGGTCGTTGCGGCGGTTCTTGCGGGTGACGTAGGTGAATCCGGTACCGGCGGTGGACCGGAGCTTGACGACGGGGCGGAGTTCGTTGCGGGCCATGGTGTGTAGAGTAAATGAAAATGGTTCCCATTTCCAATGTCTTGATGGAGAGGTAGGTCACCCATGTCCGCCCACTGTCAGCTGACCGGAGCACGCCCCGGCTTCGGCAACCGGATCTCGCACTCCCACCGGCGCACCTCACGCCGCTTCGACCCCAACATCCAGCAGAAGCGCTACTGGCTGCCCGGCGAGGGCCGGTACGTCCGGCTCACCCTCAGCGCCCGCGCCATCAAGACCGTCGACGTGATCGGCGTCGAGGCCGCCGTGGCCCGTATCCGGGCACGTGGGGTGAAGGTCTGATGGCCAAGCGCAGCAAGATCGCACGCAACGAGCGCCGGAAGGCGGTCGTGGCGCGGTACGCCGAGCGGCGGGCCGAGCTGAAGGAGATCATCCGCCGCCCCGGCACTGCCGCGGACGCGCGCGAGGCGGCGGTACGGGAGCTGAACCGTCAGCCCCGGGACGCCAGTGCCACCCGCGTCCGCAACCGGGACGCCGTGGACGGCCGGCCCCGCGGCCACCTGCGGAAGTTCGGCCTCTCCAGGGTCCGGGTCAGGGGGCAGGCGCACGCGGGGTACCTGCCGGGGGTGCGGAAGGCTTCGTGGTGAGGGGTGGAGGCGGCGGAGGTGGCCGAGCCGGGGGAGGCGAAGGCGCGGCGGAGGCGGCCGGGGGATGACGGCTGTCGGTGGAGGGTGCGCCTCCGTCCGTCTCACGGCTACATCGGGGGGAGCTCGGCGAGGAGTTGGCCCGCCCGGTCGTACAGCGCGAGGCCTGGCGCCTGGTCCTCCGGCCCGGTGGACGCGTACCAGACGCCCCAGCCCGGGCGGCCCGGCAGTTCGAGCAGGGTGGCGACGGTTCTGCGGCCGCCCGCGCCCGTCAGCTCGACGCGTCCCGCCGTACGGGTCCCGTAGTAGAGCCCCGAGTGGAAGATCCGCGTCGCGTCGCCCTCGCTCTGGTGGCTGACGCCCGGCTCGCCCGTGTCGACGTTGCCGTCGGTGACGCTGCGGACGTTCTCGTAACCGTCCGGCCCGGACCAGTGCTTGCCTTCCTCCGTCAGCCAGACCGTCCAGCCCTTGCCGGCGTTCACCCGCTCTCCGCGGGCCACCACCCGGACCGGGCTCGGGGCTGGGGGTGGGGCCGGGACCTGGGTCGGCGGCGCGGCGTGGGACGCGGTCGGGACGGCGGTCGACGGGGTGGTGGCAGGGCCCGGGAGCGGCGGGGACGGGCGTACGGGGGTCAGGGCCACGACCGCCGCCACGGCCGTCGCGACCGCGAGCACCGAGAGCGCCGACAGGGCGGTCGTACGGCTCCGCCGGCGCGACCGCCCGGCCCGCCGCACGGCCGCCAGTGGCACCGGGCCCGGGGTGACGTCGAGCGCGGCCCGCGCGAACGCGGCGCGGAGGTCCGCCTCAGCGGGGTCGGCGGGGACGAGGTCGGCCGGGTCGGCGGGGTCGAGGTCGACGGGGTCGGCCGGGTCAGGGCCGGGGCCGGGGGGCGTCGTCGGGCTTGCGGGGGTCATCGTCGGGCTCCGGAAGGGGCGGGCAGAGGCGGGAGGGAGGCGGTGACGAGCCCGGGGTGGGCGCGCAGGGCCGCCAGACCGCGCCGGGCATGGGTCTTGACCGTGCCGATCGAACAGTCGAGGACGCTCGCGATCTCCGCCTCGGTCAGATCTTCCCAATAGCGGAGCACCATGACCGCGCGCTGGCGGGCGGTCAGATCCGCTAAGGCCGCCAGGAGCGAGGTGCGTCGTTCGACCGCCTCGGCATGGCCCGCGGAAGTGTGGCGGACCGATTCCGGAAGGACCGGCGTCAGCAGATGGACGACCCGCTTCCGGCGGAGCCTGCTGAGGTTGTTGTTGATCAGCGCCCGGCGCACGTAGAGGTCGATCTCCGCGCGCGGAACCTTCCGCCACCGCACGTACACCTTGGCCAGCGTCGTCTGCACCAGGTCCTCGGCCTCGTGGAAGTCGCCGGTCAGGAGCTGCGCCGTACGCACCAGACGCGGCCAGGCGGCGACGGCGAACTCGGCGAAGCCGTCGTCCTCGGTGACGGACTCGTGCGGCACGGTGGCTGACCTCGCGATCGGTCGTGGTTGGTGGTCGGTGGTCGGCATGGGTGTGGGTGTGGAGGTGGCGGGGCCCGCCCCGTGCCGGGCCCCGCCACGTTTCTGCCCCCCGGTCAGCCGCGGATCGGCTGACGTCCGCGGCGGATCAGCTGCCCGCCGCCGGGAAGTCGAAGCCCGGCAGCTCGGCCAGGAGTTTGCCCGCGCGGTCGTAGAGAGCGACGCCCGTGCTGCCGCCGTGGTTGCCCTCCGACGGTCCGGTGTGGGCGTACCAGACGCCCCAGTCGGGGCGGCCGGGCAGGGCGAGGAGGGTGGCGACGGTCGTGTCGCCCTCGGCGTCGGTCAGTTCGACGCGGCCCACGTGACGGGTGCCGTAGTAGAGGCCCGAGTGGAAGACGCCCGTCGTGTCCCCCTCGCTCTGGTGGCTCACGCCGGGCTGGGAGCGGTCGATGTTGCCGTCGACGACGCTGCGGAAGTTCTCGTAACCGTCCGGTCCGGTCCAGTGCTTGCCCTCCCTGGTCAGCCACACGGTGTAGCCCTTTCCGGCCTCCACGCGCTCGCCGGGGCGGACCGTGCGGACCGGGTTCGGGGCGGGCGCGAGGGCCTCGACCGGGGCGGCCTTCGCGGGAACGGCCGCCGCGGGGGCCGGGGCGGCCTTCGCGGGAGCCGCCGCCGCTGGGGCTTGGGCGGCGGGCTGGGACGCGGCGGCGGTCTCGGTGGCGGTCTCGGTGGACGCCCCCACGGCCGCAGGTGCCGCGATCACCGCCGCGGCCACGAGGGCGGCCGCGGCCAGCAGGTACCTCTTCATCCGGTTGCTCCTGGGATCTGTATCCGATATTCGATATCCGATATCCGGTGTCGATGTCTCGAAGCGACCGCGTGCGTGCGCGGCCCCACCCCTATCAACTCCGGGCGGCCCCCGCCCGGATGACGTGTTCGTGAAATGGACGCCTGACGCGAGCTCAACGCGCCCGCGTGGAGGCCGTCAGCGCCGTCGTGACCTCGTCCAGGGCCTCCAGGAGCAGCACGGCGCCCTTGTGCAGCAGGAAGTGGTCCGGAGGGTCGGCCGACCAGGCGTCCAGCGTCTCGCGCAGGTCGTCCCAGTGCGGCTCCTTGCGCTCCCGTACCTCCTTCGCGCCCCGTTCCGTCGCCCTGCGCAGGGACTCCGCGAGGGTCGCGGCGGCCGCCAGGGGCGGGGAGCCGCGTTCCGGCAGGTGCGCCTCCAGGAGCATCGCCACCCGCCCGAACTCCGCGAGCGCGTGGTCGGCCTGCTCCGCCGCCGCGTGGGAGAGGCCCCGGTGCCGTACGGGTTCGTGCGTCGCGCGGTCCACCGCCTCCTGCCAGGCCACCCGGGCCGCGCGGGTCTTCAGGAGCGCCTCCCGTACGTCGGGGCTGCCCGTACCCGCCGGGTCGGCGTACCGCGCGGTGACGACGGCCGCGTACCCGCCGACCGACGCCAGCCAGTCCGCGAGCCGGCCGCGCAGCCGGGGCGTCTCCCAGGCCGGGTAGACGGCGTACGCCAGCATCGCGAGGAGCCCGCCGAGCAGGGTCAGCGTCACCCGGTCCCGTACGGTCTGGGTCAGGCCCGCGCCCTCCATGCCGAGCAGGAACACGACGTACGCGGCGACGAAGACCTGACCGGCCGCGTACCCCGTCCGCATCAGCAGGTACATCCCGAAGGCGCACACCACCGCGAGACCGGCCGACAGGTACGTGCCCGGGTGCGCCGACTGTACGACCGCCGTCGCCAGGGCCACCCCGACCAGGGTGCCGCCGAACCGCGCCACCGAGCGCGCGTACGTCTGCGAGAAGTCCGGGCGCATGACCATCACCGAGGCCATCGGCGCCCAGTAGCCGTGGCCGAACGGCAGTACCCCGCCGAGGAGGTAGCCGGCGGCCGTGGCCGCCGAGACGCGGACCGCGTGGCGCAGGACCGGGGAGTCCCGGCGGAGCTCGGCCCGCACCTTCGCCGCGACGATCGGCGCCATACGGACGAGCGTGGGGCGGGCGAGGGCGGCTCCGGTGGCGTGCCTCGGCGCCCCTGTGGTCTGCGGGGTCTGCGGGGTCTCCGCGCCCTCCGTGGCCTCCGGGGACTGCGTGGTCTCCGTCCTCGGCTCCGCCGTCTCGACCACGTCGCCGAGCAGCGCGGCGAGCCGGAGGGCGGCGCGGCGGGACGGGCCGGTGAGGATCGCGCCGGTGTCCGGGGTGCGCAGGGCGGCGACGGAGGGCGCGGGCATGGCGACCGGTTCGCCGTGCCGGATCGCGTGCGCGGCGGCGTCCAGGACCGCGCCCGCCGCCGCGAGCAGCTCCCGCACCCGGTCCCGCTCCGGGCCCTCCTCCGGCACGCCGACCGCCGGGTCGGCGAGGGAGGCGAGGACCGGACGGATGCGTTCCGCGAGGCCCCGGGCGCCGTGCAGCTCCGCCGGGCGGCGACGGGCCTGGCCGGGCGTCACGGCGGCCGCGCTGCGGGCCGTCATCAGCGGTACGGGGTCGAACGGGGCCACCGGGTCGTGGCGGAGGCGGCGGGCGTAGTCCGCCTCGGCGGCGAGGGCGTCCGCGAGGGCATCACGCTGGGCGCCCCAGCGGCGGACCGGGAGGACGACGACCAGGGCGGCTTGGACGACCCCGCCCGCGAAGATCATGGCGGCGTGGCCTGCGGCGGTGGCGACGGAGGTGGGGAGGGTGACGGTCACCAGCATCATCGCCACGTTGGAGGAGGCGATGAGTCCGGCGGTGGGGCCGGCGGCCCAGGCGAGCCCCGACAGGAACGTCCAGAGGAGCAGCAGGGCGAGGAAGAAAACTCCGTGGGCGCCCGTGAGATAGCCGAAGAAGGTCGACAGGGCGAGGCTGGCGCCGGAGGCGAGGGCGAGGGTCGGGCGGGGGCGCCAGGAACGCTGGAAGGTGGCGATGGCCGCCTGGAAGGCACCGAAGGCGGAGGAGGCGGCGACGGCGGGGCCGAAGAGCGCGAGCGAGAAGCCGACGACGAGGGCGAGACCGAGGGCGGCGCGGGCGGCGACGACGGGTTCGAGCCGCCGCCGCTCGACGGTGAGCCCGGAACGGGCGGTCTGTTTCAGGGCCCGAAGCCAGCTCATGGCCTGAGCGTATCCGCGATCGGATCAAAACCGGTCATTTGCCCCCACCTCGCCCGCGAACGGCCGGTGCCGGACGGGGTGCGGGGCGCGGGATGTGCCGCAGCGGTCCTACATCACGGAGAACTCAGCACTGTTTTTCACTCGCTGCGTGAGCTCGGAAATCTGATTGTAGATCGCGCGACGTTCCATCATCAGCGCCCTCACCTTGTTCTCGGCATGGAGCACGACGTCTCCCGCCCGGCCACCGAAATGCGAGCCGATTTCAGTCGGAAGCAGGTCGGTGAGCTCACGGCACAAGTACATCGCCATTTGGCGTGCCGTCACCAGCACGCGGCTCCTCTCGGATCCGCACAAGTCCGTTGTGGTCAATCCGAAATACTCGGCAGTCTGCTCAAGTATCAACCGTAGAGTTTCTTCTCCACGCAGGGGCTGCCGATCCGGGACCAGCATCGAAAGAACCTTCTCCGCGAGGCTTGTACTCACCGGTTCTCGATTGAGCGTCGCCAGCGCGTTCACTCGCGCGAGGGCGCCTTCCAATTCGCGCACATTACGCTGGACCTTCTGCGCGATCAGGTCGACCACCTCCTCGGAGAAGGATATGTTCTCCCTGCCCAACTTGGCCCTGATGATGCCGGCTCGAGTCGACAGATCGGGTGGTTCGATCTGGACAGCGAGCCCTCCTTCAAGGCGGTTGAGAAGGTGAGCAGCAAGGGAAGGAATCTGCATGGGCGGTCTGTCCGCAGAGATGACTATGTGCTTGTTCGCGGTGTGCAGCGCGTTGAACGTATGGAAGAACTCCTCTTGAGTGACGTCCTTGCCACTGAAGAACTGCACGTCGTCCACAAGTAACACGTCCGCACTTCTGTAGCGGCGACGGAACTCCCCGATACTGCCCGCCCTTGCCGCCTGGACGAAACTGTTCGTGAATTCCTCCGCCGATACGTACTCGACACGGGCACCTTGACGCCGAGTGAGCACATGCTGCCCGATAGCGTGCAGAAGGTGCGTCTTCCCGACTGCTGAAGGGCCGTACACATAGAGGAGCTGGTGTCCCGCAGATTCACCGGCCATGGCAAGAGCAGCGGAGTGGGCGAATCTGTTGCACTCCCCTATGACGAAATTCGTGAACGTGTAGGCTTGATTCAGCCGCTTGGACACCTCGCGCACGGCGGATCCGCTGGAGCGCGAGTCGGACGCTTCGCGGTAGACGTCGAGCGGTGCGTCGAACTCCTCGGTGCTCGCCAGACCGGGCAGGTCCGAAGTGTTGTCCACACTCCACTGCTCCTCGGCCGCGACCAGCTGGCGCTCCAGCTCTTCGCACCGTTTCTCCGCTTCGACGCGTCGGTTGTGGGCGTCTCTCAGCTGGTCTGCCAAGGCATCCACCTGCTCGAGAAGGCTCTGACGCTCGCGGCGGAGACCAAGGACCTGGTCCTCGTACACCTGAAGGATCTGGTCCGTCGAGGCGTCCTGACGCCCTTGGTGGCCGTGCAGTTGTCTGATCTGCACCTCAAGGTTGCTCACCCGGTGTTGCGCGTCTGCCAACGCCTGTTCGAGAGCCTTCACCAGAACCGAGCTGCGGACGGATCGAATGTCGGCCTCGGCGAGCTGGTCCTCGAGAACCTGAAGCCTGTGCTGGGGCGCTCCGCTCTTCTCCAGTGCCGTCCGGTGCAGGCCCCGTACGTGCTCCATCGCCTCGACAGTCGGTGCGCGGCCCTGCACCTCAGCCACGTCGTTGATCAAGTCACTGACGAAGTCCCAGCTGGGGACGCGTGTGCCATTGAGGAACCGCGATATGGAGCCGGCGTCCCGATGCCGTCTCGCGGCATACCGACGCACACTGACTCCCAGCCCCTCGAAGAGACTGCGCAAGGCCGCCGCGAGTTCACGCGCGTCGTCCGGAAGGTTGCTGCTCAGCGGCACCAGACTTCCCATGCCAACCCCCTGCTCGTCCTCTGCGGTCACCTCACCGTTGCAGCAGGTGGCAACTGTGCCATCTACCGCAACACCCCACGCGCGCAAAAGCCTTGGGCTGTCCCCATCGGAGAGCGGAAAGGCAACCCCATGCGCGCGCCGCAGCGTAGTACGGACCTCGCGGTCTTCCTCGGTGTTCTGTCGACCGGCGTCATTCTCATCAGTTGCAGTGTTCAACCCGAAGCGGTGTCCACCATCGCGGTCGGCCTCTCCAACCTGTACCTCGCGTGGCACCGTCAGGATGCTTCGCCCCGGCGCCGGGACGACGAGCCAGGCCCGCACCGGTGACCGGAGGGGCGGCCCGCCCGGTCACCGGTACGGGCCGCCGCTATCGCTATCCCCGTAGCCCCCGCCGCCCCGGGTGCAGGCCCGCGTCGTCCGCTGCCGTCTCGCCGTGGGTCCAGCCCGCCTCGTCCCAGGCCGCGCGGACCCGGGTCGTCCGCGCCTCCGGGAAGAGTTCGTCCGTGCGGCTCGTGACGGCGAGGTCGCGGGAGGCGAGGGCCGGGAGGAGGGCCGGGGTCTCGGCCGCGACACGGCGGGACGTCGCCGAGAGGCGGGCGCCCAGCCGGTTCGCGTACGCGAGCAGGAACGACTGCCGGAAGGACTTCGTGCGCTTGCGCCCGCCGGCCCGCTGCTCCGCCTCCGCCCGCGTCATCGCCGCCGTCCCCTGTACCAGCAGCGAGGTGTACAGCAGCTCCACCGGGTCGAGGTCCCCCTCGAAGCCGATCACCGTCGAGAAGCCGTACGTCTCGTTCCACACCGCCCGGCAGTGGTTCGCCGTCGCCACCGCGTCGAGCAGGATCGCCTTCGCCTGCTCGTACGGCGGCTCCACGCCGATCCTGATCGCCCCCGGCGTCTCCGGCGACGGCGCGCCCGCCGCGAGCGTCGCCTCGTCCAGGCTGTGCCGGGCCATCAGTTCCTGGGCCTTGGCGGTGAGCGCCTCCGCCTCCTCCGGATACCCCGTCGCCTCCGCCTTCGCGAGCAGCGCCCGGATCCGGCTGAGCATCCGGGGTTCTCCGGCCACCGCCGGCGGCAGCGCCTCGCCGGGTACCGGCCCGACCGCGTCCAGGCGCGGCAGCCGGACCAGGAGCCGGTACAGCTCCAGCACGGTCGTCGCGTACGAGAAGCGGTCCGCCGGCCGGCCGGGCGTCGCGTCCAGCTCGTCGAGCTGCGCCCGCCAGCGGCGCGGCAGCGTCCCGTACCGGTCGGTCTCGGACCGGATCAGGCCGGTGAGGACCCGGAGGTGCTCGTCCGACAGGTCACGGCGGGCGAGGCGGACGAGGTCCGCCGGCTGCCATCCCCGCGTCCACAGCGTCCGTACGAACTCCTCGCCCCGTCGCGCCAGTTCCGCGTCGGCGCCCCGGTCGGCGGCCAGCAGCGACGCCGCCGTGTCGAGCGACCCGTCGTCGCTCGCGTACAGCGCCTCGAAGGCCTTGCCGATGGTGGTGTCCCCGGTACTCACGCCGTGCCCCTCGGGTCTCTCATGTCCCTCGCATCCCACTCCTCACGCGACCGGGCGATCACCGCCCGGTGATCGAGCGACCAGTCGACGAGCTGCTTGATCAGCCGGGTCATGTGGTGGCCGGTCTCCGTCAGCGCGTACTCCACCTGCGGCGGCGTCGTCGGGTAGACCGTCCGTGAGACCAGGCCGTCCCGTTCGAGGCGGCGGAGCGTCAGGGTCAGCATCCGCTGCGAGATCCCGGTGACCAGCCGCTGGAGCTCCCTGAACCGCCGTGGCCCCGGCGCGAGTTCGACGACCACATGCACGGTCCACTTGTCGCCGAGCCGGTCCTGGACGTCCCGTACCCCGCACTCCTCCGCACAGCTCACCAAGGGTTCGGTGGTTACCTCCGTGTGCCCCTCGGACATCGATGTGCCTCCTTACGCGATCTTCCCCGTCCCCCCACGATGGTCTCAGCCATCTCGACCCCTGGGGGAAATCATGCTGCTCGTCACCGGCGTCTCCGGCGCTCTCGGCTCGCTCGTCGCCGAACGGCTCGCCGGCCGTGACGACGTCGTCCTCGGGACGCGCGCGGGGCTGCCCGGCACCCGCCGCCTCGACTTCGACGCGCCCGAGACCCTGCCGGACGCCTTCGCCGGGGTCGGCACGCTGCTCCTGATATCCGCCGGTTACGGGGAGGACGACACGGTCGTCGCCCGGCACGAGGCCGCGATCTCGGCCGCCGAGCGGGCGGGCGTCCGGCACGTCGTGTACACGAGCCTCTCCGGCGACGGCGACCACCTCACGTACGCGCTCGCGCACCGCTGGACCGAGCGGCGGCTACGGCGCTCCACCGCCCTCGACTGGACGATCCTCCGCAACGGCCTCTACGCCGAGTTCCTCACCTGGATCGCCGCCCCCGACGCCGACGACCGCATCACCGGCCCCCTCGGTGACGGCCGCCTCGCCGCCGTCGCCCGGGCGGACCTCGCCGACATCGCCGTCTCCGTGGCGACGGACCCGGCCGCCCACCGGAACCGGGTGTACGAGCTCGTCGGCGAGCGCCCCCTCGGCGGCGCCGACCTCGCGGCGGCCCTGGGCGCCACGTACGCCCCCGGCACGCTCGCCGACGCCCGCGCCGCCGTCGCCGCCTCCGGGGCCACGCCCTTCCAGGTGCCGATGCTGGCGAGCACGTACTCGGCGATCGCCCACGGATTCATGGACGGTACGGGGATCGAGAGCGACCTGCGGGCGCTGCTCGGCGGCCGCGAACCCCTCGACGCGCTCGACGTGTTCGTGAAGGCCGTACGCGAGGGGTAGGTAGGGCCAGGCATACCTTCCGTACACCCGGCAGTGGTCGTGATCGGCGGCGGCGGAAACGGTTCGCTTGAGCCATGACCACGACCACCACCGGCGCCGTCACCACAGGCGCCGCCACGGCCACCACCACCACCACCACCACCACCACCACCACCACCACTGCTGTACGGCTCCGAGGGCTCGCCCGGCACCACCGGGGCGGCGTCCGCGCCCTCGACGGCGTCGACCTCGACTTCCACGCCGGGACCTTCACCGCCGTCATGGGTCCTTCCGGCTCCGGCAAGTCCACGCTGCTCCAGTGCGCGGCGGGTCTCGACCGGCCCACCGCCGGGCGGGTGGAGGTCGGCGGCACCGCCCTTGAGGGGCTGAGCGAGCGGCGCCTGACCCTGCTGCGGCGGGAGCGGATCGGTTTCGTCTTCCAGTCCTTCAACCTGCTGCCCTCCCTGACGGCCGCGCAGAACGTGGCTCTCCCCCTCCGGCTCGCCGGCCGCCGCCCGTCCCGCACGGAGGTACGGGAAGCGCTGGCCCGCGTGGGGCTCGCGGGACGGAAGCGGCACCGGCCGGGGGAACTCTCCGGCGGGCAGCAGCAACGGGTGGCCATCGCGCGCGCGTTGATCACCCGCCCGGCCGTCCTCTTCGGTGACGAGCCGACCGGCGCGCTCGACTCGACGACGAGCCGCGAGGTGCTCGACATGCTGCGGGAGCTGGTGGACCGGGACGGTCAGACGATCGTCATGGTCACCCACGACCCGGTGGCGGCGGCCCGCGCGGACCGGGTGGTCTTCCTGGTGGACGGCCGCGTGGCGGGCGAACTGCACGCCCCGACGGTGGAGACGGTCGCGACGCGGATGACGGGGCTGGAGACGGGGGCGGCGGCGCCGGAGAGGCCCACTCCGGCCCCGGCGGGACCGGCGGCGCCGGAAGGCCCCGCTCCAGCCCCGACCGCAACCCCTTCCGCCCCGTCCGCCCCCTCCGCCCCCAGGCGGCTCCCGTGCTGACCGTCGTTCTGGCCGGGCTCCGGGACCGCTGGGCCTCCTTCCTCGGGGGGTTCGTCGCGCTCGCACTCGGCGTAGGGCTGCTCGCGACCATGGGGCTCGGCCTCTCCGCCACCTTTGACGCGCCCGAGCGTTCTCCCCAGCGGTTCGCCTCCTCGCCCGTCGTCGTGCAGGGTCAGGACCGGCTGACGCTCGACGTGCGGCGCGGTCCCGAGACCGCGTCCGTCGCACACCGGCTCGACCGTCCACAGCCTGTGGACAACGAACTCCTTCGCGAGCTCCGCGCCCGCTGGCCCGTCACCACCTCCGGCGGCCCCGACGCCGTCGGCGTCGACGCCCCCGCCACCGAGGTCAGGGCCCTCGTCGGCGACCGCGCCCGCGTTCTCACCGGCGGCGAGCGGCGCCACGCCGACCCCGAACCCGAGCGGGACGCCGACGCGCTCGTCGGCCTCAACGCCCTCCTCGGCACCTCCGGCGGCGTCACCGCCTTCGTCTCCGTCTTCGTCGTCGCCTCCACCTTCGCGTTCGCCGTGGCGCTGCGCCGCCGCGAGTTCGGGCTGCTCAGGACCGCAGGAGCCACCCCCGGGCAGATCAGGCGGCTCCTCCTCGCCGAGGCCACGGCGCTCGGCGTGCTCGCCTCCGGCGCCGGCTGCGCGCTCGGTGCCCAGGGCGCGCCCCTGCTCGCCAGGACCCTCGTCGACGGCGGGCTGGCACCCGAGTGGTTCACGGTCGGCGGGGGGCCCGTCTGGCCCTTCCACGCCGCCTTCTGGACGGGCGTGACCGTCGCCGTCGCCGGGGCCGTCGCCGCCTCCCGGCGCGCGGGGAAGGTCGCGCCGACGGCGGTGCTCCGCGAGTCGGACGTCGACGCCGACGCCCTGCCCCTCGGCCGCGCCCTGCTCGGCGCGGCCCTGCTCCTGTCCGGCCTCGGGCTCCTCGTCTGGACATGCGCCACGGACCCCTCCGCGCTGCTCAAGCGGAAGACGTACACGACCCTGCCGATGCTCCTGATCACCGGCGTCGCCCTGCTCTCCCCGCTGCTCGTGCGGCCGGTGGCCCGGCTGCTGCGGACGCGCGGGGCGGTGGGCACGCTGGTACGGGAGAACAGCGCGGCCTCCGTACGGCGTACCGCCGCCGTCGCCGGTCCGGTCCTCGTGACCGTGGCGCTCGCCGGGACGCTCTTCGGCTCGGCGACGAGCATCGCGCGTACGAAGGGGGTCGAGGCGCGGGAGCAGACGACCGCCCGGTACGTCGCGGCCGGCGCGGACCTGAAGCCTGTGACGGCGCCGCCGGGGGTGGTCGTGTCCCCCACCGGGGCGACCTCGATCTTCGTACGGGACGGGGCCGAGGCCGTCGTCAAGTACGGGGCGCGGGCGGTCACCGACCCGGCGGCCTTCGCCGATCTGGCACGGCTGCCCGTGGTCGCCGGCGACCTACGGGACCTCGACGACCGGTCGATCGTCGTCAACGAGGAGTTCGAGCGGCACCGCGTGGGCGAGACCGTCGAGGTCTGGCGCGCGGACGGCACCGGTCCGGTACGGCTCCGGGTGGCGGCCGTCCTCGCCCTGGGGACCGGCGACAACGGCCCGTACGTCACCCGGGCGAACGCCCCCGGCTCCGCCCCCGACCGGATCGAGGCGCGCGGCGGCGGTACGGCCACCGCGCGGGCCCTGGAGGCGAGCGGCGGCACCGTCAGGACCGCCGACGCGTGGGCGGAGGCTGGCCACCGGGCGAGCGACGACCCGCAGAAGCGGCTCGGCATGGTCCTCGTCCTCGGCATCGCCCTCGTCTACACGGTGATCGGCCTGGCCAACACCCTGCTCATGGCGACCTCGGTACGCGGTGGGGAACTGTCCTCGCTGCGGCTCGCCGGGGCCACCCGGGCCCAGATCCTGCGGGTGGTGACGGGCGAGGCGACACTCGCCGTAGCGATCGGCACCGTCCTCGGTCTCGCGGTGACCGCCCTCGTCCTCGGCACCCTGGGCGCGGGCCTGGCCGCCCTGTCGGCACCGGTGGCCCTGTCCCTCCCCTGGGCCACGGTAGGCGCGACGGCAGGCGTGTGCGCGACGGTCGCGGCCGCCGCGGCGGCCCTCCCCGCGTGGCGCCTGACGCGCTGAGCGGCGAAGGTGGACGGACGGGGCGGTGGCCGGGGTCGGAGCCGGGTCACCGCCCCGCCCGGTTCCCCCCGAAGACGCCACCCGTCACGGCACGTCACGCCACGTCCCCGCACCTCACCCCGCAGCGGACGCGGATCTCGCCGCCCTCCACTCCGGCGCCAGGACCGACCAGACCTCCTGGTCGTGGAGTCGCCCCCGGTAGGGGTAGCTCTCCCTGAGGACCGCTTCCCTGCTCATGCCGAGCCGACGGGCCACGGCGATGCTCGGCTCGTTGTCGGAGGACACCACCCACTCCACCCGGTGGATCCCCCGTACCTCGATCGCCCAGTCGATGAGCGCCCGCGCCGCCCGGGTCACCAGGCCCTTCCCGGCGGCCGCCGGCTCGAGCCAGCAGCCCGCCTCGGCCGTGCCGTGGCCGGTGTCCAGCGTCCGCAGGATGACGGCGCCGACGAGGGTGCCGCCGGACCAGATGCCATGGATGCGTCCGGTGTCGGTGGCCGTCTTCTCCGCGTACAACCGGAGGAAGGCGCGGCTCGACTCCAGGTCCGTGACGACGTCGGGGAGCCCGTTGCGGGCGCCGATGAACTCCCGTCCCCGGTCCATGTGCGCCAGGAACTCGTCGGCCTGCCACGGTTCGAGCGGGCGCAGTTCCGCGCCGTCGTCGCCCAGGGGTATCGCGTACATCGTTGTCGCCTTCCACGGTCGGATCCAGCACTCACGGCTGAGGATCTTCCCACCCCTCGCGCGGAACTCACCCCGACCTCACCCGGATCCCACCCTGAGTTCGCCCCGGGCCAGGCCCGAGTTCGGCCCGAGCTCGGCCCTCGCGCCTGGGGGCCTACGGGATCAGGATCAACTTCCCCCGCACATGCCCCGTTTCGCTCAGCTCCTGGGCGCGCGCCGCCTCCTTCAGGGGCAGCGTGTCGGCGAGCCGGACGGTGAGCGTGCCCGCCTCCGCCGCGCGCGCGTGGGCCGTGAGTCCGGCTCGTACGGCGTCCGGGTCGCCCATGACCCCGGTGAAGGCGATGCCGTGCTTCTCGGCGTCGACGTCCGCGATCGTCGCGATCCGCTCCTTCGCCGCGCCCTCCTCCCCGCCCAGGAGCTCGATCGCGACCGGCAGCACCCCATGGCCGGCAGAGTCGAAGACCGCGTCGACGCCGTCGGGTGCGGCGGCCCGGACCCGGTCGGCCAGACCGTCCCCGTACGCCACGGGGATCGCGCCGAGTTCGCGCAGGTAGGCGTGGTTGGACTCGGACGCGCTGCCGATCACCGTGACCCCGGCCGCGACGGCGAGCTGCACGCCCACCGAGCCGACGACCCCCGCGGCACCGTGCAGGAACAGGGTCTCGCCCGCCCGCACCCCGATCAGGTCCAGGACGCGCTGTGCCGTCTCCGCCGCCACCGGGAGGCTCGCGGCGGCCGCCCAGGAGAGCCCGGCGGGCTTGGGCACGACGAGGCCGGTGATGGCGTACTGGGCGTAGGCGCCGGTCTTCGTCCAGCCGAGGACCTCGTCGCCGACGGCCAAATCGGTGACGCCCTCGCCGAGCTTGTCGACGGTGCCGGCGAACTCCAGGCCCGGGACGGCAGGGAAGGTCGTCGGGTAGAACTCCTCGACCCAGCCGTAACGGCGCTTCCAGTCCACCGGGTTGAGCCCGACGGCCGCGACCTTGACGCGGACCTCGCCGGGGCCGGGCTCCGGTACGGCGACGCCGGTCGCGTGACGCAGCACCTCGGGGCCACCGAACTCCTCGTACACGATCGCTTCCATCTCAGCCTCCACAGCGGTTCGTTCGCGGCTCTCGCCTCTCGACACGCCCCAGCCTGCGCCCACGACCACCCACCGCCCGCCCTCCCGACGGCCAGTACCACCTGGCCGAAAGGCCAGCCGCCACCTGGTCCTTCCCGCGTAGGCTCGACCGCATGGACGCGCTCACGCTGACCACCGCGTACGAGATCATCCGGCAGCCGCTCGGGGAGATCCTGCCCAAGGTCTCGGCGGCCCTGGCCCCCCTCGTCCCGCACGTGGACGCGGCCGAACTCTCCACCCACTGCGCCCACTCCCCGTTCAAGGCGCTCGGCGGTACGGCGCTGCTGACCGCCGCCGAACTGGCGCCGCTGCTCGCGGCGGGCGTGCCCGGGAGCCCCTGGCAGGGCGCGGCGACGATCGGCGGCCGGGAGCGGCAGGTCGTCGCCGTCACGAGCCACGCGACCGTGCGCGGGGCGGTTCTCGTACTCGTACGGGAGGACGGCGCCGCCCCGGTCGGTCCGGCCGCGCTCACCGTGGCGCAGGCCCTGTGGGACCTGGTGTCGGGGCACTTCGACCGGTTCGCGACGGAGGCGCTGCCGGGAGCCCTCGCCCGTTCACGGGCGGCGGCCGACACGCGGGCGCGTGTGATCGCGGAACTGACGGCCTCGCACACGGCGGCACTCTCCGGCGTCCTCGGGGTGCTGCGGAGCCGGGCCCTGGACGACACCACGGCCCGGACGACCGCGACCGACCTGGCCGCCTCGGCGCTGATCGACATGCGGGCCGAGCAGCGACGGGACCGGGCGCTCGCGGAGGAGCCCGCCCGGGACGCCTTCGAGCGGCTCGCCGGGGAGCTGCGGCCGCTGCTGCGGCACAGCCAGGTCCGGCTCGACCTGGGGGCGCCCGACTCGGACCGGTCGCTCGCGGCGGACGTGGCGCACAGTGCGCGGGCGATCGTCCGCTCCCTGCTCCTGGTCGTGCTCGAACAGGACTCGGTGCGCCGGATCCACGTCGGCTGGCAGCTGACCGAACACGAGCTGCGGGCGACCGTACGGGACGACGGCGCGGGCGCGCTCGCCCCCTGCGACCTGGGGGCGGGCACGATCCGGGACCGGCTCGACGTGCTCGGCGGGCGGCTCGACATGGACGCCGTCCCGGGCTGGGGCACGACGATCACGGCGGTGCTCCCCCTGGCGGCGCCGGCCGCCCCGGTCGAGGCGGCGCACCCGCTGTCCGGCCTCGGCGAACGGGAGGTGGAGGTCCTGCGCCACCTGGCCCTGGGCCACCGCAACCGCCGCATCGCCGAGGAGCTGCACATCAGCGAATCGACGGTGAAGTTCCACGTCGCGAAGATCCTGACCAAGCTGTCGGTCAACTCCCGGGGCGAGGCGGCGGCCCTCTTCCACGCGGCCGCGTAAGAGCCACGCGGACGCGTAAGAGCCACGCGGACGCGTAGGAGCCACGCGGACGCGTAGGAGTCACGCGGCGGCGTAGGACCGGACGGCGGTCCCCTCCCCCGGCTCGCCTTCCGGGCGTTGTCAGTGCCGGGTGCCAGACTCGCACCCATGACCGAGAGGTGGGCACTGGCGGCCGAGGCCGAGGGGGACGGAGCGCTGCTCGCCCCCCTCGGCCCGGACGGCCTGCCCGCCGGCGAGGTGCGGCGCGAGCCGGACCTGGTGGCGGCCGTACGGACCCGGCCCGACGTGGCCCGCTGGGTGTGGCGGTCGACGGCCGAGGTGTACCCCCGGCTGCTCGCCGGCGGCGTGCGCGTCGAGCGGTGCTACGACATGGAGGACGCCGAGCAGCTGCTCCTGGGCCACGAGGGCCGCCTCGGCGAGCCCCGTTCGGCGGCGGCGGCCTGGGCGCGCCTGCGGAACGGGCCGGTGCCCCCAGATCCGCCGCAGCGCGGCGCCGAGCCCGGTTCGCAGGACTCGCTGTTCGAGCCGCGGCCGGTGGTCTCCGTACCGTTCGACGCCCTCCTCGCGGTGTACGCGGAGCAGCTGCGCCGCCATGACAGGGCGGAGCACCCGGGCAGGATGCGGCTGCTCACGGCCGCCGAGTCGGCGGGAATGCTGGTGGCCGCCGAGATGCACCGGGCGGGGCTGCCGTGGCGGGCGGACGTGCACCGGGACCTGCTGCACGAACTGCTGGGCGAGCGGTACGCGGGCGGGGGCGAGCCGCGCCGCCTCGCCGAGCTCGCGGAGGAGGTGTCCGCGGCCTTCGGCCGCCGGGTCCGGCCGGACCTGCCCGCCGACGTGGTGAAGGCCTTCGCGCAGGCCGGTGTCCGGCTGAAGTCGACCCGCCGCTGGGAGCTGGAGGAGGTCGACCACCCGGCGGTGGAGCCGCTGATCGCGTACAAGAAGCTGTACCGGATCTGGACGGCCCACGGCTGGTCGTGGCTCCAGGACTGGGTGCGGGACGGCCGCTTCCGCCCGGAGTACCTGCCGGGGGGCACGGTCAGCGGTCGCTGGACGACGAACGGCGGCGGGGCCCTGCAGATCCCGAAGGTGATCCGGCGGGCGGTGGTCGCGGACCCCGGCTGGCGCCTGGTGGTGGCCGACGCCGACCAGATGGAGCCGCGCGTGCTCGCCGCGATCTCCCGGGACCCGGGCCTGATGGAGGTCGCGGGGCACCCCGACGACCTCTACACCCGGCTTTCGGACCGGGCCTTCTCCGGCGACCGCGACCACGCCAAGATCGCGCTCCTGGGCGCGATCTACGGGCAGACCAGCGGCGACGGCCTGAGGAACCTGGCGGCGCTGCGGCGCCGCTTCCCGCGCGCGGTGGCGTATGTCGACGATGCGGCGAAGGCGGGCGAGGAAGGCCGGCTCGTGCGGACCTGGCTGGGCAGAACCAGCCCGCGGGCGGTGGGCGCGGGCGACGACGAGGAGGCGGGCCTGCCGCAGGAGGGCGGTGAACCGGCTGCGGAGGAGGGCGAGTTCGTCCCCGGGTACGCCTCGGGGAACGCGCGGGCGCGGGGCCGGTTCACCCGTAACTTCGTGGTGCAGGGCAGCGCGGCCGACTGGGCGCTGCTGATGCTGGCGGCGCTGCGGCGGTCCCTCGCGGGGATGCGGGCGGAGCTGGTGTTCTTCCAGCACGACGAGGTGATCGTGCACTGTCCTGCGGAGGAGGCGGAGGCCGTCACGGAGGCGATCCGGGCGGCAGGGGACGAGGCGGGCCGGATCGCGTTCGGGGAGACGCCGGTACGGTTCCCGTTCACGACGGCCACGGTCGAGCGGTACGCGGACGCCAAGTAGGGCGGGCCGCTTCGGCGATACGCGGACGCCAAATAGGGCCGCCTCGGCGGTACGCGCACGCCGAGGAGGCGCGAGGGCCTGGTCCCTGAAGAGGCGCAGTGCGGCGCGGCGGTAAGGGTTTCCCGTACCGCCGCGCCTCCCCCCGTCACTTCAGGGGCAGCTTCTGCCACTTGGGGCTCAGCGCGACCGCCTTCAGCTGCTCCATCGTCAGCGCGGGCTTGGCGCGCGTGGCGTCCTCGTGCTGGGCTCCGGTGTTGAAGGCCGACACGACGACCCGGAAGCCCGCCGGCGTGATGGTGTCCGCGGTCCACCACACGACGCCCGCGCCGCTCTTCTCACCGGGCTGCTGGGTGAGCTTGACCCTACGGCCGTCGGGGAGCGTGGTGACGTCCCCGCTGCCGAAGATGCTGTCGGCCACGTCCGCCATGTTCGGCTGGACGTTGATCTGGACGAGGCTCTTGCCCTTGCCGTCGTCGACGACGACGAAGCCGTAGCCGCCCTCCGCGCCCTTGTCGGTGACCGTGAGGCCCTTGGGCATGAGGGAGCGCAGGGTGGCCTGCATGACCGGGCCGCTCGGCTCGGCGGGCAGCCGGTCGGCGGCGCCCGGCCGCTTCATCTGCGGTTCGGCGGGGAGCTGCTTCAGGAGCGGCAGCCAGGCGTCGGCGGTGACCAGGGCCTTCAGCTGGGCGGGGCTGAAAGGCGGGGTCTCGCGGCTGATCGCGGCGCCCTTCTCGGCGGCGGCGTTGTACTCGCTCGCGTCGATGAGGAAACCGTCCTTGGTGAGCAGGACCGCCCGCCAGTTCTTGGTCTCCTCGCGCCTGTCGGGGTACTCGTACCCCTGGTAGACCATCAGCCGGGCGCCGTTCGGCAGGCGTTCGCTGGTGCAGTCGTCGAAGGAGACGTGGACCCTGGAGGGGCACGTCACCCGGCCGTCCCCCGCCTCGCCGTCGCCGGAGGCGCGGTAGAGGCCGACGGTGACGGCGGCCTTGCCCTGCCCGTCGTCGTAGACGCCGCCGACGTGCTGGCCCTGGCCGTCCAGGTTGTCGATCGCCCAGGTGCCGGCCGGGGTGTTGGCCTGGAGGACGGCCGCGAGGTCCTTGACGGGGATCTGGGCCTGGTACGGCTTGTTCGGCACGGTCTCGGCCTGCCCGGTGCCCTCGGTCGGCTTGGGGCCGCTGGGGGCCGCCACGGAGACGTGCTCCGGCGCTCCGGCGGGCGAGAGCAGCGAGCCGCCGTACACCCCGCCGATGCCGATGGCGGCGAGCGCGAGGGCGCCGCCGGTCACGGCGAGGCGGCGGCGGACGAGGCGGCGCCGACCGCGCTGGAGACCGCCGGTGACCAGCTCGCGCCGCTCGTCGGCGGCGAAGCCGTCACCGGTGCGGCGCAGGACCGCGCCGAGCTCCTCCTCGAATCCCTCGTGCTGGGGGTGGTCGTTCTGAGGCATGTCGAATTCACCGTCTCCGGTTGGTGGGAAGGGCGGGGGGTGCGGGAGGTACTGGTGGTGCTGGAGGTGCAGGCGGTACGGGCGGCGCAGGAGGTACGGGCGCTACTGGCGGTGCAAGGCCGTGTTGGCGCTACTGGCGCGAACGTCCGTCGTCAGCGGGCCGCGAACTCGGCGATGCTGCCGCCGAGCCGCTCCCGCAGCTTTCCGAGCGCCCGTACGGAGCGGGTGCGTACCGCGGCGGAGCTGACGTGGAGCGCGTCGGCGGTCTCCTCGATGCTGCGGTCCTCCCAGTACCGCAGCACCACGACCGCACGGTCCTTGGGCGCGAGTCCGGCGAGCGCGTCGAGCAGCGCGATCCGGAGCGCCGGGTCCTCGCCGGTGTCGGGGGCGCGGTCGGGAAGTTCGCCGAGCGGGCGTTCGGTGGCCGAGCGGCGGCGCTGGTGGCTGAGGAACGTGCGGACGAGCACGGTCTGGGCGTACGCGGCGGGGTTGCCTATCCGTGCGATGCGGCCCCACAGGGCGTACATCCGGCCGAGCGTCTCCTGCGTGAGGTCCTCGGCGAGGTGCGTGTCCCCGCTGGTCAGCAGGCACGCCGAGCGGAACAGATGGCCCGAGCGTGCGGAGGCGAACTCCAGGAACTCGTCCACGCGGGACTGTCTCATGCCCCTCCTTTCCCTCGTGGTCACGTGGTGGGGTCGCCGTACACCTCATTGACGCGACGGGGGCGGGCAAATGTTTCAGCACCGACCGCGGATTTTTTCGCCGAGCCCCACTCGACGCATCCAAAGAACCGGAATCGGGTAATCCCCTTGTATGAACACTCTCAGCGCAGCCCAGACCCTGGCCGCGGGAGTCTGGCAGTCAGGCCTCGGCCAGTTCCTCGCCGGGCTCGTCGTGGTCTTCGTACTCATCGGGGCGGTCTACCTCGGGTTCCGGGTCCGCGACCGCGAGTCCCGCACGCCCAAGCCGGAAGAGCATCCGCACCGGCCCGAGACCGACCGGCTGCCCGGTGAGATGTCCGAATACCGCCGGCCGGCCGAGATGCCGCAGACCGACGGCGAACACCGGCTCATGCCGTACCAGCTCAAGAACGCCGGCAGCACGGAAACCTCGCCGGAACCGCCGAGCGAGGAGAAGCGCAAGTGGGGCGGGATCTCCAGCGGAGGCTTCGGCAGCGGAGGCACCGGCCACGGCGACTGACGGCAGCCCCGTAGCGCCCGCTGCCGCGCCTCGTACCCCTCGAAGCGGTTGCCTTGCCTGACGACGGAGGCCGTATCCCGTGGACGACAAAGCCGTCCCCACCCCCACCGCTCCGGAGGCGCGCCTCCGGGCGGTGGCGTACCGCCTGCTCGGCACGTACCCCGAGGCCGACGAGGCGGTGGAGGAGGCGAGAGGAACTCGGCGGTGGCCGGAGGATCCGACCATGGCCGTGGCCGCGGCCTGCCTGACCCGGCTCCGCGCCCGCGAGACGCACCACGACGAGCCCCCGGGCCGGGGCCAGGCCCCCGAGGGCCCCCCTTCGGCGGCTCTGGACGAGCTGACGCCCCCGGAACGGCTGGCGTTCGTCCTCCACGACGAGTTCCAGATCCCGTACGAGGAGATCGCCCCGATCCTGGAACACGCCCCGGTCGCCGCCCGCCGCCTCGCGGGCCGGGCCAGACACCGGCTGCGGGACGCGGAGGAGATGCCGGAGGCCGTCTAGCCGACAGGCCCCCGACTCGACCGGGCCCGAGTCGGCCAGGCCCCCGGCTCGACCGGGCCCCCGATCCGGCCAGGCCCCCGATTCACGCCCCCAGAACCCGCCCCACGTCACTCCCCCAGAACACGCCCCGCGCGTGAGGCGACATGGGCGGGCGGCACGGAGTCCGAGGGCAGGACGGGATCGGTGACCGGGTCGCCGAAGGTGGTGACCACCGGCAGCACCCCCGCCCACAGGCCGAGCGCCGCGTCCTCGGAGTCCCCGTCGTCGGGCGGGCCGCTCCGGGTCTTGACCGAGGCCTCGGTGAGATCGAGCGCGATGACCGCGGTCGCGGCCAGCTCCTTGCGGCTGGGCTGCCGCACGTACTCCCACTGCCCCGGCGAACTCTGCTCGGTCAGCGCCCGAAGGCCGCGCAGCTTCTCGTCCGGGTCGGTGACCAGGCGGGGAACACCGTAGATCATCGCGCAGCGGTAGTTGACCCCGTGCTCGAAGACGGAGCGGGCGAGGACGAGCCCGTCGACATGGGTGACCGTGACGCACACGGTCGCGTCGGGCGCCTGGACGAGACTCCGGCTGGCGACCGAACCGTGCAGGTACAGCTGCCCGCCGTCCACCCCGTACGCGGTGGGCACCACCATCGGCGTGCCGTCGACGGTGACCCCGAGATGACAGAGGAACCCGGCCCCGAGCACGGCCGCCAGATCGGCCCGCCGATGACTCCCCTGCTCCCGTATCCGCCGCAACCGAGTCCGCTCGGTGACGACGAGCTCCTCCTCACCACTGCCGGACGTGACGGTGCTCGTGACGGTGTCGGTCACATTTACCCCCCTGGCTCCCTGTTCCCCGACCGAAAAGCCCCGGGGCATCAGAGCCCCAGGGCATGAAAAAACCCCAGGTCACGGCGAGTGAGTCCTGGGGTAATTCCGAGCCGCCTTCGGGATTCGAACCCGAGACCTACGCATTACGAGTGCGTTGCTCTGGCCAGCTGAGCTAAGGCGGCGTGCCGTGCAGACCCATGTTGGGTGCAGCAGCGCCGCCAAGTCTACACAGTTTCGGAGGGTGCTCCGACCAGCCCCGGATCATGCCTGCGAGCAGCGCTTTCCGGCTTGCGGAGGGGTGCCTTCCAGGAGGTAGGTGTTGATCGCCGAGTCGACGCAGTCGCTGCCCCGGCCGTACGCCGTGTGGCCGTCGCCCTCGTAGGTCAGGAGGGTGCCGGAGGAGAGCTGGGCGGCGAGGGACTTGGCCCACTTGTACGGGGTGGCCGGGTCGCGGGTGGTGCCGACGACCAGGATCGGGGCGGCGCCCTCCGCGGTGATGCGGTGGGGGTGGCCGGTGGGCGGGGCCGGCCAGGAGGTGCAGTTGAGGGCCGCCCACGCGAGGCCCTTGCCGAAGATCGGGGAGGCCTTCTCGAAGGAGGGGACGGCCTTCTCGACGTCGGCGGGGCCCCCGTAGGCGGGCGGCAGGTCCAGGCAGTTCACGGCGGCGTTGGCGAACATGAGGTTGGCGTACGTGCCGTCCGGCTCACGCTCGTAGTAGCTGTCGGCCAGGGCGAGGAGGCCGGAGCCCTCGCCGCCGATGGCCCGGGTGAGGGCCTCGCGCAGCTGGGGCCACGCGCCCTCGTCGTACATCGCCGCGATCACGCCCGTGGTGGCGAGGGACTCGCCGAGCGGGCGGCTCTCGCCGGTGGGCACGGGCTTCGCGTCCACGTCGCGGAAGAACTTCTTCAGCGCCTCGCCGGCCGCCTCCACCGAACCGGTGCCCAGGGGGCAGTCCGGCTGACGGACGCAGTCGGCGGCGAAGGCCCGGAACGAGGTCTCGAAGCCGGCGGTCTGGTCGCGGTTGAGGTCGACCGCGGGCAGGGACGGGTCCATGGCCCCGTCGAGGACGAGCCGGCCGACCCGGTCCGGGAAGAGTTCGGCGTAGGTGGCGCCGAGGAACGTGCCGTACGACGCCCCCACGTAGCTGAGCTTCGCGTCGCCCAGCACCGCCCGCAGGATGTCCATGTCACGGGCCGTCTCGACGGTGGAGACGTGCGGCAGGATCTTCCCCGAGCGCTTCTCGCAGCCGGCCGCGAACGCCTTGAACGCGGCGCTGAGCGCGGTGGTCTCGGCGGGGTCGTCGGGGGTCTGGTCGACCTGCGTGTACGTGTCCATCTGCGGGCCCGTCAGGCAGTCGACGGGCTCGCTGCGGGCGACTCCGCGCGGGTCGACGGCCACCATGTCGTAGCGGGCCCGGACCGGTGCGGGATAGCCGATGCCCGCGTACCCCTGGAGGTAGCCGACGGCGGAGCCGCCGGGGCCGCCCGGGTTGACCAGGAGCGAACCGAGCCGCTTGCCGGGGCCGGTCGCCCGGACCCGGGAGACGGCCAGCTTCACCTCGCCCCCGTCCGGCTTCGCGTAGTCGAGCGGGGCGCGCAGGGTCGCGCACTGGAAACCCTCGACTCCGCAGTCACGCCACATCAGCTTCTGGGAGTAGAACGTCTTCAGGGCCTCCGGCGAGGAGGAAGGGGCGGCCGGCCGGGCCGCCGTGGTGCGGGACGCCGCCGCGTCGCTTCCGCCCGTGCAGCCGGAGAGGATCAGCCCGGCGGCCGCGAGGGCCGACGCGGACGTACGGAGCAAACGCCTGGAGTCCATTCCCGGAGCGTATCCGGACGGGTACGTACCGTGTCCAATCGCATCATCCCTCCCCATGCCGTCCCCTGCGCCCTCCCCTACGTCGTCCCCCTTCGCCGTCCCCCTTCGCCGTCCGGTTCAGCCCCGCAGCGCCATCGTCATCGCCTCCACCGCGAGCAGCGGTGCCACGTTCCGGTCGAGGGCCTCACGGCAGGCCAGGATCGCCTCGATACGGCGGAGGGTGCGCTCCGGAGGCGTGTCGCGGGCGATCCGCTCGATCGCGTCCCGTACATCCGTGTTGGCGAGGGCCGACCGCGAGCGCAGCTGGAGGGTGAGGACGTCGCGGTAGAAGCCGGTCAGGTCGGTGAGCGCGAGGTCCAGGCTGTCGCGCTGCGTACGCGTCCTGCGCCTTTTCTGCCGCTCCTCCAGCTCCTTCATCGCCCCGGCCGTACCACGCGGCATCCGGCCGCCCTGGGACGCGCCGAGCGCCGTCTTCAGCTCGTCGGTCTCCTTGACGTCGACCTCCTCCGCGACCTGCTTCGCGTCCTCGGCGGCCGCGTCCACCAGCTCCTGGGCGGCCCTGAGGCAGCCGCCGATGTCGTCGACGCGCAGCGGCAGCTTGAGGACGACGGACCTGCGCGCGCGGGCCCGCTCGTCCGTCGCGAGCCGCCGGGCCCGGTCGATGTGCCCCTGGGTGGCGCGGGCCGCGGCCAGCGCCGCCTCCGGCTCGATGCCGTCGCGCCGCACCAGGACGTCCGCGACCGCTTCCACGGGCGGGGTGCGCAGGGACAGGTGCCGGCAGCGGGAGCGGATCGTGGGCAGCACGTCCTCGAGGGAGGGCGCGCAGAGCAGCCAGACCGTGCGGGGGGCGGGCTCCTCGACGGCCTTCAGGAGCACGTTGCCCGCGCCCTCGGTGAGCCGGTCGGCATCCTCCAGGACGATGACCTGCCAGCGTCCGCCGGCCGGGGACAGCTGGGCGCGGCGGACGAGGGCGCGGGTGTCCTTCACGCCGATGGACAGCAGGTCCGTACGGACGATCTCCACGTCCGCGTGGGTGCCGACGAGGGTGGTGTGGCAGCCGTCGCAGAACCCGCAGCCCGGTGCCCCGCCGAGGGCCCGGTCGGGGCTCACGCACTGCAGCGCGGCGGCGAACGCCCGCGCCGCCGTCGCCCGCCCCGACCCCGGCGGACCGGTGAAGAGCCAGGCATGGGTCATCTTCGACGCGTCGGGGTCGGGCTCACCTGCGGCATGGGCGGTCACGAGCGTGTCGGCGTCCCGCGCGGCGGCGGCGAGCTGCTCCTCGACCCGTGTCTGTCCGACCAGGTCGTCCCATACGGCCATGTCTGCCCCTCCTCAGGTACGTCCTCCATTGTGGGGCAGCCCACTGACAGGCCCCGCCGGAGCGGGGCCCTGCCGTCAGCGGCGGCGCCGGGGGCCCTCGTCCTCGTCGTCGTGCGGGCCGAACAGCTCGTCCGCCAGCGTCGGCAGGTCGTCGAGCGGGGTGTCCTCGGCCCAGTCGGAGCGGCGCGGCCTGCCGTTCTCGTCGAGCTGGGGCAGCTCACGGGTCCGGTCGTTCGCGCCGCGCGGCGCCTCCCGCGCGTCCCGGAAGATGCCCGGCGGCACCCGGTCGACGGGGTCGGACGCCCGGGTGTCCCGTACGGGCGGGAGCACGGCGGTCTCCTCCGTGTCGCGTACGGGCGGGATGACGGCGGTCTCCTCGGTGTCCCGTACCGGAGGCAGGTCCTTGTCCCGTACCGGAGGCACGTCGTTGTCCCGTACCGGAGGCAGGTCGGTGTCCCGTACGCGGCGCAGGACCGTGGTCTCGTCGGCGGCGCGCGTCTCCCGGACCCGGGGCAGGGCGGCCGTCTCGGCCTCCGGCTTCTCGATCTTCACGATCGGCGTGGCCACGGTGACCTCGTCGGGGGAGACGGTGGGCGCGTCCGGCGCCCGGTCCACGCGCGCGTCCGTCACGCGATCCGCCCGCGGATCCGCCGCACGGTCCACGCGCGGGTCCGCGGGGCGGTCCGCCCGCGCGTCCGGCTTCACGATCGGGGTCGCCACGGTGACCTCGTTCGCGGACACGTCGGCGGCGCGCGCGGCGCGGGCCGCCTGCTCGGCGGCCTGTGCAGCGGCCTTCTCGGCCGCCACCGTCGCCGCGGCCTTCTCCGCCGCGGCCCGCTCGGCCGCCGCCTTCTCCGCCGCCGCGGCCTTCGCCGCGGCCTCCTTCTCGGCCGCCTTCTCCTCGGCCGCCGCCCGTTCCCGGGCCGCCTTCGCCGCCTCGGCCCGCTGAGAAGCGGCCTTCTCCGCCGCGGCCCGCTCGGCCGCCGCGCGTTCCGCCGCGGCCCTGGCGGCGGCCTCGACCGCGATCTTCTCCGCGGCGGCCTTCGCCGCTGCCTCCTCCGCCGCCTTCGCGGCGGCGGCGGCCTCGGCCATCCGGCGGGCCTCCTCGGCCCGGAGCAGGGCCTCCTCCGCCTTGCGCTGCTTCTCCAGGCGGCGTTCCTCCGCCTCGGCCCGCAGCCGGGCCTCTTCCTCGGCCTCCTTGCGGAGTCGTTCCTGCTCCTCCTTGCGGGCCTTCTCCTCCGCGGCGAGCCGCTTCCGCTCCTCCTCGGCGGCGAGACGGGCCTCCTCGGCCTTCCGCCGGGCCTCCTCCGCCTGCCGTTCGGCCTCCAGGCGGCGCGCCTCTTCCTCCTCGCGCCGCTTGCGCTCCTCCTCCTCGGCGCGGAGCTTGGCGAGCTGCGCCTGGCGCTCGCGCTCCAGGCGCTCCTCCTCGGCCTTGCGGGCGGCCTCTTCCTCCGCGCGGCGCCGCGCCTCCTCCTCGGCCTTCCGGCGGGCCTCCTCGACGGCCTTCACCTCGGCCTCGGAGAGCGGCAGCATCCGGTCGAGCCGGTGGCGTACGACGGTGGTGACGGCCTCGGGCTCCTGGCCCGCGTCGACGACGAGGTAGCGGCTGGGGTCGGCGGCGGCGAGGGCGAGGAATCCGGCCCGTACGCGCGCGTGGAACTCCGGCGGCTCGGACTCCAGGCGGTCGGGCGCCTCGGTGAAGCGTTCCCGCGCGGTCTCCGGGGAGACGTCGAGGACCACGGTCAGATGCGGTACGAGACCGTCCGTCGCCCAGCGCGAGATACGGGAGATCTCGGTCGGGGACAGGTCACGGCCCGCGCCCTGGTAGGCCACGGACGAGTCGATGTACCGGTCGGAGAGGACGATCGCGCCCCGCTCCAGGGCGGGCCGGACCAGGGAGTCGACGTGTTCGGCGCGGTCGGCCGCGTACAGCAGGGCCTCGGCGCGGTTCGAGAGCCCCGCCGACGACACGTCGAGGAGGATCGAGCGGAGCCGCTTGCCGATCGGGGTGGCGCCGGGTTCGCGGGTGACGACGACCTCGTGGCCCTTGGCCCGGATCCACTCGGCGAGCGCCTCGACCTGGGTGGACTTGCCGGCTCCGTCGCCGCCCTCCAGGGCGATGAAGAAGCCGGTGGCGGAGGGCGCCTGAGCCGGGTCGGAGCCGCGCAGCGCGTCGCGCAGGTCGCGGCGGAGCGGGACGCCCGCCCGGTCGTCGGTCTTCGCGAGGACGAGCGCGGCGACGGGCAGCAGCAGGGCGCCGACGAGGGCGAGGGTGAAGGCCGCTCCGCCGTGCGCGAGGACGAGGTCGCCGGAGGCGAGGCGGTGCGGGCCGATCGCGGCGGCGAGCAGCGGGGCGGCGAGCGCGCCGATGCCCATGCCGACCCGGGCGGAGGCCTGGAGGTGCTCGGTGGTCCTGGCCCTGCGGGGCTCCTCGGCCTCCTGGTCGACGAGGGTGTGGCCGGTGTTCGCGGCGACTCCGGCCGCGTAACCGGCGAGGACGGCGAGGATGAGGACGGTCGCCGTGTCCGGCACCAGGCCCATCGCGATCAGGGCGATCCCGGTGACCGCGGTCACGAGGGCGAGCAGCCGGCGCCGGGAGAGCACCGGCAGCACGGAGCCCGCGGTGCGGATGCCGACGGCGGTGGCGCCGCTGAGCGCCAGGATCAGGAGGGCGTACGTGACGGCGCCGCCGCCCAGGTCGTACGCGTGGAGGACGGCGACGGAAGCGGCCGCGGCGATGGCCCCCGCGACGACGGCGCAGGTCAGGACCAGCGGCTTGACGGCTCCCGTACGGCCCTTCTCGGCGGCCGGCCGGCGCAGGCCCTCCAGGGGCGAACGGGGCCGGGGCGTCTCCCCGCCGGGCAGCGCCATCGCGTACAGGACGGTGACGGAGGCGGCGAAGAGCCCGGCGGCGACGTACGAGCCGAGGGCGGCCTGGTGGAGCGAGAACCAGTCGAGTCCGGCGCCGAGCAGGTTGTTGACGAGCGTGGCGACGAGCAGCACGGCGGCGGCGGCCGGGACGGCGAGGAAGCCGGTGCGCTGGGAGAGCCGCCGCAGCGCGCCGAGGTGGTCGGGCAGCGGTCGTACGGCCCCGCCCTCGATCGGCGGGGCGGGCAGCAACGCGGGCGCGGCGCCCTCACGGCTGATCGTCCAGAGCCGCTCGGCGGCGCCGGTGACGAAGACGGTGCCGAGCAGGTACCAGAGGGCGCTGCCGGGGGTCCAGTCGATCCACAGGGGTGCGACGACGAGCAGCGCGATCCGGACACCGTCGGCGCCGATCATGGTCCAGCGCCGGTCGAGCGCCCCGCCGGGTCCGGTGAGGGCGGTCAGCGGCCCGAGGAGGACGGCCCCGAAGAGGACCGAGGCCAGCAGGCGCGCGCCGACGACAGCGGCCACGGCGAACGCGGCGCCCCGCGCGCCCCCTCCGAACGCGCCCTCCGCCACGGCGGCCTGGAGGCCGAGGAGGACGAGCACCAGGACGGCGAGGGCGTCACCGGTACTGCCGGCGAGGTGGGCGCTCCACAACCTGCGCAATGGCTGATGGCGCAACAGGGCGCGTACGGCACGCTCCCTGGAATCCGCGACGAGTGCGGCGTCGGAATCGCCGAGGCGGTCTGGCTGCTCTGCTCGCGTCATCCGTCCACCCTATCCGGACGGCCTTGCTCCCCGCGGCCTGCGCCCGAACATCCGGACGAGCCTGTGACGAAGGCCGGGACGGGGGTCTCCACCCCCGTCCCCGCCCTCGCGTCAGCTGCGCCTATTCCGGCTTCGCCGCCGCCGTCTTCTTCGCGGCGGCGGTGGTCTTCTTCGCCGTCGTCGTCTTCTTCGCGGCCGTCTTCTTGGCGGCCGTCTTGGTGGCCGTGGTGGCCGTCTTCTTCGCGGTCGTGGCCTTCTTGGCCGGGGCCTTCTTCGCCGGGGCCTTCTTGGCGGTCTTCTTCGCCGGTCCCTTGGCCCGCTTCTCCGCGAGCAGCTCGTAACCGCGCTCCGGCGTGATCGTCTCCACGCTGTCGTCGGTCCGCAGGGTGGCGTTGGTCTCGCCGTCCGTCACGTACGGGCCGAAGCGCCCGTCCTTGACGACCACGGGCTTCTCGCTGACCGGGTCGGTGCCCAGCTCCTTCAGCGGCGGCTTGGCCGCGGCCCGGCCCCGCTGCTTCGGCTGGGCGTAGATCGCGAGCGCCTCTTCGAGGGTGATCGTGAAGAGCTGCTCCTCGTCGGTGAGCGACCGCGAGTCCGTGCCCTTCTTGAGGTACGGGCCGTAGCGGCCGTTCTGCGCGGTGATCTCGACACCCTCGGCGTCGGCGCCGACGACCCTGGGCAGGGACATCAGCCGGAGCGCGTCCTCCAGGGTGACGGTGTCGAGGGACATCGACTTGAAGAGGGAGGCCGTGCGCGGCTTCACCGCGTTCTTGCCGGTCTTCGGGGTGCCCTCGGGCAGGATCTCCGTGACGTACGGGCCGTAGCGGCCGTCCTTCGCGACGATCTGGTTGCCACTGACCGGGTCGGCGCCCAGCTCGAAGTCACCGCTCGGCTTGGCGAGCAGCTCCTCCGCGAGCTCGACGGTCAGCTCGTCGGGCGCGAGCTCCTCGGGGACGTCGGCCCGCTGGTGGCCCTCGGCCTCCTTCTCGCCGCGCTCGACGTACGGGCCGTAACGGCCGACGCGCAGCACGATGTCGTTGCCGACGGGGAAGGACGAGATCTCGCGGGCGTCGATCGCGCCGAGGTCGGTGACGAGTTCCTTGAGGCCGCCGAGGTGGTCGCCGTCGCCGTTCCCGGCGTCCGCCGCACCGCCGGGGGCGACCGCGCCGGCCCCGCCGCCCTCTCCGCCCTCACCGAAGTAGAAGCGCTTCAGCCACGGCACGGACTTGGCCTCGCCCCGCGCGATGCGGTCGAGGTCGTCCTCCATCCTGGCCGTGAAGTCGTAGTCGACGAGCCGCCCGAAGTGCGTCTCCAGGAGGTTGACGACGGCGAAGCTCAGGAAGGACGGCACGAGCGCCGTGCCCTTCTTGAAGACGTAGCCGCGGTCGAGGATCGTGCCGATGATCGACGCGTACGTCGAAGGGCGGCCGATCTCGCGCTCTTCCAGCTCCTTGACCAGCGAGGCCTCGGTGTAGCGGGCCGGCGGCTTGGTCGCGTGGCCGTCGACGGTGATGCCGTCGGCGGTCAGCGCGTCGCCCTCGGCGACCTGCGGCAGGCGCCGCTCGCGGTCGTCGAGCTCCGCGTTCGGGTCGTCGGCGCCTTCCACGTACGCCTTCATGAAGCCGTGGAAGGTGATCGTCTTGCCGGACGCGCTGAACTCGGCGTCACGGCCGTCGGACGCCCGGCCGCCGATCTTCACGGTGACCGAGTTACCGGTCGCGTCCTTCATCTGGGAGGCGACGGTCCGCTTCCAGATCAGCTCGTAGAGCCGGAACTGGTCACCGGTCAGACCGGTCTCCGCGGGGGTGCGGAAACGATCACCCGAAGGGCGAATCGCCTCGTGCGCCTCCTGCGCGTTCTTGACCTTGCCCGCGTAGACGCGGGGCTTCTCCGGCAGGTAGTCGGCGCCGTACAGCTGCGTGACCTGCGCCCGCGCCGCCGTGACGGCGGTGTCGGACAGGGTCGTGGAGTCCGTACGCATGTAGGTGATGAAGCCGTTCTCGTACAGCTTCTGCGCCACCTGCATGGTCGCCTTCGCACCGAAGCCCAGCTTGCGGCTCGCCTCCTGCTGGAGGGTGGTGGTGCGGAAGGGGGCGTACGGGGATCGGCGGTACGGCTTCGACTCGACCGAGCGCACCGAGAACGCGGTGTCGGTGAGCGCGGCGGCGAGCGTCCGCGCGTTCGCCTCGTCCAGGTGGAGCACGGCCTCGCTCTTCAGGCGCCCGTCGGCGCCGAAGTCACGGCCCTGCGCGATCCGCTTTCCGTCGACCGCCGCGAGGCGTGCGACCAGCTGGGACGGGTCGGAGGCGTCACCGGAGCGGCCGGTTCCGAAGGTGCCGGTGAGGTCCCAGTACTCGGCGGAACGGAAGGCGATGCGCTCGCGCTCCCGCTCGACGACGAGCCGGGTGGCGACGGACTGCACGCGGCCGGCGGACAGCCGCGGCATGACCTTCTTCCACAGGACCGGCGAGACCTCGTAGCCGTACAGGCGGTCGAGGATACGGCGGGTCTCCTGGGCGTCGACCATGCGCTGGTTCAGCTCGCGCGGGTTGGCGACGGCCTCGCGGATCGCGTCCTTGGTGATCTCGTGGAAGACCATCCGGTGGACCGGGACCTTGGGCTTCAGGACTTCCTGGAGGTGCCACGCGATGGCTTCGCCCTCGCGGTCCTCATCGGTGGCGAGGTAGAGCTCGTCGGACTCGGCGAGCAGCTCCTTGAGCTTCCTGACCTGCGCCTTCTTGTCGGCGTTGACGACATAGATGGGCTGGAAGTCGTGCTCGACGTCGACCCCGAGGCGGCGCACCTCGCCGGTGTACTTCTCGGGCACCTCCGCGGCGCCGCTGGGGAGGTCACGGATGTGCCCGACGCTCGCCTCGACCACGTATCCGGGGCCGAGGTAGCCCTTGATCGTCTTCGCCTTGGCGGGCGACTCGACGATGACGAGTCGGCGGCCGCCGTGTGCGGTCTCGCTGGTCGGGGACAACTTCGCTCTTCTCTCCGGATCGACACTCTCTGGCACGTAGCGCTGGCACGCACGGCAGCGGCACGGACGGTGACGCTCCCATCGCTGCGGAGTGTGACGGTACAACCCGCCCCCGTGTCAAACGGCGAAAGCCCGCAACGGCCACTCGAACGGTAACCCGAGTCCTGGCATTCCTGCCGCCCGGACTCCCGGTCGGGCGGGGCGGGACGTCGGCGCCGGGGGTTCCGGCGAAAGATCACGAAGGTCCGGAAGCGGCCCGGGAAGGGATCTGGAGGGGGATCCGGCGAGGAGTCCGGCGAGGGATCCGGGAAGAGATCCTGGACGCGTTCCTGTACGAGGTCAGAGCCTGGCGTAGCACCAGACGCCGAGGAGGAGGAAGCCGGCGCCGAAGAAGCTCGTCAGCGCGACGGCGGTACGGGGGGCGACCCCGTACGCGACGGGCTCGCGGTGCAACGTCCGCACGGTGGTCCACAGCAGCAGCGCGCCTCCGAACAGCGTGAATGCCGTCCCCGCGAAAATCGCCGGCCCGCTCTCCATGCCCGTACCCCGTTCCGTCCACGTGCGGTGTGCGTCTCCCGGAGCCGAGGCTGACACCTCCGGGCGTCCAGGGTGCGAATTCCGGGTGAACGACGCGGAGCGTCCCGTGCGGTTTCACGAAGATGGCCGGTAGTGATCCGCCTCTCGCCTCTCTCGCCTCCGGACCGGAGGCGGAAGCCGCGTGACGGCGTTCCCGACGCGGTGGAAGCGGCGGTCGGTGCCTGCCGCCTCCCCGTGCGAGCCGGCGGGGGTGAACAACCCGGACAAGCCGCCCGACCAGCACGTTCCCCCGCGCATGGGCGGGGTGGCCCGGTCGGACAGGGCCCGTCGGGGAACCACCTCGCCGGCGACGACGAGCCGCGTGGCGCCGGGGAAACGGAACGTGCCTGCCTCCCCCGGCGCGTTTCCGGGGAGGGCTCAGTCGACGGGCAGCAGGAAGCCCTCCTCCACGAGCAGCCGGATCGCCTGCGGGGTGCGGTCCCGCAGTATCACCGGGTCCTCGCCCATCAACTGACCGATCGCGTCGAGGATGCGGCCCGCGCTGAGCGTGCCGTCGCACACTCCGGCGAACCCGGCGCCGACGTGGTCCACCCTGGTGGCGCGGCGCATGCCCCGGTTCTGCCGGAGCACGACGTGCTCGGGGTCCTCGGCGCCCGGAAGCCCGACCTGCTCCTGCACGACCTCGGGCGCGAGCGTGAAACGGTCGGCGAGCAGGGCCGCGTCGTCGTGACCGCGCAGATAGTCCTGGCGCTCGAAGTGGGCGCGGACGGTGGGCCCGAGGGGCTGCTCGACGGGGTGCGGCCACTCCTCGATGACGATCGAAGGCTCGTCGGTCCCGGAGGCCACGGCCTCGTTCCGCCGGATCGTGATCCAGCCGAATCCCACCGCGCGCGTCTTGCGGGCCTCGAACTCGTCGAGCCACGCCTCGTACGCCAGCCGGTACGCGTCCGGGTCCCCCCGGTGGTCGCCGCTGTCGCGCAGCCACAGCTCCGCGTACTGGGTGACGTCCTGGACCTCCCGCTGCACGATCCAGGCGTCGCAGCCGCGCGGCACCCAGGACCGCAGCCGCTCCTGCCACTCCTCGCCCTCGACGTGCTGCCAGTTGGCGAGGAACTGGGCGTATCCGCCGTCGTTGAGCCGCTCGCCCGCCTCCTGCACGAGCGTCCGGCACAGGTCGTCGCCGCCCATCCCGCCGTCGCGGTAGGTGAGCCGGGCGCCGGGGGAGATCACGAACGGCGGGTTGGAGACGATCAGGTCGTACGTCTCGCTGTCGACCGGCTCGAACAGCGAGCCCGTGACCAACTCGGCCTCCCGGGCCCCGGAGAGGGCGAGCGTCAGCCGGGTGAAGTCCAGGGCGCGCGGGTTGAGGTCGGTCGCGGTGACCAGGGTGGCGTGCTGCGCGGCGTGCAACGCCTGGATGCCGGAGCCGGTGCCGAGGTCGAGCGCGGAGGACACCGGCGTACGGACCGTGATGCCGGCGAGCGTGGTGGACGCCCCGCCGACGCCGAGGACGACACCTTCGTCCTTCGTGCCGATGCCCCCGGCTCCGCCGACGGCGCAGCCCAGGTCGGAGACGATGAACCAGTCCTCACCGTCCGGCCCGCCGTACGGCCGGATGTCGACCGTCGCGGACACGGTGCCGTCCTCGCGGACCACCCAGCCGTCGGCGAGAGCCTCGTCGAGCGGGAGCGCGGCGGTGGCCCGGTCGTGCGCGACGGCCTCCTGGAGCAGGAAGAGCCGGACGAGGGTCTCCAGCGGAGAGTCGCCGCGGGTGGCGCGCAGGGCGGGCACGGTCTCGCTCCGGGCGAGCGCCGCGTAGGCGGGGGCGCCGAGCAGGTCGAGCAGCCCGTCGGCGGTGAAGTCGGCGGCGAGCAGGGCCTCGCGCAGACGGGCGGCGTGCGCGGGCACCGGGAGGCGGGGAGGCAGGCTGGTCGTACTCACCGCTCCATTGTGACCGCCGCCACCGACATCGGGGCGGCCGACCCGGCGACGGCGGCCGGATCGGCGGCCGGCAAGGGGCCGATGGCCGACGAGGGATCGGTGGCCGACCCGGCGACGGCCGCCGGATCGGCGGCCGTCGAGGGGCAGGCCTCCGACTCTGGCCCGACAGCCGCCCTGTGCCCGCTACTCGCTCTTGGTCCCCGAGGTCTTCTTGGCCGCCGGCTTCGTGGAGGAGTTCCCCGTGGGCTCGGAGTCCGACCCCTTGTCCGAGTCCGCGGCGGTGGAGCCGGGCTGCGGGGAGGCGGAGCCGGTGGTCTTCGGCGGGGTCGAGGCCGTGGGCTTCTGGCAGCCGGGCTGCTTGGCCATCGCTTGGCCCAGCTCGCCGTCCTCCAGCTTGGCCAGGGCGTTCTGGTCCATCTTCTCGATCTTCGTCAGACCGTCGGCGACACCCTGGAGGCCGTCCGCGAACTTCTGCTGGTTCGACGGGTCCAGCGCGTCGACCTGCTTCTTGAGCCCCTCGTACGCCACCGCGGTGGCGTTGAGCTCCTTGATCGCGTCCTGCTGGATCTTCTGGCCGTTCTCGACGGGCGGGACCCCGGCGCTCTCCACGGCCTTGGCCAGCGCCCGGTCGGCGTCGGCGATGTCCTGGAACGCCTTCGAGTCGGCGGCTTGGATCTCGGCGGGCTTGCTGTCCGCAGCCGTCGAGATGATGATCAGATGGGCGTCGGCCCGCTTCTGGATCTGAGGCTTCGCCTGATCGCAGAACGTCTTCGCCCAGTCACCCACCTTGTCGCCCTCGTCGTCGCTGCAACCCGACAGCGCGAGCACCAGTACCGCGCCGCCGGACAGTGCGGCCGCAAGCTTCTTGTTCACCGGATCGGTCCCTTCCAAGGCTCTCGGCCCCGGAACATACACGCCGAACGGGCTACTTCCACCTTTCGTACGACTGATTCACCCCGGATTGCAGCCTTTTGAACCAAGGGAGACACCTCACACCCACCTCGGAAACCCCCGGGAATGAGACAGACGCCACGTCAGGAGACCCGGCGTCAGGACACGGTCACCGACCGCCTCTTGGAGGCCCGGACCGCGGCGACGACGACGAGGAGCGCGACCGCGGCGACCGCCGCCCGCAGCCCGGCACTGGCGTCGTCCCCGTAGCCGAACCGTACGACCGCCGGGGCGATGAGCAGCGCCACCAGGTTCATCACCTTCAGGAGCGGGTTGATCGCCGGACCCGCGGTGTCCTTGAACGGGTCTCCGACCGTGTCCCCGATGACGGTCGCCTCGTGCGCCTCGCTGCCCTTGCCTCCGTGGTTCCCGTCCTCGACCAGCTTCTTCGCGTTGTCCCAGGCACCACCGGAGTTGGCGAGGAAGACCGCCATCAGCGCGCCCGTGCCGATCGCTCCGGCGAGGTACGCGCCGAGGGCGCCGACACCGAGCGCGAAGCCGACGGCGATCGGGGCCATCACGGCGAGCAGCCCGGGCGTGGCGAGTTCACGCAGCGCGTCCCTGGTGCAGATGTCGACGACCCGTCCGTACTCCGGTTTCTCGGTGTGGTTCATGATCCCGGGATGCTCGCGGAACTGCCGCCGCACCTCGTACACCACCGATCCCGCCGACCGGGACACGGCGTTGATCGCGAGTCCCGAGAAGAGGAAGACGACCGCGGAGCCGAGGATCAGGCCGAAGAGGTTGTTGGGCTGCGAGATGTCCATCGAGAGCGTCAACTCGTCCGCCCTCGCGCCGACCTCGGCGACCGAGGTCGCGATGGCGTCCCGGTACGAGCCGAACAGCGCCGAGGCCGCGAGGACGGCGGTGGCGATGGCGATGCCCTTGGTGACGGCCTTGGTCGTGTTGCCGACGGCGTCCAGTTCGGTGAGGACCCGGGCCCCCGCGCCCTGGACGTCCCCGGACATCTCCGCGATGCCCTGGGCGTTGTCGGCGACCGGGCCGAAGGTGTCCATGGCGACGATCACCCCGACGGTCGTGAGCAGGCCGGTACCGGCGAGGGCGACCGCGAACAGCGCCAGCATGATCGAGCCGCCGCCGAGGAGGAACGCCCCGTACACGGTGAGCCCGATCAGGAGGGCGGTGTAGACGGCGGACTCCATGCCGAGGGCCACGCCCGCGAGGACGACGGTCGCGGGGCCGGTGAGCGAGGACTTGCCGATGTCCCTGACCGGCCGCCGGCTCGGCTCCGTGAAGTAGCCGGTGAGCTGCTGGATGAGGGCGGCGAGGACGATGCCGAGGGCGACCGCGACCAGGGCGAGGACCCGGGGGTCGCCCGCGTGGTCGCCGATGCCGGGCACGGTGACGCCCTTGAGCTCGGCGTACGAGGACGGCAGGTACGCGAAGGCGGCGACGGCGACCCCGACGAGCGAGATCACCGCCGAGACGAGGAAGCCGCGGTTGATCGCGCTCATCCCGCCCCGGTCGGCGCGGCGCGGGGAGACCGCGAAGATGCCGATGACGGCGGTGACCACGCCGATGGCCGGCACGATCAGGGGAAACGCGAGGCCGTGGTCGCCGAAGGCCGCCTTGCCGAGGATGAGCGCGGCGACCAGGGTCACGGCGTACGACTCGAAGAGGTCGGCGGCCATGCCCGCGCAGTCGCCTACGTTGTCGCCCACGTTGTCGGCGATCGTGGCGGCGTTGCGCGGATCGTCCTCCGGGATGCCCTGCTCGACCTTGCCGACGAGGTCGGCGCCGACGTCGGCGGCCTTGGTGAAGATGCCGCCGCCCACCCGCATGAACATGGCGATGAGCGCGGCGCCGAGGCCGAATCCCTCAAGGACCTTGGGCGCGTCGGCGGCGTAGACGAGGACGACACAGGCGACGCCGAGCAGCCCGAGGCCGACCGTGCACATGCCGACGACGCCTCCGGTACGGAACGCGATCCGCATGGCCCGGTGCGCGACCTCCGTCAGGCCCTTCTCCGGTTCGCCCGGCGCGGGAGTGGCCTCCCTGGCCGCCGCGGCGACCCGCACGTTGGCCCGTACGGCGAGCCGCATGCCGATGTACCCGGTGACCGCCGAGAACAGCGCTCCGACCAGGAAGAACAGGGATCGTCCGGCGCGCTGCGACCAGTTGTCGGCGGGCAGCAGCATCAGCAGGAAGAACACGGCGGCCGCGAAGACGGCGACGGTCCGCAGCTGCCGCGCGAGGTAGGCGTTGGCCCCCTCCTGCACGGCCGCGGCGATCTCCCTCATCTTCTCGGTGCCCTCACCGGCCCTGAGCACCTGGTGGACGAGGAGCCGGGCGACGACCAGCGCGGCGAGGGCGACGGCGCCGACGACGTACACGATCGTCCGGTTCCCGCTCGTGAGCACCGCCGCGGCGAGAGAAGTGGGGTACATGGGGACGGATCATAGGGAGACGAACCAGTACAGACGGGGACCCTGTGGACCCCGCGCGCGGATGCACCAATCCCGGGGGTTTGCGACAGAACGAGAAGAGGCCCTGCGGGAGCAGGGCCTCTTCTCGTCGCGCTTCGTTCCTCTGTTCGGGTCAGGACAGGATGTCCGCCGAACTCACCGGCCAGGTCATCCGGATCGTCCCGCCGTCCTCGCCGGCGCTCACCTCGACATCGTCGACGAGCCCGCGGATCACCGCGAGCCCCATCTCGTCCTCGCCGTCGGCGTCGTCGAAGTCCTCGACCGGAGCCGCGGACCGCGCGCCGGGGACACCGGCGGCATCGGCCGCCGCGACCCCCGCACCGGGCACCTCGTCGCCGACCTCGATGGAGAACGTCTTCTCCTCCTCGGTCAGCACGACCCGGATGGGCGTCGCGACGTCGTTGCTGCGGTGCAGCCCGACCGCACGGGAACAGGCCTCACCCACGGCGAGACGCACCTCGTCGAGGACCGCCTCGTCGACACCGGCCCGGCGCGCCACCGCGGCCGCCACCAGGCGGGCCGTGCGGACGTGCTCGGGCTGAGCGCTGAAGCGGAGTTCAACGGTGGCCATGCGAACCCCCTGGGCTCAGTCGACGGCGTTGACGGCCTCGTCGACCGAGGTGTGGATCGGGAACACCTTGGTGAGACCCGTGATCCGGAAAATCTTCAGAATGCGCTCCTGGTTGCAGACCAGACGCAGCGAGCCCTCATGCGCGCGGACGCGCTTCAGCCCGCCGACGAGCACGCCGAGGCCGGTGGAGTCGAGGAAGTCCACGCCCTCCATGTCGACGACCAGGTGGTAGCTGCCGTCGTTCACCAACTCGACCAACTGCTCGCGCAGCTTGGGCGCGGTATACACATCAATCTCGCCACCGACCTCGACGACCGTACGGTCGCCACCAGCGCCGGACACATTGCGAGTCGACAGGGACAGGTCCACGGATCCTCCAGCACCTTGCTATCGAACGATCGTCCCCCGGGGTCTCCCGGACGGAGTCAGGGAACTGATCGTCAGCCGCGATGGCATTCAATCACTTACCAGCAGCCATGCACGACGCCTTGGAAGCATTGTCCGTCATGGCAGTGACACACTCGGTGCCGATGGCCAAGAATCACCGCCCCAGTCGTCCAGCCGGGAACACGGGCAACCGACCCTCCCCCGGCATGGTCCTCGACCGGCTCTCGTCGGGCGAGAGCCGGGCCGCGCGCATCACTCATACGGAGCACATGCCCGCCCGGGCGGGCCGTCATGCAGTCTGGCCGCACCGCATCCGTCCGGAGGTGATCGCGGCCATCGAGGCGGCCGGGATCGAGCACCCCTGGGCGCATCAGGCGGAGGCGGCGGAGCACGCCCTGGACGGCGAGTCCGTGGTGATCGCCACCGGTACCGCCTCGGGCAAGTCGCTCGCCTACCTCGCCCCGGTCCTCAGCACCCTCCTGGACGGCGCCGAGGCCCCGAACGGGCGCGGCGCCACCGCCCTGTACCTCTCGCCCACCAAGGCCCTCGCCGCCGACCAGCGGCGCGCCGTGCGGGAGCTGGCCGCCCCGCTCGGCAACCGGATCCGCCCCGCCGTCTACGACGGCGACACCCCGGTCGAGGAGCGCGAATGGGTCCGGCAGTACGCGAACTACGTGCTGACCAACCCCGACATGCTGCACCGGGGCATACTCCCGTCCCACTCCAGGTGGTCCTCCTTCCTGCGCTCCCTGCGCTACGTCGTGATCGACGAGTGCCACACCTACCGGGGCGTCTTCGGCTCCCACGTCGCCCAGGTGCTGCGGCGACTGCGCCGGATCTGCGCCCGGTACGGCTCCGATCCGGTCTTCCTCCTCGCCTCCGCCACCTCCGCCGAACCCGCCCTGGCCGCCGGGCGCCTCACGGGGCTCCCGATCACCGAGGTCTCCGACGACGCCTCCCCGCGCGGCGAGCTGGTCTTCGCCCTGTGGGAGCCGCCGCTGACCGAGCTGCACGGCGAGCGCGGCGCGCCCGTGCGCCGCACCGCCACCGCCGAGACCGCGGATCTGCTGACCGACCTGACCCGGCAGGGCGTCCGCTCGGTCGCCTTCGTCCGCTCCCGGCGCGGCGCCGAACTGATCTCGGTGATCGCCCAGGAACGGCTCGCCGAGACCGACCGCTCCCTCGCCCGGCGTGTCGCCGCTTACCGGGGCGGCTACCTGCCCGAGGAGCGCCGGGCCCTGGAGCGGGCCCTGCACTCCGGCGAGCTCCTCGGCCTTGCCGCCACGACCGCCCTGGAGCTGGGCGTGGACGTCTCCGGCCTGGACGCGGTCCTGATCGCCGGCTACCCGGGCACCCGGGCGTCCCTGTGGCAGCAGGCGGGCCGCGCCGGCCGTTCGGGCGAGGGCGCCCTCGCGATCCTCATCGCCCGCGACGACCCGCTGGACACCTTCCTGGTCCACCACCCGGAGGCGATCTTCGACCAGCCGGTCGAGTCGACCGTCCTGGACCCCGACAACCCGTACGTCCTCGCCCCCCATCTGTGCGCCGCCGCCGCCGAGCTCCCGCTGACCGAGCCGGACCTGGCCCTCTTCGGCCCGGCCGTCCCGGGACTGCTGCCGCAGCTGGAGGCCGCCGGTCTGCTGCGCCGCCGCTCCACCGGCTGGTACTGGACCCGCCGCGAGCGGGCCGCCGACCTCACCGACATCAGGGGCGGCGGCGGCAGCCCCGTCCGGATCGTCGAGGCAGGCACCGGCCGACTGCTCGGCACCGTCGACGAGGCCGCCTCCCACACCGCCGTCCACGAGGGCGCCGTCCACCTCCACCAAGGCCGCACCTACCTGGTGCGGGAGCTCGACCTCAAGGACTCCGTGGCCCTCGTGGAAGAGGCCGTCCCGCCGTACTCGACCACCGCCCGCGACACCACCTCCATCACCGTCCTGGACACCGAGACCGAGATCCCCTGGGGGGCCGGCCGTCTCTGCTTCGGCTCCGTCGAGGTCACCAACCAGGTCGTCTCCTTCCTGCGCCGCCGCCTGATCACGGGCGAGGTCCTCGGCGAGACCAAGCTCGACCTGCCGCCCCGCACACTGCGCACCCGGGCGGTCTGGTGGACGGTCACCGAGGACCAGCTCGACGCCGCCCGGATCACTCCGGAGATCCTCGGCGGCGCCCTGCACGCCGCCGAGCACGCCTCCATCGGCATGCTGCCGCTGTTCGCCACCTGCGACCGCTGGGACATCGGCGGCGTCTCCGTACCGCTCCACCCCGACACCCTGCTGCCCACCGTCTTCGTGTACGACGGCCACCCCGGCGGCGCGGGCTTCGCCGAGCGTGCCTTCCACACGGCCCGCGCCTGGCTGGCAGCCACCCGGGAGGCCATCGCCTCCTGCGAGTGCGAGGCGGGCTGCCCCTCCTGCATCCAGTCCCCGAAGTGCGGCAACGGCAACGATCCGCTCCACAAGCGGGGCGCGGTGCGCCTCCTCACGGAGATCCTGCGGGAGGCCCCGGGGGGCCCGGAGGCTGCCGGGGCCCCTGTGGCCCCTGAGACCCCTGAGGCCCCGCCCGCGATCTGACCTCGGGCCGGTAGGGGCCGGCGGCGACCCGGGCGGTCACCTCCGCGATCTCGCCCCGCACCGCGCACCGCACCACCTCGGCGCGCTGCGCGGCGGCCACCCGGGATGCGGCGGCGCACGCCTCGGCCTCGCCCCACAGGGCACGGTCGGCGGCGGCGAGGGCGGCCAGGTCGGCGGCCCCGCCGGCCCGGTGCCGGGCCGCCACGGCCTGCCCGAGCGCGAGCACCACCCCGAACACCACACAGAGCGCACAGGCGGCGAACGCCACCCATATCGTCGCCGCACCCCGGTCGGCCCGAAGGCGGGTGGGACGGCGGGTGCGAGGGCCGGCACGACGGTCGGCCGTCACCGCGGGCCCCCTGGCTTCGGGCCCCCGGCCGGGAAGGCCGGCACGACGGTCGGCCGTCACGGTGGGCCCCCTGGCTCCGGGCCACCGGCCGGGAGAGCCAGTGCGACGGTCGGTCGTCACGGCGGGCCCCCTGGCTCCGGGCCCCCGGCCGCCCCGCCACCGAACGCCGTGTCCTCGGCGAGGGCCGCCGCGTCCGCCCTCAGGGTGAGCCCCATGCCGCCGGGGCCCGGGGCGGCGGCCTCCACCGTCACCCGCCACAGCTCCCCCGACCGCGTCACCGACACCCGGGCGCCCTCGGGCGCCGCGGTCCGGGCCGCCGCCTCGGCGGCGGGCGCCGGCTCGGAGCGGGCCGCGGCTCGCGCCCCGGCCCGTGCCGCGTCCACGCACCGGATCTGCGCGGCGGCCGCCGCGAGCGCCCAGAGCAGCGTCACCGTGAACAGCGCGAGGACCGGCAACACCATCGCCGCCTCCACGGTCACGAACCCCCGGTCAGAACGGCGCATCGAGAGCCTTACCGATCACCGACTCCAGCGCGCCCGAGACCGCCCCACTCGTCACGATCTTGTACAGCACCGCGGCGAACCCCGCCGCCGCGATGGTTCCCACCGCGTACTCGGACGTGGTCATCCCCGCGTCGCGACGCGCGGCCTCCCGTCGCACCCGCCACCAACCGCGTACCGTCGCCCTGCCTGTCATGCCGACCTCCTCGAATCGTCGTGTGTCTTCCGCATCTCGTCCTGCCTCGCCGTTCATCCGTCCAGGAGTCCCGTCGCGAGGCCGATCACCACCGGGGCCACCCCCACCGCCAGGAAGGCGGGCAGGAAACAGAGCCCCACGGGTGCACTGATCAGCACCTGCGCCCGGCGCGCTCGGGCCTCCGCCGCCCGGGCACGCGCCGACCGCAGCGCCGCCGCGTGCCGGGCGACGGCCTCAGCGGCGGGCGCCCCCGAGGAACCGGCCCGTTCCATGCAGCGGGCCAGCGCCGCGGCGCCCGGTAACGCGCCGAACCTCCGCCACACCTCGGCCGGTTCACCACCGAGCCGAAGCTCGGCCGCCGTTCGGGTCAGGCGCTCGCCCAGCGGGCCGCCCAGGGACCGGCCGACGGCCTCCGCCGCCTCCCCGGGCCCGGCTCCCGCCGAGGCGCAGGCCGCCAACAGATCGGCGGCGAGCGGAAGATGGCGTGCGAGCTCCTCGCCGTCGACCGGTCGTGAGGCTCTCCTCACCGCGCCCTGCCGCACCCCGGCCATCACCAAAACACCGGCGAACAGGCCACCGAACCATCCGAACATCACCCACCCGAGGCCGACCGCCCCGAGCGGCGCCACCCAGCGCCCCACCCACGAAGGCAACCCGGACCGGCCCTTCGGGGCCCGTGAGACCGGCGCCGGGAGAAGGCCTCCCAACCGCCGCCGCATCCCTCTCGCCCGGCGCCCGCCGACCACCTCCCGGGCGGCCTGCACACCGCAGACCAATGCCAGGACCACGAGTCCCGCCACCTGAAACGCCCCGATCACGCCCGCTCCCCTCCTCGTACGATCCGCGCGGCCCACCACAGCCCGACCGCCTCCAGAGCCCCGCCCACGACCAGGCAGCCAAGGCCCGCCGGCGTGTGCAGCAGCACCCGCAGCGGGTCGGCACCCAGCGCGGCGCCGAGGGCGACACCGGCCACCGGGAGCAGCGCGAGCACCGCCACCGTCGCCCAGGCACCGGCCAGTTCGGCCCGCAGCCGCTCCCGCTGCTCACGGTGGTCCCGCAGGGCCGCTTCGAGCCGGTCGAGCCCGGCGGCCAGGCCAGCGCCCCCGTCCACGGCCACCTGCCAGCAGGCCGCCATGCCCGCGAGTCCCTCGGTGCCGTCCTGTCCCGCGGCCTTCCGCAGCGCGTCCGGCACGTCCCCGCCGAAGCGGGCCGCCGCGAGCACCGCCACCTCCTCACCGTCCAGCGCGCCCGTCTCCCGGGCCGCGAAGGCCAACGCCTGCGCGGGCTGCCACCCGGCTCTCAGCTCCCCGACGACCGCCCCGCACAGGGCCGCCACCCGCTCGGCCCGCGCCTCACGCCCCTTCCGGCGCTCGGACGCCCGCAGCCGCCGCCCCACCAGCGGCACCGCGACCGCCCCCGCCACAAGCGGCAGCGGCGACTCACCGAGCAGCGCGAGGACCCCCGCCACGGGCAGGCACAGCCACGCACGCCGACCGCGGGCCACCGCCCACCAGCGCGCGACCACGGCCCGCCACACCACCCCGGGGCCGCCGGGAACGCCACGCTCATGAGGTCCGCCCCGTACGAGCACGGCCCTCGCCCTGCTCACCGCGCGCCGCCGCTCGACCGCGCCCCACAGCGCGAGCGCCGCGCAGAGCGCCGCCAGCCCGTGGGCCAGGGCCCGCACCGGTACCGGTTCCGCCGTCACCACGCTCCCCCTCCGATCAGCGACCGCAGCCGCTCCCAGCCCCGGTCCCGCTCGAACCCGGCCGCGCCCCACCGCAGCGCGGGAACCGTCCGTACGAGGCCGTCCCGGTCCCGCTCCAGGACGTGCACCTCCGCGATCCGCCGCCGCCCGTCCCGGTCCCTGGCCAGGTGCAGCACGACCGAAAGGCCGGCTCCCAACTGGCTGTGCAGGGCGGCCCGGTCGAGCCCCGCGGCCGTCCCCAGGGCTTCGAGCCGCGCCGGTACGTCAGCCGCGGTGTTGGCGTGAACAGTTCCCGAGCCGCCTTCATGGCCTGTGTTGAGGGCGGCGAGGAGGTCCACGGCCTCGCCGCCCCGGACCTCGCCGACCACCAGCCGGTCGGGCCGCATCCGCAGCGCCTGACGGACCAGGTCCCGGAGGGTCACGAGCCCGGCGCCCTCCTGGTTCGCGGGCCGCGCCTCAAGGCGCACCACGTGCGGGTGGTCCGGCCGCAGCTCCGCCGAGTCCTCGGCGAGCACGATCCGCTCCCGCTCTCCCACCAGGCCGAGCAAGGAGGCGAGCAGCGTCGTCTTCCCGCTCCCCGTGCCCCCGCTGACCAGGTACGACACCCGGGCGTCGATCAGGGCGCGCAGGATCGGGGCACCGCCCGGCGGCACCGTGCCCGCCGCCGCCAGCTCCTCGAGCGTGAAGGCGCGGGGCCGCACCACCCGCAGCGACAGGCAGGTCGAGCCGACCGCCACCGGCGGCAGCACGGCGTGCATCCGGGTGCCGTCGGGCAGGCGTGCGTCCACCCAGGGCCGGGCGTCGTCGAGCCTGCGTCCGGCCACCGCCGCGAGCCGCTGGGCGAGCCTCCGTACCGCCGCGGTGTCGGGAAAGGACACCGGGGCCCGTTCGAGTCCGGCTCCGCGGTCGACCCACACCCGGTCGGGCGCCGAGACCAGGACGTCGGTGACGGCCGGGTCGGCGAGCAGCGGTTCGAGCGGTCCGGTGCCGATCAGCTCGCACCGCAACGCCTCTGCGGCTCCGAGCACTTCCGCGTCGCCGAGCAGCCGCCCCTGGGCTCGCAGGGCCGCCGCGACCCGCGCCGGGGTGGGCTCGGATCCGCTGGCCGCGAGACGCTGCCGTACGGCGTCGAGCAGCCCCGCGCCGCCACCCGTGACTCCTGCCCCTGTCATGCCGCACCACCGGGGCCGAGGGCGCACGCCCAGAAGGCGTCGCAGAACCGGCCGAGCGGTCCACGGGCCTCCGCGCCCGGCGGCACGCCCGCGTCCTGGTCCGCCACGATCCCCGGGTCGTACGGGAGTTCACCGGCGAGCGGCAGCCGCAGCGCGTCGGCGACCCATCGCTCGTCGAGCCCCGCCGCGTACGGCCCCCGGACCACGGCCCGCAGGTCACGCACGTGCGTGGAGAGCGTCGAGGCCACCCGGTGGGCGGCCGCGACGGCCCTCAGCTCGCCGGGAACGACGAGCAGTCCGAGGTCGAGCTGGGCGTGGGCCTCGGTGGCCGCCGCGTCGGCTCCGCGCGGCAGGTCGACCACCACGACCCCACCACGGCGGCGGGCCGCGGCGAGCACGGACCGGACGGCTTCGGACGGCACAGGGGCCGCGGGCTCCCTGCCCCAGCTGAGCACCCGGACCCCCCGCACGGACGGCAGGGACTCCTCCAGGGCGCCGCCGGCGAGGCGGCCCTTGGACGCGGCGAAGTCGGGCCATCGTCTGCCCTCCTCGCGTTCGCCGCCGAGCAACACGTCGAGTCCCCCGCCGAGCGGGTCGCCGTCGACGAGCAGGGTCCGCCGCCCGGTCCGCCCGGCGGCGAGCGCGAGCCCGCAGGCCAGGGTGGAGGCGCCCGCGCCTCCTCGCCCGCCGACGACGCCGACGGTCAGCGCCTGCCGGCCCACACCCTCGGCCGCGTCGGCGATACGGTCGACGAGCAGACTTTCGGCGTCCGGCAGCCGCAGCACGCACTCGGCGCCGATCTCGACGGCAAGCCGCCACACTCCCGGGTCGTCCCGGTCACGGCTGACGAGGACGGTCCCCGGGCGGCGCGCCGCTCCCCGGCAGCGGGCCGCGGCGTCATCGCCGACCAGGACGAGCGGGGGGTCGGTCCAGCTCGCCCGCCGCTCCGGCACCCGATGGTGGACCTCGGGCTCGACCCCGGCGGCGGCGCAGAGCCGGAGGAGGTCGTCGAGCAGCCCGAGATCCTCCGTGACGATCAGCGGCCCTGTCCGGCGCGGCTCTCCGCCGCCGGCCGCCTCCGGTCCGCTCTGCGGCGCAGTCCGGGCCCTCCCACCGGCCCCCGAAGTCCTGGTTGCCTCCATGCCGCACACCCCTCTCGTGATTCCTTCCGTTCGCGAACTTCGCGACAGGAATCACCGTGGGGCCGTGCCGAGAATCCTGGGGATCTTGCCGAAAAACTGGGGATATCCGAAGCCCTGTGAATAACTTCGTCACCCGTCCCGGGGACTGCCCGGAACGCAGCCTGCCGGTTACTGTGAGTGATGAATCGAGGGTCCGGTCGGGCCTCGGTCGAATCGCGGCCGACGGCCGGAAGGAAGGGAGCGGACGATGTCCCACAGCGCCGAAACGGCTCCGGACATGCGACGACCCCCGCCGGGGGGGAGAGCGGGGGTCGTCTTTCCGGCCGACTCGGGGGGGGAGGAGCCGGGCCGGGTTAGCACGGTCGCGAACGATCCGTGACTTCCATGGTGTACCCGAGAGCCTTCTCAGGCAAACCCACGCGCCCCAGCGTACGCCGAATGGCCGCCACCTATGCTCAGGCTTGTGGAAAACCACTCCTTGCCGCGCACAGCCGCCTTCTTTGACCTGGACAAGACGGTCATTGCGAAGTCCTCGACGCTCACCTTCAGCAAGTCCTTCTACCGGGGCGGACTGATCAGCCGCCGCGCCGCCCTGCGGACGGCCTACATCCAGTTCGTCTTCCTGGCGGGCGGGGCCGACCACGACCAGATGGAGCGGATGCGCGAATATCTCTCCGCGCTCTGCAAAGGCTGGAACGTCGCCCAGGTGAAGGAACTCGTCGCCGAGACCCTTCATGACCTGATCGACCCGATCATCTACGACGAGGCGGCCTCCCTCATCGAGGACCATCACGCCGCCGGCCGGGACGTCGTGATCGTCTCGACCTCCGGCGCCGAGGTCGTCGAGCCGATCGGCGAGATGCTCGGGGCCGACCGGGTCGTCGCCACCCGCATGGTGGTCGGCGAGGACGGCTGCTTCACCGGTGAGGTGGAGTACTACGCGTACGGGCCGACGAAGGCCGAGGCGGTACGGGAGCTGGCGGAGTCGGAGGGGTACGACCTCTCGCGCTGCTACGCCTACAGCGATTCGGCGACCGACATCCCCATGCTGGAGGCCGTGGGCCACCCGTACGCGGTCAACCCCGACCGGGCGCTGCGCCGTGAAGCCGCGGCCCGGGAATGGCCGGTTCTCGCCTTCGAGAAGCCGGTACGGCTCAAGCAGCGCCTGCCCGAGTTCCGGATGCCGCCCCGGCCCACGCTCGTCGCGGCGGCGGCCGTCGGTGCGGCCGCAGTGGGCGCCGGACTCGTCTGGTACGCCTCACGGCGGCGGCAGGCCGCCCTCGCCCTATCGGCTCGCGGATGACTTTGCTCGCGGATGACTTTGCCCGAATTTGAGCAATGAGCAGAGAAGTGGAGCCAGCACTTTCGCTTCTACTCCGAGAGGAGTAGAAAGGAATCAGGCCCGCGAGACCGAGGACATCCGAGAGGATCACCTGTTGAGCATGAAGGCCCCACGGACCTAGCACCGAAACCGGGCACCCACGCGACGTCGACCCGTCGATTACGGGCCAGCCGCACCAGGCCACGGGCAAAGTTCCCGGCCTGATGGGCACATATCGAGGACGCTTGGTAACTGGGTGGACGTGCCAGCGGCGGTACCGAAAGTTGGTACCGCCGCAACCCTTTGTCCGGCCGACCCTCCCGCCAGGCCGCCCCTGCGTCAGCCCGACCCTCGCGTCAGGCCGCGCCGCGCTGAAGCGCCTCGCAGACGGCCGTCGACTCCCGGACGCCCAGCTCGACCGAACGCCCGCAGTGAGCGATCCAGCCCCCCACGCCCTCGGGCGTCCCCGCCAGGTACCCCTCGAACGCGGCGAGGTAGGCGGCCCGGCCCTGCTCCGCGTGGCCGACCTCCGCCGGACAGATCGCCTTCGGGTCGAGACCGCTGCCGACCAGGACGATCCGCTCGGCCGCCCGCGCGACCAGGCCGTTGTACGAGGTGAAGGGCCGCAGCGCGAGCAGCTCGCCGTGCACCACGGCGGCCGTCACGAGCGCGGGGGCATCGCCGCCCGCGACGATCAGCTCCGCGAGCCCGTCGAGCCGGCCGGCGACCTCGGTGGGAGACGGCGCCGGAGCCTCGATCAGCGGTTCGTCGACCGCCTCGCCGTCCAGCCGGGGCCGCCCCACCGATTCGCCCGGCTCGCCCGCGGCGACCAGGTGGAGCCGGGCGAGCACCCGCAGCGGCGACTGGCGCCAGATGGAGAGGAGCTGCCCGGCCTCGGCGCCGAGCCGCAGGGCGGCTCCGACCGCGCGGGCCTCGGGCTCGGAGCCGAAATCGGTGCGTCGTCGGACCTCTTCCAGGGCCCAGTCGGCGCCGGACAGCGCGGCCGAGCCGCGGGCGCCGCGCAGGGCCGCCTCGGACGAGATCTCGTTGCTGCGGCGGCGCATCACACGGTGGCCGTAGACCCGGTCGACGGCTTTGCGTACGGAGTCCACCGCGTCGGCGACGCCCGGCAGGGAGCCGAGGGCGGCCAAGGGGTCAGAGGCGTGCGTACTCATAAGTAGGGAGGCTACGCGGCCCGGCGCCCCGCCCCACGATGGAGTGGTCTTCTTCACGCACCTTGACCACGGCCCGCGTCCGTGCCACTACGCTAGGTGAACATGAAGATCGCTTTCGTGGGGAAGGGCGGCAGCGGTAAGACCACGCTGTCCTCGCTCTTCATCCGCCACCTCGCCGCCAACGAAGCCCCGGTCGTAGCCGTCGACGCCGACATCAACCAGCATCTGGGCGCCGCGCTCGGGCTGCCCGACGCGGAGGCCGCCGCGCTGCCCGCCATGGGCGCGCACCTGCCGCTCATCAAGGAGTACCTGCGGGGCTCCAACCCGCGGATCGTCTCCGCGGACACGATGATCAAGACGACGCCGCCCGGGGAGGGTTCACGGCTGCTGCGGGTCCGCGAGGAGAACCCGGTGTACGAGGCGTGCGCACGGCCGGTCCGGCTCGACGACGGCGATATCCGCCTGATGGCGACCGGCCCCTTCACGGAGTCGGACCTCGGGGTGGCCTGCTACCACTCGAAGGTCGGCGCGGTGGAGCTGTGCCTCAACCACCTGGTCGACGGCGCCGACGAGTACGTGGTCGTCGACATGACCGCGGGCTCGGACTCCTTCGCCTCCGGCCTCTTCACCCGCTTCGACATGACCTTCCTCGTCGCGGAGCCGACCCGCAAGGGTGTCTCGGTCTACCGCCAGTACAAGGAGTACGCCCGGGACTTCGGCGTCGCGCTCAAGGTCGTCGGCAACAAGGTGCAGGGCGCGGACGACCTCGACTTCCTGCGCGCGGAGGTCGGCGACGACCTGCTCGTGACGGTGGGCCACTCGGACTGGGTCCGCGCGATGGAGAAGGGCCGCCCGCCGCGCTTCGAGCTCCTTGAGGCGGAGAACCGGATGTCGCTCCAGGCCCTCCAGGACGCGGCGGACGACTCGTACGCCGACCGCGACTGGGAGCGCTACACGCGCCAGATGGTCCACTTCCACCTGCGCAACGCGGAGAGCTGGGGCAACGCCAAGACCGGGGCCGACCTGGCGGCGCAGGTCGACCCCGGGTTCGTGCTGGGCGAACCCATGGCCGTGCCGCAGCTCGGCTGACGACACCCGCAGTCCCACGGCGGACGGAGTCCGGCGCAGCACCGCGAAGCCCGGCAGGCGCCCCAGGCGCCGACCGGCGCGAGAGGGGCAAAGAAAGAGGGGCCGGGGGCCGACCTGGCGGCGCAGGTCGACCCCGGGTTCACACCTGTCCGAAGGACTCAGCGCTGTGCAGCCTGCTCAGCCGGAGCGGCGGCCGGGGCGGCCGGGCCGGCCGGAGCGGGCGGCGCGGCCGGGGCCGCCGGCTGGGGGGCGAGGAAGGCCTTCCAGCCGGCCGGCGGGGCCTCGCCGACCTTCAGGGTGCGCATCTTGGCGATGACGTCCGGGTCCTGGGCGTCGAGCCAGTCGGCGAGCTGGCGGAAGGACACGCACTTGACGTCCTTCTGCACGCACACCGTGGCGATGGTCTCCTCGATGGCCCGCATGTACGTGCCGCCGTTCCAGGACTCGAAGTGGTTGCCGATGATGAGCGGCGCGCGGTTGCCCCGGTAGGAGCGCTCGAAGGCCTCCACCAGGCCGTCCCGCATCTGGTCGCCCCAGTACCGGTGCTGGGACGGGTCGCCCTGGGTGGTGCCGGGTGACTGGTTGACCAAGAAGTTGTAGTCCATGGCCAGCGTCTGGAAGGAGCGGCCGGGGACGGGTACGAGCTGCATCGACAGGTCCCAGAGGCCCAGGTCCTTCTTGGGCCAGATCTGGTCGTTCACGCCGCTCGTGTCGTAGCGGAAGCCCATCTGCGCCGCCGCCCGGACGAAGTTCTTCCGGCCTTCGAGGCAGGGGGTGCGGGCGCCGACGAGTTCCTTGTCGTAGTCGAAGGGCAGCGGCTGTTCCGCGCGCAGGCCGGCGTTGGTCTTCCAGTTCTTGACGAAGGACTTGGCCTGGTTGATCTCGCTCTTCCACTCCTCGACCGACCAGTTGCCGACGCCCGCCTCCTTCCCGCAGAAGTGCCCGTTGAAGTGGGTGCCGATCTCGTTGCCCTCCTGCCACGCCGCCCGCAGCTCGCGGACGGTGGCGCGGATGCCCTCGGTGTCGTTGAAACCGATGTCGGAGCGTCCGGGGCTGTGCTGCGGCGGGTCGTAGAGATTCCGCTTCTCCTCGGGCAGCAGGTACACGCCGCTGAGGAAGTACGTCATGGTGGCGTCGTACTTCCTGCCCACGGAGCGGAAGTGCGAGAACAGCTTCTGGCTGTCCTCGCCGGCGCCGTCCCACGAGAAGACGACGAACTGCGGCGGGGTCTCGCCCGGCTTGAGTCGCTGCCAGACCGGCTGGTGGGGCTGGGCGCCGGTGGAGGCCGTGGAGCCGTCGCCGATCAGGCGGACGGCGTTCGGCGGGGCCGCGTTCGGTCCCTTCTTGGAGCCCGCGCCACCCGGCATGCCCTTCGTGGCGGTGCCGTCGGAGCCCGAGCAGCCGGCGAGGCCGGTGATCAGGGCGACGGCGAGGGCACCGGCGGCGAGCGCCTTCCTCTGGGCAGTGGTCCTTCTCCCGGCGGCTGTCATCCGCCCACCTCTCCTCGGTTCCGTACGAGCGGCGTCAACGTCGCACCACCACGACCGGAGAGATGAAACGACAAGCGGCAATCCGCGCACCTATCACCGGAACCGGTGAATCATTGCCCTGTTTGCCCCGAAAATAATGCCGGAGTCTTTACTCTCCATTACGATCCATTTACCGAGCGTTGATCCTCGTCCAGGCGGGGCCCCCGCTCGGATCCCGCCGCTGCACGCCGTGACCCACGGCCGCGAGCCCCCACGTTCGTCCCGCACGAACCGCGACCGCGCTGCCCCGGAGGAGACGGGAATGACCCTCTGCACCCCCGCCCGCACCACCACCCGGCCCCGAGTCCAGCGGCCCCACAGCCCGCCGGAGGGGCCCCGCCGCTTCCGTATCGCCGGCGCCGACCTCTCCGCATCCGTCGCCGTCTTCCTGATCGCGCTGCCCCTCTCACTCGGCATCGCGCTGGCCACCGGAGCCCCGCTCCAGTCCGGCCTGGTCGCCGCCGCCGTCGGCGGTCTGGTGGCCGGCCGCTTCGGCGGCTCCCCGCTCCAGGTGAGCGGCCCCGCCGCCGGCCTCACCGTCGTGACCGCCGAGCTCATCCAGCTGTACGGCTGGCGCACCACCTGCGCCATCACCGTGCTCGCGGGGCTCGCCCAGCTCGGCCTCTCCGTGCTCCGGGTGGCCCGCTCGGCGCTCGCCGTGTCGCCCGCGATCGTGCACGGCATGGTGGCCGGCATCGGCACGACCATCGCTCTCGCCCAGCTCCACATCGTGCTCGGCGGCAACCCGCAGAGCTCCGCCGTCGACAACGTCCTTGGCCTTCCCGCCCAGTTGGCCGACATCCACGCGGCGGGGCTCGCCATCAGCGCCCTCACCGTGGTCGTGCTGCTGTGCTGGCCCCGCCTGCCGGGCCGCGCCGGCCGGCTCGTACGGAAGGTCCCGGCCGCGCTCGTCGCGGTGGCGGGGGCGACGGCGGTGGCGGCGCTCGCCGGGCTCGCCGTGCCCCGGGTCGACCTGCCGTCCTGGAGCAGCCACGCGCTGCCCGGACTTCCCGAGGGTCCGGTGCTCGGCATCGCGGCGGGGGTGCTGACGATCACCCTGGTCACGAGCGTGCAGTCGCTGCTCTCGGCCGTCGCGGTCGACAAGCTGGTCGCCGCGCGCCCGGACGGCGGCCGGGGCGTGCCGCGCGCGGCCCTCGACCGCGAACTCGCCGGTCAGGGCGCGGCCAACATGGTCTCGGGGGCGCTCGGCGGGCTGCCGGTCGCGGGGGTCGCGGTCCGCAGCGTCGCCAACGTGTCGGCGGGCGCGGTGAGTCGTGCCTCCACGATGCTCCACGGCCTGTGGATCGTGCTCGCGGCCCTGGTGCTCGTCCCCGTGCTCGACCTGATCCCGCTGCCCGCGCTCGCCGCCCTGGTCATGGTGGTCGGCGTGCAGATGGTCAGCATCACCCACATCCGTACCGTCACCCGGCACCGCGAGGTCGTCGTCTACGTGGTGACGCTGTCCGGTGTCGTCCTCGTCGGCATCCTGGAGGGCGTCGCCCTCGGCATCGCCGTGGCGATCGCGGTCTCCCTGCACCGGCTCGCCCGCACCCGGATCACCCGCGAGGAGCGGGACGGACGCCACCTGCTGCACGTACGGGGCCAGTTGACCTTCCTCGCCGTCCCCCGGCTGAGCCGCGCCCTGCACCAACTGCCGCACGGCTCCGACGTGGTGGTCGAGCTGGACGGGTCCTTCATGGACCACGCGGCGTACGAGACGCTGAGCGACTGGATGGCGGGGCACCTCGCCCACGGCGGTACGGTCGAGACGACCGGCCCGCCCGGAACCCGGATCGCCGAGCCGACCCCCGCCACCGCCACCGCCTCCCCCGCCGGGCACACCTGCTGCCGCCCGTGGACGCCGTGGCACAACCACCAGTGCGGGGAGCAGCCGGCCGAGCGGCCCGACGAGGCCACGGAGCCCGCCGAGCCCCGGCGTTCACCCGGTCTGCACCTGGCGAGCGGCATCGGCAAGTTCCAGCGGAACACGGCCCCGCTCGTACGGGAGGAGCTGGCGCGACTCGCGCGGGAGGGCCAACGCCCCTCGCAGCTCTTCCTGACCTGCGCCGACTCCCGACTCGTCACCAGCATGATCACGTCGAGCGGCCCCGGTGACCTGTTCACCGTGCGCAACGTCGGCAACCTCGTCCCGCTGCCCGGCGAGGAGAGCGGCGACGACTCGGTGGCGGCGGCGATCGAGTACGCGGTGGAGGTGCTGCGGGTCGAGTCGATCACCGTCTGCGGTCACTCCGGCTGCGGCGCGATGCAGGCCCTTCTCAGCGGCGGGCCCGACGACCCGCCGACCCCGCTCCGCCGCTGGCTGCGCCACGGCCGGCCCAGCCTGGAGCGGATGGCGAGCCGGAGACACGCCTGGGCCCGGATCTCCGGGCGGCTTCCGGCCGACGCGGTCGAGCAGCTCTGCCTGACCAACGTGGTCCAGCAGCTGGAGCACCTGCGGGCGTACGAGTCGGTGGCGCGGCGGCTCGCCGAGGGCACGCTCACGCTGCACGGCATGTACTTCCACGTGGGCGAGGCGCAGGCGTACCTGCTGGCCGGGGCGGACGAGGTGCACAGCTACGACGACGTGTTCACCCAGGTCATGCCGACGGGCCCACTGGAGCCGAGTCCGCCGGCGCCGGGCCCCCTGGAGCGGGGCCTGCCGGCGCCGGGCCCCCTGGAGCCGGCCCGCGCGTCCTGAACCTTCCGTCCCTCCCGTCCGTGAGACTGTGTGGCCCCTTCTCCCAGCGCTCAGGAACACCCTCCGGGCCCCGGAGGAAGGGGCCTCCGCGCGCACCCCTCACCCAACAGGTCTAAACCAATTGTCCGGAGACTCTTGTCACCCGGGCATCTGACTGATGAGGTATGACGCGGGACACATACGCACAGAGGACGCCCTGGGAAAGGGAGATGTCGTGAGCAACGAAAGCCTGGCCAATCTGCTTCGGGAAGAGCGTCGATTTTCGCCGCCCGCCGAGCTGGCCGCGCACGCCAACGTGACGGCGGAGGCGTACGAGCAGGCCAAGGCGGACAGGCTGGGCTTCTGGGCCGAGCAGGCCAAGCGCCTGACCTGGGCCACCGAGCCGACCGAGACCCTCGACTGGTCGAACCCGCCGTTCGCCAAGTGGTTCGCGGACGGCGAGCTGAACGTGGCGTACAACTGCGTCGACCGGCACGTCGAGGCCGGCCACGGCGACCGGGTCGCCATCCACTTCGAGGGCGAGCCGGGCGACAGCCGCGCGATCACCTACGCCGAGCTCAAGGACGAGGTCTCCAAGGCGGCCAACGCCCTGACCGAGCTGGGTGTCCGCAAGGGCGACCGGGTCGCCGTCTACCTGCCGATGATCCCCGAGGCGGCCATCACGATGCTGGCCTGCGCCCGCGTCGGCGCCGCCCACTCGGTGGTCTTCGGCGGCTTCTCGGCCGATGCCGTGGCCTCCCGTATCCAGGACGCCGACGCCAAGCTGGTCGTCACCGCCGACGGCGGATACCGCCGGGGCAAGCCGAGCGCCCTCAAGCCGGCCATCGACGAGGCCGTCGCCAAGTGCCCGCAGGTCGAGCACGTCCTCGTGGTCCGCCGTACGGGCCAGGAGACCGCGTTCACCGAGGGCCGCGACGTGTGGTGGGACGACATCGTCGCCCGCCAGTCCGCCGAGCACACCCCGGAGGCCTTCGAGGCGGAGCACCCGCTCTTCATCCTCTACACCTCGGGCACCACGGGGAAGCCGAAGGGCATCCTGCACACCTCCGGCGGCTACCTCACCCAGGCCGCGTACACCCACCACGCCGTCTTCGACCTGAAGCCGGAGACCGACGTCTACTGGTGCACCGCCGACATCGGCTGGGTCACCGGACACTCGTACATCGTCTACGGCCCGCTGGCCAACGGCGCGACGCAGGTCATGTACGAGGGCACCCCGGACACCCCGCACCAGGGCCGGTTCTGGGAGATCGTGCAGAAATACGGCGTCACGATCCTCTACACGGCGCCGACCGCGATCCGCACGTTCATGAAGTGGGGAGACGACATCCCCGCCAAGTTCGACCTCTCCAGCCTCCGCGTCCTCGGCTCGGTCGGCGAGCCGATCAACCCCGAGGCCTGGGTCTGGTACCGCGAGCACATCGGCGCCGGCAAGACCCCGATCGTGGACACCTGGTGGCAGACCGAGACCGGCGCGATGATGATCTCGCCGCTGCCGGGCGTCACCGAGACCAAGCCGGGCTCCGCCCAGCGCCCGCTGCCCGGCATCGCGGCGACCGTCGTCGACGACGAGGCCAACGAGGTGCCGAACGGCGGCGGCGGTTACCTGGTCCTCACCGAGCCGTGGCCGTCGATGCTCCGCACCATCTGGGGCGACGACCAGCGCTACATCGACACGTACTGGTCCCGCTTCGAGGGCAAGTACTTCGCGGGTGACGGCGCCAAGAAGGACGAGGACGGCGACATCTGGCTGCTCGGCCGGGTCGACGACGTCATGCTCGTCTCGGGCCACAACATCTCGACCACCGAGGTCGAGTCCGCCCTCGTCTCGCACCCGTCGGTGGCCGAGGCGGCCGTCGTCGGCGCCGCCGACGAGACCACCGGTCAGGCGATCGTCGCCTTCGTCATCCTGCGCGGTACGGCGAGCGAGGACGAGGGCCTGGTCGCCGAGCTGCGCAACCACGTCGGCGCGACCCTCGGCCCGATCGCCAAGCCGAAGCGGGTCCTGCCGGTGGCGGAGCTGCCGAAGACCCGCTCGGGCAAGATCATGCGCCGGCTGCTGCGCGATGTCGCCGAGAACCGGGAGCTGGGCGATGTCACCACGCTGACCGACTCCTCGGTCATGTCGCTCATCCAGACCCAGCTGCCGGCCGCCTCCAGCGAGGACTGAGCGGCGGCCCGGCCGTACGACGTGATCGCCCGCCCCGAGCAGCTCGGGGCGGGCGTCTCCGTTTCCCGTGCGCCCCTCCGGCGGGACGAACCGGGCAAAGCTTTCTAAAGTGAATCTCGCCGGACACCACCCACGCTCTTTAGGTAAAGTAAGAATCGCGTCAGTGACGTGACAAGAAGACCTAGGTGCGCCGGGAAGTCTGGTCGGCAATGTGCTCTGTGCTGCCCACCCGACCGGAGGTTCTCCCCCGTGGCCGCGCCCTCATCGACCGACCGCAAGTTCCTCGGCCGTCTTCCCCTGCCCGAGCGGCGCTACCTCGCCGACGCCCTGCGCACCGAGACCGTGGGCGGCGTCCTGCTCCTCGTCGCCACCGCCGCCGCCCTCGCCTGGGCCAACACCCCGCTCAGCGGCAGCTACGAGTCCGTCAGCGACTACCATCTCGGGCCCGCCGCCCTCGGACTCGACCTGTCGATCCAGCACTGGGCCGCCGACGGCCTCCTCGCGATCTTCTTCTTCGTCGCCGGCATCGAGCTCAAGCGCGAGCTCGTCGCGGGCGAGCTCCGCGACCCCAGGGCCGCCGCACTCCCCGTCGTCGCCGCGCTCTGCGGCATGGCCGCGCCCGCCCTCGTCTACGTCCTGGTCAACGCCGCCGGCAACGGCTCGATGGACGGCTGGGCCGTCCCCACCGCCACCGACATCGCCTTCGCGCTCGCCGTCCTCGCCGTCATCGGCACCTCACTGCCGTCCGCGCTGCGCGCCTTCCTGCTCACCCTCGCCGTCGTCGACGACCTCTTCGCGATCCTGATCATCGCGATCTTCTTCACCAGCGACCTGGACTTCGCCGCCCTCGGCGGCGCCTTCGCCGGACTCGTCCTCTTCTGGCTGCTGCTCCGCAAGGGCGTCCGCGGCTGGTACGTGTACGTGCCGCTCGCCCTGGCCATCTGGGCCCTGATGTACAACAGCGGCGTCCACGCCACCATCGCCGGCGTGGCCATGGGCCTCATGCTGCGCTGCACCACCCGCGAAGGCGAGCGGCACTCCCCCGGCGAGCACATCGAGCACCTCGTACGCCCGCTCTCGGCCGGCCTCGCCGTACCCCTGTTCGCGCTCTTCTCGGCCGGGGTGAGCGTCTCCGGCAAGGCGATCGGCGATGTCTTCACCCAGCCGGTCACCCTCGGCGTGGTCCTCGGCCTGGTCGTCGGGAAGGCCGTCGGCATCTTCGGCGGCACCTGGCTCGCCGCCCGCTTCACCAAGGCCGAACTCAACCCGGACCTGGCCTGGCCGGACGTGTTCGCCGTCGCCTCCCTCGCCGGCATCGGCTTCACCGTCTCGCTCCTCATCGGCGAACTCGCCTTCGCCGGGGACGCCGCCCTCACCGACGAGGTCAAGGCCTCCGTCCTCATCGGCTCGCTGATCGCGGCCGTCCTGGCCTCCGTTCTGCTGAAGCTGCGGGTCCGCAGGTACCAGGCGATCTACGAGGCGGAGAACCGCGACGACGACGAGGACGGCATCCCCGACATCTACGAGGAGGACAATCCGGAGTACCACCTGCGCATGGCCGCGATCCACGAGAGAAGGGCCGCCGAACACCGGGAGCGCGCCCGAGCGGCGGGGGCACCGCGCGACGACGCCGACCGTCCGGCATGATCTGAGTCGGACCGCAGAAGAGAAGAGGGAGCACCGATGAGCGACCCGTTCGACGGAACCGAGCGCAGCCTCGGCCAGCTGGTCGCCTCGGCGACAGCCGAGATGTCCGCGCTGGTGCACGATGAGATCGCCCTGGCCAAGGCCGAACTGCGACAGGACGTCAAGCGCGGCGCGCTCGGCAGCATCATGGGAACTGGCGCCCTCGTGGTGCTGCTGTTCTCGCTGCCGATGCTGAGCTTCGCGCTGGCGTACGCCATCAACACCTGGACCGGCGGGCACAACGGCAACGGGGGCTGGAACCTCGTCTGGTGCTTCCTGCTGTCGTTCGCCTTCAACGTGCTGGTCGCGAGCCTCCTCGGGGCGATCGCCGTGGCCAAGTTCAAGAAGGTCAAGCCGCCGGAGAAGACCATCGCGTCCGCCAAGCAGACGGCCGCGATCATGCAGAACGTCAAGCCCCACCCGCGCCCCGAGTACGACAAGGCCCTCGACAAGGCGCTGGACAGGCCCGCCGCTGTGGCACGCTCGTCCGTATGACCCTCCCCGAGAGCAGCAACGGCGGGCCCGTACGGCTCGACGGGCCGTGGACCCATCGTGACGTGGCCGCCAACGGCGCCCGCTTCCACATCGCCGAGATGGGCGACGGCCCGCTGGTGCTGCTCCTGCACGGCTTCCCGCAGTTCTGGTGGACCTGGCGCCATCAGCTGCCCGTCCTGGCGGAGGCCGGATTCCGGGCCGTCGCGATGGACCTGCGGGGCGTCGGCGGCAGCGACCGCACACCCCGGGGTTACGACCCCGCCAACCTCGCCCTCGACATCACCGGCGTCATCCGGTCCCTGGGCGAGCCGGACGCGGCGCTCGTCGGGCACGACCTCGGCGGGTACCTCGCCTGGACGGCGGCCGTGATGCGGCCCAAGCTGGTGCGCCGGCTCGTGGTCTCCTCGATGCCGCACCCGCGCCGCTGGCGCTCGGCGATGCTCTCCGACTTCGCGCAGTCGCGGGCCGGCTCGCACGTCTGGGGCTTCCAGCGGCCGTGGCTGCCGGAGCGTCAGCTCGTCGCGGACGACGCCGAACTCGTCGGCGAACTGATCCGGGACTGGTCGGGGCCGCAGCCCCGGCGTGCCTCGGACGACGAGGCGATCGAGGTGTACCGGCGGGCGATGCTGGTCCCTTCGACGGCGCACTGCGCGATCGAGCCGTACCGCTGGATGGTGCGCTCCCTGGCGCGCCCCGACGGCATCCAGTTCAACCGGCGCATGAAGCGGCCGGTGCGGGTGCCGACGCTCCATCTGCACGGGTCCCTGGACCCGGTGATGAGGACCCGGAGCGCGGCGGGCTCGGGCGAGTACGTGGAGGCGCCGTACCGCTGGCGGCTGTTCGACGGTCTCGGTCACTTCCCGCACGAGGAGGACCCGGTGGCCTTCTCGACGGAGCTCGTCAACTGGCTGAAGGACCCCGAGCCCGACCGCTGACGGTCCCTCCGCTCCGGGGGCGTACAGGCATTCCCCGAACGGCCATGTGCCTCGCGCATACTCCGATTGGCGGGCCCTCAGGCGGTTACCGACCTTGGGCCACGGGCAGACGTCGAGGTATGGGCTGGACGCACGACTACGCTGACACGACCGCACGCAACCGCCGCTCGGCCTCCGGGCCGGGTCCCCGCGAAGGGGGTGGCCCGCCGGACTCCGGCGGCTCGCACGCCGTGCAGGAGGCCTCGCACACGGTGCGGGAGGCAGGGAGGTCAGGCATGCGCGAGGTGCAGATCTCGGGCATGCAGGAGGTGGGCATCTCGCGCATCCTGCGCCGCCGGGCCCGCTGGGTCTCGGCCCGGCTCAGGCACCCCCGCGACACCCCCTGAGGTTCTAGAGAGCACAGGCCTGGGTGTCGACCTGCTGGCCGGCGGTCCGGCCGCGCTCGATGTCCCCACGGATCTCGTCGACCGTCAGGGCGTAACCGGTGTTCGCGTCGTCGAGGGACCGGGCGAAGATCACGCCGGACACCTCGCCGTCCTCGGTTAGCAGCGGGCCGCCGGAGTTGCCCTGACGGACCGTCGTGTACAGCGAGTACACGTCCCTGCGCACATCACCACGGCGGTAGATGTCGGGCCCGTCCGCGTTGATACGGCCCCGGACGCGGGCCGAGCGCACGTCGTACGAGCCGTTCTCCGGGAATCCGGCGACGATCGCGCCGTCGCCGCTCCTGGCGTCCTCGTCGGTGAAGGTGAGCGGCGGGGCCTTGAGGTCCGGGACGTCCAGGACGGCGATGTCGCGCTGCCAGTCGTAGAGGACGACCTTGGCGTCGTAGAGCTTGCCCTCGCCGCCGATCTGGACGGTCGGCTCGTCGACGCCGCCGACGACATGGGCGTTGGTCATGATGCGGCGGTCGGCGAAGACGAAACCGGTGCCTTCGAGGACCTTGCCGCAGCTCTGCGCGGTGCCGACGACCTTCACGATGGAGCGCTGCGCGCGGGCGGCGACAGGGCTGTCGGCGAGCGCCGGGTCGGGCGGCAGGACGGGGGTGATCGGCTCGTTGGCGAAGGAGTTGAAGACCGGCGGGAAGCCGCTGCGGGCCAGGGTGGAGCTGACGTCGTCGAACCAGCGGTCCGCCTGATCCGGTACCACCACGTCCACGCCGCGCAGGACCTTGGAGCTCCGCACCTCCTTGCCCACGGTGGGCATGGAGGTCTCGGCGAGGAGTGAGCCGAGGAGCCAGGCCACGAGCAGCATCGCGACGACGTTGACGAGGGCGCCGCCCGTGGCGTCGAGGGCGCGCGCGGGAGACCAGGTGATGTGACGGCGCAGCTTGTTGCCGAGATGGGTCGTGAAGGCCTGGCCGACGGAGGCGCAGACGATGACGATCATGACGAAGACGACCGTGGCCGTGGTCGAGACCTCGCTGTGGTCGGTCAGCTGGTTCCAGATGACCGGCAGCAGCAGAACGGCGGCGAGACCGCCGCCCAGGAAGCCGATCACCGACAGGATGCCGACCACGAATCCCTGGCGGTAACCGATGATCGCGAACCACACGGCGGCGAGCAGCAACAAGATGTCCAGCACGTTCACCGTCTATTGCCTCGCAGATTCGTTTCCGGTCGCCGGGGTTCAGCCTGTCATGACCGCCAGTCGAGCGGGACCTGCTTGGCGCGGTCCCAGGGGCGCTCCCAGCCGGAGAAGTGCAGCAGCCGGTCGATCACACCGGCCGTGAAACCCCAGACCAGAGCGGACGCGACCAGGAACGCGGGGCCCTGGTGGCCGCTCGGATGGACCGCCGTCGCGCGGTTCGCGGGATCCGTGAGATCCGCCACGGGGACGGTGAAGACCCGGGCGGTCTCCCCGGGGTCCACGACCCCGACCGGGCTCGGGGAGCGCCACCAGCCGAGGACCGGGGTGACGACGAAGCCGCTGACCGGGATGTAGAGCTGGGGCAGTACCCCGAAGATCTGGACGCCCGCCGGGTCGAGCCCCGTCTCCTCCTGGGCCTCGCGCAGGGCCGCGCGCAGGAGACCGCCGTCCGCCGGGTCGCCGTCTTCGGGGTCGAGGGCGCCGCCGGGGAAGGAGGGCTGTCCTGCGTGCGAGCGCAGGCTGCCGGCCCGCTCCATCAGGAGCAGCTCGGGGCCGTGCTCCCCCTCGCCGAAGAGGACGAGGACGGCGGACTGGCGCCCCGCGCCGCTCGCGGGCGGCAGGAAGCGGCTGAGCTGCTCGGGCGCGACCGTGCGGGCGGCCCGGTCGACGGTCGCGAGCCAGTCGGGCAGACCGTCCCGGCTGACCAGCCCGCCGGTGCCGGGCAGGATCCGTCCTTCGTGGACGTCCTCGTCGTGGATCTCTTCGTCAGTGCGCGTCATAGGCACCCCCGTGTTTCACAACGCCATCGATGGACGGGTTCGTTCCCCGGGCTCCCGGGGTCGGGCGAGCCGGGCGGGGCGGCCCGGGTGGGCGGGGCCGGGCACGCCGGGCGGGCCGGGCTCAGTCGCCCGCGCCCAGCGGCGGCGCCGGGAGGCCCGGGTAGCCGGGCGGCGGGTTGAGCCGCTGGCCCGGGAAGCCGCCCTTCTCGTACTTGAGCAGCTTCCTCGCCTTCTCGGGGTCGGTCTCGCCCTCTCCGTACGAGGGGCAGAGGTGGGTGATGGGGCAGGCGCCGCAGGCCGGCTTGCGGGCGTGGCAGATCCGGCGGCCGTGGAAGATCACCCGGTGCGAGAGCATGGTCCACTCGCTCTTCGGGAAGATCTCGGCGATCTCCGCCTCGATCTTCACCGGGTCCTCCTGCTCGGTCCACTTCCAGCGCCGGACCAGCCGCATGAAGTGGGTGTCCACGGTGATGCCGGGGACCCCGAAGGCGTTGCCGAGGACGACGAAGGCGGTCTTGCGGCCGACGCCGGGGAGCTTGACGAGGTCGTCGAGGCGGCCCGGGACCTCACCCCCGAAGTCGTCCCTGAGGGCGGTGGCGAGGCCCATGATCGACTTCGTCTTGGCGCGGAAGAAGCCGGTGGGGCGGATGAGCTCCTCGACCTCCTCGGGGACGGCGGCGGCGAGGTCCTCGGGCGTGGGGTACGTGGCGAAGAGCGCGGGCGTGGTCTGGTTGACCCGCAGATCGGTGGTCTGCGCCGAGAGCACCGTCGCGACGAGCAGCTCGAAGGGGTTGCGGAAGTCGAGCTCCGGATGGGCGTACGGGTAGACCTCGGCCAACTCCCGGTTGATCTTGCGCGCTCTGCGGACCATCGCGAGCCGCGACTCGGGCTTGGCGGACTTGGCGGGCTTCACGGCCCTCACGGGCTTCACGGACTCCCCGGGCTTCCGATTCGTCACTTTTGCCCGCTTCGACACACCGTGTTCGCCCACGGCGGAATTACCTTCGGCCGACACTCTTCCAGCCCCCTTGGCCTGCGCTGTCACCGGCGAGTTGGACACCCGACCAGCCTAGGGGCCACCACCGACATCCGCCCCGGGCGTGGCCGATCAGCCCCCAATCGGGCCCCTGACGTACGGACGGGCGACTCGGTGCGTCAGACTTGTTGTGATTGATCGCACTGTTGTGTACGTCCGGCATCATGGGACAGGTTCCCTGAGCAGGTCGACAGTATGGAGAGAACTCGTGGACGACGTTCTGCGGCGCGCCCCGCTCTTCGCGGCGCTCGATGACGAGCAGGCAGCCGAGCTGCGCGCCTCGATGAGTGAGGCGACGCTCGCCCGTGGCGACGCGCTCTTCCACGAGGGCGACCCCGGCGACCGCCTGTACGTGGTCACCGAGGGCAAGGTGAAGCTGCACCGCACCTCGCCCGACGGCCGGGAGAACATGCTGGCCGTCCTCGGCCCCGGCGAGCTCATCGGCGAGCTGTCGCTGTTCGACCCGGGCCCGCGCACCGCGACCGCGACCGCGCTGACCGAGGTCAAGCTGCTCGGCCTGGGCCACGGCGACCTCCAGCCCTGGCTGAACGCCCGCCCGGAGGTGGCCACCGCGCTGCTGCGCGCCGTCGCCCGCCGCCTGCGCAAGACCAACGACCAGATGTCCGACCTGGTCTTCTCCGACGTCCCGGGCCGTGTGGCCCGCGCGCTCCTCGACCTGTCGCGCCGCTTCGGCGTGCAGTCGGAGGAGGGCATCCACGTCGTCCACGACCTCACCCAGGAGGAGCTGGCCCAGCTGGTCGGCGCCTCCCGCGAGACGGTCAACAAGGCGCTCGCCGACTTCGCCCAGCGCGGCTGGCTGCGCCTGGAGGCCCGCGCCGTGATCCTCCTCGACGTGGAGCGCCTCGCGAAGCGCTCGCGGTAAGCACGCGCGTACGTACACGAGGTACGCACGCGCGTACGTACGGAAAAGGCCGCCCCGGTCCGACGACCGGGGCGGCCTTTCCGCATCCACCTACATCCAGCTACATCCGCCTGCGGGGCGGGTCAGCGCTTCGAACCGTCCACGATCACCGGGGCGGAGGCGCCGTTCGCGCAGGGCACGGTGTAGATCGGGTTCTTCGCCGCGGCCTCCTTGAACGCGTCGATGCACTGGTTCATGAGGACCCTGTCCGTCAGCGAGTCGTTGAGGATCTTGTTGGCGCGGGCGATGCCCTCCGCCTCGATCCGGCGCCGGTCGGACTCGGCCTTGGCGGTACGGGCGGCCTCGGTGGCCCGCTCGGTGGCCTGCTGCTGCTGGATCTTGCGGTCGATCTGGCCCTGGAGGGCGTCCGAGGGCTTCACATTGCGCAGGTTGACCGTGGTCACGTCGATACCGCGCGGGGCCAGGCGCTCCTTGATCAGGTCGCCGATCTCGGCGTTGATCTTCTCGCGGTCGGTGGCGTACCCCTGCTCGCTCGTGTAGCGGGCGAAGACGTTACGGACGATCTCCCGGCTGTCGGGGTAGACGAGCCGCTGCTGGATGGCGTCCTCGCTGCCCGCGAGCTTGTACAGCTCGACGGACTTGGTCGGGACGACGGCCCACTTGACGGTGACCTCGACGTACATGACGCCGCCCTGCGAGGAGCGGACCTCGACGACGTCCTTGTCGGAGAGGTTGAGGTCGACAGGGCGGGTGGAGAAGGTCGTGACGTCGGTGAAGGGCGACTTCACGTGCATGCCCGAGGTCATGGGCGAGCCGACCTTGCCGAAGGCGACCGGCACACCGACCTCGTACGCGCTGATCACGTACGTCATGCTGAAGACCAGCGAGAAGAGGCCGGCGGCCACGGCGCCGAAGGCGCCGAGCTTCAGCCCCTGCGAGTCGTTCGAGCGGGCGACGAAGTAGAGCACCACTGCGGCGATGAGCAGCAGGATGGCGATGACGAACACGGGCGTTCCCCCCGAAAGCTACGGCCAGAAGTAAGCGGAGCGTAAAACACGGGTCAAGAACGCCGCAGGGCCGGGGGCCGCCTCGGGACAGGATCGTGACGTCTCGCTACACGGGGCCCCGCTCCCCCAGGAACTCCAGCTGCGCCCGTACGGACAGCTCGGCCGCCGGCCACAGCGAGCGGTCCACGTCCGCGTACACATGGGCGACGACCTCCGCCGCCGTCCGGTGACCGCTCGCGACCGCCGTCTCGACCTGCGCGAGCCGGCTCGCCCGGTGCGCCAGATAGAACTCCACGGCCCCCTGCGCGTCCTCCAGGACCGGCCCGTGCCCCGGCAGGACCGTCCGCACCCCGTCGTCGACGGTGAGCGAGCGGAGCCGTCGCAGCGAGTCCAGGTAGTCGCCGAGCCGCCCGTCCGGATGCGCCACCATCGCCGTCCCGCGCCCCAGGATCGTGTCGCCCGTGAGCACCGCACGGTCGGCGGGCAGGTGGAAGGAGAGCGAGTCCGAGGTGTGGCCGGGCGTCGGGACGACCCGCAGCTCCAGGCCGCCGACCGTCACCACGTCCCCCGCTCCGAGCCCCTCGTCGCCGAGCCGCAGCGCCGGGTCCAGGGCCCGTACGGCCGTCCTCGTCAGCTCCGCGAAGCGGCCGGCGCCCTCCGCGTGGTCCCAGTGGCCGTGGGTCAGCAGGGTGAGCGCGATCCGCTTGCCGAGCTTCTCGGCCGTCTCGATCACCCGGCGCAGATGGGCCTCGTCGAGCGGGCCCGGATCGACGACGACGGCGAGGTCGGAGCCGGGCTCGGACAGGAGCCAGGTGTTGGTGCCGTCGAGGGTCATCGCGGAGGGGTTCGGCGCCAGGACGTTCACGGCACGGTCGGTCGCGGGCCCGGTGACCACGAGTCCGCGCGGCTGTCCCGGCAGGGCGGCGGCGTCGCTCATCGCTCGCCCTCCACGGGGATGATCTTCGTGAACTCCTCGTGCCCCGGCCAGCTCAGGACCAGTTCCTCGCCCTCCACGCGCGCGTGGGCGAGCACGGGGGTCAGATCCCGCCCCTCCGCCGCCGCGAGGGCCTCGGCCGCCGTGCCGTACCCCTCCAGGGCGCGCAGGGTCGAGATCGTCGGCGGCATCATCGTCAGCTCACCCCGGTCGTAGCCTGCGGCGGCCTCCGCCGGGCGGATCCAGACGGTGCGGTCGGCCTCCGTGGAGGCGTTCCGGGTGCGCTGCCCGGCCGGCAGCACGGCCACGAAGAACCACGTGTCGTACCGGCGCTGTTCGAACTCCGGCGTGATCCAGCGGGCCCACGCGCCGAGCAGGTCGGAGCGGAGCACGAGCCCGCGCCGGTCCAGGAAATCGGCGAAGGACAGCTCCCGGGCGACGAGCGCCTCCCGGTCCCGCTCCCACTCCTCGCCGGTCGTGTCGCCGACGACCCCCTCCTCGGTCTCGCCGGCGAGCAGGACGCCCGCCTCCTCGTACGTCTCGCGTACGGCGGCGCAGACCACGGCCTGGGCCTGCGCGGGGTCGTCGAGGCCGAGCCGGGCCGCCCAGGTCTCACGGGAGGGCCCCGCCCAGCGCACCGGGTGCTCGTCGCGCGGGTCGACACCGCCGCCGGGGTAGGCGTACGCGCCGCCCGCGAAGGCCATGGAGGTACGGCGGCGCAGCATGTGGACGTCGGGCCCGGCCGACCCGTCGCGCAGGAGCAGGACGGTCGCGGCGCGCCGGGGCGTCACCGGGGTGAGCTCACCGGCGGCGAGGGCGCGGATGCGGTCGGGCCACTCGGGCGGGTACCACTGACCGTTCGCCCGCTGGGGCCGGACCGACGGCTCCGTCGGGCCGGGTTCGCCGGACGGCTCCGTCGGACCGGGTTCGCCGGACGGCTCCGACGGACTCGGCGCGCTCGACCGCGGCGGCTGACCCGCCCGCTCCGGCCGATCGTTCGGCTCGCTCGGCTGCTTCGGCTGACCATTCGACATGGCCGGATGCTATGCGCAAGCACCGGAATGCACGAGAGCCGATCCTCCCTGACGGGTGAACCGGCTCTGCGTGACGTATTGACGTACGACGGGAGGTCAGGCCTCGACGAGCTCCACCTGGACCTCGACCTCGACCGGGGCGTCGAGCGGCAGCACGGCCACGCCGACGGCGCTGCGCGCGTGCACGCCCTTGTCGCCGAGGACCGCGCCGAGCAGCTCGCTGGCGCCGTTGATGACGCCGGGCTGTCCGGTGAAGTCGGGGGCGGAGGCGACGAACCCGACGACCTTCACGACCCGCTTGATCCGGTCCAGGTCACCGGCGACCGACTTCACGGCCGCGAGCGCGTTCAGCGCGCAGGTGGCCGCGAGCTGCTTGGCCTCCTCGGCGGTGACCTCGCCGCCGACCTTGCCGGTCAGCTGGAGCTTGCCGTCCACCATCGGGAGCTGGCCCGAGGTGTAGACGTACACGCCGGACTGCACGGCCGGCTGGTAGGCGGCCAGGGGCGGCACGACCGCCGGCAGGGTCAGGCCCAGCTCGGCGAGCTTCGCCTCGACGGCCCCGCTCACGACTTGGCCCGCTTCAGGTAGGCCACGAGCTGCTCGGGGTTGTTCGGCCCGGGCACGACCTGGACGAGCTCCCAGCCGTCCTCGCCCCAGGTGTCCAGAATCTGCTTGGTCGCGTGCACCAGAAGCGGCACCGTGACGTACTCCCACTTGGTCATGGGCCCGACTGTATCCGCTGGCCGCCGGGCAGCTCTTCGAGGCGGCCCCGGAAGCTCCCCTCCGAGGCTCACCCCGAAGTCCTCACCGAGGCCCACCCCGAAGCTCCCCCTAGGGAGCTTCTCCGGGGCGGCCACCTGATTGGGCGCCGCCGCCAGTGGTTAGGCTCGACTACGTGAGCAGGCTCCAGGTCGTCAGCGGCAAGGGTGGTACCGGTAAGACGACGGTCGCCGCCGCCCTCGCCCTCGCCCTCGCGACGGAGGGCAAGCGCACCCTCCTCGTCGAGGTCGAAGGCAGGCAGGGCATCGCACAGCTCTTCGAGACGGAAGCCCTTCCGTACGAGGAGCGCAAGATCGCCGTCGCCCCGGGCGGCGGGGAGGTGTACGCGCTGGCGATCGACGCCGAGCGCGCGCTCCTCGACTACCTCCAGATGTTCTACAAACTGGGCAGCGCGGGGCGGGCCCTGAAGAAGCTCGGCGCGATCGACTTCGCGACGACGATAGCGCCGGGCGTACGGGACGTCCTGCTGACCGGCAAGGCCTGCGAGGCCGTCCGGCGGCGCGAGAAGCACGGCGGCCACACGTACGACCACGTGGTCATGGACGCGCCGCCCACGGGCCGCATCACCCGCTTCCTCAACGTCAACGACGAGGTGGCGGGCCTGGCGAGGATCGGTCCGATACACAACCAGGCGCAGGCCGTCATGCGGGTCCTCAAGTCCCCGGAGACGGCGGTCCATCTGGTGACCCTCCTGGAGGAGATGCCGGTCCAGGAGACCGCGGACGGCGTCGCGGAGCTCCGCGCGGCCGAACTGCCGGTGGGGCGGGTCGTGGTGAACATGGTCCGGCCGCACGTCCTCGACGAGGCAGCGGTACGGGCCGCCTCCGGCGACCACCGGGACGCGATCGCCAGGACCCTGGTCTCCGCCGGCGTCACCGGCGGCACGACGCTCGTCGAGCCGCTGCTCGACCAGGCGGCCGAGCACGCCCGGCGGGTGGAGCTGGAGCGGACACAGCGCGCGGTCCTGGACGACATCGGCGTCCCTTCGTACGAGCTCCCCTACCTGGGGGACGGGGCGGACATCGCGGGGCTCTACCGGCTGGCGAAGGAACTGCGGAAGCAAGGGGTGGGCGCGTGACGGAGAAGGCTGCGGGCTCCGCCGAGGGCGGGCCCGACATGGTTCCGGACCTGGAGCTCGACGTTCCGGCTCCGGCCCTCGACCCGGTTCCGGTCCTCGACCTCGACCCGATCCTCGACGACCGGGGCACCCGCATCATCGTCTGCTGCGGAGCCGGCGGGGTCGGCAAGACGACCACGGCCGCGGCCCTCGGCGTACGGGCGGCGGAGCGGGGCCGGCGGGTCGTCGTCCTCACCATCGACCCGGCCCGTCGTCTCGCCCAGTCGATGGGGATCGACTCCCTCGACAACACCCCGCGCGAGGTCGCCGGCATCAAGGGCTCCGACGGCGGTCAACTGCACGCCATGATGCTGGACATGAAGCGGACCTTCGACGAGATCGTCGAGGCGCACGCGGACCCCGAGCGGGCCCGGGCGATCCTGGAGAACCCCTTCTACCAGTCCCTGTCCGCCGGGTTCGCCGGTACGCAGGAGTACATGGCGATGGAGAAGCTGGGCCAGCTCCGGGCGCGCGACGAGTGGGACCTGATCGTCGTGGACACCCCGCCGTCCCGGTCCGCCCTGGACTTCCTGGACGCGCCGAAGCGGCTCGGGTCGTTCCTCGACGGGAAGTTCATCAAGCTCCTGATGGCACCGGCGAAGGTGGGCGGCCGGGCCGGGATGAAGTTCCTCAACGTCGGCATGTCGATGATGACGGGGACCCTGGGGAAGCTGCTCGGGGGTCAGTTCCTGAAGGACGTGCAGACGTTCGTCGCGGCGATGGACACGATGTTCGGCGGCTTCCGGACCCGCGCCGACGCCACGTACAAGCTGCTCCAGGCCCCGGGCACGGCCTTCCTCGTGGTGGCCACGCCGGAGCGGGACGCGCTGCGCGAGGCCGCGTACTTCGTGGAGCGGCTGGCCGCCGAGGAGATGCCGCTGGCCGGTCTCGTCCTCAACCGGGTCCACGGCAGTGGGGCCGCCCGGCTGTCGGCCGAGCGGGCGCGGGCCGCCGCGGAAAATCTTGACGAGGGGCGGATTGTGGATCAGGGGGGCGGGAAGACTGAGCGGAGTGGCTCCCCGACCACGGAGCCCGAGCCGTCCGACCTCGCCACCGCCGCCGCAAATCCCGTGCCCGAGGCTGCCCCCACAGCCGACCAGGGCACGCCGCAAGACAGCACGGCTGACAGTCCGACCGACGACACGGCAGACAGCACGGCAGACAGCACGACCGATAGGGACGTACGTCATCTCACCGCGGGACTTCTGCGCCTGCATGCCGAGCGCATGCGGGTGCTCACGCGTGAGCAGCGCACGCGTGACCGCTTCACCGCGCTCCACCCCGAGGTGGCGGTGACCGAGGTGGCGGCCCTGCCCGGCGATGTGCACGACCTCGCCGGGCTGCGGACCATCGGTGACCGGCTCACGGCCGGACGAAGACCGTCGGTCTGACGGACGGTTCGACGAAGACCGTCGGCCTGACGGACGGTTCGACGAACACCGTCGGCCTGACGGACGGCTCGACCAAGACCCTCGGTCTGACGTAGGCCATCGGTCTGACGGGGCCTAGCCCACCGCGGCGTACGCCTCGTACGTCGCGTCGTCCTCCATCGCCACGGGCAGCAGGCCCGCTCCCCGCTCGTACTCCGTGCGCGCGGTCTCCAGGAGCCGCCGCCACGAGGTGACGGTCGGCCTGCGGCGCAGCAGGGCACGGCGCTCGCGCTCCGTCATGCCGCCCCACACGCCGAACTCCACGCGGTTGTCGAGGGCGTCGGCGAGGCACTCGGTCCGCACCGGGCATCCGGTGCACACCGCCTTTGCCCTGTTCTGTGCCGCTCCCTGCACGAAAAGTTCATCCGGATCGGTAGTGCGGCAGGCCGCCTGCGCACTCCAGTCAGCTACCCAGCCCATACCGGCGCCGTCCTCTCCCGAATCGAGGCTCCCCCACGGCGGCAGCGGCATATTCACCGCTGCCAGTTGGGACGTTACGGAAGGTGGGCACAGCGCAACACCCCCTTCGGGCCCAATCTTGGATGGCCCGAACGGACTATGCGTGCGCGTCAGATCACCCAGGGGAGTGATCGAAGGACATGCGTGTGATAGCGGACATACCCGAGCGGATACGCGCTTCCTCGACGGGGTCACTTCGGACACCGTGTGACGCATGAGCCGGAATCGGACACGAGGTCCCCATGATTCGGGGTCACGGGAATTCATGCCGATGTCACACCCGGGTCTTGATGCCAGACCACACTGCTGTGACAGTTGGGAGCAGCTTAGGCCAAGGCATCTACGTGTGTCCGGCGAATGAGAACGTAGACACCTCGCGTCGCTGTGCCGTCAAACCGGTCGGCCGCGAGGGCCGGGGTCTTCGAACAGTTCCGACCGCTCGGAGAGAATCCCGGCATGGTGATGGCACGGCACTCGTACGCCTCGGCGCCCGTCGTGGACGGGCATTCGCTCCTGGATGAGCCCGGCTTCTGGCCGGCGTACCTGGCGGACCTGACCGAGGGCTTCGGGCCGGAGGTCTTCGGTTCGGACGCGGGCGATGCCGACGCCATGCTGGACCGGCTCCACGCACCATCGGAGTGGCCGATGTTCACGGTGCCCCTGGCCGGCGGGTTCACGATCGTCGTGCACTCCAACAGCGGCGAGGAGTTCACGACCAGGGACTACTTCCTCACGCATCCCGACTGGAGCCAGGATCTCGTCCTGGCCGGCGACGATCAGGACCGCATCGGCCCCGGACTGTGCTGGCCCGAGCTCGCCGCCCTGATAGAGGCGCCGCCGGGCGCCGCGGGCGTCACCGACCCTCACGCCCGCCTCCTTCTCCTACTGCCGGTTCTCGGGGACGCCGCGGTTCCGGCGGAGGCCATGACGGCCGTGGCCCGGGCGCTCGTCGCCCAGGGCGCTCCCGAGGCGAGCGAGGGGAGCGAGGCATTGGCCCGGCGTCTGCTCCAGGGGCACCCCATGTGGGGTGCCGAGGAGTGGTGGTTCGACGAGGACGAGCGGAGCTGGATCTGCGAAGGCGATCACAGCCCCCGCAAGGTCCCCCTCGGTGACCACCTCCCCCCGCACCAGCGAGCCGCTCTCGAAGCCTGTCTCACTCCCCACTGACAGGAGGCCTCGACGGCCCGGCTGCCTCTGGATGTCACGGTCTGGTACTCGAACGCTCCGAACAGCCCATGCTCCTGCGGTTCGCTCATCACTACGGATTAGGCTGCCCCCATGGCAAAGAAGCGCTCGGGCGGTGGTCTGACCGGGACCCAGCAGGCCGCCAAGTTCCTTGGTGTCAGTGTGCTCTCCGGAGCCGTGCTGGCGGGCATCGCCCTGCCCGCCGCCGGTGCACTCGGGCTGGCCGCGAAGGGGACGGTCGAGGGGTTCGACGAGATCCCCTCCAACCTGAAGACCCCACCGCTGAGTCAGCGCACCACGATCCTCGACTCCGAGGGTGGTCTCCTCGCCACGGTGTACTCGCGGGACCGCAAGGTCGTGCCGCTGGAGAAGATCTCCCCGTACATGCAGAAGGCGATCGTCGCGATCGAGGACGGCCGCTTCTACGAGCACGGGGCGATCGACCTCAAGGGCGTGCTGCGCGCGATCAACCGCAACGCGCAGGAGGGCGGGGTCGCGCAGGGCGCGTCCACCCTCACCCAGCAGTACGTGAAGAACGTCTTCGTCGAGGAGGCCGGTGACGACCCCGAGAAGGTCGCGCAGGCCACCCAGCAGACCATCGGCCGCAAGATCCGCGAGCTGAAGTTCGCGATCCAGGTCGAGGAGGAGCTGGGCAAGAAGAAGATCCTGGAGAACTACCTCAACATCACCTTCTTCGGGCAGCAGGCGTACGGCATCGAGGCCGCCTCCCAGCGGTACTTCTCCAAGCCCGCCGCCGACCTGAACCTGGGCGAGGCGGCGATGATGGCCGGTCTCGTCCAGTCGCCGAGCCGCTACGACCCGATCAACGACATCCAGGAAGCCACCAAGCGGCGGAACGTGGTCCTCCAGCGGATGGCCGACGTGAAGGACATCAGCCAGGCCGAGGCGGAGAAGGCGATGGCCGCCCCGCTCAAGCTGAAGGTCAAGTCCCCGAAGAACGGCTGCATCACCGCCGTCGACGGCGCCGGCTTCTTCTGCGACTACGTCCGCAAGACGATCCTCACCGACCCGGTCTTCGGGAAGACGGCCGAGGAGCGCCAGAAGCTGTGGAACCTGGGCGGCCTCACCGTCAAGACCACGCTCGACCCGCGCGCCCAGGCCGCCGCCAACGAGGCCGCCGTCGCGAAGATCAACAAGGACGACCCGGTCGCCGCCTCGGTGGTGCAGGTCCAGCCCCGCACCGGCAAGATCCTCTCGATGGGCCAGTCCCGCCCGTACGGCCTGGACCAGAAGCAGAACCAGACGACGCTGAACCTCGCCGTCGGCAGCAAGATGGGCGGCACGACGTACGGCTTCCAGGTCGGCTCGACCTTCAAGCCGATCACGGCGGCGGCTGCCCTGGAGAAGGGCATCAGCCCGGCGACGAGCTTCGACACCCCGTGGAAGATCAACATCCCGGAGAAGGACTACACCCGCTGCGACGGCAAGCCGGCGGGGTACGCCAACTGGGAGATCGGCAACGAGGTCGAGTCGGAGAAGGGCGCCTATGACATGACCAGCGCCCTCGGCAAGTCCATCAACACGTACTTCGCCAAGCTGGAGCAGATGGCCGGCCTCTGCGAGACGCTGACGATGGCGAAGAACGTCGGATACGAGCGCGAGCTCGGCAAGCGGCTCCAGCAGCTGCCGTCCGTCACCCTCGGCGCCCAGGAGAGCACCCCGCTCGACATGGCGGCCGTCTACTCGACCTTCGCCAACCGCGGCATCTACTGCACCCCGGTCGCCATCGACTCGGTCAAGGCCGCCAACGGCGACAAGCTGAACGTGCCGCAGACCAAGTGCACGCGGGCGATGAGCGAGCGCACCGCCGACCTGATCAACCAGATGCTGAAGGGCGTCGTCGAGGACGGCACGGGTACGAAGGCCGGTCTCAGCGACCGCGACAACGCGGGCAAGACCGGTACGACGAACGACCGCAAGGACGCCTGGTTCGTCGGCTACACCCCGAACCTGTCCACCGCCGTCTGGGTCGGTGACGACGTCGGCGAGAAGCAGTCGATGTACAACATCACCATCGGCGGCGAGGTCTACGACAAGGTCTGCGGTGGCTGCCTCCCCGGGCCGATCTGGAAGATCGCGATGACGGGCGCCCTGGACGCCGCCGAGACGCCGCGCTTCGCCCCCATCGCCGTACCGCGGGCCGAGAAGCCCAAGGACAAGGAGGGCGGCGCCGGCCCGAACAAGCCGGGGAAGCCGGGTAAGCCGGGCGACGCCAAGCCTGGCGACACGAAGCCCCCGACCAACCCGTTCCCCGGGTTGATCGGCGGGATCGGCGACGGCGGAAACGGCAACGGGAACGGCCGCGGCGGAAACCGCTGACGTACTGACACCGGTACCGGTACCGATACGAGAGAGGGGGGCCCCCCCCGGGGGGGGGCCCCCTCTCTCGTACTTCTGCGGGACGTACCGCTACCGCTACCGCTACCGCTTCCGCGGATCAGCCCGCGAGCAGCTTCTTCACGGAGGCGGCGACACGCCCGCCGTCGGCCTGGCCGGCCACCTTCGGGTTCACGATCTTCATGACGGCGCCCATGGCACGCGGCCCCTCGGCGCCCGCCGTCTTCGCCTCCTCGACGGCCTCGGCGACGATCCCGTCGAGCTCCTCGTCGCTGAGCTGCTTCGGCAGGTACGCGTCGAGGATGACGCCCTCCGCCTTCTCCCGCTCGGCGGACTCGAGACGGCCGCCCTGGGCGAAGGCGTCCGCGGCCTCACGGCGCTTCTTCGCCTCCTTGGCGATCACCTTCTGCACCTCGTCGTCGGAGAGTTCGCGCTTGGTCTTGCCCGCGACCTCCTCCTTGGTGATCGCGGTGATGGTCAGCCGCAGGGTCGAGGAACGCAGTTCGTCGCGTCCCCTGATCGCGGCGTTGAGGTCGGCCTTGAGCTTCTCCTTGAGCGTGGTCATGGGGTCAAGTGTGGCAGGTGGGCCGCCTCACCCGCCCGCACATTTACGCTCCGCGGGTCTGCGACGATGGGGGGATGCGCGCACGCTACGGGATCCCCCTGAAGATCACGGCAGGCCTCACGGCGACGGCCGCCGCCGGAATCGTCTACGCGGCAGGCTTCGAGGCCCGCTCGTTCCGGCTCCGCCGCGTGACGGTCCCGGTGCTGCCACCGGGCATGAACGACCTGCGGGTCCTCCAGGTCTCCGACATCCACATGGTGAGCGGCCAGCGCAAGAAGCGGGCCTGGCTCCACTCCCTCGCGGGGCTCCGCCCGGACCTCGTCGTCAACACCGGCGACAACCTCTCCGACCCGGAGGCGGTGCCGGAGGTGCTCGACGCGCTCGGCCCGCTGATGGAGTTCCCGGGGGTGTACGTCTTCGGGTCCAACGACTACTACGGGCCCAAGCTCCGCAACCCCGCCCGCTATCTCCTGGAGAAGGCGCAGGGCAGGCACGGCCTCAACGGCAACAAGCCCGCCGTCGGCGCCGTCCACAACCCCTGGGAGGGGTTGCGGGACGCGTTCGACGCGGCGGGCTGGGTGAACCTCACCAACACCCGCGGCCGGCTCAAGCTGCCGCAGGCGGACCTCGCGTTCACCGGCCTCGACGACCCGCACATCAAGCGCGACCGGTACGACCAGGTGGCCGGCGGGCCCGACGCCACGGCCGACTTCACCCTTGCCGTGGTGCACGCCCCGTACCTGCGCTCGCTCGACGCGTTCACGGCCGACGGGTACGAGCTGATCCTCGCGGGGCACACCCACGGCGGACAGCTGTGCGTCCCCTTCTACGGGGCGCTCGTCACCAACTGCGACCTGGACACCGACCGGGTCAAGGGCCTCTCCACCCACACGGCGGGCGACCACACCTCCTACCTGCACGTCTCTGCGGGCTGCGGCACCAACCGCTACACCCCGGTCCGCTTCGCCTGCCCGCCCGAGGTCACCCTGCTCACCCTGACGGCCCGCGCCTGACCGTGCGAGGAGTACCGACCGCTCCGGCCGCCGCCGTGGTCCCCACCGCCCGCCGGCCGTACGCGGCGGCCTTCCGCGCCCTGGGCCTGGCGATCGTCGGCCTGGACCGCATCCGACCTGCGCCGCGACCCCCCGAAAACCGGATTTCGCCTCAGCGCGCGCGTGGGCTAAAGTAAGCGATGTCGCCGCGACGCGTAGAGCAGAGCAGCGACATCGGGGTGTAGCGCAGCTTGGCAGCGCGCTTCGTTCGGGACGAAGAGGTCGTGGGTTCAAATCCCGCCACCCCGACAGCCAAAACAGCAGGTGAGGCACCTACTCTCAAGAGTAGGTGCCTCACCTGTTTCTTTCTGCGTGTCTACCTGCGTGACTACCGCTCCCCGCGTGTCTACGGCCGCTGCGGGTCGGCGCCGAAGATCCCGTCCATGACCACAGCCCCGGTCTGAATCACGGGCCGGATCTGCTTCCGGTAGACCTCCTCGGTCACGGCCGTCCCCGAGTGCCCGACGAGGCGGGAGATCACTTCCAGCGGGACAGAGGGCAGAACCAGCCGGATTCGAACCGGCGTCCTCGCGATTTTGGAGACCGCGCGCGACGACCTCTGCGCTACAGCTCCGCCCCGCCCGCCATCCTAAGGACTCCTGCCTGCTGCCGAGGTGGCATCCGTGCCCTTGGCATGCCCGTGCGGCCGGGAGCTGACGGGGCACCACGGTGGTTGACGGGCAACGCACGCAAGGACGGCCCCCGACCGATCTGCCTGGTCAGGGGCCGTTTACCTGCGGTGGGTGCGGGATTTGAACCCACGGTGACATCGCTGCCCCGACGGTTTTCAAGGTCGAGGCCGACATGGAACGCCCTCCACTCACGACCCCAGCGACCTCACGGTGTGGCGCGGCCCGCGCGGACGAAGTCGAGATACTCATCACCAGCGACGCCAGCGTTCACCCAGCGATTACGACGTGCACCCGTCTGAGCTTCCGCTTCAGCCATCGCCGCGACCTCGTCATCGCAGACAGTCAGTTCCAGACCGAATTCGTCGTCGGGGTCGAGGGGCGGAAACTCCAGCAGATCGCAAAACTGCTCGTGACCTACGTCCTCTGCCTCGTGGAGTGTCACCACGTACCCACTCTTGGTCGGCTCGATTCCGACCCACCGAACACCCGGGGTCGATGGGGTGCCGGCCGCTCCGAGGAACTGCTCAATGCCCTGACCGCGCCTGAGGGCACTGACAGCGAACGACTCGACCAAGTGGCGCATGTGCGGAGCATAGTTGCTGTCCCGGGCGTCCGGGTGCGTGTCCAACTACGTGACAACGCCGCCGAACAGCGGCGGACAAGCGCGGACGGCTGCGAACCATCAGCGCAGGTGAGAGATGCACCAGCCCAAGGCAGAGCCTCCACCCGGGTTGCTTCGGGGCGAAGAGTTCGTGGGGTCAAATCCCGCCACCCCGACAGCTGTATCACCAGGTGAGCCACCTGCCGGTTTCGGTCGGTGGCTCACCTGTTTTGTTTTCCCCACCCCCGCCCCCCGTTGCGTCCTGCGCTAACAGGGGCTGACAGCCGGCTGCGGCGGCTGTCAGGTGGTTGGCCGGGGGGTGTCAGGTGGGGGCGGCATTGTCAGGGGCGTCGAGAGCGGCGAGGAACTGACAAGGAGATGGTGGACATGGGGTACGCGATCCGGGCCGAGGGACTGGTCAAGAAGTACGGGGACTTCACCGCCCTGGACGGTGTCGATCTGGAGGTGCCGGCCGGGAAGGTCGTCGGGGTGCTGGGGCCCAACGGGGCCGGCAAGACCACCACCGTGCGCATTCTTGCCACGCTGATGCGCCCCGACGGCGGGCACGCCACCATCGGCGGGCACGACGTCGTCAAGGACCCGGTCAAGGTGCGGCAGCTGATCGGGCTCACCGGGCAGTACGCCTCCGTGGACGAGACCCTCTCCGGTGCCGAGAACCTGGTGCTCATCGGGCGGCTGCTCGGTCTGTCGCGGCGCGACGCGAAGGCGCGGGGGGCCGAGCTCCTGGAGAAGTTCTCCCTCACCGAGGCGGCCCGCAAGCCGATCGCCACCTTCTCCGGCGGTATGCGGCGGCGGCTCGACCTGGCCGCCTCCCTGGTCGGCCGGCCGCAGGTACTCTTCCTCGACGAGCCCACCACCGGTCTCGACCCGCACGCCCGGCAGGAAGTCTGGGACGTGGTGCGGCAGTTGGTCGCCGACGGTTCCACGGTGCTGCTCACCACCCAGTACCTGGAGGAGGCCGACCAGCTCGCCGACTCCATCACCGTCTTCGACAAGGGCCGCAAGGTCGCCGAAGGCCGGCCCGGTGAGCTCAAGCGCCGCGTCGGCGGCCAGATCCTCCAGGTCCGGCCCACCGTCGCCGCCGATGTGCCGCACGTCGCCGGGATGCTCGCCGAGCTGACCGGGCACACCCCCGCCCAGGACTCCGGCGTGCTCACCGTCCCCGCCGACGAACCGCTGATCGTCGCGGCCGTCGCCCGCCGCCTGGACGGCGCCGGTATCACCGCCGACGAACTCGGCCTGCGGCTGCCCAGCCTCGACGAGGTCTTCCTCGCCCTGACCGGACACGCGCCCACCGTCGCCCCCGCCGACGCCGCTGCGCAGTCCGTGGCCGTCTGAGACCGCCGCTTCCCCGCTTCGCCCCCAGGACTTCCGAGAGGACCCCGTCATGAGCCACGCCGAGCTTCCCAGCCGTATCAGCCTCGCCCAGACCGCCCAGCACAGCTTCGCCCTCGCCGGCCGCGGCGTCACCAAGTTCATGAAGTCGCCGATCCAGCTGGTCGACGTGATCCTCACCCCGATCATCAGCCTCCTGATGTTCGTGTACCTCTTCGGGGAGGCCATGTCCGGCGGCGACACCGACCGCTACCTGCAGCTCGTCACCCCGGGCGTCATGGTCATGGCCGTCTTCCAGGCCAGCGTCGGCATCGGCGCCTCGCTCTGCGCGGACGCCAGTACAGGAATCTTCGACCGGTTCCGCAGCATGCCGATCGCCCGCTCCGGCCCGCTGATCGGCGCCGTCCTCGCCGACATCGTCCGCTACGTCGTCTGCCTGGCCACCCTGGTCGTCCTCGCCCTGGTCATGGGCTACCGCGTCGAGACCGGCCCGGTCGCCTCGCTCGCCGCGCTCGCCCTTCTCGTCGGCTTCGCCCTCAGTTTCTCGTGGATCTCCGTCTACCTCGGCATGCTGATCAAGAACCCCGCCTCCGTGCAGGGCCTCATGACCATCCTGATCCTGCCGCTCACCTTCGCCAGCAACGTCTTCGTGCCCCGCGAGGACATGGCCGGCTGGCTCCAGGCCTGGTCCGACGTCAACCCCGTCTCCCTGGTGGCCGACGCGGTCCGCGGTCTGCTCAACGGCGGCCCCGTCGCCGGCTCCCTGGCCGGCACCTTCGCCTGGATGGCCGGTGTGATCGTGGTCTTCTTCCCGCTGGCCATGCGCGCCTATCGGAAGAATGCCGGATGATCCTCATGTGACGCCGAAAGCCGGGCGGGTCCGCACCCTTGGTGCGGGGCCCGCCCGGCTTTCGGCGTTCCCCCCGCTCCCGTCAGCCCCGCAGCGTCTCCGTCTCCAGCCACCTCAGCGCGTCCGTACGGGAGTACGCGGCCCCCTCGTCGTACGCGCTCCGGAAGCCCTCCTCGCCCAGCGTCGCCACGATGCGGTCGACCAGCTCGCGCCACTCCGGCTCGCCCCAGTCGAAGGCGCCGCGCATCACCTGGCTCATGCCCAGCGCCCTCGCGCCCTCCTCCGGGGCGCCCTCCAAGGTCCTCAGTCCGCCGAGGAGTTCCGCCACCCAGGCCAGCGCGGCGCCCGCCCCCTGGCCGAACAGGGAGCCGGCCGCCTCGGGCAGCAGGGCTCGGGCCCGCACCGCGTCCCCCTCCGCGAGACGGTTCTCGACGCGGGTGCTGACGATCAGGTCGCGGGCAAGGCCCCGGAGGGAGGGCCGCCGGGCGCTCAGCGCTTCGAGGCGGTCGAGCGTCGCGTCGGACTGCGCCAGGTCACCGGCCCTGCGGTGCACATTGGCGAGGCCCACCAGGATGTTGACCTCCAGGCGGAGCTGTCCCTGCTCGCGGGCCTGGCGGTGTGCGGCGTGCAGGTCGCGGAAGGCGCCTGCCAGGTCGCCGCTGCGCCGGCGTTCGCGGGCGAGCCGGGCCTTGCTGAGGTAGAGGTAGTCCTCGGTGCCGAGTTCGGAGCTGAGCACCACCGTCCGTTCGAAGGTGGCGATGGCCTGGGCGTACTCGCCCCGCAGCGAGTGGTCACGGCCGATCGGGAGCAGGCTCATCACGAGCCCCCAGCGGTCGCCCACCTCCTCGAAGCCGCGCAGGGCCTCGATCCGGGACTCGGCGCCGGTGACCAGGTCGCCCTGTTCGGTGAGCGCGAAGTCCCGTGCCAGGTGGGCGCCGGCCCGCACCCAGGGGTCGGGTGAGTTCAGCGGGTCCTCCTGGTTCGCTGCCGCGGGCTGCCCTGAGCCCGCGGGGAGCGAGACCTGGGACATCCGTAGGAGCAGCGCCGCCGGGTGGAACTCGCGCGCCGTCGCCGACTCGCCCTCGGCCGTCGGGCGGTCACCGCCACCACCACCGGCCGCGGCCTTCGGCAGGTACGTGTCCAGGCGCGTGCTCAGGCCCCTGATCCCCCAGTACCAGAACATCGCCCCGGCGAAGCGTGCGGCCAGGTCCCCGGCCCCCGCGTCGGCGACCGTGCGGAGCGCGTGGACGAGGTTGTCGTGTTCGGCGTCGAAGACCTCGATCGCGCGCAGCTGTTCGCCGGTGCGGAGGCGGGGTTCGTACTCCTCCGCGAGCGCCAGGAAGTACGCGGCGTAGCGGCGCGTGACGGTGTCCCCGGGCTCGGCGGTGGCGAGTTGCCGCGCCGCGTACGCGCGTACCGTCTCCAGCATCCGGTAGCGCGGCTCGCCCGCCCCTTCGTCGACGACGCCGACCAGCGACTTCTCCACCAGGGCGTCCAGGACGTACGGGATGTCGTCGGCCGGGAGCGTCGGGTCCGCGCAGACCGCTTCGAGCGCGGGGACGGTCGCGCCGCCCGGGAACACCGACAGTCTGCGGGCGAGGGTCCGCTCGGGTTCGTCCAGGAGGTCCCAGCTCCACTCGACGAGCGCGAGCAGGGTGCGCTGGCGGGGCAGGGCGGTGCGGCTGCCCGAGGCGAGGAGGCGGAAGCGGTCGTCCAGGCGGCGCGCGATCTGCTCGACGCTCATCGAACGGAGCTTCGCCGCCGCCAGTTCGAGTGCGAGCGGGACGCCGTCGAGTCGCCGGCAGATCTCGACCACGGCGTCGAGGGTCGAGACGTCGAGGGGAGGGGGGTTGAGGGAAGGGGGGTTGAGGGGCGGGCTGCCTGCGGGCCCGGGCCCGGCCGGTCCGGTGCCGGCCGGTCCGGTGCCGGCCGGCTCGGTGCCGACGGACTCCGCGCTGCGGGTCGCCGCGTCGAGGCTCCTGTCGTCGAGTGTGAAGTCCGGCCGGATTCCGGCGGCCCGGTCGACGAAGAGGCGGACGGCGGGCGACTGCGCGGCTTCGGCGGGCTCCGGTGTTCCCGTCGGTACGGCGAGGGGGCCGAGGTGGCACAGTGACTCGCCGGTGATGGCGAGGGCCTCGCGGCTCGTGGTGAGGATACGCAACTCGGGCAGCTGGTCCAGGAGTTCGGCCGTGAGTTCCGCCGCCGCATCGACGAGGTGCTCGCAGTTGTCGAGCAGGAGCAGGGCGTCGCCGCTGCCGAGGAGCCCGGCCATGCGCTCGACCGGGGTGGCCCGCTGCCCCTGGCCGGCGTCGTAGAGGCCGCCGTCGGTGGAGCTGAGGGCGCCGAGTACCGCGTCGGCCAGCTGGTCCGGTGCGCTCACGCCGGCCAGCGGCACGAACCAGGCCCGGCCGCGCGCGTGGGCGCGGTCCCTGGTGGCCGCTTCGAGGGAGAGCCGGGTCTTGCCCGCGCCGCCGGGGCCGACGATGGTGACGAGGCGGTTGCGGACCAGCTGCCTTGCCAGTCGGTCCAGTTCGGCGTCGCGGCCGATGAAGCTGGTCAGCCTGGCCGGGAGGCGGCTCGGGGCCGCCGCCTGCGCCCGCTCGACGGGCGTCTCCAGCTCGCCCCGCAGCAGGGACAGGTGGATCTCGCGCAGCTCGGCCGACGGATCGACGCCGAGTTCGTCGCCGAGCCGCTCCCGTACCGCCTCGTACACCGCGAGCGCGTCGGACTGCCGTCCGGCCGCTGCCAGCGCCCTCATCCGCAGTCCCGCGACCCGCTCGCTCAACGGGCGCTCGGTTCCGGCCGCTTCGAGGTCGGCAAGCACCGCTCCGTACCGTCCGAGGCGCAGTTCCGCATCCCAGTGGTCCTCGGTCGCCGCGGTCCGCAGGTCGTCGAGCCGGGTCGCGACGGGCCCGGCGAACGGCGCGTCGAGGACGTCGGCGAGCGCCCCGCCCCGCCAGAGCCCGAGCGCCGTCCCGAAGAGTGCGGACGCCTCGGCGGCCCGGCCGGCCGCGAGTTCCCGTCTGCCCCGGCCGGTCAGCTCCTCGAAGCGGTGGACGTCCACGTCCTCGGGCCGTACCGGGAGCCGGTAGCCGCCGGACGCGGTCTCCACCGTCGCGGACCCGCGCAGTGCCCTGCGCAGCCGGGAGACCAGGGCCTGGAGCGCGTTGGCCGCGTCGGCGGGCGGTTCCTCTCCCCACAGGCCGTCGACGAGGGAGTCGGCGGAGACCGTCCGGCCCTCTTCGAGGGCGAGCCTGGCGAGGAGCATCCGCAGCCGGACGCCTCCGACATCGACCGGCGTCTCCTCGTCGGCGTACACCTGTATCGGTCCCAGCAGCTCTACGCGCACCACGGCGGCCCTCCCCCTACGGACCGGTCACCCCCGACCGGCCCCGATGATGTTGATCATCATCCCTTCGACGCCGGGTCGGCATCACCCGCCTGGCGTCCCCGGTAAAGGGATCGCGGCCGCCCTAGATCACCGGCGGGCGGCCCAGGCGGGTCATGTGGCGGACCGTGGACCAGCGCATGGGGTGGCGGGGCCCGCCCGAGCGCCGTACGCCCTCCGCGAAGCCGGCGAACCAGGACGCGAGGCCCGGCAGGGAGCGGGTGCGGGCCAGGGTGAGCAGGGTCCACACGCCCAGGTAGACGGGGACGAGCAGCGCGGGCAGGTTGCGCTTGGCCAGCCAGACGCGGTTGCGGGCGGTCATCCGGTGGTAGACGGCGTGCCGGGCCGGGCTGGTCTTCGGGTGCTGGAGGAGCAGCGCGGGCTCGTAGATGACCTTCCAGCCCGCGTCGAGTGCGCGCCAGGCCATGTCGGTCTCCTCGTGGGTGAAGAAGAAGTCCTCCGGCCAGCCGCCGATCTCGTCGAGCATCGCCATCGACAGGCCGTGTCCGCCGCCCAGGAAGGTCGTGACCTCCCCGCCGCGCATCGGGTCCTTCGCGCCGAGGCGCGGGATGTGGCGCCGCTGCGTCTCGCCCGTCTCGTCGGCGATGCGGAACGACACGACGCCCAGGGCCGGGTCCTCCTCGTACAGGTCGGCCAGGCGCCGGAAGACGTCCGTGTCGACGAGCAGCCCGTCGTCGTCCAGGTCCACGAGCACATCGACGTCACCGAACGCGCGCAGCGTCTCGATGGCGACGTTCCGGCCGCCCGACACGCCCCGGTTCTCGGGCAGTTCGACTCCGGTGACGCCTTCGGGGAGCTCCGGGAGCGTCCCGGTACCGTTGCCGACGACGACGATCCGGGCGGCGGGTTCGTCCTGCCGGGCCACGGCGTCGAGCAGGGCCCGCAGCTCGACCGGTCGCGTGCCCATCGTCAGTACCGCCACACCTACACGAGGTCGTGCCACGACCCACTCCGTTCCACGCTCACCGGCCACCGCCGGCACTCACTCCGGGCCGCGATGCTAACCGGACGGCGCCATCCTTCGTTCACCCGCATCACAGACCATGTCCATACGGGAGGGCCGCGGAGCGCGGGATCGCGGCCTCGGAGGGGCCGGCCGCGGGCGTCCGCGCGGAGGCCGGGGCGGGCCCCGGGGGGAGCGCGGCGAAGAGCACGGTCGTACGGCTCTACGCTGGTTCCCTTCCGTCAAGTTGATCGATCGTCGAAAGGGTGGTCTCCAGGTGCTGGTCGCGGACCGATATCGGCTTCACGTGTGTATCGGCCGGGGCGGCATGGGCGAGGTGTGGCAGGCCACCGACGAGGTGCTCGGCCGGTCCGTGGCCGTCAAGCTGATGCTGGCGCAGTCGACGGACCCCTCCGCCGGTGACCGCTTCCGGCTGGAGGCGCAGACCGCCGCCCGGCTCAGCCACCCGCACGTGGTCGGCGTCTTCGACTTCGGTACGTGGGACGGGAAGCTGTTCCTCGTCATGGAGCTGGTGGAGGGCGACAGCCTCGCCGGGAGCCCTTCCGATCCGCTGATCCTGCCCCCCGAGCGGGTCGCCGTGGTCGCCGCGCACGCCGCCGCCGGGCTCGCCGCCGCGCACCGGCAGGGGGTCGTGCACCGGGACATCAAGCCGGGGAACCTGCTGATCGACGGGGACGGGACGGTGAAGCTGGCCGACTTCGGCATCGCCCGGTTCGTCGACGACCCCTCGGCGGCGCTGACGACGACGGGGCAGATCGTGGGTACGGGGCTCTATCTGGCGCCCGAGCGGGCCCTGGGGCAGCCCGCCTCGTCCGCCTCCGACGTGTACTCGCTCGGCTGCGTGCTCTACCAACTCCTCACCGGCCGCCCCCCGTTCCGCGCGGACACGGCGACGGCCCTGCTGTACCAGCACATCGACACCGCGCCGGTGCCCCCCGGCCGCCTCGGGGTGGCGCTGCCGCCCGAGTTCGAGTCGTACCTGCTGAGCCTGCTGGCCAAGCAGCCGGAGCAGCGGCCCTCGGCGCAGGCCATCGCGGACTGGTTCTCCTCCGGCGCCTGGCGCGTCACCTACGCCCCCGGTATCCCGGCGCAGCCCCGGCCGGGCCAGGCGCACCACCACGCGGGCCCGCCGCAGGGGGTCGCCGCCACCCGGGGCACGCCCATGTCGGGGCAGATGTCCGGACCCATGTCAGGGCCGATGTCAGGGCACGGCTCCGGGCCCGCCTCCGGGTCCATGTCCGGCCCCATGCCCGCGCCCGCCGCCATGCCGACGGCCAGGCCCGGGCAGGCCCACAGACCCCCGGCCGGACAGGCCCACAGACCCGTGTCCGCCGGGGCGCCCACCTCGCCCCGGCGGCGTGAACGGCCCGCGCCCACGGGCAGCGGGCTCGCGGAGCTCTCCCGGCGCCGGCCCCGTAAGACGGCCGCGGTCGCCGGGGCCATCGCCTTCGTCGTCTTCCTGATCATCGGGATGGCCTGGCTCTCACCCTGACCTCGGTCGGGGGCCCTCAGTACGCTCTCGGCGCCATCATCTGCGGCTCCCCGTCCGCCTCCGTGGTCAGCAGGCAGCGCGGTTCGCCGGGCCCCGGGGTCGCCCGTACGGTCACCGTCGTCGGCGGGTCGGTCGGCAGCTCGACCGGTACGGTGACCGGCCGGTCACCCTGGGTCCTGGCGTAGCCGGTCTCCTTGCCGTCGACGAGGACCTCGACGACGGCGGTGTGCCCGGTCTGGACGGTCACGGAGACCGAGTGCCCGAGGTGGTCGATGTGGAAGTGGTGCCGTCGGCTCATGGGTCACCTCCGTACCTCAAGAGTAGGTACGGAACGCCACTCGCGCCGCTCCACCGCCCGCGCGACCGTTACGCCGTCTCCGCCAGGGCGAACAGGCCGATCCTCGCACCCTCTTCGTACGCCCGGCGCAGCTCCGGGTCGTCGAGCATGTCCCGCAGGGCCGTCTCGCTGCGGTCCCGGGTGGGCGCGCAGTACGCCGCCGGCTTGTACGAGGCGTCGAAGGCGGACGTCCGCAACAGGTTCACGGCGCCGAGGAGATGGGCGGCCGAGGCGGCCCGGCCGGTCATGAGCCGTAGCTGGGCGAGGAGTTCCGCCGCGCAGGCCGCTCCGACCGCCGACCCGAGCGCCAAGTGGCCGCGCAGCGCCCGGCGGGCGTGGTCGACGGCGCGTTCCCGCTCCCCGTCCCAGGCGAGCAGCTCCGCGCGCGCGTGGTGCGTCCACGCCTCGGCCCACAGGTCGCGCCCCGCCCAGGCCCGCCGCGACGACGGGTCGAGCACCAGCTGGTCCAGGGCCTCCTGGGCGGCCTCCGGGTCGGTGCGGGTCAGGCTGAGCGCGAGCGCGGCCCAGCACAGCTCCCGGGTGGGCCCGAACTCCGGGCAGTCCCCCATCAGGGCGAGCGCGTCCCTGAACTCGGCCGCCGCCGCGCGCGTACGCCCCTGGTAGAGGGCGGTCGCGCCGCGCAGATGGGACAGCAGGCCCAGGGTGCGGTCGTCCCTCTCCCGTACGGCGGCCGCCCAGGCCTGGACGAGGAGCGGGTCGGCGTCCTCGGGGCGGCCGGACTCCAGCTCCAGGAAGGCCCCGAGCCACAGGGCGCGGGACGGCGGCTCCCCGGTGTACAGGGAGAGGGCGTGGCGCAGCCGGGTCCTGCCCTCTCCGACCCGCCCGCAGGCGACCCACAGGAACCACAGGGAGACGGCGATCTCGACCGCCGTGTCGGCCTCGGCGCTCGGCGAGAGGGGCGCGGTCGTCGGGTCCATGGCGGCGGCCAGGTCGGGGAGTTCGCGCAGGGCGAGATCACGGGCGTCCATCTGCCGGCCGCTCTGCCACCAGTCGGCGGCCCGCCGGGCGAGCTTCACGCACCACCTGCGGTGGCGCAGGACGACGGCCCAGCGGTCGCCGCGTGCGGTGAGGCGGCGGGCGCCGACGGCCCGCATGGGGTGCGGCATCCAGTAGCGGGGGCTGTCGTCCTCGCCGTCGAACAGGTCGTCGACGGGGAGGAGGGCGGCGGGGGCCAGCCGGTCGAGGACCGCCAGGACGACCGCCGGGGGCAGGGCGTCGGAGGCGCACACCTCACGGACGGCGTCCCCGCCGAAGGCCCCCTCGAAGACGGAGAGCCGCTCCCACAGGAGCTGCTCGGCGAGTCCGCAGCGGGCGTATCCGCGCTCCGCGGCGGCGAGCTGTTCGGGGCTCACCGGCTCGCCCCACAGCAGCTCCGTCCCCGGGTCCGTCCACGGTTGCGTCCACGGCCCTCTGCCGGCTCCCGTCCTCGGTTCCGCCCTCGGTTCCGTCCTCGGTCGTTGCCTTGTCACCATGTACCCCCGTCCCCCGTTCGTGCCCGTTCGTTCCTTTTCGTTCCGCGCCGGAATCCGTACCGTGTGGCGGAGTCGATCGCGGACCATCGCCGTTGCGGCTTGAATGCAGAGGCCCTGGTCAACATCCTGGGGCGCTCCGGGACCCACACCCACGGATTCCCAGGTATCGGCCAAGGAGGAAAATGCGTACCGGGGAATCCGTCCTGGGAGAAGCGGATCTTTCGCTGATCCACGCACTGCAGATAGCCCCGCGCGCCAGCTGGACCCAGCTCTCGGTCGTGCTCGGGTCGAGCCCGGACACCCTCGCCCGGCGCTGGGAGCACCTCACGGCCGGCGGATACGCCTGGAGTTCGCTGCTCGCCGCCCGCCGCGGCACGGACGCCATGCTCTACGCGTGGATCGAGCTGGAGTGCGTCGCGGGCGACACCGAGGCCACCGCGATCGAGGTCTCGGGCGATCCCTGCACCCTCGGGGTGCACCAGGTGACCGGCGACGCCGATCTGGTCCTGCTCGTGGTCTGCCCCGACCTGTTCGCCCTCGACGCGTACCTCGCCGGGCGGGTGCGGCGGCTGCCCGGGGTCATCCGCTCCCGCACCCAGGTCGTCACCCGGCTGCACAACCGCCCGTACCGGTCGCGGATCGAGCAGCTCACCCCGGGGCAGGTCCAGCTCCTCACGGGGATCACGGGCGGCGACCGGCGGCCACGCGCGCGCGGGGGCACCGGGCCGAACCTCACGGAGCTCGACCACCGGCTCGTCGCGGAGCTGGCGGGGGACGCCCGCCGCAGCGCCGCCGAGCTGGCCCGGCAGTGCGGTACGAGCGAGTCGACCGTACGGCGGAGGCTTGACGTCCTCGCGGCGGGCGGCGCCCTCCACCACCACTGCCTGCCGGCCCCGAGGTTCTCCGGGCGCCCGGTGTGGGCGATGGTCACGACCGACGTACCGCCCCTTGAAGTGCCGGCGACGGTGGCGGCGCTCGGCCGGGTCCGTGAGACCCGGCTCGTCACCTCGGTCACGGGCCCGCACAACCTGTCCGTCGCGCTGTGGCTCCGTACGGTCGACGAACTGCACGACGTGACGGCGGCGCTGGTACGGGCCGCCCCGACGCTGCGGATCGCGGGCACCGCGCTCTCGCTGCGCACCCACAAGATAGGGGCGCAGGTCCTCGGCCCGGACGGGCGCCGCATGCACCACGTACGGCCCGCGTCGGTGTTCTGACACGGCCGTTCGTGGCGCGGAGCATCATGGGTGCCATGACTGAGAGCAAGGCAATCGACACCCCTGTCTGGGAGCAGCGCTTCCGGGCGCCGCGCGTCTCCCTTCCCGAGTGGGCCGAGGAGGCCCCGGACCGCTCCCTCTTCGTGTCCAACGCGACGGGGACGTACGAGCTGTACGCCTGGGACCGGGCGAGCGGGGAGCAGCGGCAGGTCACGGACCGGCCGAACGGCACGACGGACGGCACGCTGTCCCCGGACGGCGCCTGGATCTGGTGGTTCAAGGACACCGACGGGGACGAGTTCGGGGTGTGGATGCGCCAGCCGTTCGGCGGCGGCGCGGACGAGCCGGCCGTGCCCGGCCTCGGCGCCTCCTATCCGGCGGGTCTCGCCATCGGCCGGGAGGGCACGCTCGTGGTGGGCCGCTCCACGGACGAGGAGGGCTCGACGGTCCATCTCGTACGGCCCGGGGCGGGCGACCCCGTCGAGATCTACCGGCACCGGGAGTCGGCCGGGGTCGGGGACCTGTCGTACGACGGGGCGCTGATCGCGATCGAGCACACCGAGCACGGGGACGCGATGCACTCGGCGCTGCGGGTGCTGCGCGCCTCGGACGCGAGCGTGGTCGCCGAGCTCGACGACACCAAGGGCGGTACGGAGGAGCTGGGCCTCGCGGTCCTCGGTTTCGCGCCGGTGGCCGGGGACAGCCGACTGCTCGTGGGGCACCAGCGGCGCGGCCGCTGGGAGCCGATGCTCTGGGACGTGGCGGCGGGCACGGAGACGGACCTGGCGCTCGACCTGCCGGGCGATGTGTCGGCCGAGTGGTATCCGGACGGCACCGGGCTGCTGATCGTGCACAGCTTCGAGGCCCGCAGTGAGCTGTGGCGGTACGAGATCGCGACGGGCGCCCTGGTGCGGGTGGAGACCCCGGCCGGTTCGGTGTCGAGCGCGACGGCCCGTCCTGACGGCAGCGTGGAGTACCTGTGGTCGTCGGCCGCCGAGCCGCCGGTGGTGCGGTCCACGGACGGCCGGGTCGTCCTCGACCCGCCCGGCCCGAAGGCGCCGCCGTCGGTGCCGGTGGAGGACGTGTGGGTGGAGGGCCCCGGGGGCAGGGTCCACGCGCTCGTGCAGCGCCCGGAGGGTGAGGGCCCGTTCCCGACGGTCTTCGAGGTGCACGGCGGTCCCACCTGGCACGACAGCGACGCCTTCGCCTCGGGCCCGGCGGCCTGGGTGGACCACGGGTACGCGGTGGTGCGGGTCAACTACCGGGGTTCGACGGGGTACGGCCGGGAGTGGACGGACGCGCTCAAGCACCGGGTCGGTCTGATCGAGCTGGAGGACGTGGAGGCGGTCCGCGCGTGGGCGGTGGCGAGCGGCCTCGCCGACCCGGCGCGGCTCGTGCTGTCCGGCGGCTCCTGGGGCGGCTATCTGACGCTCCTCGGCCTCGGCACCCAGCCGGACGCCTGGGCGGTGGGTCTCGCGGCGGTCCCGGTCGCGGACTACGTCACGGCGTACGAGGACGAGATGGAGGCGCTCAAGGCGCTGGACCGGACGCTGCTCGGCGGTTCGCCCGATGAGGTGCCCGAGCGGTACGCGGCCTCGTCGCCGCTGACGTACGTGGACGCGGTGAAGGCCCCGGTGCACATCTCGGCGGGCGTCAACGACCCGCGCTGCCCGATCCGGCAGATCGACAACTACGTCGACCGGTTGAAGGCCCGGGGCGCGGTCCACGAGGTGTACCGGTACGACGCGGGCCACGGCTCGCTGGTGGTGGAGGAGCGGATCAAGCAGGTCGCCCTGGACCTCGCGTTCGCCGCGAAGCACCTGGGGACCCGGCCGGCGGGCGGCTGAGGCGGCTTGCGTACCGTGGGGGGCGTGTACCGGTTCCTGAGAACGCCCCGCTGGTGGGGGATCAACGTCTTCGTCCTGCTCGCGATCCCGTTCTGCGTCTTCATGGGGACCTGGCAGCTGGGCAAGTTCGAGGATCGCGTCGACTCCCACCGGGAGGCCGAGGACCGGCCCGCCCCGAGCTCCCTGAAGGCGGAGCCGCTGGAGTCGCTGCTTCCGGTGGACAAGGAGACCTCGGGCCGGTCGGCCGAGGCGCGCGGGCGGTACGGGGAGCAGTTCCTCGTACCGGACCGTGAGCTGGACGGCCGGACCGGCTCGTACGTCCTGACGATGCTGCGGACGGACGACGGACGGTCCCTGCCGGTGGTCAGGGGCTGGCTCCCCACGGGCGCGGAGGTGCCCGCCCCGCCGTCCGGTGAGGTGGCGGTGGTGGGCGCCCTCCAGGCCTCGGAGACCGCGGGCACGAAGGGCGTCCACGCGGCCGGCGGGCTGCCCGAGGGGCAGCTCGGCATGATCAGCTCGGCGGCCCTGGTGAACGTGGTGACGGACGACGTCTACGACGCGTGGATCACCCTCGCCGACGCCCCCACCGGCCTGGTCCCGGTCCCGGCGACGGCCGCGGCGGGCACGGGTCTGGACGTGAAGGCCTTCCAGAACCTCGGCTACACGGCGGAGTGGTTCGTCTTCGCGGGCTTCGTGCTCTTCATGTGGTTCCGCCTGGTCCGCCGCGAGGCGGAGGCGTCCCGCGACGAGGCCCTGGGGCTGTAGCAGCCCTCAGGGCCCTCTCCGGGGCCTCAGGACGCCAGGACCCCGGTCCGGTAGACGGTGCCCGCGCAGGCGTTGGGGATGGTCGCCGAGGCCGCCGGGCCGCCCGGTTCGGCGACATGGCTGACCAGGACGCTGCCGTCCGCCGGCCCGTCCGCACGGAGCAGCTGCGGTGCCGTGCCGGCGTCCGCGCCCGAGCCGGCCTCGCCGCCGGTCTCCGGTCCGGTGCCGGTGCCGCCGGCGCCCGAGCCCTCGCTGGGGCTGGGGTCGACGGTGGGGTCGGTCGGCGGCGTGTCCGTCGGAGGCGGCGTGGTCGGCGGCTCGGTCGGCTCGGTCGGCTCCGTCGGGGTGGGCGTGGTCCCGGTCGTCGGGCAGGTCTCGCTCGGCACCCAGACGAACTTCACCTCGTAGGAGCCGCTCGGCCTCAGGACCAGCGAGGACGACTCCTGCGAGGGGTCGGGCAGCCCGCTGCCGTCGCCCGAGGTGTGCCGGGTCACCGAGATCCGCGAGGGGTCGGCCGCGCCGCGGGCCTCGAAGCTGACGACTCCGCTGCCGTCCACGACACAGGCCTGGCCCGAGACGTTGGCGATGCGGAAGGAGCCGTACACCTTGCCCTCGCCGTCGGGTCCGCCCGCGCCCGCCGAGCTGACGCCGAGCTGGCCGGCGTCGCAGCGCGGCACGGAGCCGGTGTCGGCGCCCTGCGTCTGCCGGGGGCCGCCGCCGGTCACGCCGGGGCCGGGCCGCTGCGGCTTGCCGGAGGAACCTTCCGCCGCGCTCTGGGTCGGGGACACGGTGCTCGCGGGGGCCGTCGCGCTCCGGCCGCCCTCGATGCCGGTCTCGGCACCGGTGCCGCCCTGGGCCTCCTCGCCGTGGCCCGCGTTCACCGGGCTGCCGGCGGCGGAGACGCCACCCGAGGCGGCGACGTGCACGAAGGCGGGTACGGCCGTGCCGATGAGGACCGCGGCGGCCGCCGCGCCCACGATGGCCTGCCGCTTGCGGGCCCGGCGGGCGGGCACGGCGCGGTGGAGGTGTTCGAGCGATCCCTGGGACGGTTCGAGGCCGGACACGGCGCTCTGGAAGAGCCGCCGCAGCGCCAGTTCCTCGTCGCCGTCGCCGTCACCGGGCTCGATGTTCACCATGCGCTGTCCACTCGGGTCGTCACGTTCTTCTCGGGCGTCGTCCTTGTCGCCGAGCGCCTCACTCATGACGTCGCTCCCATCGCGACGCGCAGCGCCGCGATGCCCCGCGAACCGTACGCCTTCACCGAACCCAGCGATATCCCGAGCGCCTCGGCGACCTGCGCCTCGGTCATGTCGGAGAAGTACCGCAGGGCGAGCACCTCGCGCTGGCGCCGCTGGAGTCCGCGCATGGCCTTGATCAGGTCCTCGCGCTCCAGCAGGTCGTACGCGCCCTCCTCCGCGCTGGCCATGTCCGGCATCGGCTTGGACAGCAGCTTGAGGCCGAGGATGCGGCGCCGCAGCGCGGACCGGGAGAGGTTCACGACGGTCTGGCGCAGGTAGGCGAGCGTCTTCTCGGGCTCGCGCACCCGCTTGCGGGCCGAGTGGACGCGGATGAACGCCTCCTGGACGACGTCCTCGCAGGAGGCCGTGTCGTCGAGGAGCAGCGCGGCGAGACCGAGCAGCGACCGGTAGTGGGCGCGGTAGGTCTCGGTGAGGTGGTCGACGGTGGTGCCGGCGGCCGTCACGCTCTCGGCGCTCGCCCGGGGCGACGGGATGCCGTCCACCGAGCCGGCGCGGGATGTGGGCACGGGGGCGATCACCGGCATGCCGCCGAGAGGACGCGGACGGCGATAGGGGCCGACCGCGGTGCCGCGTACGGGGACGACGGCGACGCTCCGCGCGGGGAGCACCGCGGTGCCCGCGCCGCGCGGCGGACCGATGGTCGCGATGTCGAGTAGCTCTGCCACGCATGTTGGACACGCTTCCCCCCGGCAGGGTTGTACGCGTGCGCCACCCTTTTCGACGGTGACTTCTCTGTCCTCATGCGTAACCGTTCTCCCCCGATGCCCCGCCCTCACAGCGTGTCCACAGCCCACGGCCGTGGGTGAACGCAGAGACGCCTCCACCCAACTACTGGTTGCAGCAAGGGGAAAGAGCATCGTCGACCACGGCATCACCGCAGTTCAAGAGGTATCTGACGCCTATTTGCTCACAGGACGTTCACAGATCCTACAAAGCTGGGACAACCGATTCCGCGATCTGCAGGGCGTTGAGCGCCGCGCCCTTGCGGAGATTGTCGACACAGACGAAGAAATCGAGCGCCCGCTCGTCGTCCAGGGAGCGCCGCACCCGCCCGACCCAGGCCGGATCGGTGCCGACGACGTCGGCCGGGGTGGGGAAGTCGCCCGCCTCGGGGTCGTCGTACAGCACGACTCCCGGTGAGGTCGCCAGGATCTCGTGTGCCCGGTCGACCGGCACGGGCCGCTCGAAGCGGGCGTGCACGGAGACGGAGTGCCCGGTGAGGACGGGCACGCGCACACAGGTGGCGGCGACCCGCAGCGCGGGCAGCCCGAGGACCCGGCGGGTCTCGTCCCGTACGCGCTCCTCCTCCGACGAGGCACCGTCGGCGCCCGCCGTGCCCGACCAGGGCAGGACGTTGGACGCGAGGGGCCCGGGGAAGGGGCCGGTGTTCTCGCCGACGGCCCGCCGTACGTCGCCGGGGTGGGTGCCCAGGTCGCCGTCGGCGGCCACAAGGCCGAGCTGCCCCCGGAGCGCGTCGACGCCCGCCTGTCCGGCGCCGGCGCCGCTGGCGGCCTGCTGGGCGGTGACGACCAGTTCGGTGAGCCCGAACTCGGCGTGCAGGGCGCCCACGGCGACGATCAGCGCGAGGGTGGTGCAGCCGGGGCTCGCGATGATGCCCCGGGGCCGTACGCGCGCCGCGTGGGGGTTGGTCTCGGGGACCACGAGGGGGACGTCGGGGTCCGCGCGGAAGGCGGCGGAGGTGTCCACGACGACGGCGCCCTTGGTGGCGGCGAGGGGCGCCCAGCGGGCGGCCACCGGCTCGGGCACCAGGAAGAGCGCCAGGTCGACGCCGTCGAGGGCCTCCTCGCTCAGCGCGAGGATCTCGCACTCCACCCCGCGCACGGAGGCCTTGCGGCCGGCCGAGCGCGGGGAGGAGAGGAGACGTATCTCGCCCCAGACGTCCGCGTGGTGCGTGAGCATCTGGAGCATCACCGAGCCGACGGCTCCGGTCGCACCGACGACCGCGAGCGTCGGCTTCGACGTCATCGGCCGGTGCCTCCGTAGACGACGGCCTCGTCCGAGTCGCTGTCCAGACCGAAGGCGGAGTGGACGGCGCGCACGGCCTCGTTGACGTCGTCGGCGCGGGTGACGACGGAGATGCGGATCTCGGACGTCGAGATCAGCTCGATGTTGACGCCCGCGTCGGAGAGCGCGCGGAAGAAGTCCGCGGTGACGCCCGGGTTGGTCTTCATCCCGGCGCCGACCAGGGAGATCTTGCCGATCTGGTCGTCGTAGCGCAGCGAGTCGAAGCCGATCGCGCCCTTCGCCTTCTCCAGGGCGTCGATGGCCTTGCGGCCCTCGGCCTTGGGGAGGGTGAAGGAGATGTCCGTCAGACCGGTCGACGCCGCCGACACGTTCTGCACGATCATGTCGATGTTGATCTCGGCGTCCGCGACGGCACGGAAGATGGCCGCGGCCTCGCCCGGCTTGTCCGGCACGCCGACGACGGTGATCTTCGCCTCGGAGGTGTCGTGGGCGACGCCCGAGATGATGGCCTGCTCCACCTTGGGGCTCTTTTCTTCGGAGTGTGGCTCGTTGCTGACCCACGTGCCCTGCAAGCCCGAGAAGGACGAGCGGACGTGGATCGGGATGTTGTAGCGACGCGCGTACTCGACGCACCGGTGCAGCAGCACCTTGGAGCCGGAGGCGGCGAGCTCCAGCATGTCCTCGAAGGAGATCCAGTCGATCTTCTTCGCCTTCTTCACGACGCGCGGGTCGGCCGTGAACACACCGTCGACGTCGGTGTAGATCTCGCAGACCTCGGCGTCGAGCGCCGCGGCGAGCGCCACGGCGGTCGTGTCGGAACCGCCACGGCCCAGCGTGGTGATGTCCTTCTTGTCCTGGGAGACACCCTGGAAGCCCGCGACGATGGCGATGTTGCCCTCGTCGAGGGCGGTGCGGATCCGGCCCGGCGTGACATCGATGATGCGCGCTTTGTTGTGGACGGAGTCGGTGATGACACCTGCCTGGCTGCCGGTGAACGACTGGGCCTCGTGGCCCAGGTTTTTGATCGCCATGGCCAGCAGGGCCATGGAGATCCGCTCTCCGGCGGTCAGCAGCATGTCGAACTCACGCCCGGCAGGGATCGGGGATACCTGCTCGGCGAGATCGATCAGCTCGTCCGTCGTGTCGCCCATCGCGGAAACCACGACGACCACCTGGTGGCCGTTCTTCTTGGCGTCCACGATCCGCTTGGCGACGCGCTTGATGCCTTCGGCATCGGCAACGGAGGAGCCTCCGTACTTCTGCACGACAAGGCCCACGTGCGCTCCTCGCTCAGTGTGTGCCGCAGCCGGCGCTGCGATCGGCTCAGTCTAACGAGCGACCCGTGAACGCCCATGTGATCCCGGATGCTGAGATAGAGCGCTCACAGGGTGATCACCGTGGTCCTTTGTGGTCCCTGTGGTCACTTCCTGAGCGGGCGCATCCCCAGGGGAGCGCCGATCTCCTCCACCATCACGCGGCCCGCCTCCTCCGCGAGGTCGTCCTCGGTGAGGTCCTCGTCGATGTCGAGGCCGTCCAGGGGCGCGAGCGGCTGGTCGAGGCGGACGTGGGCGACGAGGGACTGGAGGGCGCGGAGGGTGGCCGAGGCCGTGGGGCCCCAGTTGGAGAAGTACGAGAACTGCCACCACCACAGGGCCTCGCTGGTCCGGCCGGCCCGGTAGTGGGCGAGGCCGTGCCGCAGGTCGCTGACGATGTCGGCGAGGTTGTCGGAGATCCGGGCCGGGACCGGCGCCTTGCGGGGCTCGTACGGGTCGAAGACCTCGGAGAAGACGTCGACCGGGTCGAGGAGCACGGCGAACCGCTCGCGCAGGTCGTCCACGTCGGGCTCGGGGCCCGTGTCCGTCTCGTACCGCTCGTCCGGGACGATGTCCTCGTGCGCGCCGAGCCGGCCGCCCGCGAGGAGCAGCTGCGAGATCTCCAGGAGCATGAAGGGGACCGCGCTGTCCGGCTCGTCGCCCTTGGCGACCTCGGTGGTCGCGACGATGAAGCTCTCGATGGAGTCGGCGATCTGGACGGCGAAGTCGTCGGGGTTCTGCGTGATCGCGTGCAGCGTGGGGTCAGACATCGAGGAGCCTCCCTGAGAGCGCGCCGGCCAGGTCGTCATACATCTAGCAGCCTCCGCCCCTCGAAGGCACGGCCGAGGGTCACCTCGTCGGCGTACTCCAGGTCGCCGCCGACCGGGAGGCCGCTGGCGAGCCGGGTGACCTTGAGCCCCATGGGCTTGATCATCCGCGCCAGGTACGTCGCGGTGGCCTCGCCCTCCAGGTTCGGGTCGGTCGCGAGGATCAGCTCGGTGACGGTGCCGTCGGCGAGCCGCGCGAGCAGTTCGCGGATGCGCAGGTCGTCCGGGCCGACGCCCTCGATCGGGCTGATCGCGCCGCCGAGGACGTGGTACCGCCCCCGGAACTCGCGCGTCCGCTCGATCGCCACGACGTCCTTCGGCTCCTCGACCACGCAGATGACGGTCAGGTCGCGGCGCGGGTCCCGGCAGATGTTGCACTGCTCCTGCTGGGCCACGTTCCCGCAGATCGCGCAGAACCTGACCTTCTCCTTGACCTCCAGGAGCGCGTGCGCGAGCCGCCGGACGTCCGTGGGCTCGGCCTGGAGGATGTGGAAGGCGATCCGCTGCGCGCTCTTGGGACCGACGCCGGGCAGCCTGCCCAGTTCGTCGATGAGGTCCTGAACAACGCCTTCGTACACGGAACGCCCTTCCGAGGGAGTGCTTGATTCTTACGGTAGTAGCTGGGGGCGGGCCTTAATAGCCCACGGGAGCCGTAAAGGGGCCCGGGAAGGGGCCGGGGCTCAGAAGCCCAGGCCCGGCATGCCGCCCATGCCCTGCGCCAGCGGGCCGAGCTTGGCCTGCTGGAGCTGCTGCGCGTTGTCGTTGGCGGCCTGGACGGCGGCCACGATCAGGTCGGCGAGCGTCTCGGTGTCCTCCGGGTCGACCGCCTTGGGGTCGATCACCAGACCGCGCAGCTCGCCGGAGCCCGTCACGGTCGCCTTCACCAGACCGCCGCCGGCCTGGCCGTCGACCTCGGTCGCGGCGAGCTCCTCCTGGGCGCGCGCGAGGTCCTGCTGCATCTTCTGGGCCTGCTGGAGAAGCTGCTGCATGTTGGGCTGACCACCACCGGGAATCACGGTCACTCCTGAGGTTCGGTACGTCCGTATGTCGGTACGCCGAGCCTACGTGGTCCCCGGCCGCCCTGCCCCACCACTCTTTCGAGTGAGAAACTGCGGGCTCCTCTACCTGATCAAGACCCTCTTGCGGGCGGAAATCTCGGGATTCCGGGCCCATCGCCCACCATTCGGCGGTAGGAAGGGCAGGCACCACGTGCACCGCACGTCACAGCAGTACACGCGCGCTGAGCTGAACAGAGGAGTCCCCCGGTGAGCCAGCAGCCGGAGATGCAGCCACCGGGACCCCCCGGGGGAGACGTCCACCGCGATCTGACCGGTACGCCGTTCCCCCTGGGCGACTGGGGCGAGCCCGCCGAGCGGCTCGACGAGCTGTACCGCTGGGTGGAGTCCAACGCCCTGCGCACCGCCGAGTGGTACCTCTCCGACCGCGACCGGAAGCGTCTCTGCGCCCGCGTGCTGCGGATCGGCACGGCCACCGGGGTGATCGCCGGCGCCGCGCTGCCCCTGCTCGACCTGACGCGGGTCGCGGAGGGCGCCGCGGGCCTCGGCTACCTCTCGCTGCTGCTCGGTGCCGCCTGCCTGGCCTGCGACCGGTACTTCGGCCTGACGTCCGGCTGGATGAGGGACGTGGCGACCGCGCAGGCCGTGCAGCGCAGGCTCCAGGCGTTGCAGTTCGACTGGGCCTCGGAGAGCGTCCGGGAGGTGCTCGGGCCCACGGAGGGCACCGCGAGCGAGGCGGCCGAGCGCTGTCTCGGCGTGCTGCGCCGCTTCTCGGAGGACGTGACGGAGCTCGTACGGGCGGAGACGGCGGACTGGATGGTCGAGTTCCGCTCGGGCCCGGCGCCGCTCGCGCTCCAGTCGGTCGGCGTGCTGCCCGCGAGGGCGGAGAGCTCCCACCCCTCGGGCCGCTTCCCGCTGCCGCCCGGCACCCGGCCCAACATGCCGCGCCAGCGGCCCCCGGAGGCCCGCTAGGGCCTGGCCGGGGGGCACGCCGGGGGCCCGGACCGGGCGGCTTCTCAGCTCAGGATGATCATCGAGCCCTGGGCGAGGCTCCGGGTCGCCGCCGCGTGCAGGCCCAGCCACACATGGCGCTCCCGCGCGAAGGGGCTCCCGTCCAGCTGAATCGGTACGGCCGGTTCCTCCAGGCTGGTCGGCCGCTCCGGCGGTACGGGGGCGGCCGGCGGGTTCGCCGGGTCGATGCCGATCGAGGGGGCCACGTACTGGAGCTCCCGGAGGAGTCCGTACGAGGAGCCGAGCGGTCCGCCGCCCTCCAGGAGCTCGTCGCTGGCGAGCGGCACCGGGAAGTCGACCGGCACGTACGCGCCCGCGTGGTCGTAGTGCCAGACCAGGTGCGACTGCTGCGCGGTCGCCTCGAACATCTCCAGGAGCTGTTCGTAGTCCCCGCCGAGCTCGCCGACCGGTTCGACCGGCAGTCCGCACATCTGGAGGAGGTAGGCGCGCCGCAGGAAGTGCAGGGCCTCGTAGTCGAAGCCGGCGACCGGGGCGACGTCGCCGGAGAGCCCCGGCATGTACGCGTAGACGGGCACGGTCGGCAGACCGGACGCGGTGAGCACGGCGTCGTACGCGGCGATCTCTTCGGCGAAGGGGTTGTCGGGGCTGTGGCACAGCACGTCGACGAGGGGGACCAGCCACAGGTCACAGGCCAAGGGAGGCTCGCTCTCCGTCAGTTGCGGGGGACGCTCGCGGGCGTTTGCAGGGACGACGGCCAGGTTAGTCGGCGCCCCACGGGCACCGTCCACCCGCTGTGGACCTGCCCCCGGAGTCCCGCCCTCAACCGCCCCTGCGCTCCGTCGGGTCCCGCCGTTCCAGCCGGTCCGCCCACTCCATCGAGTGCGCGTTGTACTCCCGTACGACCGAGACGGCCGCGTCCGCGTCCCCGCGCGTGATGGCGTCGACCAGGTCCACGTGACCACTCCACAGCCAGCCCAGCATGTCCCGTTCGGAGCGCAGGTAGGGCACGGAGAAGACCCATGCCTGGACGCGGAGGCGGTGCAGGAAGTCGGCGATGTAGTCGTTGGCGGAGACCAGGCGGCCCAGTTCGCGCCAGTAGCGGATGTCGTACCCGACGAGGATGTCGAGGTCCCCGGCGCGGGCCGCGCGGGCGGCCGCCTCGCCGCGGCGCCGTACGGAGACGAGCGCGACCCCGATCCCGAGGTCGGGTCCCTGGGCGGGTGCCGGGGCCGGGGCGGGCGGCGGGGGCATCGCGGGCGCGTGGCGGCGGAAGATGCCGTCGACGACGAGCATCCGGGCCTCGACCATGCCCCGGTAGTCGTCGACCGAGTACTCGTGGACGCGGAAGCCGCGGTGCTGGTCGGAGTCGAGGAGGCCCTGCGCGCAGAGGTCGACGAGCGCTTCCCGTACGGGGGTCGCGGACACGCCGTACTGCTCGGCGATCTGCTTGACGGTGAATTCCTCGCCCGGCTGGAGACGGCCCGCGAGCACTTCGTCACGCAGCGCGTCCGCGATCTGCTGTCGCAAGGTGTTGCGGGTGACAGCTCCGCTCGCGGGCATCTTGGTCGGTCCCCTCCGTCCGGCTCCGGACACCCTAGTCCAGACGGAGGGAACGTCCCCGTACTGCGGTTACACCGTGTGCTCGTCGGCCACCGAGAGGGCCACGTCGAGGGCCGCGAGGCCCTCCTTGGCCTCGGCCTCGGAGACGTTGCAGGCGGGAACGGCGTGGGTGCGGTTCATGTTGACGAAGGGCCACAGGCCGTTCTTCTTCGCCGCCGCGCCGAAGGCGGCCATCGGCGCGTTGGCCTCGCCGGCCGCGTTGTACGGGACGAGCGGTTCGCGCGTCTCGCGGTCCTTGACCAGGTCGAGCGCCCAGAAGACGCCCATGCCGCGGACCTCGCCGACGGACGGGTGGCGCTCGGCGAGTTCGCGCAGGCCGGGGCCGAGGACGGTCTCGCCGATGTGGGCGGCGTTCTCGACGACCTTCTCGTCCTCCATCACCTGGATGGTGGCGACGGCGGCGGCGCAGGCGAGCGGGTGACCGGAGTAGGTCAGTCCGCCCGGGTAGGGGCGCTTGTCGAAGGTGGCGGCGATCTCGGCGTTGATGGCGACGCCGCCGAGCGGCACGTAGCCCGAGTTGACGCCCTTGGCGAAGGTCAGCAGGTCGGGGACGACGTCGAAGTGCTCGGCGGCGAACCACTTGCCGGTGCGGCCGAAGCCCGCCATGACCTCGTCCAGGACGAAGACGATGCCGTACCTGTCGCAGATCTCGCGGACGCCGGCGAGGTAGCCGGGCGGCGGGGTCATGATGCCGGCGGTGCCGGGCACGGTCTCCAGGATGATCGCGGCGATCGTCGCCGGACCCTCGAAGGCGATCGTGTCCTCCAGGTGCTGGAGGGCCCGCGCGCTCTCCTCCGCCTCGGTGGTGGCGTAGAAGGGCGAGCGGTAGAGGAAGGGCGCCCAGAAGCGGACGACACCGGCGGAGCCGTTGTCGGAGGCCCAGCGGCGCGGGTCGCCGGTGAGGTTGATCGCGGTGGAGGTGGCGCCGTGGTACGAGCGGTAGGCGGAGAGCACCTTCGTACGGCCGGTGTGCAGCCGGGCCATGCGGACGGCGTTCTCGACGGCCTCGGCGCCGCCGTTGGTGAAGAAGATCTTGTCCAGGTCACCCGGGGTGCGCTCGGCGATGAGGCGTGCGGCCTCCGAGCGGACGTCGACGGCGAAGGCGGGCGCGAAGGTGGCGAGCTTCCCGGCCTGCTCCTGGATGGCGGCGACCACGCGCGGGTGCTGGTAGCCGATGTTGGTGTAGACGAGGCCGCTGGTGAAGTCGAGGTAGCGGTTTCCGTCGTAGTCCCAGAAGTACGAACCCTCGGCGCCGGCGACGGCGAGCGGGTCGATCAGGCCCTGGGCGGACCAGGAGTGGAACACATGCGCGCGGTCGGCGGCCTTGACGGCGGCCCCGGCCTGGGGATCGGGTTCGATGACATGAGGGGTCATGGGGTCGAGGGTAAGGAACCGCAGGTGGGGCGGGCCATGGCCATCTTGTCCACCGAGACCGGGGCGGACGCGACACGTTGTTCCACCCACTCCCGACATTGACAGCTTGCTGTCACCATGACAGTCTTCTGTCATGGCAACCGAGACTGAGACCAAGACCGTCCACCTCGCCGTCTACGACACCCTCGCCGACTGGGAGACCGGCCACGCCACGGCCTGGCTCGCCCGCGCCGGCTACACGATCAGGACCGTCGGCCCGGTCGCCGGAGAGCCCGTCACGACCATCGCCGGCATCCGGATCGTCCCCGACCTCGCGCTCGCCGACCTCCGCCCCGAGGACAGCGCGCTGCTGATCCTCCCGGGCGCCGAGAAGTACGACGAGGGCGACGAACTCGCCCCGTTCACCGCCACGGCCCGCGCCTTCCTCGGCGCCGGGGTCCCGGTCGCCGCGATCTGCGGGGCCACGGCGGGACTGGCCAAGGAGGGCCTGCTCGACGACCGCCCGCACACCAGCGCGGTCTCCTTCTACCTGGCCGCCACCGGCTACAAGGGCGGCGAGCACTACGTCGACGCGGACGCGGTGCGGGACGGCGACCTGATCACGGCGGGTCCGACGGAGCCGGTCGCGTTCGCCCGCGAGATCTTCGCCCGGCTCGGCGCCTACGAGGGCAAGCGGGACGCCTGGTTCCGCCTCTTCCACGACTCGGACCCGGCGGCCTTCGAGGAGCTGAACGCGTGAGCCGCGAGCAGCAGGACGCCCTGTCCCGCACGGCCCTCGGCGTCTTCCGGCTCAACGGCCAGTTCCTCGCCGTCTCGGAGAAACTGGCCGAACCGGCGGGCCTGACCGCCGCCTGGTGGCAGGTCCTCGGAGCCGTACTCCCGGAGCCCCTGCCGGTCGCCGGGATCGCCCGCGTCATGGGCATCACCCGCCAGAGCGTCCAGCGGATCGCGGACCTGCTGGTACGGGAGGGCCTGGCGGCGTACGAGCAGAACCCGGCCCACCGCCGCGCCAAGCTCCTCGCCCCGACGGAGGCGGGCCGGGCGGCGGTCGAGCGCATCGATCCCGGCCACGCGGAGCTGGCCGCCCTGCTCCAGCGGGAGCTGGGCGGCCAGGAGGCCTTCGACGAGACCGTACGGGTCCTGGACCGCCTCTCGACGGCCCTGGAGGCGATCAGCGCGAGCGGGCGGGACCCGCAGGGCCCTTCCGCAGCGCCCCCGTCACGTACTCCATCGCGCGGGTGAACTCCGGGTCGGTGAGCCGGCGGGCCGCCTCCTCCTCGTCGACGTCCTCGATGTGGGTCTGGACCCACCACAGGTTCCCGTACGGGTCGCGGACCCGGCCGACCTTGTCGCCGAAGAACAGGTGCGTCACCTCGGTCACCGAGGTGCCGCCCGCCTCGACCGCCCGCCGGTGCGCGGCCTCCGCGTCCTCCACGTACAGCCGTACGAAGGCGGGCGTCGGCTCCCAGCCCGGCGGGCTGTCGAAGGCCATGATGTGTCCGGTGCCGATCCGCAGTTCCGCGTGCCCGATCGTGCCGTCCTCCATGACGAACCGACCCAGCTCCTCGGCGCCGAACGCCCGCTCCAGATAGTCGATGAGCCCTGCCGTGTCGTGTCCGATGACCCAGGGCGTGACGGTGGTGTAGCCGTCCGGGACGGCCTTGACCGCTTCGTTGTCGCTCATGGGGCGAACCTAGGTCGCGTATAGGTCAGTTCGTGACCTCGATGCCTGGGATTCGGACGGGCCGTGCTGTTCAGAGCGGAAGGTCGTCGGGCAGCAACCGGAACGCCTTGTGCCTGCCGAGCGGACGCACGGCACGGAAGTCGCGCCGGTCGACCGTGAGGATCGCGTCCGTGTCGTACTCGGCCGCCAGGGCCACGCTGACGGCGTCGGCAAGGTCGAGATCGAGCGCCTCGTATCGGCGGCGGACCGCCTGGGCGACACTCAGCTGGTCCTCGGTCACCTCCGGCACGGAGACCCGTCCGCGACGCATCCAGAGCAGGATGTCGTCCATCGCGCTCATCGCGGCCCCGCGGCCGAGCTCACGTGTGGCCACATGATCGAGCTCGGTCAGGAGGAGCGGGGACATGACGAGCAGCCCGGCGGCCTGGATGGCCTCGCCGGCCGCCGCACACTCGGGGTGAGTGGAGTCCAGGGCGGCCAGCAGCCCCGAGGTGTCGGCCACGACGATGATCACGCCGCCGTGCCCGTCCCCGTGGCGCGCGGTTCGCCTGTCTCTTCGACATCGCTCTCGCGTCGGACGGAGTCGGCCACGACCGCACGGACCTCCGTCTTGCCCGGCGTCCGCCCACGGCCCTCGAACGTACGCGAGAACAAGGGCTCGTCCCAGCGGCGATTGGCCATGGCCGCGAGGTGGATCCCCTGCCGGATGATCTCCGCCTCGCTCACCCCGCGCCGCTTGGCGGCCTCCTTGATGATCGCGAGATCTTCGGGATCGGCGTACACGTTCGTGCGCTTCATGGACATGTACCAACAGTACTCCATGTACCAGGTTGATGTATGTTCGACCGACCGGCCAGGCAGCTCCGGCACCGCGCTCCGCAGGAGAGGCGGATGGACGAACCTGTCGGGTCCGGTCGGCGGGCAGCGCCACGTCGGCGGCCAGGTGTGGCCCGTCAGCGCCGGCAGGACTGATCAGCAGTACAGGTTCGCCCCGGTCGGGACGCCCAGGATCTGGGTGAACTGCTGGTACTTGGTGACCCGGCTCTGGACCTGGGCCGGGTTCGCCCCGTTGCACTCCAGGGTGCCGTTGATCGCGCGGATGGTGTGGCCGAAGCCGGCGCCGTTGACCATGGCGTTGTGGGCGGTCATGGTGCCGGGGCCGTTCTGGGTGTTCCAGTACCAGAGGCCCGTCATCATGGCGACGGCCGGCTCGCGCTCGACCCGGTACGGGTTGTTGAGCAGGTCGATGCCGAGGGCGTCACCGGCGGCCTTGTAGTTGAAGTTCCAGGAGAGCTGGATGGGGCCGCGGCCGTAGTAGGCGGCCTGTCCCGCGGGGCAGCCGTAGGACTGGTTGCGGTCGCAGTAGTGCGGGTAGTTGGCGGTGTTCTGCTCCACGATGTGGACGAGGCCGCCGGTCTCGTGGGAGACGTTCGCGAGGAAGGCCGCGGCCTCCTGGCGCTTGACCGTCTCGCCGCCGGTGGTGGCGAAGGCGGGGTACGACTTGAGGGCCGCGGTGAGGCCCGCGTACGTGTAGAACGGGTTCCGGTTCGGGAACATCTGGTTGAACTGGGCCTCGGAGACCACGAATCCGGTGGTGGGCGGCGGGGTCGTACCGCCGCCGCAGGTGCCCTCGTCGCGCCAGACGTCCGAGCTGCCGGGGCGCTCGTTCTGCGTCCACCACTTCGCGTACCAGTTGTGGCCGTTGTACGAGGCGGTCATGCCGCCGGTGTAGACGCTGCCGGAGTTCCAGGCGCCCACGCAGGCGGGGGCGGCGCCCGCCGAGGCGGTGGGGAGGAGTACGGCGAGCCCGACGGCCGTACAGAGCGCGGCCAACAGGGTGACCAACTTACGCAGCATGCGTGCTTCCTTCCGGGTGGGGGGGCCGGGTGGGAAGCACAGCGAAGCGTGATTGGTCTGAACCTGTCAAGGTCTAGACCAGGACTTGTGACAGGGCGGAGGCCGGGCGGGGCAGGGCAGGGCGGAACAGGGCACGGCATGGGTGAGCCGCGCGGGTCGTCCTCCGACGACCACGCGCGGCTCCCTCTTCAGAGGGGAGAGGTCAGATCAGCAGCACGATCCGGCCCGGCCGGTGCCCCGCCTCCGCCCTGCGGTGCGCCTCCGCGACCTCCTCCAACGGCATGACGTCCGCCACCCGGGTGATCAGCTCCCGGGCCTCCACCTTCTCCAGGGTCTCCTTGAGCCGCGCCGCGTCCGGCCGTGCGCGGACCGCCTCCACGCGGATGTTCCGCTCTCCGGTCGGCACCCGGTCGGGGGCGATCGCCACGAAGACGCCGCCGTCCTTCAGGACCGGGAGGAGCCCCTCGCCCACGAGCGCCCCGTCGAAGACCCCGTCCACCCGGTACGGGTCGCCCTCGATCACCCGCGCGACAACCTCCTCCGGTGTGCCACGCGTGACGACGTGGTCCGCGCCGAGGACCCGCAGCTCCTGCTCGTCGCCCTCGTGGGCGACGGCCACCACGCGCAGCCCCGCCGCATGGGCGTACTGCACCGCGAGCCGGCCCACCACCGCGCTCGCACCGGTCACGAGCAGCGTCGCGCCCGGCTGGAGCCTGAGCCGGTCGAGGCCCTCCAGCGCGGTCGCCGAGGCCAGCGGAACGGACGCGGCCACGGTGAACTCCACGTCGTCCGGGATCGGGGCCAGCCACTCGGGGGCGACCCGTACGACCTCCGCGTACGTGCCCTCGCCCGTCAGCTCCTCGTACCAGGGGATGTAACCGGCCACGCGGGTGCCCTCCGCCATCCCGGGCACGGGATCGAGCAGCCTGCCCGCGAAGTCCGTACCGATGACGAAGGGGGGCCTGAGGTCGCCGACCGCGTTCGCGTACAGACCGGCGCGGATCCGCAGATCCGCCTGGTTCACACCCGCCGCCTTCAGGCGCACCCGTACCCGCCCGGGGACGTCCCCGGCCTCCGGCTCGGGCCGGCGGGCCATCCTGAGGACCTCGGGTCCGCCGTAGGCGGTCACTTCGACGACACGCATGGGGTACTCCTCAGACGGAAGGCCCCCTCGTCGCCATTACACCCACGCTCCCCACCCCCGGCAACCCCTGTCCGGCCACCTGAACGAACGGAGAAGTCCAGGTGACCGCCCGCTACGCCACCCCCGCGTTCGTACAGACGTCCGTACCGTCCCGGCCATGGAGTGGATAACCGCCGAGAACGTCATCGCCCTGGGGACGGCGCTCCTCGGTGTCCTCGTCTCGGTCGCGGTCGTCTGGATCGACCGGATCTCGCCGCCGCGCAAGCGGCTCGGCTACCGCGTGCAGCTCAACACCCCGCTCCACCGGGAGGAGAACCGGGACGGCGAGGTCATGACGGTGCGGGAGGGCCAGGTGGTGGGGATCGCCCCGCCCGCCAACGAGTCCACGCTCGTCCTCCTCCGCATCGAGAACGACCGGGACCTCGACATCAGCCTCGACGACTACGGGCCCTCCGCCCAGCCCCACGGGCTGAGGATCACCTTCGGCCGGCGGGACGTCGAGGGTGTCGTCGCGACCGTCCCGGCCGGCGGGGTGTCGATCCGGGACGACCTGGAGCGCGACCCCAAGCTGGGCCGGAACGGCAGCGCGGTCCTCGTCCCCAAGGTGGCCCTGGAACGCGGGCAGTACTACAAGCTGCTCGTGCAGCTCTCCGGCCGGGTCGCCGACAAGGACATCAAGATCGAGGGCACCCTCCAGGGCGGCTCGATCTGGCGCAACAGGAGCACCACCCCCGACGAGAAGGCGGCCAGGTTCAGCCCCACGGCCCGCAACGTCACGATCATCCTCACCGCCTGCGTGATCGTCCTGGCCACGATCATCGTCCGCGAGCGGACCCCGCCGCCGATCGGCTGCGCCGAGGGCACGCTCACCGTCACCGGCTCGACGGCCTTCGCGCCCGCCCTGCGCAAGGTCGCCACGGCGTACGAGAAGGACTGCGAGGGCTCGACGGTGATCGTCGACGCGCACGGCTCGACCTCCGGGATCCGGAAGCTGGCCGACGCCGGGGCGAAGACGCCCAAGGGCTCCCCCGCCGTCATCGCGCTCTCCGACGGGCGCAAGCCCGGCGGCTACCCGCAGCTGCGCGAGAGCATGGTCGCCGTCTCCCTCTTCACCCTCGTCCTCAACGACGGGATACCCGTCGACGACCTCACCCTGGACCAGATCCGCCGTCTCTACCGGGGCGACATCACCAACTGGAACGAGCTCGTCCCCAGCGTCGACCAGCCCGTCCTGCTCGTCAGCCGCGACGCCAACTCCGGTACGCGCGAGGTCTTCCAGCGCCGGGTCCTCGGCCGTAACGAACCGGCCAACTCCTCCCGCGACTGCGAGAACCTCGACGACCCCGAGGCGAAGGTCATCCGCTGCGAACTCGACTCCACCGAACAGGTCCTGTCGACCGTCGCCCGGCTGCCCGGGGCCATCGGCTACACCGAACTCCGCGCCGGCAGCGGCCTGAAGGGCCTGCACCGGGTGGCCGTCGACGGGCGCACGGCCGTCCTCGACGAGATCGGCGAGTCGACCTACCCGTACCGGGAGATCGAGTACGCCTACACCTGGGGCGACCCCCCGGCCGACTCGCTGACCTCCAGCTTCCTCACCTATCTGAGCCGGGGCGGCGGCCAGGACGTCATCCGCACCCACGGCCACCTGCCCTGCGCCACCCCGAAGGGGCTGCGGATCTGCGGAGACGGCTGACGCCGGGTCTGGCATCCTCTTTCGACGTGGAGCCATTGAACGCGGAAGACCCGGTCAGCATCGGCCCGTTCCGTCTGCTCGGCCGCCTCGGGGTCGGCGGGATGGGCCGGGTGTTCCTGGCGCGTTCGGCCGGGGGGCGGACGGTCGCCGTGAAGGTGGTGCACGCCGAGCTGGCCGCCCAGGACGAGTTCCGGCGCCGGTTCGCCCGCGAGGTCGCCGCCCTGGAGCGGGTCGGCGGGACGGGCACGGCGCCCGTACTCGGCTCGGACACCGCCGCCGGGTCGCCGTGGGTCGCCATCGGCTACGTACCGGGGCCTTCGCTGCGGGTCGTGGTCGGCGACGAGTACGGGCCGCTGCCGCCCGCGACCGTGAAGGCCCTGGCCGGCGGGCTCGCCCGCGCCCTCGTCCACATCCACACCGCCGGGCTCGTCCACCGCGACCTCAAGCCGTCGAACGTGCTGCTCACCGTCGACGGGCCCCGGATCATCGACTTCGGCATCGCCCGGGCCGTCGACACGGTCGCCGACGGCGGCAACCTCACCACCACGGGCGCGGTCGTCGGCTCGCCCGGCTTCATGTCGCCGGAGCAGGTGCGCGGCGAGCACCTCACCCCGGCCTCGGACATCTTCTGTCTCGGCTCGGTCCTCGCGTACGCGGCGACCGGCCGCTCCCCGTTCGGTACGGCGGACAGCGGCGTCCACGCCACCATGTTCCGCATCGCCCACGACGAGCCCGACCTGACGGATCTCGCGCCCGAGCTGTCCGGTCTGATCCGGGCCTGCCTCGCGAAGGACGCGGCGGCCCGCCCGTCGGCCGCCGAGATCGCGGAGACGCTGCCGGTGCCGGACCCGTGGCTGCCGGCGGACGTGCTCGCGCGGCTGGGGCGGCACGCGGCGCGGTTGCTCGAGGCGGAGACGGCGGCGGAGACGGGGACGGGGGGCGCCGTTCCCGTCGTCGCCGTCGGGGACCCGACGCCGTCCACTCCCCTGCCGTCGACGGGGTCGAGCGGCTCCGGGGGCTCCAGGGACCCCAGGGGCTCCACCGCGCCCCAGGCCCCGTCTCCCGGCCGCCGCCCCCGCCGTACGGCCCTGATCGCCGGCCTCGCGGCCCTCGCGGTCGCGGCCGCCGCCACCGTCACGTACACCTTCTGGCCCGACCCGGGCACCGGCGGCGACGAGCAGAAGAACAAGGGGAAGGGCGACACGGGCAGCATCTCCGCCCGGCCCGCCGGGATCGTCCCGGGCGCCTTCCTCGGCGCCTGGGAGGGCGTCCTCCAGGGCTCCCCCGACCATCCGAGGGAGACCACCAGGATCGAGATCGCCCAGGGCGCGGCCGGCGCCAAGAACGCCGTCTACGTCCAGGTCAGGGAGAACGAGCTGTGCATGGGCCGCTCCCGGCTCGTCTCGGCCGACGAGGACAAGGTCGTCCTCGGCGAGTCCGACGTGACGACCAGCGTGCCCGCGCAGCGCTGCACCCCCGCCGCGCACCAGACCCTCACCCTGCGCTCGCCCGACGTCCTGGAATGGACCTCGGGCGCCGCGAAGTCCACCTTCCGCAAGGCCCCCACCGGCACCGAGGTGGTGCCCGCCCGCTTCCTCGGGCACTGGTCGCGCATCCCCGCCCCCGAGATCTACGGCGAGAACGACGACCGCTACACCTCGGAGGTGACGATCACCCAGGGCCCGGTCGGCGCCCCGGTGGTCAGCGTCATCGACGGGTATCCGCGCACCATCGACGGCGTGACCACCACGGAGGACTGGTCCTGCGGGACCACGTCCGTCCTCGCGGGCGTCGGCAACATGCTGGTCATCGGCCCGTCCACGCGGGACACCACCGCCTGGGACCGCGAATGCCAGGAGGGCCTCTCCCGCTACCTGGTCGTCGACAGACTGAAGGGCAAGGACCGGCTCCTGATCTACCCGATGCTCGACGGCGAACCGAACGAGTACTACCGCTCGTCCTGAGAGGCGTCCGGCCCGGAAGCGCCTCAGCCGCCGAGCAGCGCCAGGATCTGGAGGATCACGGCGAGCGCGGGCGCGCCGACCGTGCCCGCCGTCTCGGCGATGCCGCCGACCCGCTCCAGGGCGGTCCGCCGGGCCTCGGGGCCGGCGGAGCCGTCGAGCTCCCCCTCCGCGGCCTCGACGGTCCGCGCCGCGAGCGGCGGCAGTTGCTCCCGCAGCTCCTGGAGGAGCGGCAGCAGCTGGCGGACGGCGCGCTCCAGGTCGGCGGCGGCCGCGGGCGTGGGCGCCGCGGTCATCTGCCGTTTGTCGATGCCGACGCTGTTCGTGGGCTGGTTCATGTGCACCACGTCGCCGTGGTAGTGGTCCCCGGTCGTCACTTCGCCACCCCTGTGTTGCCACTGCCGCCGTAGATGTTCACGGAATCCCCGAAGTAGTAGTTGCTGGGGCTGCTGATCGTGAGCGCGCCCACCGTGACCGTGAGTTCCGCGTCCGGTTCGTCGATCGTGGCCGCGATCTTCTCGACGAGGCTGTTCAGGTAGCCGCGTTCACCGGAGACCATCGCGGTCGACCGGCCGTTCGTCTCGATCGCCAGCACGTCGTGCGAGGAGGCGGTGAGCACGGTCAGCATGTCGACCACGAACCAGATCAGGGCACCGGCGACAGCCAGGAAGGAGAACTCGTACAGGAAGCTCAGGAAGCCGCCCGGCTCGTCCCCTCGGCCGAAGGCATCGGCCAGGAAGGCGAAGAAGCCGATGCCGAGAGCCGCGAGCAGCGTGAGCCCGGCACGTTTCACGAACGTGAGGACGGCCTCGGCCCGGCGGGGCCGGAGGACGAAGGTGTAGACGCGGACGATGTTCTCCAGCGGATAGGCCGCCCCGTTCACCCAGAGCACCCTCTTGCTGATGACCAGCGGAAGTCTCTGCATCGTGCCGAACCCGCCCTGGGGCGGGCGGGAGGGCGGTGGCGGCGTGGGCGGTGTGGGCGGTGGTCCTGGCGTACCTGGCGTTCCCATGGTTTCCCCCCGTGATGGAGCAACGCGCGCGTGGAGCCTGCGCAGTGGGGATCCATTAGGCGCCCAACACCTCTTGCCCACAAGGCGAGTTCAAGACGACTGACGGACACGGCGAAGGGCCCGCCCCCCGGTTCGCCGGGGTGCGGGCCCTTCTCTCGTACCGCTTACAGGAACGAGTTGATCTCGATCGTCTCGGTGCGGCCGGGGCCGACGCCGATCGCGGAGATCGGCGCGCCCGACATCTCCTCCAGCGCCTTCACGTACGCCTGCGCGTTCTTCGGCAGGTCCGCGAACGTCTTCGCCTTCGTGATGTCCTCGGACCAGCCCGGCAGCATCTCGTAGATCGGCTTCGCGTGGTGGAAGTCGGTCTGCGAGTACGGCAGCTCCTCGACGCGCTTGCCGTCGATCTCGTACGCGACACAGACCGGGATCTGCTCCCAGCCCGTCAGCACGTCGAGCTTGGTGAGGAAGAAGTCGGTCAGGCCGTTGACCCGGGTCGCGTACCGCGCGATGACCGCGTCGAACCAGCCGCAGCGACGGTCACGGCCGGTGGTGACACCCCGCTCGCCGCCGATGCGGCGCAGCGCCTCGCCGTCCTCGTCGAACAGCTCCGTCGGGAACGGGCCGGCGCCGACACGGGTCGTGTACGCCTTGAGGATGCCGATGACCCGGCTGATCTTCGTCGGGCCCACGCCGGCGCCGGTGCAGGCACCGCCCGCGGTCGGGTTCGAGGAGGTGACGAAGGGGTACGTGCCGTGGTCGACGTCCAGGAGCGTTCCCTGGCCGCCCTCGAACAGGACGACCTTGTCCTCGTCGAGCGCGTTGTTGAGGATCAGGGTGGTGTCCGCGACGAACGGCTTGATCTGCTCCGCGTACTGGAGCATCTCCTCGACGATCTGCGCGGCGTCGATCGCGCGGCGGTTGTACAGCTTGGCGAGCAGCTGGTTCTTGCCCTCGAGCGCCGCCTCGACCTTCTGGACGAGGATCGACTCGTCGTACAGGTCCTGGACCCGGATGCCGACGCGGTTGATCTTGTCGGCGTACGTCGGGCCGATGCCACGGCCCGTGGTGCCGATCTTGCGCTTGCCGAGGAACCGTTCCGTCACCTTGTCGAGGGTGACGTTGTACGGGGTGATCAAATGAGCGTTGCCGCTGATCAGGAGCTTCGACGTGTCGACGCCGCGGTCGTTCAGTCCGCTCAGCTCGGAGAGCAGGACCGCCGGGTCGACGACGACACCGTTTCCGATCACCGGGGTACACCCCGGCGAGAGGATTCCGGAAGGGAGAAGATGCAGCGCGTACTTCTGGTCGCCCACGACGACGGTGTGGCCGGCGTTGTTGCCGCCCTGGTAGCGCACTACATAGTCAACGGATCCACCGAGGAGATCGGTGGCCTTTCCCTTGCCCTCGTCACCCCACTGAGCACCGAGCAGCACAAGTGCGGGCACAGGCGTACACCCCTTCCGGGTGGGGCATGTCCAAGGTCAGGGGCATACGCCGCCTCACCGGTGTGCCCCGGAATAGACGAAGCCCCTGGCGCAATAGCGCAAGGGGCTCTTGCACAAAGATGCTACCCGAGGAAGGACCGAGGTGTCGGATCACGACCAGCTGCTGGTCATTGTCGACCCGGTCGCCCGCCGAAGTGACGGCGAGTCCGTACGGATCGCGAAAGATGTCCTGTCCGCCGGCGCGGAAGCGAAGATCTGCCTGCCGGACACTCCGGAGGAATTCTCCCGAGCCCTGGCCAGGCGCGGTTCGCGGCGCCCCGTGGTGCTCGGGGACGACCGCGCGCTGCTGCGTACGGTGGCGCTGCTCCACCGGGATCGGGAGCTCGCCGGGGCCGTGATCTCCGTCGTCCCGATCGGTCCTCCCGACGCCCTGGAAGTCGCCCACGCCCTCGGCGTGCCGCACTCCGTCCCGGCGGCGGCCCGGGCGGTCCTCGGCGGGGCGGAGCGGCGCCTGGACCTGCTGGTCGACGACAGTGACGGGGTCGTCCTCGGCGACCTCCAGGTGCCCGCCACCGCGGCCCTGTCCTCGGCGGCCCCGTCCGTCTGGGGCACCTGCCGCTCCCTGGTCCGCACCCTGGTCCGCCCCGCCCCCGCGGCCCTCGCCACCCGCACCCACCGGCTGCGGGTGGAGGCGGACGGGGTGCTGCTCACGGACATGGACACCCCGCTGGAGAGCCTGACGGTCCGCTCGGTCGCCGGGGCGGCCGAGGTGACCGTCCACCCCGTGTCCGCCCCGCCCCGGCACACCACCGCCGACATCCTCACGGTCTCGGGCCCGGCCTTCCGCTACCGCGCGGACGGCCGCCTGACGGGCCCGGTCCGCCGCCGGACGTGGACGGTGCGGGCGGGGGCGTGGGGGTTGGTTCTGCCGCGGGGTTGATCGGGCGGCGGGGGGCCTTGTCCGGGGGCTGGGCCGGGGCTGGCCCTGCCCGGGGCCGGCCTTGCCCGGGGCCGGCCTCGCTGCGGGGCCGGCCTCGCTGCGGAGCTGATCCTGGTCCCGGCTGGCCCTGGCCCGGGACGCCCTGGGCCCGGGACGCCCTGCCCCCCCCGCATCCGCCTGGTGCCCGCCCCCGCTGGGGTCTACCGTCGCGGGCGGGGCAGGTGGGGTTTCGTAACGGGGCGGGGGGTCGTGATGGCACGTGCGCTGGATCTGCCGGAGACGGCGGAGGCGCTGCGCCGGTACGGGCGGCGAGCGGGCGACGTGATGGTGACCGGTGGCCTCCTGTTCGCCCTCGCCGCCGGAGTCGCGCTCGTGGCGCCGGGAGAGACGTGGACGGGCGACCTGATCGGCGCGCTCGTCGTCCTGGGCGTGCTCGCGTCCGGTACCGGCGCCGGGGCCTGGGCCCTGGCGCGGCGGATGCGGCGCGCCCTCGGCTCCGGGGGCTGGTCGGCCCACGCGGCGGTGTCGGTACGGAGCATGCGGACCACCGAGGCCGTCGTCCTGCGGTCCCTGGACGGGGACGGGCTGTGGCCGCTGGAGGCGGTGGCGATGCGGCAGCGGTACGAGCTGCTGCGGCCGGGGCCCGACGGGGTGATGTGGTGGTGCGGGGACCCGGCCCGGGGAGGGGTGCTCGCACCGCCCGGCGGCGGGGCGCTGATCTGGGCCAGGCCGGTACGGCACCGACGGGCACGGCACCGGATCGTGGAGCAGGCCGAACGGTCGGGGATCCTCGACCGCGCGGCCCTCGCCCAGCCGCTGGGACAGGTGCCGAGGGTCGTGCCGCCGGTGCCGGTCACGCCGACACCGGTGCCGGAGCCGGTCCCGGTCCCCGCCCCGCGCGTGAGTCCGGTCAAGCGGCGGTCCGACACCGGCAGCGCCCCGACGTACGCGCGGCTCGCGGCGCACGCCGAGCGGCAGGCCGTTCCGCAGACCCGGGTCCGGCGCCCGGAGGCGGACGCCCGCGAGGTGCCGTGGTGGCGGGTGCGGAGCCTGCGGCGGACCGCCGGGATCGGCCAGGTGATCGTCACGCTGGCCGGCTGCGTCGCCATGGGCGCGGCCGCGCTCGTCCGGCCGGAGGGCGGCACCCTGATGCACCTGTACGTCGCGGCGATCCTGGCCCTCGTGGCGCTCGTCCACTCCGGCCACCGGATGCTGACCGCCGGCCTCCCCGCGGTCCGGGTGATGGCCCGGGCGGCGCGCTCCCCCGTACCCGCCCCCCGGCGGTACGTGCTGCTCCACGATCCGCGCGGCGGGGCGCCCGTCCTGGTCCTCTTCCACGCCCACGGCGGGCCGGACGCCCTGCCGGAGGGGCTGCTCGTGCTGCTGTCCCCCGGCACGCGGAAGCACCCGTGGCTCGGGCTGCCGCCGGAGCCCACCGGCACCGTCGAGCTGCGCGGTTGGCGCGATCACTCCGCCGACGGCCTGCCGGTCGTCGTGCCGTGGTTCGAGGGACGCGCGCTGTGGCCGGCGGAGCCGTACCGGCCGACGGGCGGGGCCGAGAGCACCGCGCTGCTCGCCCGGCTCGCCCCGCCTCTGAGCCCCCGGGTCCGTCAGGAGGAGATCTGGGTGCCCTGAGCCGCCTTGCGGGCGCCTCCCTCACACCTCCACCCGCAGCTCCTCGAAGCCCCGGATCACGTACCCCGGCTTCCACACCGGTTCGGCCGCGAGCCTCATCCCCGGCGCCTGCCTCAGCAACTCGCCGAAGACAGCGGTCAGTTCGAGGCGGGCGAGCGGGGCGCCCAGGCAGTAGTGGATCCCGGCGCCGAAGGTGACGTGCGGGTTGTCGGCGCGGGTGAGGTCGAGGGTGTCGGCGGTGGGACCGAAGCGGGCCGGGTCGCGGTTGGCGGAGCCGAAGAGCAGGGCGACCTCGGAGCCGCGCGGGATCGTCACGCCGTCGAGCTCGATGTCGTCGAGGACCCAGCGCTCGAACATCTGGAGCGGGGTGTCGTAACGCAGAAGTTCGTCCACAGCTGTGGACAACTTTTCGGGATCCGGACGGACGCCCTCTTTCAGGAGCGTCCACCAGCCGTTGACCGTGGTGTTCACCGTCGCCTCGTGGCCCGCGTTCAGGAGGAGCACACAGGTGGAGATCATCTCCTGTTCGGTCAGCTCCTCCACCGCGATCAGGGACGAGATCAGATCGTCCCCCGGCTCCCGGCGCCGCCGCGCGATCAACTCCCGCAGGTAGTCCGAGAACTCGATCGAGGCCCCGACCGCCCGCCTGGCCGCCTCCTCCGACGGATTCAGCTCGAACATCCCGCAGATCGCCGCCGACCAGGGCCGCAGCCGCCCCCGCTCCTCGTCGTCCTCCGGCACTCCGAGCATCTCGGCGATCACCGCCACGGGGAGGGGCTCGGCGACCGAGGCGAGCAGATCGCCGCCGCCCGCCGCGACCAGGTCCCCGACGAGACCGGCGGCGAGCCGCCGTACCGTCGGCGCCAGGTTCTCCACCGTCCTCGGCGTGAACGCCTTCGACACGAGCCGCCGGATCCGGGTGTGGTCGGCCGCCTCCAGATCGAGGAGTCCGTGGTCGTTGAGCGTGTGGAACGGCTCGTGCGCGGCCGCCGGCGGCTCCTGCCCGAACTGCTCGTGGGTGAAGCGGTGGGTGTACGTACGCCCGAGCCGCCGGTCCCGCAGGAGCGCCGACACGTCCTCGTGGTGCGGGATCAGCCACTGGCGGGTGGGGGCGAACCAGTGCGCCCGGCCCGTGGCACGGAGCCGGGCGTACGCGGGGTACGGATCGGCGACGAAATCGGCGGACCAGGGGTCGAAGGCGGCGGCGGCCTCGGTGGCGTCCATGAACGGACGCTACCCCTTGGATCGGTCCTGGCCCCCGACCCGCACCAGACCCGCCTCGTACGCGAACACCGCCGCCTGCGTCCGGTCCCGCAGGGCCAGCTTCACCAGGATCCGGCTCACATGCGTCTTGATCGTGGACTCGGCGACGACCAGATGCTCGGCGATCTCGGCGTTCGACAGGCCCTGGGCGATCAGGACGAGCACCTCCGTCTCCCGCTCCGTCAGCTCCCCGATCCGCGCCATCGCCGGCGGACGCGGGGAGCTCCCCGGCGCCTTCGCGAACTCGGTGATCAGCCGCCTCGTGACGGTCGGCGCGAGCAGCGCCTCGCCGGCCGCGACGACCCGTACGCCCTCCGCGAGCTGCCGGGCCGAGGCGTCCTTGAGCAGGAAGCCGGAGGCGCCTGCGCGCAGCGCCTGGTACACGTACTCGTCCAGGTCGAAGGTGGTCAGGACGAGCACCTTCGCGTCCGCGTCGGCGGCGACGATCTCCCGGGTGGCGTCGATGCCGTTCAGCTCCGGCATGCGGATGTCCATGAGGACCACGTCCGGGTGGAGGGCCGCGACCTGCGCGACGGCCTCCCGGCCGTTGACGGCCTCTCCGACGACCTCGATGTCCGGCATCGCGCCGAGCAGCACCGAGAAGCCCTCGCGGACCATGATCTGGTCGTCGACGATCAGCACCTTGATGCTCATTCCACGCTCTCCTCACGGCTCACGGGGACGAACGCGGCCACCTCGTAGCCGCCGTCCGCGGTCTCCTCCGCGGTCATCTCGCCGCCCAGCATCGTCACCCGCTCCCGCATGCCGGTGATGCCGTGCCCGGCGCCCGGCGACGGCTTGACGAGCCCGCGCGCGGGGCCGTTGGCGATCCGCAGCCCGAGACCGCCGAGGACATAGCTGACCTCGACCTTCGCCGCCGCGCCCGGCGCGTGCCGCAGCACGTTCGACAGGGCCTCCTGGACGATGCGGTACGCGGACAGCTCCACGCCCTGCGGCAGCTCACGCACCGCGCCGGTGACCGTCTTCTCGACGACGAGCCCGGCCTCGGTGACGTTGCGGACGAGGGTGTCCAGGTCGCCGAGGGTCGGCTGCGGGGCGTCGGGGGCCTCGTAGTCCTCGGCGCGTACGACACCGAGGATGCGGCGCAGCTCGGTCAGCGCGGCGACGGCGTTCTCGCGGATCGTGAGGAAGGCCTGTTCGAGCTCGGGCGGCGGGTTCTCCACCCGGTACGGGGCGGCCTCCGCCTGGATCGCGACCACCGACATGTGGTGGGCGACGACGTCGTGCAGCTCACGGGCGATGGTGGTGCGCTCCTCCAGGACGGTCCGCTTGGAACGCTCCTCGGCGGTGACGGTCTGCTGCGCGGTCACCTCGCGGGTGGCCTGGCGGCGGACCTGGACCACGGTGACGGCGAGCAGCGCGAGGGCGGCGACGAACAGGAGCGGCATCGAGTCGGAGCCGTGCCCCACGCCGAGGAACATCTCGGCGAAGAGGGCGTAGCCCGCCGTCCCGGCCCACATCCATCCGGCGGTACGGGGGCCGGTGCGGGCGGCGACGACGGTGAGGACGACCACGTGGGCGGCGAACGCGTTGTCCGTCCACGGCCAGCCGCCCCAGTAGCCGCCGAGGAACGCGAGGAAGGGCGTCGAGACGAGCGAGGCCCAGAAGGCGAAGACGGGCCTGATGAGGGTGGCGAGCACGATCAGGAACGGGATCGAGGCGAACACGAAGTCGGCGGGCCCGATGGCGCCGTCGACCCGGTCGTACCCGATCAGGAAGATCACGAAGGCGCAGAAGGCGACGATCGCGTGCGGGAGCAGGCCGACGTACGGGCGTATCCGCTTCGGAAGGCGGCGGCCGACGCCGCCGTTCACATCCATGCGCGGCAGCGGGCGGTAGGCGAAGGCGTCGTGGAAGAGTTCCTGGCGCAGCCCCCCGAGGGCCACCTGCACCAGGCGGAACTCGGGGCTGCGGCTCGTCTCGGTGGGCTGTGTCTGGGTCACGCCGACCACGGTACGGGGGGTGGGGGACCCGGTCGTCCCGCTGGATGCGGATCCTTCCGGGTCCCTCTTGAGGACTAGCCGGTCCTCAGGCGACGCTGTTGTAGCGGGTGCCCTGGAGCGCGTACAGGTCCGTCGCCTGCCGGGTGAAGGGGCCGGAGACGGAGCCCGTCGAGCGGTAGACGTACGTGCCGCCCGGCCCGTACGCGATCATGTCCGGGCGTCCGTCGCCGTCGAGGTCACCGGCGCCGACCAGCTGGGTGAACGCGTTCCAGCCGCCGCCGATCGGCATCCGGGGCGCGAAGCCGCCGCGGCCGTCGCCCTGGTACAGCCAGAGAATGCCGGCGGTGTCGCGCGCGACCAGGTCCCCGGCGGCCATGCCGGCGATGTTCCCGACGGCGGTGAGGTGGTTGTAGGCCTGCCAGCCGCCGCCGACCCGGACGCGGGGAGCGAACGGCTTCGCGTAGCTGCCGGTGCCCTTGTAGAACCACAAGGAGCCGGCGGCGTCCGTGGCCACCAGGTCGGGACGGCCGTCGCCGTCGAGGTCCGAGCCCGCGGCGGTCTTGTTGTAGGCCTGCCATCCGGTGCCGACGTTCAACCGGGGGGCGAACGTGCCGTCGCCCTTGCCCAGGTAGAGCCACTGCACGCCGGAGCCGTCGACCGCGACCACATCGCCGTGGGCGGCGCCGCCGACGTTGCCGACGGCCTCGATCTGCTTGTACGCCCCCCAGCCCCCGCCGATACGGGTGGACTTGGAGGTCACGATCCGGCCTTCGTACGGATGGTTCCGCAGGTCGTCGCGCCACAGCACGCCTCCGGCGTCCCGGGCCAGGACGTCGGTGGAGCCGTTGTCGTTGAAGTCGTGCGGGTTGTACGCGCGGACGATGTTCATGAACGCGCCCTGGTAGGCGGGCTCGCCGGAGCCGTCGCGCAGCGTCGCCTCGGCCTCGACGGCGTACTTGCCGTTGGGCGCGTCCACGGACCGGACCACGCCCGCGGCGTCCACCTCCTCGATGACGCCGTCCCACGTGAAGGAGAACAGGGTGCCGCTCTCGGGGTCCGTCAGGCGCTTCGTGAACTCCGCGCCGGTGGCGATGTGGGTGAGCGTGACGTCCACGGAGGCGTCGGCGCGCGACAGCTTCCAGCCCAGGGTGACGCCGGCACTCGTCTTACCGAGTTCCGCCACCTCGGGGACGTGCGTCTGGTCGATCTCCAGCGGGATGACCACCGTGCCCGTCTCCGCCACCTTGGTGACCGTCGGGGTGCCGTCCGCCCCGGCCGCGACGCGGAACAGTCCTTCGCCGTCGGTGGCCCGGCCGCCGCTCACCACCGCGGTGCCGTCGCCCGAGCCGGCCGTGCCGGACACGTGGTCGAGGAGGTGGCGGGTCTCGCCGGTGGCCAGGGAGACGGCCCTGAGGGGCGTCTCGGAACCGCCGTACACCAGCCAGCCGCCCACGAGCTGGGCGTACCACTCGTGGGAGCGGCTGCCCAGGACGCTCTTCCTCTCCTCACCCGTGCCACGGTCGACGGATGTGACGTACAGCCCGGTGCCGACCGTGTAGTCGAGCCAGGCCACGTGCGAACCGGAGAACATCAGGCTGGTGAAGTCGTACCCGGATTCGGCGGCGGAGTACGTCTCGGAGACCGTCCCGGCCGCGACGTCGATCAGGGCCCGGCCGCCGGTCCGCGCGGACTCCGGACCCGTCGCGTACCCCACGAGGACGGAGCCGTCGCGCACCGTCGAGCCGGTGAACTCGGTGGCGTCCGCCGGCAGGCCCGAGACCTCGCGGCTGGTCGTCGTGGTGCCGTTCTTGGTCACGACGTGCAGTTCCGCCGTGCCGTCCTCCTTCGTCACCTGCGCGAGCACGCTCGTCGGGCTCAGTGCGACGACGTAGTTCCCGTTCAGCGCGCCGAGGTCGATGTCCACGACCGGGGCGGACGGGTCGGCCATGTTCCGCAGGGCGAACGACCGTGTCCCGGCGGTCCCGCCGGCCTCACGGATGACGGCCACGTCGCTGCCCACCACGGTGACGCCGCCGCCCTCGGGCGCCTGGAGCCGCGTGGCGGTCCCCCCGTCGAACGGGGTCCAGAGCAGGGTCTTGTTCCCGGACCGGTCGAAGGAGAAGGTGAGGAAACCGGTGGCGCCCACGCCCGCGAGCTGGGAGCCCTCGGGGAAGACGGGAAGGGCGGCGGCGACCTGGCCGGCCGGGGCCGCGGTGGCCGCGAAGGCCGCCGGCGCGGTGGCCAGTGTGCCGGCGCCGACGGCCGTGACCGTGAGGACGGCGGTGACGGCCAGGGCGAGACGGGTGGAGCGGAACTGCAAGGTGAACCCCCACGAAAGGAACCGGACACGGGAGTGCCGTGCCCGATGAGACCCGTGACCGGTTCGAAGGGTTGTACGGGATGTCCGACCTCACCAGGCCAGTTGCGTGAGTTCCTCCGCGACGACCGCGCACGCGTCCGCCGACGGGTCGATCAGGGGGAAGTGGCCGACCCCTTCGAGGAGCGTCAGGCCCACCGTCTCGCCCGCGCACGCCGCCGCCTCCGCGTACGCGTCCGCCACGCCGTACGGCACGTCCAGGTCCTCGCGCCCCTGCACGACCGTCGTCGCGATCCCGGTCGGGAGCAGGGCCGAGGGGTCGGTGTACGCGGCCCGCTCCTCGTACGTGGACGGGCCGCCGAGCAGTTCGGTGACCGCGCCGCCGCAGACGCCCAGTTCGACGGCCCGTCCGAAGTGGGCGATGGGGGCGAGGGCGACGACCCCGCGCAGCGGGGGCGGGGCGGGCAGGCGCCACGGGGAGCCGGGCGGCAGCACGTGCCGGGCGGCGGCCCAGAGGGCGAGCTGGCCGCCCGCCGAGTGCCCGGTGAGCACGATCCGGCCGGTGTCGGCCCCCGGCAGGTGCGCGGCGGCCAGGGCCGGGACCGCGTCGAGCGCGGCGGCCACGTCGTCGAAGGTCTCCGGCCAGCGCCCGGCGGCCGGGGCCGCGCCGCCCTGCCGGGGGATGTCGCTGCCGCGCCGGTACTCTACGTTCGCCACGGCGAAGCCCCGGCGGGCCAGGAAGTCCACGAACGGCGTCAGGTGCCGGCGGTCGTACGGGGCCCGCCAGGCGCCGCCGTGCAGGGCGACGACGAGCGGTGCCCGGGTCGCTCCGCCGCGCGGCGCGTAGAAGTCGATCACCTGGTCCGGGTGCTCGCCGTACGCGGCGGAGGCGTCGGGGGCGACGGCCGGGTGCGAGAACGCGGACGCCTCTTCGGCGGCACCGCGCGCGGCGGGGTCCGGCATGTTGTTCCAACCTCTCGGATACGAGGCCGAATTGGCCTGACCTGCGGGGACCGTACCAGGCGTACGGCCCCCGCCGATCAGGCGATGATCAGACCGTACGACCTCGGGCGGGGAGGTCGGCCAGGACTTCCGCGAGGGTCCGGGCCGCTCGTTCCGCGTCCTCGAACCCGACGTACAGCGGCGTGAAGCCGAACCGCAGCACGTCCGGCCTGCGCAGGTCGCCCACGACTCCGCGCCGGATCAGCTCCGCCATGACGGCCGGCGCGTCCTCACAGCTCAGCGCGGTCTGGCTGCCGCGCTCCCCGTGCGCCTCCGGCGTCACGGAGCGGACGCGGCCCTCCGGCACGTACGCCCGCACGCACTCCAGGAAGAAGTCCGTGAGCGCGAGGGACTTGGCCCGTACGTCCTCGATCGCGACCCCGTCCCAGACGTCGAGCGACGCTTCGAGGGCCAGCAGGGAGAGGATGTCGGGCGTGCCGACCCGGCCCCGTACGGCGCCCGCGGCCGCCTCGTACCCGGGGGTCATGGCGAACGGGTCGGCGTGCGAGTTCCAGCCGGGGAGCGGCGAGTCGAAGCCGCCCTGGTGACGTTCGGCGACGTACAGGTAGGCCGGCGAACCGGGCCCGCCGTTCAGGTACTTGTACGTGCAGCCGACGGCCAGGTCGACCCCGTGCGCGTCCAGGCCGACGGGCAGGGCGCCCGCGCTGTGGCACAGGTCCCAGACGGCGAGCGCGCCCGCCGCGTGCAGCGCGGCCGTGATGCCGGGCAGGTCCTGGAGGCGGCCGGTGCGGAAGTCGACGTGGTTGACGAGCGCGAGGGCCGTGCGCTCGCTCACCGCGTCCGCCATCGCGGTCGGGTCGCACGCCACGATCCGGTGACCCGTCATCCGGGCGGCCGACTGGGCGATGTACCCGTCCGTGGGAAAGGTCGTCGCGTCGACGAGGATCTCGTCCCGGCCGTCACCGCTCAGGCGGGCCGCCGCGACGACCGCCTTGAAGACGTTCACGCTGGTCGAGTCGCCGACCACGATCTGTCCCCGCGCGGCGCCGACGATCGGCGCGATCCGGTCACCGATCCGCTCGGGCGCGGTCCACCAGCCTGACTCGTCCCAGGAACGGATCCGCAGCTCGCCCCACTCACGGGTGATGACGTCGGCCATGCGGGCGGGGACGTGGGCGGGCAGCGCGCCGAGGGAGTTGCCGTCGAGGTAGACGGTGTCCGCGTCGAGGGCGAACTTCTCGCGGTGCTTGGCCAGCTCGTCGGCGGCGTCGAGCTCCAGAGCCCTGCGTCGCAGGTCGTCGGAGAACGTCGTCTGTCGCGAGTCGTCGGGCAGCGTCGCCTGTCGCAGGTCGTCAGACATGGCTGCGGGCCGTCCAGAGCTCCGGGAACACGTTCTTCTGCGCCCGCTTCTCCAGCCAGGCCACGCCCGCCGAACCGCCGGTGCCGGTCTTCGCGCCCATCGCCCGGCGGGTCGCCACCAGGTGGTCGTTGCGCCAGCGCCAGACCAGTTCCGCGACGTCGCTCAGGGCCTCGCCGAGCCGGACGAGCTCGCCGTTCTGGTCGGCGTCCGCGTAGATCCCGGCCCAGACCGCCTCGACCTCGGGGGACGGCTCGTACCGCTGCGACAGGTCACGTCCGAGGACCGCGGCCGGCACGGGCAGGCCGCGGCGGCCCAGGAACGCGAGCACCTCGTCGTACAGGCTCGGCTCCTGGAGCGCCTTCTCCAGCTCGGCGTGCACGCGGGGCGCGCCCCGGTGCGGGACGAGCATGGACGCGGACTTCTCGCCGAGCAGGAACTCCATCCGCCGGTACATCGCGGACTGGAAGCCGGAGCCCTCGCCGAGCGCGGACCGGTAGGCGTTGAACTGGGCGGGGGTGAGCTGCGCGAGGGGCCGCCAGGAGTGGTTGAGGGCCTCGAGCTCGCGCACGGAGCGCTTGAGCGCGTCCATCGCGACGGGGACGCGGTCCTCGCGCAGGGCGCGGCTCGCGGTCTCCCACTCGTGGACGATGACCGTGAACCACAGCTCCATGACCTGGGTGGTGACCAGGAAGACCATCTCGCCCGGGTCGTCCGAGCGGAGGTGCTGGAGGTGGGTGAGGACGTCCGCCTGGACGTAGTCCTCGTACGGCGTCGTGCCGGCGAAGTCGAGATTCGGGTCGTCGGCGACCGAACCGGCTCCGGAATCGGGAGAACCCGGGAAGAGTGACATTTCTGTCTCCTCGATACGAACTACCGGGTAGCGGTCTGCTCCACCGTGTCCGCGTCGTTCCGTGCGGCACGGGAGCCCCGGTCCCCTCGGGAGGCGCGCTGCGACGCGCGTCGTCCCAACCGCATCATGACACGATCGGGCCGGTGATGTAGTTCCCGTCTTCGTCATACGGAAAAGCGTTCGACCGACAGCCGTCCAGGCCCTTGATCTGCTGCATCATCGCCGGTGCGAGCTTGCCCGGGCCGCCGCAGCCCATGTGCTGCCGGATGCCTATCTCGTGCCCGACCTCGTGGTTGATGATCAGATGCCGGTACTCGGCGGGCGGCCCGGCGAAGGTGGGCGAGCCGAGCATCCAGCGTTTGAGGTTCACGACGACACCGTCGGTGGTCTCGCAGTTCAGCTCGCCGCGGGTGTTGAGGCCCTGCCGGGCGCAGAGGGCGTCGGCCGTGTCCGGGGTGGCGATCCGGATGACGAAGTCGGCGTTCTCCGAGACCAGCTGGAAGCGGCCCCGGCCGTGCGCGGCCCAGCCGCGCGGATGCGCCAGGATCCGCTGGATCTCGGCGGCCGTCTCGCGCGCCGAGAGGTCGACGCCGTCCTCGACCTGCACCCGGTAGCGGCGCAGGACGCCGCTGTCACCGACCGCGTCGCCCGAGGCCTGCGCGGTGGTGAAGGTCCCGGCGCCGGACTTCGGCACCGTGGTCTTCTTCGGGGTGGGCTTCGGCTTCGCCGACGGCGTCGGCCTGGGCTTCGGCTTCGCCGTCGTGGCCTTGGGGGCCGGGGATGCCGTCGTCGGGGCCGGGGCGCCCGTCGCCGGGTCCAGGGCGCTGGCGGGGGCGGGGGCCGGAGCCGCCGAGTCGTCCGTCCCCGGGCCGTTGAAGTGGGCGAGGGCGACGCCCGCGCCGAGCGCGACCGTCATCAGGACCAGGGTCGGCAGCGCGAGCCGGCGCACGGGGCCGCGTCTGTCTCTGCCCCTCCGCCGGCTCGGCGTTCGTCGCCGTCCTGCGGATGCGGCACGGTTGCCCACGTCAGACTTCCCCCCATTGAGTACTGCGGTCCCCCAGGGGATCGTACCGATCCGGTCGAACACCCTTTCCCCGCAACGGGGAAAAGAGTGTCCGGCGGGCAGGGGGGAAAGGTCAGCCGAGCGTCTCCGCCGCGGTCTCCGAGGAGTCCCGCAGGAAGGTCGTGCAGCGCTCGTACTCGTCCTTCTCGCCGATCTCGCCGGCCGCGCGGGCGAGCGAGTGCAGCGCGCGCAGGAAGCCGCGGTTCGGCTCGTGCTCCCACGGCACCGGGCCGTGGCCCTTCCAGCCGTTGCGGCGCAGCGCGTCGAGGCCGCGGTGGTAGCCGGTACGGGCGTAGGCGTACGACTCGACGACCGAGCCGCGCTCGTACGCGTCGTCGGCGAGCTGGGCCCAGGCGAGCGAGGAGGTCGGGTACTTCGCGGCGACGTCCGCCGGAGCCGTACCGTTCGCGAGCAGCTCGCGCGGACCCGGGTCGTCGGGCAGGTGGGTGGGGGCGGGTCCCCCCAGGAGGTTCTCATGCATGGCCATGGGCCCCAGTCTGCCTCAGTCGGGAGCCCCCGCACGCGGCTCCCGCTCCCCCGGTTCGAGCGGCGGTGACGTCACTCCGCAGTGCACCTTGCACCCCGGGTGGCAGTCCGCCCGTGTCGCCGGGGTGCGCAGGGTCGTCCAGGCGAGCACCGCGCCCACCACCAGGATCCCCGCGCACATCGGCATCGCCCGCCGGAACGTCTCCCCGAACTCCTCCGCCGAGCGGTACGCCTCCGGGCCCATCCCCGCGAGCATCGGCAGCGCCGCCACCGCGAGCAGCCCGGCCGCGCGCGCCGCCGCGTTGTTGATGCCGCTCGCGAGACCCGCCCTCGACACGTCCACCGAGGCGAGCACGGTCGCGGTCAGCGGGGCGACCAGGGCCGTCATACCGAGCCCGAGCACAAGCAGGGCCGGCAGCACGTCCCGTACGTACGAGGCGTCCGCACCGACCCGCAGCATCAGGAGCATGCCCGCGGCGCACAGCAGCGGCCCGACCGTGAGCGGGATCCGGGGCCCGATCCGCTCCCCCAGCTCCCCGGACTTCGCCGAGAGCAGCAGCATCAGGACGGTCGTCGGCAGCAGGGCCGTACCGGCGCCGAGGGCCGAGTAGCCGGAGACCACCTGGAGCTGGAGGGCCGCCAGGAAGAAGAAGCCGCCGAAAGCCGCGTACACACAGAGCGTGACCAGGTTGACCGCCGTGAAGATCCGGGACGCGAAGATCGACGGCGGCACCATCGCGGACCCGCCGCGCCGCCGCTCCACCACCACGAACCCGGCCCCGATGACGACCCCGACCGCCCCCGCCCACCAGGCCGCTCCGATCAGCGCGTACGTCACGAACGCGAGCGCCGCCGCACCCAGGACCGCGCCGAGGACGTCGAACCGGCCGCGCGCGGTCTCGTCCCGCGACTCCGGCACGTGCCGCAGCGCGACGGGCACGCAGAGGACGGCGAGCGGCACGTTCAGCAGGAACACCCACCGCCAGCCGGGCCCGTCCACCAGCCAGCCGCCCACGAACGGCCCGATCGCCGCGCCCACCCCGCCGAAACCCGACCAGAGCCCGACCGCCTTCGCCCGGTCGTCCTCGTGGAAACTGGCCTGGATCAGCGCGAGCGACCCGGGCGTGAGCAGCGCCCCGCCCACGCCCTGGAGGGCGCGGGCGGCGATCAGCACTTCGGCGTTCGGCGCGAGCCCGCACAGCAGCGAGGCGAGCGCGAACCACACCACCCCGATGACGAAGACACGACGCCGCCCGTACCGGTCACCGAGCGCCCCGCCGAGCAGGATCAGCCCGGCAAGCGTCAGCATGTAGGCGTTGACCGTCCATTGCAGCGCGCCGAGGTCGGCGTCGAGGTCCTCGCCGATGTGCGGCAGGGCGACATTGACGACGGTGGAGTCGAGCAGCGCCATCCCGGACCCGAGGACGGTCGTGAAGACGATCCACCGCCCGGTCCCCGAGCTCATCCGGATGTCCATGCCTGCCATGGTCCTCGCGGGGGCGGCCGGGTGCATCCGTTGTGGGCATTCGCCCCGCTGGGGGCCACGCACGAGGGCCCGGCACCTCGAAAGGTGCCGGGCCCTGCGCTCACGCCACTCGTGAACTACTTCAGCTTGGTGCCGGTCGAGCGCAGCGCCGCGCACGCCTCGGTCACGCGGACGGCCATGCCGGCCTCGGCCAGCTTGCCCCAGGTGCGCGGGTCGTAGGTCGACTTGACGCCGACCTCGCCGTCGACCTTCAGGACACCGTCGTAGTTCTTGAACATGTGGTTCGCCACCGGACGCGTGAACGCGTACTGCGTGTCGGTGTCGAGGTTCATCTTCACGACGCCGTTCTCGAGCGCGGTCGCGATCTCCTCGGCCGTGGAGCCCGAGCCGCCGTGGAAGACGAAGTCGAACGGGGAGGCCTTGCCGTACTTCTCGGCCACGCCCGCCTGGAGGTCCTTGAGGAGCTCGGGGCGGAGCACGACGTTGCCCGGCTTGTAGACGCCGTGCACGTTGCCGAAGGAGGCGGCGAGCAGGTAGCGGCCCTTCTCGCCCAGGCCGAGGGCCTCGGCGGTGCGGAGAGCGTCGTCGACGGTGGTGTACAGCTCGTCGTTGATCTCGTGGCTGACACCGTCCTCCTCGCCGCCGGTCGGGGTGATCTCGACCTCAAGGATGATCTTGGCGGCGGCGGCCTTGGCGAGCAGCTCCTGGCCGATGGCCAGGTTGTCGGCCAGGGTCTCGGCGGAGCCGTCCCACATGTGCGACTGGAACAGCGGGTTGTCGCCACGGGCGACGCGCTCGGCGGAGACCTCGATCAGCGGACGGACGTAGCTGTCCAGCTTGTCCTTCGGGCAGTGGTCGGTGTGCAGCGCGACCGTGATGTCGTACTTCGCGGCGACGATGTGCGCGAACTCGGCCAGGGCAACGGCGCCCGTGACCATGTCCTTGTTGTACTGACCGCCCAGGAACTCGGCTCCGCCGGTCGAGATCTGGATGATGCCGTCGCTCTCGGCCTCCGCGAAGCCGCGCAGAGCAGCGTGCAGGGTCTGGGACGAGGTCACGTTGATGGCCGGGTAGGCGAACTTGCCTGCCTTCGCCCGGTCGAGCATCTCGTTGTAGACCTCGGGGGTTGCGATGGGCATTCGTCCGCTCCTTGTGATGTGCGGGGTGTGTGCGTTGCTGTCCCTGACCTGGGGGCGACGTCATCGTCGACGCCCATCCTTCCAGACTCTCGTCCGGGCTCCCACGGGCATGGCAGACGAAGGGGCGGAGTGTTTCACGTGAAACACTCCGCCGCTAGGCAAAAACGCAGGTCAAGACAGTTACCACCGGGGTCCGGGACCTAGGTCACGACTTCGCGCCGGTTACGCCAGGTCGAGATCGGCCAGCTGGAAGCCGGTGAGGTACGTCAGACCCGCCCCCGCGATGGCGTCGGCGGCGCCCCGGTCGACGATCGTGGCCACGGCGACGACCTCGCCGCCGGCCTCACGGACGGCCTCGACCGCGGTCAGCGGCGAACCGCCGGTGGTCGAGGTGTCCTCGACCACGAGGCAGCGACGGCCCTTGACGTCCGTGCCCTCGATCCGGCGCTGCATCCCGTGCGCCTTCTGCGCCTTCCGTACGACGAAGGCGTCCAGGCGCTGCCCGCGCGCGGCGGAGGCGTGCAGCATCGAGGTCGCGACCGGGTCGGCGCCCAGGGTCAGACCGCCGACACAGTCGAAGTCCAGGTCGGCCGTGAGGTCGAGCATGACCTGACCCACCATCGGCGCGGCCTCGCCGTCCAGCGTGATCCGGCGCAGGTCGATGTAGTAGTCGGCTTCCAGACCCGAGGAGAGGGTCACCTTGCCGTGCACCACGGCCTTGTCCTTGATCTGCTGGAGCAGCTCAGCGCGTACGTCAGTCATGCCCCTGAGCTTAGAGGGCACTGGTCAGAGGCGCCGCCAGCTCCAGGTGCTCTCGACCTCCAGCGGGTCGATCGGGGTGACCAGGCGCGGGTGGGTGTTGAGGCCGTTCGGCGGACCGGACTGCGGCTCGACGCAGACGGCTTCCTCGGGCTCGTCGTAGATCACGACCCACTCGGCACGGCTGGTGACCTTGAGCTCCAGCTCCTCCGGCCAGGTGAGGGTGACGTCGACACCGTCGGGCATGCCGAAGCAGTCGTCCCAGGGGCCGGGCAGGGGATCGATCCTGCGCCCGGTGGGGAGGTGGTTGTCGCCGCGCTCCTCCTGCCAGGCGGCGGTGAAGCCGATCCGCACGTCCTGACCGCCTCCGCCGAGGTTGCGCAGGAACCAGGGGTGCCAGCCGGCCTGCGCCGGGAAGGAGGCGTCGTAGGTCTCCACCCCGAAGCGCAGGGTGAGGGAGTCCTCGGCCAGCTCGAACACCTGCGTCACCGTGCCCGTGTACGGCCACGGGTCCCCGAGCTCGCAGGTGAAGACGGCCTCGGTGGCGGAGGTCCTGGCGGTCTTCCAGGCGAGGTCGCGGACGGTGCCGTGGATGGCGTGCGGGGCCGCGTTGACCGGCAGTTCATGGGTCGTCGCACCGTTGCGGAAGCGGCCGTTCTCGGTCCGCCCGCACCAGGGCACCATCGGGAAGCTCCCGTACCGCTCGCCCTGGCGCAGCACCTCGGTGCCGCCGAGGCGCAGGCTCTCGATCCGGCAGCCGTTCTCGGGGCTGATGGTCAACTCGGCGTCGCCCGCCGTCAGTCGCGTCTGCATGCTCACGCCCCGACCCTAATCGTGCGAGACCTCGAACGTGACCGACCCTTTCCGGGCAGGTTTCAGCGGCGTCGGCGCAGTGCCCTGCCGACGACGACGGCGGAGGCGAGCGCGAGGGCCGCGGCCGGCGCGATCCAGCGCAGCGTGGCACCGGCGCTCGACGCCTCGGGGGCGGGCATGGGGGCGTACCGGCCGCGCGGCGGGGCGTGGTCGACCTCCTCGGCGCTCCGCCCGATCATCGTCCGGCGGGCGTGGGCGGCCTCGGCGGCGGGCTGCGGGACGGGGAAGGCGAGGGGGGTGTCGCCGAAGTCCTCGCCGAGGAGGGGGTCGAGGGGGGGCGGGGGGACGGGCCCGTCGAGACCTGAATCCCGACGGGGCTCCTCGACCCCGTCGTCGACACCGTCGTCGTCGGTGTCGGGCTCGGTGTCGGTGTCGGGGTCGGCGTCTGTGTCGTCGTCGGGCTGGGTGGCGGGCCCAGAGGCGGACTCGGTGTCGGCGGCCTCGGAGGCGGCGGCGACAGGCTCGGCCTCGGCGTCCGGCTCGGAGGCGGCGGCCTCTTCGGGCGCTCCGGGGGTCGGCTCCTCCGGCTCCGGCTGCCCCGCCAGGGCCGCCAAAGCCTCCGCGAAGCGGTCGAGCAGCCGTGTGCCGGCCGTGGATCGTGCCTCGTCCGTCGCCTCGGCGAGCCGGCCGGTCGCCGTCAGGGCGCCGGTGAAGCTCAGCCTCGTGCCCTCGGCCACCGGGGTGAGGACGACGGCGAGGGTCAGTTCCGCCGTGCCGTTGCCCCGGGCCTCGGCGCCCTGGCCCTCGTAGGTGAGGGCGCCGTCGCGCTCGACCACCTCCAGGGCGCCCCGGTAGGTGATGGTGTGGCCGCCGACCCGCACCTTGAGCCGGCCCGTGAGGGGACCCGCCTCCGCGTCGGCGTCGCGCTGGAAGCCGGGTACGCAGCGCACCACCCGGCCCGGGTCCGTGAGCGTCGCGCGCAGAACCTCGGCCGGGACCGGGACGAACACCTCATGCTCCATGGAAACCGAGCCTACTCAGGCCGGGCCGCGCCGTCGCCTCCGTCAGCCGCCGTACCTCGGATGCACCAGGGTCGACGGGGCCAGCTCCGCGCCCCGCCCCCGCTCGGCGCGGCGGGCCGCCGCGTCCAGGGTGTCCTCGCCGAGCGAACGCAGCCGGGGCGCGTCGGCGGCGAGACCGAGGGCGGGCGGGCGGCTGCCGGGGACGGCCAGGAGGAAGCCCCAGTCGTGGGGCCCCCGCCCCGTATCGCCGGCGCGGTCGGCGCGGTCGGGGCCCGCGGCGAAGCCGGGGGTGCGGCCGCTCGCGCTGTACGGGCGGGTCGCGAAGCCGGCCGCGTGCAGGGTGGCGTCCACGGTCCAATAGGCGCGGGGGCGGTCGGTGACGGACCCGGCGTGGACGACGAAGCGTCCGGTGCGGGTGAGGACCCGGGCCACGAGGCCGTAGAACTCCTGCGCGTACAACTTGGTGCTGGGGGTGATCCCGGGGTCGGGCAGGTCGGAGATCACCACGTCGTACCGTTCCTGCACAAGCGCGGTGGCGCCCCGGAGCCAGTGGAAGGCGTCCGCGTGGACCACCTGGACCCGGGGGTCACGGAACGCCTGTGCGTTCAGCCGGGCGAGCGCCGGGTCCGTACGGGCGAGGCGGACGACGCCCGGGTCGAGTTCGACGACGGTGACCGAGCGGGCCCCGGGGTAGCGCAGCACCTCGCGGGCGGCCATGCCGTCCCCGCCGCCGACGATGAGCACGCGCGCGTGCGTGCCGTTCATCGCGGGGTGGACGAGCGCCTCGTGGTAGCGGTACTCGTCCTCCCCGGAGACCCGGAGGCGTCCGTCGAGGAAGAGGTCGGGCGGTCCGTCGAGGCCTCCCGTGACGACCACTTCCTGGAGCTCGGTCTGGACGGCGACCCGGACCCGCTCGCCGTACACGGCCCGGCGCGCCGCCTGTTCGAAGTCGTCGACGAGGACGGTCGCCGTGGCGAGGACGGCGAGGACCGACATGTTCACGGCGACGAGGAGGGCTCGGGAGCGGGCGGTGAGGTCGCGGCGGAACACCCACAGGACGAGGCCGCCGCCCGCCACCGCGTTGACCGCGCCGGTGACGAGGGCGCCGGTGAGCTGGCCGAGCCAGGGCAGCAGCAGGAAGGGGAAGGCGAGGCCGCCGACCAGCGCGCCGACGTAGTCGGCGGCGAAGAGGTCGGCGACCGTCCCGGCGGCGTCGTCCTGCTCACCGGTCGGGGCCTGCCGCCCGGAGCGCCCGGGGCGTCCGGACGGCTGCCCGGCGGACCGCTGTATCAGCGACATCAGGAGCGGGATCTCCGCGCCGATGAGCACCCCGATGGCGAGCGAGAACGCCACCACCACGTACCGCGATTCGCCGAGCCAGGCGAAGGCCGCGTACAGCACCATCGCCGAGCAGCCGCCGACGAGCGCGAGCCCGGCCTCGACCAGGCCGAAGCCGACGGCGGCGCGGCAGCGCAGCCGCTTGGCGAGGAGCGAGCCCACGCCCATGGCGAAGACCATCACGGAGAGCACGACGGAGGCCTGGGTGACCGAGTCGCCGATCAAGTAGGAGGCGAGCGCGACCAGTTCGAGCTCGTAGACCAGACCGCAGGCGGCGCAGACGAAGACCACCGCGAGGACCGGGAACCGTACCGCCCTGACCTCGCCGGCCGTCCCGCGCGGCGGCTCGGGCCGCCGCACGGGCGCCCGCCGCACCCTCTTGGGTGGCATGGTCACGGTCGGCTCGATCATGGCCGTAACGCTACGTCACGATTCTCACACCCCTTGTCACCCACACGAGTGCACCTGGGGCTCCTGGAGGGCGCATTAGAGCGTTGCGGGCATACGTGCGCCGATACGGGTCCTGGTCACCACCAACTGCCCCTCCTGCGGGTAGGCGTGCCAGGTGCGCCAGCGCACCTGGCCTTCGTGGCGCTGCGCCAGCATCGCCGTGAAGGCGTGCGGGGAGCCGGGGAAGGTCCCCGCGAGTCCGTTGGGATGGTCCGCGACGAGTGCGAGCAACTCCTGTGCGCGGCCCGCGAAGGAGCCGTGCGAGAGCGTCTCGACGCGGGCGGCGAATTCGTACTCCCATTCGCCGACGCGCTTGGAGACGCCGAGCGGGAGCGGGGTGCTGCTGCCCGGCATACAGGCGACGGTCTCCGAGCAGCTGCGGCCCTCCTCTTCGAGGAGGACCTGATGGGAGGCGCCGAGCAGCCGCAACTGGATCTCGGCACCGTCGAGTTGGACGTCGAGCACGGCGAGGGCGGGCAGCGGCTCACGCCCGAGGGCCCAGGCCAGATCGGCCGCGCGTGTGTCGGTGTAGGAGGTATTCAGGGTGGTGAGCATGGGTCGGCTCCGCAAACACGGTTTGACGGGTGGGCCGGGGGCGCCCCGGAGAGGGTTCAACGGCAGTGGGGAATCGCCGACTCGGGTCCACACACGGTCCGAGGGCTGTCTCTGTCAGGAGCGAGAGAACCACGGACGCCGAGCGACTCGCAGCGGTTTTACCCAACTTGCTGTGTTTTCCAACCCCTTCGGGGACCCCACAGTTCAATTGTTCAATCCGACTCGATCGCCCGGTCCGTGCGGACCGCCCACGTCCTGTGCTTCAGCTGCCTCCGCCGCAACCGCCGCCACCCCCACAACTCGACCCGCCGGAGCTCGACCCGCCGGAACCGCACGAGCTGCTCCCGCCACAGCCGCCGCCCCCGCCCCCGTCGGCCCAGGTGCTGTGCCTCGACCGGCCGCCACGCGGCCGGACGGCGCCCCGCGTGCTGTGGACGGCGGCCGCCACTCCGAAGACGACCGCGATCACGAAGAGAGCGATGCCGGTCACGATGAAGAATTCCATCTGTACTACCCCCGTTCTTCTGTGCGAGGGAGATTCCCACTCCGTCCTTGCGTCAAAGCGCACTTGAGCAAGTCCAGAGCTTGGCTCCAGGATGGCCGTCATGACACGACCGCCGCTCAACCGCCGCCTCGCCGAGTTCGGGACGACGATCTTCGCCGAGATGTCCGCGCTCGCCGCCAGGACCGGGGCGATCAACCTCGGCCAGGGCTTCCCCGACACCGACGGCCCCGAGGAGATCCGGGAGGCCGCGGTCCGCGCGCTGCGGGACGGCCGCGGCAACCAGTACCCGCCCGGCCCCGGTGTCCCCGAGCTGCGCTCGGCGATCGCCGACCACCAGCGGGAGCGGTACGGCCTCGACTACAACCCCGACACGGAGGTGCTCGTCACCGCCGGTGCCACCGAGGCCATCGCGGCGGCGCTGCTCGCGCTCGTCGAGCCGGGTGACGAGGTGATCGCCCTGGAGCCGTACTACGACTCGTACGCCGCCTGTGTCGCGATGGCCGGCGGGACGAGGGTCCCCGTCACCCTCCGCCCGCACGAGGGGTCCTACGTCCTCGACCTGGACGAGCTGCGGGCCGCCGTCACCGACCGGACCCGGCTGATCCTCCTCAACACCCCGCACAACCCGACCGGCACCGTGCTCACCCGGGCCGAACTGACCGCCGTCGCGGAGCTCGCGGTCGAACGGGACCTGCTCGTCGTCACCGACGAGGTGTACGAGCACCTGGTCTTCGACGGCGCCGAGCACATCCCGATCGCGACCCTCCCCGGCATGCGCGAGCGCACGGTGACCATCGGCTCGGCCGGCAAGACCTTCTCGTTCACCGGCTGGAAGGTCGGCTGGATCACCGCGGACCCCGCGCTGACCTCCGCCGTCCGCTCGGCCAAGCAGTTCCTGACGTACGTCTCCTCGGGCCCGTTCCAGTACGCGATCGCCGAGGCGCTCCGGCTCCCGGCCACGTACTTCGACACCCTCCGCGCCGACCTCCAGGCCAAGCGGGACCTGCTGAGCGAGGGGCTCGCGCAGGCGGGCTTCGAGGTCTACCGGCCGGCGGGCACCTACTTCGTCACCACCGACATCCGCCCGCTCGGCGCCGACGACGGCTTCGCCTTCTGCCGCTCGCTGCCGGAGCGCGCCGGGGTCGTCGCCATCCCCAACGCCGTCTTCTACGACCACCGCGAGGCCGGCGCCCCCTTCGTCCGCTTCGCGTTCTGCAAGAAGACCGAGGTCCTGGAGGAGGCCGTCTCGCGGCTCAAGCGGCTGGGCTGACACGCGTACGAGAGCCCGACCTCCCTCGGAAGGGGGGCCGGGCTCTCGTGACGATCGGGAGGGCGGGGAGGCTCAGGCCTCCTCGTCGCCCGCCTTCTGCTCGGGGGTCTCCAGACCGAACTGCTCGACGATCCACTTGTCGAACTCGATGGAGGCGCGGACCCAGCTGACCGTGGAGGACACGAAGTGCTCCAGGGCGACGCCGGTGCCGATCAGCATCTGGGCCTCACCGATGAGACGGAGGGTGGCGGAGCCGTCCTCCTCCTCGTGCAGGTGCGTGTAGACCTTGGGCCACAGGGTGCGGCGGTTCCAGTCGTCGATCGCGTCGAGGATCCGCGCGCGGTCGTCGGCGGAGTGCGGGCGGTCGTAGAACGTCCGCACCGAGAAGACCTGCTGCTCGTCCTCACCGCGGAACATGAAGTACGTGCGGAATTCCTCCCACGGCGCCGCGAGGTCACCCTCGTCGTCGACGACGTACTTCAGCTCCATCTGCTCGAGGAGCTGCTTGACGAGGTCCTGGTCGGGGACGACGGGGCCCGCCGGTCCTGCGGCCTGAGGCTGGGGCTGGCCCCCGAAATTCGGAATCGAGGACGGGTCGATGCTCACCGTGTATTTCCCTTCGTACGGATGCTCGCCATCCTCCCCCATGCCGGGCGGGTTGTGGCAACCCCGGGCCGGTCGGATGAGCCGAGCGTGATGGTCAGCGTCCCGCGGGCCCCACGATCAGGCCGTCCTCGAAGCGGTCCACGCGGACCGTGTCGCCGTCCTGGACCTCGCCGGCGAGGATCTCCTTGGCGAGCCGGTCGCCGATCGCCGTCTGGATCAGGCGGCGCAGCGGGCGGGCGCCGTACGCCGGGTCGTTGCCCTCCTCGGCGAGCCACTCCAGGGCCTCCGGGGTGACGTCGAGCGTGAGCCGGCGCTCGGCGAGCCGCTTCGCGAGGCGGTCGATCTGGAGCCGCGCGATCCGGCCCAGCTCGGCCCGGTCGAGGGCGGAGAAGACCACCAGGTCGTCGAGCCGGTTGAGGAACTCCGGCTTGAAGCTGGCCCGGACCACGTCCATGACCTGCTGCTTCTTGACCTCCTCCGAGGTCAGGGGGTCGACGAGGTACTGGCTGCCGAGGTTCGAGGTCAGGACCAGGATGGTGTTGCGGAAATCCACCGTCCGGCCCTGGCCGTCGGTGAGCCGCCCGTCGTCCAGGACCTGGAGCAGGACGTCGAAGACCTCCGGGTGCGCCTTCTCCACCTCGTCGAGCAGGACCACGCTGTACGGGCGGCGGCGGACCGCCTCCGTGAGCTGGCCGCCCTCCTCGTAGCCGACGTAGCCGGGAGGCGCGCCGACCAGGCGGGCGACGCTGTGCTTCTCGCCGTACTCCGACATGTCGATGCGGATCATGGCCCGCTCGTCGTCGAAGAGGAAGTCGGCGAGCGCCTTCGCCAGCTCGGTCTTGCCGACGCCCGTCGGGCCGAGGAACAGGAACGAGCCGGTCGGCCGGTCGGGGTCGGCGATGCCGGCGCGGGTGCGGCGCACGGCGTCGGACACCGCCTGGACGGCCTCGGACTGGCCGATGAGCCGCCTGCCGAGCTCGTCCTCCATCCGCAGCAGCTTCTGCGTCTCGCCCTCCAGGAGCCTCCCGGCGGGGATTCCGGTCCAGGCGCCGACGACGTCCGCGATGTCGTCGGGGCCGACCTCCTCCTTGACCATGGTGTCCTTGGACGACTCCTGCTGGGCCTCGGCCTCGCTCGCCTCCTCCAGCTCCCGCTCCAGGGCCGGGATCTCCCCGTACAGCAGCTTGGACGCGGTGTCGAAGTCGCCGTCGCGCTGGGCGCGCTCGGCCCGGCCGCGGGTCTCGTCGAGGCGCTCCTTCAGCTCACCGACCCGGTTGAGGGACTGCTTCTCCTTCTCCCAGCGGGCGGTGAGGCCGCGCAGCTCCTCCTCCCGGTCGGCGAGGTCGCGGCGCAGCTTCTCCAGGCGTTGCTTGCTCGCCGCGTCCGTCTCGTTCTTGAGGGCCAGCTCCTCCATCCGGAGCCGGTCGACGGACCGCTGGAGCTCGTCGATCTCGACCGGGGACGAGTCGATCTCCATCCGGAGCCGGGAGGCGGCCTCGTCGACGAGGTCGATGGCCTTGTCGGGGAGGAAGCGGGAGGTGATGTACCGGTCGGAGAGGGTCGCGGCGGCCACCAGGGCGGAGTCGTTGATCTGCACCTTGTGGTGGGCCTCGTACCGGCCCTTGAGGCCGCGGAGGATCGCGATGGTGTCCTCGACCGTCGGCTCGGCGACCAGGACCTGCTGGAAGCGGCGCTCCAGGGCGGGGTCCTTCTCGATCCGCTCGCGGTACTCGTCGAGCGTGGTCGCGCCGACCATGCGGAGCTCGCCCCGGGCCAGCATGGGCTTCAGCATGTTGCCCGCGTCCATGGCGGAGTCGCCGCCGGCGCCCGCGCCGACGACCGTGTGCAGCTCGTCGATGAAGGTGATGATCTGGCCGTCGCTCGCCTTGATCTCGGAGAGGACGGTCTTCAGTCGCTCCTCGAACTCGCCCCGGTACTTGGCCCCGGCGACCATCGCGCCGAGGTCGAGCGAGACCAGCCGCTTGTTCTTCAGCGACTCGGGCACGTCGCCCTTCACGATCCGCTGGGCGAGGCCCTCGACGACGGCGGTCTTGCCGACGCCGGGCTCACCGATGAGGACCGGGTTGTTCTTGGTGCGGCGGGACAGCACCTGCACGACCCGCCGGATCTCGTGGTCGCGGCCGATGACCGGGTCCAGCTTGCCCTCGCGTGCGGCGGCCGTGAAGTCCGTACCGAACTTCTCCAGCGCCTTGTACTGACCCTCCGGGTCGGGTGTGGTCACCCGGCGTCCTCCCCTGCTCTTCTCGAAGGCGTCGAGCAGCTTCGATGCGCTCGCGCCCTGCCGGTCGAGGATCTCACCGGCCTGGCCGCCCTTGGCCGCGAGCGCGATGAGGAGGTGCTCGGTGGACAGGTAGTCGTCGCCGAGCTCCTTCGCCCGCCGGTCGGCGTCGGCGATGACCGCGAGCAGGTCGCGGCTGGGCTGCGGGGGCGCGACCGTGGACCCCGTGACGCTCGGCAGGGCGGCGATCAGCCGCTCCGCGGCGGCGCGGACGACCGCCTGGTCGGCCTCGACGGCGGCGAGCAGGTCGGTGATGTTCTCGTTCTCCTGACCCGTGAGCAGCGCCAGGAGAAGGTGGGCCGGTGTCATGTCCGCGTGTCCCTCGGACACGGCACGGCTGCTGGCCGCGTTGATCGCGTCCCGGCTCCGGTTGGTCAGTTCGGCGTCCACGGTCGGTGCTCCTCCTCGGGGTCGTGGTCACTCTCTCGTTCTATGACCCTTCCAAGGTACACAAAGTTGAGCCTATTCCGCTCAAGGTGTCGGAGGGTGCCGGGGCCCGGGTAGTTTCCGGGCATGGCGACTGATCCGAGGAACCCCTCCGACTCGTACCTCAGCTTCTGGCGCGAGTACCACATGTGCACCCTGACCACCCCGCGCCCGGACGGCACCCCGCACGTCGTGGCGGTCGGCGTCACGTACGACCCCGAGAACGGGTACGCGCGGGTCATCACCAACAAGCACAGCCGGAAGGTCGCCAACGTCCTGGCGGCGGGCGCGGACGGCGCGCGGGTCGCGGTCTGCCAGGTCGACAAGGGGCGCTGGGCCACCCTGGAAGGCGTCGCCCGCATCCGTACGGAGGCGGAGGTCGTCGCGGACGCCGTGGGCCGCTACGCGGACCGCTACGGGCGTACGCCGGCCCCGAACCCGGACCGGGTCGTCATCGAGATCGCCCTCACGCGGGCGATGGGCCGCGCCTGACCGGCGGGCGGGCGCAGGCTGTGGGCCGCGCCTGAGGAAGCCCGTTCCGGACGCAGCACAGCGGCGCCATCGCGTTTCAGGTCCGCGATGGCGCCGCTGTGTGGGGGAAGTGCCGGAGCGATCTACAACGACGGGGGAATCGCTCAGGCACTGCGGGGGGTGGCGGTGATGGTCTCGGGCTCGATCAGCTGGTGGTCCCGCTGGTCGAGATTGACGAAGATCATGCCGTACCGGATGGCACAGCGGATGGGCTGTGGGGCGCCGCGGGGCCGACGGAGGCAGCGGTAGGCGCGGACGTCCTCGTCCTGCTCCCGTGCCACGACGATCGGCTCCCCGAAGAGGGTGACCTTCAGCGAGTCGCCACGGTGGGGGATGGCCGTGGCGAGGTCGACGAAGTGCCATCCGGATCGGTAGGCCGAAGCCATCTCCCGGCGGAACCTGGGGTCGTCCGGCGGCACGGTCACGCGCCCGCGCCCCGGGGAGGGATCTCCCAGGACGGCTCGTAGGGGGCCGCCAGGACGATGTCCGCGGGAGCGCTCTCCCACGAGGGCTCCTCAGGGGCCGCCACCACGGAGCTCGCCGGAGCGATCTCCCACGAGGGCTCGTCCGGCCCCGCCACGGAGTGCGCCGGGGCGACCTCCCACGAGGGCTCGCCGACGGCGAGTGCGCCGAGAGCAGCCGCCGCGACGGCTATGGCGCCAAGTGCACGAACGATCCTGGTCATGACCGATCTCCACCTCTTTTGATCACTACCTCCCCCCCGCGAGTAAGACGATGGCTCACGCACGCCCCCTTTCACCAGCCACGCCGGGCATCATGTTCCTGTAATTCATGACCCTGAGGGGGGTGCAAATGAGGCGAGAATGCGACGAGTCCGGTCATAAGCACAGTCACGGTGACCTATGCGACGTGGGCAAGGAGCTCTATGCGAACGCTCTCCGCACCGGCCGCATAGCCCGCGCCGACGCCGACGCCGCCCCCTGTCTGAGGGCGCTCTCCCTCCTGCACCCGGACCCGGACGACAGCCAGTGGCTGCGTCCCGTACCGCCGTCGATCGCCCTCAGCCAGCTCGTGCACCCCATCGAGCGGGAGATACAGGCCCGCCGGCAGCACGCCATCGCGCTCGCCGACGCGTTCGAGCCGTTCATGGCCCTCCACACGCAGGATCCTTCCGGCACCCAGGCGATCACCGTCCTCGAAGGCCTCAGCGTCATCAACGCCGCCCTCGACCGCGCCATCAACGAGTGCACCGAGGAACTCCTCACCATCCAGCCCGGCAGCGGCCGCCGCCCCGAGACCCTCGAAGCGGCCCTGCGCCGCATGGAGCCGCTCCTCGACCGCGGTGTCCGGATGCGGACGCTCTACCAGCACACCGCCCGGCACCACCCCGCCACCCTCGCCTACGTCGAACGGGTCGCCCCCTACGGGCTCGAACTGCGCACCCTGGAAGAGATCGTCGACCGGCTGATCATCGTCGACCGCAAGGTCGCCTTCGTGCCCGCGCGCAGCGACCGCCAGGTCGCCCTCGAACTGCGCCACGAAGGCCTCGTCCAGTACCTCGTCGGCGTCTTCGACCAGTTCTGGCTGCACGGCGTGCCCTGGGAGGAGGAGATCCCGTACAGCCCCTCCGTGGACGGCATAGGGGGCGTCCAGCGCTCCATCGCCAAGCTCCTCGTCGAGGGCCACGTCGACGAGGCCATCGCCCGCCGCCTCGGCATGAACGTGCGCACCTGCCGCGCCCACATCGCCAAACTCGCCGCCGCCCTCGGCAGCGGCAGCCGGGCCCAGCTCGGCTACCTCATCTCCCGGTCGGGCATCCTCGAAGGGGACAACCGGCCGGCGAGACACCTGACCGGCATCGGACGGAACGACTGACCACCGTGTACGTACAGATCGACCTCGACGGCCCCGCCGGAACCCTGCGCGTCTCCGGGCACGGGCTGCCCACCGTGGAGCTCGTACGGGCCCCCGGGGCCCGCCCCGACACCCACATCCCCCTCGGGACCCGCAGAGCCGCCCTGCTCACGCTCACCGTCGACGGGGCCCCCGCCACCATCCGGCCGGCCCGCGGACGGCTCCTGCGGCGCTCCTACCGGGTCGACGTGCGGACCGGCGGCACGCGCTACCGGCTGATCCCCTGCGGGTACGCCGAGAGCCGCCTGACCCGGGGCAGGCGGCGGATCGGCACCCTCCAGAGCTCGGGCGACGGCCGGGTCATCGACACCTGGGAACCCGGCGCGACACCCCGCGACATCGCCCTCGGCACCGCGCTCGCCGCTGCCTTCGGGACGGGCGCCGCGCCCTGGTGGGAGACGGTGGGCGACATCGTGTCCGAGCTGATCCCCTGACCCACAGGGGTCCCTCGACCCGACGCCTCAAGCACCTGAGGCCCCCTCCGCCGGAACGGAAGGGGCCTCACGTACGCACTGCGCACTACTCGCCGCGGTTGGGGCGCCACACCACGAGGGCGCTCGCCTGCTGCACGTCCTGGTACGGCACCAGGTCGCGCCGGTACGAGGCGTGCACCTGGGCCTCGCGCTGCCGCATCGCCGCCGCCGCGCCGTCGACCGCGGCCGACAGCTCGGCGATCCGGCTCTGCAGCGCCGCGACCTGGTTCTCCAGCTCGATGATCCGCTTGATCCCGGCCAGGTTGATGCCCTCGTCCTGCGACAGCTGCTGCACCTGACGGAGCAGCTCGATGTCACGGGCCGAGTAGCGCCTGCCCCGGCCGGCCGTACGGTCCGGGGAGACCAGGCCGAGCCGGTCGTACTGCCGCAGGGTCTGCGGGTGCAGGCCCGAGAGCTGGGCCGCCACCGAGATGACGTACACCGGCGACTCGTCGGTCAGTTCGTACGCCCTGCTGCCGAATCCCGGCTGTCGTCGGCGCCCGTCCACGGGTCACGCTCCCTTCGCGGCCTGGAACAGCTCCGCCCGCGGGTCCTCGGAGGCGGTCGCCTCGCGGTAGGTCTCCAGGGCGTCACGTGCCTTGTCGTCCAGCTCCTGCGGCACCGCGACCTCGACCGTCACGAGGAGGTCGCCGCGGGTGCCGTCCTTGCGGATCGCGCCCTTGCCGCGGGCGCGCATGGTCCGGCCGTTCGGGGTGCCCGCGGGCAGCTTGAGGGTGACCGCGGGGCCGCCGAGGGTCGGCACCTTGATCTCGCCGCCGAGCGCCGCCTCCGTGAAGGAGACCGGCACGGTGACGGTGAGGTTGTCGTCCTTGCGGCCGAAGACCGGGTGGACGTCGACGTGCACGACGACGTACAGATCGCCGTTCTGCCCGCCGCGCTCGCCCGGCGCTCCCTTGCCGCGCAGCCGGATCTTCTGGTTGTCGCTCACGCCCGCCGGGATGCGGACCTGCATGGTGCGGGAGGACTTGGCCCGGCCGCTGCCCTTGCAGATCTCGCAGGGGTTCTCCGCGATCAGGCCGCGGCCCTTGCAGTCCACGCACGGGTCGGTGAGCGAGAAGCCGCCGCCGCTGCCGCGCGAGACCTGCCCGGTGCCGACGCAGGTCGGGCACACCCGGGGGGTGCCGTTCTTGTCGCCGGTGCCCGAACACGCCGTGCACGGCTGCTGGCTCGACATCCGCAGCGGTACGGTCGCGCCCTCGATGGCCTCGGTGAAGCTGAGCGTCACCTCGGACTCGATGTCCTGGCCGCGCCGCGGCTGGGTACGGGCCCCCGCACCCCCGCCGCGGTTGAAGAGGCCGCCGAAGACGTCCCCGATCCCGCCACCGCCGCCGAAACCACCCGCTCCGGCGTGGCCGCCCTGGGCGCCGCCGAAGAGGTCGCCCAGGTCGAAGTTGAACGAGCCGCCGCCGGGGCCACCGGGTGACCGGAAGCCGCCGTTCCCGAAGAGGGCACGGGCCTCGTCGTACTCCTTGCGCTTCTTGGGGTCGCCGAGGACGTCGTTCGCCTCGGAGATCTCCTTGAAGCGCGCTTCCGCCTTGCTGTCGCCCTTGTTGGCGTCCGGGTGGTTCTCGCGGGCGAGCTTTCGGTACGCCTTCTTGATCTCGGCGTCGGTGGCGTCCTTGGGGACGCCGAGGACCTTGTAGTAGTCCTTCTCGACGAAGTCCTTCGTGCTCATCGACGTCCCTCCTTCCGGACTGCTCCGGTGATCGTCGCGCTACCCCTCCTCGGGGGCACCGCTCTCCTCGTCGGCCGGCGTACCGTCCTCCTTGGCCGGGGCCGCGCCCGGCTGGGGCTCGGCGACGGCCACGCGGGCGGGCCTGATGGTCCGCTCGCCGATCCGATACCCGGGCTGCAGGATCGCCACGCAGGTCGTCTCGGTGACGTCCGGCGCGTACGAGTGCATCAGGGCCTCGTGGATCGTCGGGTCGAAGGGCTCGCCCTCCTTGCCGAACTGCTGCAGACCCATCTTGGCGACGACGGTCTCCATCGATTCGGCGACCGACTTGAACCCGCCCACGAGCTCGCCGTGTTCCCGGGCCCGGCCGACGTCGTCGAGCACGGGAAGGAGCTCGGTCAGGAGGGTCGCGACGGCGATCTCCTTGACCGTGACCCGGTCCCGCTCCACGCGGCGGCGGTAGTTCTGGTACTCGGCCTGGAGCCGCTGGAGGTCCGCGGTGCGCTCGTCGAGCGCGGAACGGACCTGGTCCAGCTGGGCGGTGAGGCCCGCGGTACCGGCCGACTTCTGGCTGCTTGCGTCCCCGGCCGGGGCCGTCGGGTCCTCCTTGGCGGAGGACTCGACGGTCTCGGCGGCGTCGTCAGGGGTGGCGCCGGAGGGGACGTCGGGCTTCTCCTCGAAGCCCGGGGTCTCCTCGGTCACGCCTGACCACCCTTCTTGGGCTCGTCGTCGATGATCTCGGCGTCGACGACATCGTCGTCGGCCTGGGCCTGACCAGCGTCGCCGCCGGCGGCCTGGGCGCCCTGGGCGTCGGCGTACAGCGCCTGGCCGAGCTTCTGGGAGACGGCCGCGACCTTCTCGGTGGCCGTACGGATCTCCGCGGTGTCCTCGCCCTTGAGCTTCTCCTTCAGCTCGACGAGCGCCGCCTCGACCTCGGTCTTGACGTCACCGGGGACCTTGTCCTCGTTGTCCTTGAGGAACTTCTCCGTCTGGTAGACGAGCTGCTCGCCCTGGTTGCGGGACTCGGCGGCCTCGCGGCGACGGTGGTCCTCGTCCGCGTACTGCTCGGCCTCCTGGCGCATCCGGTCGACCTCGTCCTTCGGCAGCGAGGAGCCACCGGTGACGGTCATCTTCTGCTCCTTGCCCGTGCCCAGGTCCTTCGCGGTCACGTGCATGATGCCGTTGGCGTCGATGTCGAACGCGACCTCGATCTGCGGGACGCCACGCGGGGCCGGCGGCAGACCGGTCAGCTCGAACATGCCGAGCTTCTTGTTGTACGCCGCGATCTCGCGCTCGCCCTGGTAGACCTGGATCTGCACGGACGGCTGGTTGTCCTCGGCCGTCGTGAAGATCTCGGACCGCTTGGTCGGGATCGTGGTGTTGCGCTCGATCAGCTTGGTCATGATGCCGCCCTTGGTCTCGATACCGAGGGACAGCGGGGTCACGTCGAGGAGCAGGACGTCCTTGACCTCACCCTTGAGGACACCGGCCTGGAGCGCGGCGCCGATGGCGACGACCTCGTCCGGGTTGACGCCCTTGTTGGCGTCCTGACCGCCGGTCAGCTCCTTGACGAGCTCGGCGACGGCCGGCATACGGGTCGAGCCACCGACGAGGACGACGTGGTCGATCTCGGAGAGCTGGATGCCCGCGTCCTTGATGACGTTGTGGAACGGCACCTTGCAGCGGTCGAGCAGGTCCGAGGTCAGCTGCTGGAACTGGGCGCGCGTGAGCTTCTCGTCCAGGTGCAGCGGGCCCTCGGCGGACGCCGTGATGTAGGGCAGGTTGATCGAGGTCTCGGTCGAGGACGACAGCTCGATCTTCGCCTTCTCCGCGGCCTCGCGGAGACGCTGGAGAGCCATCTTGTCCTTGGCCAGGTCCACGCCGTGACCGTTCTGGAACTGCTGCACCAGGTAGTCGACGACGCGCTGGTCCCAGTCGTCACCACCGAGGTGGTTGTCACCGTTGGTGGCCTTCACCTCGACGACGCCGTCGCCGATCTCCAGGAGGGACACGTCGAAGGTGCCGCCACCGAGGTCGAAGACGAGGATCGTCTGGTCGTCCTTGTCGAGGCCGTACGCCAGAGCGGCGGCCGTCGGCTCGTTGACGATGCGCAGGACGTTGAGGCCCGCGATCTCACCGGCCTCCTTGGTGGCCTGACGCTCGGAGTCGTTGAAGTACGCCGGGACGGTGATGACCGCGTCGACGACCTTCTCGCCCAGGTACGCCTCGGCGTCGCGCTTCAGCTTCTGCAGGATGAAGGCGCTCATCTGCTGCGGGTTGAAGTTCTTGCCGTCGATCTCGATCTTCCAGTCGGTGCCCATGTGGCGCTTGACCGACCGAATGGTCCTGTCGACGTTGGTGACGGCCTGACGCTTGGCCACCTCGCCGACGAGCACTTCGCCGTTCTTCGCGAAGGCGACGACGGACGGCGTGGTCCTGGCACCCTCGGCGTTGGTGATGACGGTGGGCTCGCCGCCTTCCAGAACGCTGACGACGGAGTTAGTCGTGCCCAGGTCGATGCCGACCGCACGTGCCATTTCGATTCCTCCAGCTGACGTACTTGAGTGGATCTGACTCAAGGATGCATGACGACCCGGATCGCGTCAACAGACCTGAGTGGAGCCGACTCAACTCTTCGCCCGCTGACGCGCTCATGCCGGGCAGCCCCGCAGGTCGCTCGGGGTCGGGCGCGGGTCGCTCGGGCCGGGCGTGCAGGTCGCTCGGGGTCGGGCGTGCGCGTCGTTCCAGGACCGGGCCGGGTGCGACATGAGAGAGTCCGGGTGCTCCTTGCCGGGCAAAGCAGGCATATTCCACGAATATCCCATGATTCTCGGTCACCCCCTGCTTCTCCGGCCCTCGGTCGCCGCTCGGAAGGGTGTGGGGAATGACGGCCAAGCGCACGTTCGACATCGTGGGCGGACTCGCCCTCCTGGTGCTGCTGTCCCCGCTGCTCGCCGCCGTCGCCGTCTCCGTCGCCCTCGCCGCCACACCCCCCGGCCACGGCCTCCTGCGCCGCCGCACGGTGGCCGGCCTCGACGGTCGCCCCTTCACGATGCTGACCTTCCGCACCCGGAGCCCGCTGGCCGCGCTGCCCCTGCTGCTGCACGTCGTCGGCGGCCGGATGTCGCTGGTCGGGCCGTGCCCGCTGGCCCCGTCCCACCGCGAGTGCGCGGGCGAGGGACGCCGCCGGCTCTCCGTACGCCCCGGCCTCACCGGCCCGTGGCAGATCAGCGGGCGCTCCGACCTGCCGTGGGAGGAGCGCGAGCTGCTCGACCTCCACTATGTGGACCACCACTGGCTGGGGATGGATCTGAGGATCCTGGCGCGTACGCTTCCAGCTGTACGCAGGCGTCGCGCGGCAAGGTTTGCCTGAGCGACACATATCACCGCCAGCGCCGCTACAGCGCGGGGCCGTGACCGGGTAATCTCAGCAGGAACTCGATAAGTTACCGCTTAGTAGGCCCGCCCGAGGAGCCCTTCATGCAACTCGCAGCGATCATCGTGTCGATCGCCATCACGGTGGTGGCCGTCGCGCTGTTCGGCCGCGCCACCGTGCAGATCTACCGCTTCGTGCGGCTCGGTCAGCCGGTGCCCGCAGGCACGCGTACCGGTGACCCCACGCAGCGCACCATCACGCTGGTCAAGGAGTTCCTCGGCCATACACGGATGAACCGCTGGGGCATCGTCGGCTTCGCGCACTGGTTCGTCGCGGTGGGCTTCTTCTCGCTGCTCCTGACGATCGTCAACGCCTTCGGCCAGCTCTTCCAGGCCGACTGGCTGATCCCGATCATCGGCGACTGGCTGCCGTACGAGATCTTCACCGAGTTCCTCGGCCTGATGACGGTCCTCGGCATCGTGACCCTCATCGTGATCCGGCAGCTCAACAGGCCGACCGGAGCAGGCCGCAAGTCCCGCTTCACCGGCTCCAAGACGGGCCAGGCCTACTTCGTCGAGGCCGTCATCCTGATCGTCGGCCTCTGCATCATGACGCTGCGCGCCCTCGAAGGCGTCCAGCACCACGTGACGAGCTGGGAGCCGGGGTTCTTCGCCTCGTACCCGCTGATCGCGCTCCTGGACGGCCTCGACCTGAGCACGATCCAGCACCTCACGTACTTCGTCGCGGCGCTCAAGATCGTCACGTCCTTCACCTGGATGATCACGGTCTCGCTCAACACGAACATGGGTGTCGCCTGGCACCGCTTCCTCGGCTTCCCGAACATCTGGTTCAAGCGCGAGGCCGACGGCTCCACCGCCCTCGGCGCGCTCCAGCCGATGACGACGGCCGGCAAGGAGATCGACTGGGAGGACCCGGCCGAGGACGCCGTCTTCGGTGTCTCCCAGGTCGAGCAGTTCTCCTGGAAGGGCATCCTCGACTTCTCCACCTGCACCGAGTGCGGCCGCTGCCAGTCGCAGTGCCCCGCCTGGAACACCGGCAAGCCGCTCTCCCCGAAGCTCCTCATCATGTCGCTGCGCGACCACGCGCACGCCAAGGCGCCGTACCTGCTCGCGGGCGGCGGCAAGGACATGGAAGGCAACGAGAAGGCGACGGCGGAGCAGCTCAAGGACGTGCCCGCGTCGGCGATCGCGGAGGCCGAGCGCCCGCTGATCGGCACCGCCGAGGAGAACGGCGTCATCGACCCGGACGTCCTGTGGTCCTGCACCACCTGCGGCGCCTGCGTCGAGCAGTGCCCGGTCGACATCGAGCACATCGACCACATCGTCGACATGCGCCGCTACCAGGTGATGATCGAGAGCGCGTTCCCGTCCGAGGCGGGCACGATGCTCAAGAACCTGGAGAAGAAGGGCAACCCCTGGGGCCTGGCGAAGAAGCAGCGCGTCGAGTGGACCAAGGAGGTCGACTTCGAGGTCCCGATCGTCGGCAAGGACGTCGAGGACCTCACCGAGGTCGACTACCTCTACTGGGTCGGCTGCGCCGGCGCCCTGGAGGACCGGGCCAAGAAGACCACCAAGGCCTTCGCCGAACTCCTCCACATGGCGGGCGTCAAGTTCGCGATCATGGGCGGCGAGGAGAAGTGCACGGGTGACTCCCCGCGCCGCCTGGGCAACGAGCCGCTGTTCCAGCAGCTCGGCCAGGAGAACGTCGCGATGCTGAACATGGCGTTCGGCGAGGATGACGAGGACGAGTCGACGAAGAAGCCGAAGTCGGCGAAGAAGATCGTCGCGACCTGCCCGCACTGCTTCAACACGATCGCGAACGAGTACCCGCAGCTGGGCGGCGAGTTCGAGGTCATCCACCACACGCAGCTGCTCCAGCACCTCATCGACGAGGGCAAGCTGGTCCCGGTGACCCCGGTCGACGGTCTGATCACGTACCACGACCCCTGCTACCTGGGCCGTCACAACAAGGTCTACACGCCGCCGCGCGAGATCATGTCCGCCGTCCCCGGCCTGCGCCAGCAGGAGATGCACCGCCACAAGGAGCGCGGCTTCTGCTGCGGCGCCGGTGGTGCCCGGATGTGGATGGAGGAGCGGATCGGCAAGCGCATCAACAACGAGCGCGTCGAGGAAGCCCTGTCCCTCAACCCGGACATCGTCTCCACCGCCTGCCCGTTCTGCCTGGTCATGCTGACCGACTCGGTCAACGGCAAGAAGAACGACGGCAAGGCCAAGGAGTCCGTCACGGTCGTGGACGTGGCCCAGCTGCTCCTCGACTCGGTGAAGACCCCGGTGGACCCGGAGCCGCAGCCGGCGGGGGAGCCGGAACCGGAGCCGGCGCAGTAGAGACCGGTACGTGAGAGAGGGCCGCCCCGCGATGACCGCGGGGCGGCCCTTTCCCGTACGCCCGCATGCGCCTCAGGAGGTCGTCCGCCCCCTAGGGGATGTCACAGCTCAGTGGCAAGCATCCGCCGGAGGAGCGCCGGCACGGCGAAAGCGGGTACGTTCGACGACGTGGCTGGATTCAGGAACGGACGCGGCCGGGACAACCGCCCCCCGCAACAACAACCGCAGCAGGCGCCGTACGGGCCGGGCGCGGCCCCGCCGCCGTACCCGCAGCAGCAGTGGCAACAGCAGCCACCGCAGGGACAGCAGTACGGGCAGCAGGGCCAGCCGTACGGGCGGCAGGGACAGCAGCAGTACGGCCAGCAGGGGCAGTCGTACGGGCAGCAGGGGCAACAGCAGCAGCCGTACGGCGAGCCGGAGTACTTCGGCGACCCGCACCAGCAGCAGCACGCGGCGACGGCGAACAACCCGGGCCACACCCAGATGTTCAGCATCGACGACCCGTACGGCCAGGGCGGCCCGGGCGCGGGCCACCAGGCCGCACCGCCCGCCCCCATCGGCCCCCGGCTGCCCTGGAAGGCCCTCCTGAGCGGCATCGTGCTGCGCCCGGCGGACACGTTCCTGCGGATGCGGGACCACGCGGTCTGGGGCCCGGCGCTGATCGTGACCTTCCTCTACGGGCTGCTCGCGATCTTCGGCTTCGACAAGGCGCGCGAAGAGGCGATCAACGCGACCCTGTCGACGGCGATCCCGTACGTCCTGATGACCGCTCTCGGCTTCGTCGTCGGCGGACTCATCCTGGGCGCGGTCACCCACACCCTGGCGCGCCAGCTGGGCGGCGACGGGTCCTGGCAGCCGACCGTGGGCCTCTCGATGCTGATCATGTCGATCACGGACGCGCCCCGGCTGATCTTCGCGCTGTTCCTGGGCGGCGAGAACGGCCTCGTGCAGGTGATCGGCTGGCTGACCTGGCTGGCGGCGGGAGCGCTCTTCACCGTCATGGTGAGCCGCTCGCACGACCTGCCGTGGCCGAAGGCCCTGGGCGCGTCGGCGATCCAGCTGGTGGCACTCCTTAGCCTGATCAAGCTGGGCACGCTGTAGCGGGAGAGAGACACGAGGAAGGCCCCCACCGCACAAGGTGGGGGCCTTCTCCGTACGCGCACCGATCAGCTCGGCTCGGCTCAGGCGTCGAGGACCTGACCCTCGCGCTTGACGACGGGCGGCTCGACGGACCAGGGGAAGTTGATCCACTCGTCGGTCTTCTTCCACACGTACTCGCACTTCACGAGGGAGTGCGACTTCTCGTAGATGACGGCCGAGCGGACCTCGGCGACGTGGTCGACACAGAAGTCGTGGACGAGCTTGAGGGTCTTGCCGGTGTCGGCGACGTCGTCGGCGATGAGGACCTTCTTGTCGCTGAAGTCGATCGCGTTCGGGACGGGCGCGAGCATGACCGGCATTTCCAGCGTGGTGCCGACCCCGGTGTAGAACTCCACATTCACCAGGTGGATGTTCTTGCAGTCGAGGGCGTAGGCAAGTCCACCGGCGACGAAGACGCCGCCGCGGGCGATGGACAGCACGACGTCGGGCTCGTAGCCGTCGTCGGCGACGGTCTGCGCCAGCTCGCGGATCGCGCGCCCGAAACCCTCGTACGTCAGGTTCTCGCGTACTTCACTCATGACTGCGACCGCCTCACACCTGGGTCCGATGGAAGTTCAGGAACGACCGGGAGGCCGTCGGCCCCCGCTGGCCCTGGTACCGGGAGCCGTACCGCTCGCTCCCGTACGGGAACTCGGCGGGCGAGCTCAGCCGGAACATGCAGAGCTGCCCGATCTTCATGCCCGGCCAGAGCTTGATCGGCAGGGTGGCGAGGTTCGACAGCTCCAGCGTCACGTGCCCGGAGAAACCGGGGTCGATGAAGCCGGCGGTCGAGTGGGTGACGAGACCGAGCCGCCCGAGAGAACTCTTCCCCTCGAGCCGGGACGCGATGTCGTCCGGGAGGGTGATGACCTCGTAGGTCGAGGCGAGCACGAACTCGCCGGGGTGGAGGATGAACGCCTCGTCGCCCTCGGGCTCGACCTCACGGGTCAGGTCGAGCTGCTCGACGGCGGGGTCGATGTGGGGGTGGCGGTGGTTCTCGAACACCCGGAAGAAGCGGTCAAGCCTCACGTCGATGCTCGAGGGCTGCACCATGGATTCGTCGTACGGGTCGATGCGCACCCGTCCGGCATCGATCTCGGCCCGGATGTCCTTGTCTGAGAGAAGCACGCCCCCACGATACGCAGAGGGCGCGGACCTGCCGCAATCGGCAGGCACCCGCGCCCCGGCACCCCGTCAGCGCCGCCCGAGCTCCACCGGCACCGCGTGCCGCAGCCGCGCACAACGCGGACACCGAATGAGCCGCCCGGGCCCGATCCGCGCAGCCCCGAGCTGCTGCAACGGGAACGAGGCGGTACTGAACACATGCCCTTCGGCACAACGGACGACGGTGCGCTCCATCGGACCCATCAAGTCCCTTCCCCTACACACATGCTGGACGAGCAGCCACATTAGGGGATGAAGGGGACACCCTCCAGACGGCACTCCGCACCCGAAAAGTCAGCAGCTTCGCCTCAAGTGGCGCATGGGGTACAGTGTGCAACGATGCGGCACGGATCACCCGGCCGCTACGCGGATGTAGTTTAATGGTAGAACATGAGCTTCCCAAGCTTATAGCGCGGGTTCGATTCCCGTCATCCGCTCGTGAACGAAGCCCCAGGTCAGCGACCTGGGGCTTCGTCGTTGTCTAGACCTGTCGGGTGCCGCGTGCCATTCCCGTCCATAAGCGCCTTCACGGGGCGTCAGATTCGACCTCGGATCGCCACCCGCTACCCCAGGGCGCCGAGGGGTGCCGAATAGCGAGACGCGCTTCGAGTGACCTGCGCACCATGCGCGTGGTGCGCAGGGTGGCGCGGTCTGAGCACGACCCACCGAAGGGCATCCGCCTTCTTCGAGACCACGGGGCCCTTCCCATTTGGGTGAAGTGCGGCTCGTCCCCGCAGTACCGGTCCGGAAGTGCCTGGCCGGCCCGAGAGCATGGGACCACCCGCCACGCAGCTGGCACGCACCCTGGGAGGCCGCTTTGAGCGACAACGAGATCCACGTCATTCCCGCCGACGGGCAGAGCGTCGAGGAGGTCGCGGAGATCTTCACCGCGCTCGCGGCAGAGCAAGGACTCGAAAGCGAAGTGCACGTCGACGGCGAGGGGGTGATCGTCCCGCGCACGCTCACCGCCCCCTCGGGGCTCCACGACTTCCCGCCCAAGAACCAGCAGCCCTACACGCTGCAGGGACCGGTCCAGCTCGTCGGCTCCGCCGGGGACGAACCCGGCCCCGACTTCTCCCTCTACGTCGTCAGCAAGTAGCCGGCCCGCACCCCTGCACGTCACCTCGGCCGAGCAGCTCCGGCAGGATCCCTGAGCGGAGGGACGATCCTGTGGGAGCCCTTCGAGGAAGGACCGGGCGCTGTCACGTGCCACGGCGACGGAACCGGCAGGGCGGTCGGTCGCAACGTCGACGCTCATCGTGTCCATCAGGTCCCCCTGGTCTCCGGATCACCCCCCGACACGTGGCGATTAACCCGGTGCGACCGCCATGTCGACGCGGCTACGCCTCGGTCTCGGTGATGAGGGCGGCAGCGGTTGTCGGGACCCGGACGTCACTCGTGGCCGCGACGGTCACGGCGTCCCGGACGGCCCGGGCGACTTCCAGGGGACGGCGGCCGGATACGACCGCGAGCTGGACCTGAATGTGTTGGGCGGGCGGATCGTCCTGGTGCGTCACCCTGACGGGGTGGCCGCCCAGTGGGGCGGTGAGGCGGGCGACGCCCGGCACGGCCGACGCGACGTCGGCCAGCTCTCCGATCGGCCCCCGCAGGGGCTCTGTCCCGGTCGCGGGGGCCGAGCTTCGCGTGGGCGCTTCTCGGGACGGGGGCGTCATGACGTTCTCCGCGGTCTGCGATCCCCCGTCTGTCTCCGTGCCCTCGTGGAGATCCGTGACGCGCAGATCGACTGTCACGGTGCTCAGGCCGAGTTCTTCGTCGGCCGCCTTGAGCAGAGTCGTCCTCAACTGTTCGGCGGCTTGAGGTACGGGCAGTGTCACGGACCCGGTGAGGGCCGCCTCGATCCTGAGCGGGCCGGGCGGGAGCGCGCCGGCAGGCGGGCGGACGGCCGGTTCGAGCACGGGTTCGTCCGGGACCGGACCGATGCGCATGCTCTCCAGTCGAACGCCGGGAACCCCGGCGGCCTTGCGCCAGAGAGCACGGACGGCCGCCTGCTCGGTGATCCACGTGCCGTCGTCCGGCCCTCCGAGAGGCAGCAGTCGGCCCAGGCCGAGCCGACCGCGTACGGACTGCATCAACGCCTCGGTCTTCACCTCTTCCACCCTCTCCCTCGTCTCACCACGACCGCGCAAAACGGTCCATAACGAATATAATTCGAATAAAGGGTGCACGGCTGACTTCTCGAGGGAGGAGTGCCCGATGACTGAGCACACCGGCGCAAAGCATGGCGGCGCGCCCGGTTCTCGAGGCCGGACGTCCGTCGCCGACGTGGTGGTGGAGAAGATCGCCGGGATGGCGGCACGGGACGTGCGCGGCGTCCATGCCCTGGGCAGCGGGTTCGCGCGCTCGATGGGATCCGTGCGGGAGCGGATGCCCGGCGCCGGTAGTGGCAAGTCCGTCACCCGCGGGGTCAGCGTCGAGGTCGGAGAGGTGCAGACGGCCATCGATCTGGAGCTCGTCGTCGACTACGGCTTCTCCATCACGGACGTGGCCGGTGCGGTGCGGGAGAACGTGATCTCCGCGGTGGAACGGATGGCGGGTCGGGAAGTCGTCGAAGTCAACATCATGGTCGGTGATGTAAAGCTGCCCGACGAGGAGAACGAGGAGAACGAGGAGGGCGAGGGGCAGGAGCGGCAGCGGCTCCGGTAGCCGGACGGAGTCGGCTACCGGGTGAAGGAGCGTGTGATGAGCAGATCCGTGGTGGGTTTGGCCGCCGGAATGGCGCTGGGTTTCGCCGCGTACTTCGGTGGCTTCTGGGCCTTCCTGCTGGTGCTGGTGCTGGGTGTCGTCGGACTCGTGGTCGGGCGTTTGTCGGAAGGTGATCTCGAACCGGGTGACTTCGTCCGCCGTCGGGACGATCAGCAACGTATTCGTGACGACCAGCGCCGGGCACGGAGAGACTGGCGGCAGTGACCAGGGAAGCCGACATGCGCCCGGCAGTGCCCCGCCGGGAGCGGGGTGCGACCTCGGTAGCCGACCGGGTCGTCGCGAAGATCGCTGCCCAGGTGGCGCGCGAGGCGCTGAGTCGTTTCTCCGAGGCGACCGGTCGCGTGCCACCGGGCCACCGCGCACCTCACGTGACGGCGGTGGTGCGAGGGGCAGCGGAGCGGAACGGATCTGAGAGGGCAGGCGGTCCTGCCGGGAGCCGACCGGTGCTGGGCCAGGTGCGGATGCGCATCGCCGTGGAACTGGGCTACCCGTCGGACATCGGGGCGCAGTGCGCGGCGGTGCGCCGAGAGGTCATCGAACGACTTGAGGCATGGGCCGGTGTGGAAGTGCCCGACCTCGTGGTGGCCGTCGAGAGGCTGCACTCGGTTCACTCGCGGCGGACGGAACGGGAGAGGGTGAGATGAGCGCGCACACGGGTCGGCCACCCGGCGACAGCGGCCTTCCCTCGGAGCCTGCGAAGTCGGATTCCTCCGCAGGGCACCCGGACACCGGCGCGACATCGGCAGTCCGGGCATCGCCGCGTCGTTTCTGGTCCGCGCGGCGGGTTCCTGCGGTCATCGTGGCTCTGCTGTCCCTCGCTGCCGTCGGGCTGCTCCTGTACGACGTGGTCTCGGTGCGGGCGGGCCGGCCCGGCATGGGCTGGCGACGCCGGCTCGCGGATGAGCTGGCCACGCGGCCGCTGGACGACGTCTGGGTGATCGTCGGGGCCGCGGTGGCGATGGCCCTCGGCCTGTGCCTCGTCCTGCTGGCGGTGACACCGGGACTGCGCAGGCTGCTTCCCATGCGGCAGCCCACCGGCACCCGAGGAACAGGCGAGGTCCGCGCCGGTCTCGACCGCCGGGCGGTGGCCCTGATCCTGCGTGACCGGGCCGTACGGGTGTCCGGTGTGGAGTCGGCTCGGGTCGATGTCGGTCGCCGGAAGATCAAAGCCCGGGCGCAGGTGCATTTCCGCGATCTCGACGAGGTCCGTGCCGACCTCGATGCGGCGTTGGGCGAAGCCGTGGCGGCTCTGGGTCTCGCCCGGCGGCCCTCGCTGACCGTCCATGTCCGACGCCCGAAGAAAGGCTGACGCTGATCCCGATGATCAAGACAGTGAACCGGGTGCTGCTGGGGCTGCTCGGCCTCGGGCTGTTCGCACTGGGCGGCGGCGTGCTCCTGGGCGGTCTGGACCTGCAGCGCCGATGGGGTTTCGACGTGCCGGGCTGGTGGCCCTTCCGCGGCCCGGCCGATGTCGTCCTGGGCGACGAGGGACGCCTTCGGTGGCGGGCGGAGGGCTGGTGGTGGCCGACCGTCATCGCGGTGCTCGCCGCGTTGCTGGTGCTGCTGCTGTGGTGGCTCTGGACACTGCTGCGCAAAGACCGGCTGCACCAGGTCCTCGTCGACAGCCAGGACGGTACGGCGGCCCGACTCGAGGGCCGCGCCCTGGAGGACGTGATCGAGAAAGAGGCACAAGCCATGGACGGAGTCGCACGGGCACGGGTGCGCCTGGGGGGCCGGCGTACCGCCCCGGTCGCGCAAGTGCGGCTGTGGCTGGAGCCTCACGCCGAACCGGAGCGGATCCTGGACCGACTCGACCGGGACGTGGTCGCACACGCACGGGACTCGACAGGCCTCGACCGTCTCCCGTCGGAGGTCAGCCTCAGGGAAGTCCGTCACCGCGCCCATCGGGTCGACTGAGAATTCTCCGCCGTGTCCAGGGACGGAATAGCACCCGTCTGTCCCGGTCGCCACGGCCGTCACGTCGCACCTGATCGGCTTGCCGATCAGACGGCTTCTGTTCATGCCCACGGGAAGGGCAGGAGACTGACGGCCTGACAGGCCGCCTCGGCGGGGTGCGCCTACTCTGGAATCGAGGTATCTGCGAGGCCGGAGGTCACCATGATCATTCTCGGGATCATCCTGCTTGTCATCGGGTTTGTGGCCAGCATTTCCATCTTGTGGACGATCGGGATCGTTCTCGTCGTGATCGGCGTCATCCTGTGGATCCTCGGGGCGGTCGGCCACGCAGTCGGCGGACGCCGTCATTACTGGTAGGCGGCTCGGCTCCGAGCCGACGCAGCCCCGTGGTCGAGTCTTCACCAGGCCGTCCCGCCTCAGGGAGGCGTAAAGCGATGGCCCTCTTCCTGATTCTGCTCGGCAGCGCCATCGCACTGATCGTCATCGGCGCTGTCGTGGACGGAATGATGTACCTGCTCTCCACCGGGGTGCTGCTTCTCGTCGTCGCCGTGATGTACCTGCTGGTGCGCTCGATACGGCACTCGCGCCGACGCGGGCCCACCGCATTCTGACGGTGAGGGCCGGCCCACCACGTTCCGTGGGAGTGGACCACCGGCCCTCGCGTCGCGGTCCTCCGGAGGGCCGGCGAGTGGGTGAGGCGGCCCGCACCTCGACCGCTCAGTGAGCGGCGAGAAAGATGGCGATGTAGTGGGCGGTGAGAGATGTTGGCGTGGTCGAGGCGGCGTAGAACGGCCTCACCGAACGGTCCCCAGGTGCCGAGGTGGTAGACGGCGCTCGTCCCGAACAGCAGCCAGGCCGTGACGGAGTACACGGTGCAGGCCAGCACGGCCTGTGGCGTCCCTGCCAGGCAGATGAGGACGACGCCCGCCGCCAGCGATGCGGGGACCATGCCGGCGTGGAGCCAGCCGCGCAGCCTCGGCTTGATCGGGTCCACCAGATCGGCTGCCCGCTCGACCAGGTCGGCCAGCCACCGGGCGGGAGTCCTCGGCGGCCACGTCTCGTTGCGATCCCGAGGAAAGGCCGGTCGAGTCGCGCCCCTTGACCGTCGGTGGGGAAGAGACACTGCGGGATTCGGCGTTGTCTCCGGACACTGCTTCCCCTCCCGAATCGGACTGCGGGGTATCGCGGGCGACCATGTGCACATGCTAGGAAACCGCCCGTAACGGGAGCCTGGAGAGGTCCACCTCATCGCGCGTAGTCGGTCCAGTCACCTCACGATTCCGGTCCCGGCTGCCTGCCGACGGCTGCGATTGTGGAAGTTGCGGATTCGGCGGGCCACCGAGCGGTGTCTGTGTTTGCGCGGGCATTCGGTACTCACGTAACCGGTGAGGCGCGCGCGTCGCCACCCAGGATGCTCCCGACGGTCCGCAGGAGAGCGAGGCCAGCCACGTAACCGTCGCCCCGCAGGATGGTTTCGAGGACACTTGTAAAGAGCCCTGCCGTGGAAGACGGGGAACAGACCCGGGGTGGCGTCAGGCCAGTCAGACTCGGAGACCCGAACCTCGCCGCCACATCGGCCGACGTGGCACCGCGATCCGCAGACAGCGGGCGCGCTGGGACGCCTTCGGACTCTGGTTCTGACCCGCGACGCCCATCCCGACCGACGGTGCGCTGTTCAGTGGGGCCCGGCACATGGAGGTGCCAGACATGGAGCGCAGGCAGGATGGTCCGGCTCAGCCCAAGTCGCAGGGGCGGCGTGTGGCCGACAGTCGTGCGGTGGAGGTCGCGTCCAGGGTCGGGCTCTGCGCCCGGGGAGTGATCTACGTGCTGGTGGGGATTCTGGCCGTGCGGATCGGCCTCGGCAGCGACAGCGGCCAGGAGGCCGACCGGTCCGGCGCGGTGGGGACCCTCGGCGAGCAGCCGTTCGGCCGGGCTCTGCTGTGGGCCCTGGTGGTGGGGCTGGCGGCGATGACGCTGTGGCGTCTGTGCGAGGCGGCGTTCGGGCAGACAGTGGAGGGCGGGAGAAGTGGTCTCGTCGTCTGGGTTCTCTGGGGATGGCGGTGTTCTACGCCGTGATCTGTGTCGGCGTGGTGCAGACGGCGCTGGTCGGCGGTTCCTCCGGGGGCCGTCCGGGTGACGAGACGTCGAAGGAGTACACCGCCAGGGTGCTGGACTGGCCAGGCGGCCGGGTGATCGTCGGCGTCTTCGGAGCCGTGCTGATCGTCGTGGGCGTGGTGATCCTGGTGCGCAGCCTGATGCGGAGGTTCGAGAAGGATCTCCGGACGGACGAGATGCGCCCGGCGACGCGGCGGGTCGTCGCGGTACTGGGCATCGTCGGCGGCGCGGCGTGCGGTGTGGTCGCGGCCGGGGCCGGCCTGTCCGTCCTGCTGGCCGCGGTGCGGTACGACCCCGACCAGGCCAAGGGCCTGGACGAGACGTTGCGTTCGTTCGCCGCCACGCCCGCAGGGCCCGCCCTGCTGATCGCCGCCGCTGTGGGCCTCCTGCTGTTCGGCCTGTACTCGTTCTGCGAAGCCCGCTGGCGCAAGGCCGCCCAGCACGGGACTCCGGCGGAACAGCCGACCGGGGCTGCGGGCCCGGGAACACGTCCCGGTGCGCCCTAGCAAGACGAGGTCGACGATCAGCAGGCAGAAGAGTGCTTCGGCGACCGCGCCGATGATGCCCAGCACGATCGCGGCAATGACAACCGTGCCCCATCCGTGCCCTTCGGAACGGTGAACAGCGGTCAGCACGGGTATCGACGGACCGCCGAAAGGAGCCGCAAGGAGGGATGTTTCCCCAGGTCAGACACCTTATGATCGGCGTCGGCGCCGGTGATTCCCAAGCTTATAGCGCGGGTTCGATTCCCGTCATCCGCTCGTGAACGAAGCCCCAGGTCAGCGACCTGGGGCTTCGTCGTTGCCCGGCACCTCTCTGGGGCCGCGTTCCATTCACGTGCCATACGGGACCTCATGCGGCGCCAGATCAGCCGCTGATCCACATGCCGGCTGAGTACCGCCTCGCCCAGGGCGCCTCCACATGATCACGAGGGTCACCCGGCGTGGCTGATCCATCGCCGCAGCGCGACGTGGGTGGTGTCGCCCAGTCGGCACAAGGCCTCGATGGCGTCCAGGTCACCCGGCAGGGGTGCGATACCCGCGGTGGTGAGAGCGGCATGCAGCTCCAGACGGCGACGGTCGGCCGGCTCGAGACGAGCGGACGGGCAGCTCGTCGGCTCCGGCGCGGGCAGGAGGCGATCGCCGGGCTCCAGGTCACCGCAGGCCGTCGGCGTCTGCTCCGGCAGATCGTCGACGAGCGCGGCAGGAAAGCGGTACGGGTCGAGATCCCGCAGCGCCACGGTGCCGGTGATGAAAGCCTGAAAACCAGTCACGAATGCCTCCTCGGTCGTCGTGCCACTGTGCAGGACGACTGCAAGCGGAGCGGGGGCAGTTGCGGCACACGACGTACTCCACTCGAATGCCCCCTACGGCATCTCGTCACAAGAGCGATGAACCCACCGGTAAGGACCGCTGCGCGACGGCCACTTCACGGCTCGCTCGACACCGACACCGACGCCGACGCCTCGCGAGTTCGATCCGTCCGCCCGGCCACAGCCGCCCCACCCCGACGGAGCGAGCCGCCCGCCGCTCACGGACACCTGGCCCTGACCACGCCGGACCACTCCTCCGGCCGAAGGACGCGGGCGGGGCACCCGATACCCCCTGGCCCGTCTCGGTCGGCAGTCGTAGAATTGAAAGTGGATCGAGCACTCTCACGTGTGACGATCCGGAAGGGCGGCCTCGGCGGAGTGAATGCGCTGGGGCCGTTGTGACGACCACCGTCACGGGGGCGTCACCGCGCTCGCCGTGGGCGGACCTGCCCTGGACGGACAAGGACGACACCCGGGACTCGCCCGCGCACGCGCACGGGAATCGGCAGGCCTGGAGCGGCTCCCGTCGAAGGTCGCCCCCCGGAAAATTCGGTCGCGGGGCCCGTCCCGTCGACCGAACTGCTCCTACCCACCACCCCGGACGACCCGGTCCTGCGGCGCGGATACCTCTGGTCTTTCCTGTGCGGGTACAAATCCCGATCCCGTCGCCCGGTCAGGTGCCGCCTGCCGCATACCGGTGTGCTGTGCCGCACGTCGCCACAGGCGGGGCAGGAAGGTGTAGAAGCGGTCGGGCAGGAACACGGCGTCCGCGACGATCATGGCGCCGGAGAAGAGCGGCAGCCCCATGAGTACGGCGATGCCGATGTGCATCCCGAGCAGCACGGCAAGAACCGGATACTTGAGCCGGCCGAAGAGTACGAACGGGAAGGCGACCTGGACGAGCACCGTGACGTACCCGGTGATCGCGATCACCATCGGGAAGTCGTCCACGAGGTGGGAGAGCGCGGGCCAGGGCTGGAACAGTTCGAGGTTCAGCGCGTAGTGGAGAGCGGTGCCGCCGCCCCAGGTGGAACCCTGGACCTTGTACAGGCCTGCTGATCCGTAGAGGAAGCAGACCTGTGCGGCGATGACGAAGACGCCGCAGTTGTGCACCACCGTGGTCAAGGTGACGCGGGCATGGCGGAGTTCCTGCGCGTACGGGCCCCGCACCGGCTCCGGCACGTCGCCCGCACGAGCCGACTTGAGCCGGTCGCGACGTGCGTCCAGGGACCAACGCCGACCGCACGCGGTCAGAACGAGGTACATGGCCATCAGCAGGACCAAGTTGTCGCCCCCGTCCGTCATGAAGATCGACCTCGCGTGGAACGAGATCACCACGACGGCGAAGAGGACGGACATGACGCGGGTCCGCCAGCCCAGCACGAACAGTACGGACGTGACGACGGCCAGCGCGTAGCAGAACTCGAAGTAGGCAGGGCTGTCGGACAGGGTCAGGATGCTGTTCCAGCCCGTCTGCTCGAAGAGCTGTTCCGCCAGCGCGGGCGTCCAAGGGGAGTCGGGTCCCCAGATCTCTGCACGGTGCGGGAACTCGCGGAGCAGGAAGGCCAGGTAGAGGAGCCCGTAGCCGATGCGCAGCACCGAAGCGGCGTACAGGGACACCGGGCGGCCGGTCAGGAGGGCCCACAGAGCGCTGACCTGGCCGAGGAGCCACTGATGGGCGGCTCCGACGAGCGAAGTCCCCGGCCCCTGGGGGCGTTGTGGTGCGGCTGCCGCAGGGGAGGGCCGGGAGGGCTGCTCATTTCCCATGGGGGGTCACCTTCCACCAGGGCAGGAGCCGGTTCTCGGTGGGAGCCGGCGGGCGGTCACCGGCGGCGGTGCCGGGAGCGGCGACGGGCGTCGTGACGACCCGAAGCTGAACGAAGTCGAACGTGTCGCCACCGTGGTGGGCGGCGAAGCGGTCCGCGGCGATATTGCGCAGGTACTTCTGCATCATCACCGCCCGTTCCGAGCGTGCCGTGTCGCTTCCTCCGTGCGTCTCGACATAGGAGCTCCAGGCGCGGCGCAAAAGGTTCTGAGCGGTGTGGCTCGGAAATGCGTTGTGGTCGACCGCGGCATTGTCCACGGCGGCCAGGTCGAACCAGGGGCTCACTCGTACCGATCCGTCGGAGGCCGTTTGCGCAGTTCTCGCCAGGACCTTCCGGTTGAAGGAATCGGGGTCCGGCGCGAAAAGTCGCCAATTCTGCTCGAAAAGGGGGTACACCCATCCGTTGATCTGTGGGCCGTACCGCTTTGATACGGGGTTGGAGGGGGCTACGTGAAGGAACACCATGACGAGATGGACCAGCGCGGTCACCAGACACAGGGCCACGGCCGTGCGCAGCCCTGCTCTCAGTGCGCGGACCCTCATGGGCCGTCTGTCCGGCGGGGTCGCTCTGCCGTGTTCTGGTGGCAGGGCGGCCGCCGGACCGGAACCGGACTGCTGAAGTTCCTGCACGGCCGCTGATTCGATTCCGCTCGACACCGCCCACCCTGTCCTTCACGTACGCGCTGCTCGCGCCTGAGTCTCTGCGTATCTCACCGGCGGCGCACGACGGAACCTCTGAGGATTCCGCCGCGCGCCGTCATCCGATGAACGGTCTTGATGCGGCCTGCTGCTCAGCCCTCGTAGCCGGCGGGCTTGTCGGCGTAGCCGTGGTGCTCGTCAGCCTGCTCGCCGTGGTCCGGCTTCCCAGGCCCCTCGTGGTGCCCATGGTCGGGCTTGCCGTGGTCGGGATTGCCGTGGTCCGGCTTCCCGTGGTCGGGCTTGCCGTGGTCCGGCTTGCCGTGGTCGGGATTGCCGTGGTCCGGCTTGCCGTGGTCCGGCTTACCGCCGTTCCCTCCGGTGACGGGCCCCCCGGTCGTGTTGCCGGCACTGTTGCCCGACGTGTTACCACCAGTGGTGTTCCCGGCGGTGTTGCCCACGGTGTTCCCGGAGGTGTTGCCCGCCACGTTCCCCGAGGTGCCGCCGCCCACCAGGTTGACGCTGGGCCCGCCGATGAGGGTGCCGCCGATGAGACCCAGAGTCGTGCCGGTCGTCGTCGTGCCCGTCGTCGTGCCTGTCGTCGTACCGGTCGTCGTGCCGGTCGTCGTCGTACCCGTCGTCGTACCGGTCGTCGTGCCGGTCGTCGTGCCGGTCGTCGTACCCGTCGTCGTACCGGTCGTCGTGCCGGTCGTCGTGCCGGTCGTCGTCCCACCGGTGGCGCATCCACCGAGGAAGATCCTGTTGTTGTTGAGCGTCACCTCGCCGTTACGGGCCAGCGCCCGACCCTCGACGCTTGCCCCCTGGTTCACGAAGATCGAGGTCAGAGCCATGATGGTGCCCACGAAGGTGGAGGTGGTGCCGAGAGTCGCAGAACTCCCGATCTGCCAGTAGACGTTGCACGGCGAAGCGCCGTTCGTGAGGAGAATCCTGCTGCTGGATGCCGTCGTCAGGGCTTCAGGAATCTGGAACACCCAGACCGCGTTGGGGTCTCCCCCGGCGTTCAGGATCAGATCACCGGTGAGGCCGACGCCGGATGTGGCCCTGTGGACACCGGGAAGCAGCTCCTGGCCCCCGCCGATGCCCGCGGCCAGCGGGAAGTCCGGTGCCTGACCGGTCAGTTGGCCGGCCGCGTTGTTGTACGCCACGATCAGATCGATCTTGGCCTGCCTGGCCGGGTCGTCCGCGGGGTGCACTGCGCCGAGCACCAGGCCGGGCGGGAAGCCGGTGATGGCCCCGTTCGGGTGCGTCCCGAGGTCGTGGTCGAGCACCGAGTTGCCGGTGTTGGTGACTCCCTGCCCTGCCAGAACGGAGTAGCTGGCGGTCGTGCCCAGCGGGACGGGTGTCGCGATGGCAAGCGCCTGCGTCGGCGTCACGGCGACCATGACGGCGGCGACTGCTGCGGCGAGGGTCGATGCCAGCCCGCCGGACAGAATGCGGCGGCGAGTCGTTCGAGGGATGTGCAGCTTCATCAAGAGGCCATTTCCTGTGGGGGCCATGGCGCGCACCGGGCCTACCGATCGCCCGGGACGCCTTCTAGCTGTGGCCGCATATTACGCATGAAAATTTACGCACCCATACCGGGCAAAACGGGGAGGGGGAATGGACATAAAAGTATTTCCATACCTCTGGCCGTGATGAAAATATGCAGCCTTACGCCTCCAGCCATCCAGAAAATCGCCGAATAGGTGAAATCTGATCAGCTCACACGAAGCGGCACCGCACACCTGTCCATGAAGCCGACCCGATGTGAACACGGGTGTACGCCGACCGGGTCAAATCAAGAGCGCCGCGCCATGGGCGCGGCGCCCGGGACGAAAGCGCAAGGAGGCGCAGCACCAGCGGGAGGTTCTTCCCGAAGCCGGCCGCGTGCGGGGTGAGTGCCGGTTCCGGGGCGTCGTCGCAACCCGGCGCGTCACCCTTGGGGCTCAGGATGCGTAGAGCTTGATGGCGTCGGTGATGAAGTGCCGGCTCTGCTCCGGGGCGAGGGCCAGCGCCCGCAGCCGGGCGTGCGTCGCGCTGTACTGCTGTACGTCGGACGTCTTCTCCAGGCAGAGGCCGCTGGTGAACCTCTCCAGGTACACCACCGCCTCACAGGTGTCGGAGAACTCCAGGATGGAGAACTGTCCCGTCAGCCCTGGGTGAGCGCCTGCGCTGTGAGGGAGCACCTCGACGGTGATGTGCGGCTCGGCGCTGAGCGCGTGCAGGTGCTCCAGTTGCTCGCGCATGATCTCCCGGCTGCCGACGACACGCCGCAGGGCCGATTCGTCCAGGACGACCCACAGATGCAACCGGCGGGCGAGGTCATAGATCCGGTACTGACGGCGAAGTCGCACCTTCAGTCGCGCGGCTGCCTGGTCGACCGTGACGAGGGGGATCGTTTCCTCGATGACCGCGGCGGCGTAGGCGGGAGTCTGCAGCAGGCCGGGGATCACCGTGGACTCGTAGGCTCGGATGGAGGCGGCGACCGCCTCCAGGTCGAGATAGACGCTGTGGGGGATGTCGCCGTAGGAGTGCCACCAGCCCTGTCGGCTCGACTCCCTGGCGAGTGTCGTCAGGTGGTCGACGAGATGCTGGTCGGTGACGCCGTAGAGCGCGCAGAGATCGCGTACGTCGCGGGGGCTGACCGCACGGCGGCCCGTCTCCATGTGACTGACCTTGGCCTGGGAGATCAGCAGTTCCGCCGCGACCTGCGTGCCGGTCATACCTCGGTCCTTACGGAGCCGGCGCAGCTCCGCCCCCAGTCGTCGTCCTGTGACGGTGGGGTTGTTGTTCGCCGCCATGAGCGGTGTACCTCCGGCTCCAAGCCACTACGTGCCCGAGCAGATTGGCACGGAGAACCGGTTGTTGATCACCCGCCGTGCCGCCGGTGTCGTGCGTCGAGAAAAGGATTGTGCCGATGTAACGTGCCCGGCGTCGCCCGCACGAACCAGCGCTCCACGCGGCCCACGGAGCCCTACGGCGCGCAAGTCGGGTCGCGGGGAGGGGACGGCGGCCAGGATCGGGGGATGGATCAGCGGGCGAAGCGGCCCTGTGTGCAGGACGGTCCGCACGTGGGTGGTGACTTCCGAGGCGAGCAGCCGTTCGGCCGGGCTCTGCTGTGGGCCCTGGTGGTGGGGCTGGCGGCGATGACGCTGTGGCGTCTGTGCGAGGCGGCGTTCGGCCAGACAGTGGTGGGCGGGGAGAAGTGGTCTCGTCGTCTGGGTTCTCTGGGGATGGCGGTGTTCTACGCCGTGATCTGTGTCGGCGTGGTGCGGACGGCGCTGGTCGGCGGCTCCTCCGGGGCCGTCCGGGTGACGAGACGTCCCACAGGCGTCCTGGGTGGAGGCGTCATCGCTTCCACCCAGCACGACGAGCAAGCGGTCACAGCGTGGCCGGTGGGGTCGGCCACGCCGCTTTCGTCGGCGACGAATCGTCCGGTTCCGGCGCCGTCGAAGGTGCCGCGCGCGTTCGCCCGCACGGGGTTCACTTCGACAGCGGCGGCGGTCCGGCCGCCGGACGCCCGGTACTGCGTACGGCCTGGGTCCGGGCCAGTTCGCGCACCGTGGCCATGTCGCTGAACGGGAGCAGCTTCTCGCCGACGATCTGGTGTGGTTCGCTGCCCTTGCCGGCGATCAGGACCGTGTCGTCGGGGCCCGCTGCGGACAAGGCGAAGGCGATCGCCCGGCGCCGGTCGGTGTAGCGCCGGAAGGGGGTGCCGGTCGCCGTGAGACCGGGGGCGACCTGGTCCAGGATGGCCTCGGGGTCCTCGTTGCGGGGGTTGTCCGAGGTCAGGACACAGAGGTCGGAATGGGTCCCGGCGATCTGGCCCATCTCGGCTCGTTTGGTGGTGTCGCGGTCTCCGCCGCAGCCGAAGACCGTGATCACCCGGCCGCGGGCGAAGCCCCGGATGGCGGCCAGGACCTTGTCCAGGGAGTCCGGCGAGTGGGCGTAGTCCACGATCACCGACGTGCCCAGCGGGGTTCGGAAGCGTTCCATCCGGCCCGGGACGGGCAGCATCCGGTCGAGCGCGTCGACCAGCGGGCCCAGCTCGTGCCCCAGCACGTGGCAGGCTGCCACCGTGGCCAGCGCGTTGGCCACCGAGAACCGGCCGGGGACGGGGATCGAGGCCGGGTAGGCGCGTCCGTCGTGGTGGAGGGTGAATCGCGTACCCGAGGCACTCACCACGAGGTCGGTGGCCCGGTAGTCGGCCGGGCGGTCCAGGGCGTACGTGGTCACGTCACCCGGCATCATCGACGCGATGGACGCGCCCACCGGGTCGTCGGCGTTGACCACCGCGCGCCGGCACAGGCCCTGGAAGAGCCGCAGTTTGGCGTCCCGGTAGTCCGCCATCGTCCCGTGGTCGTCCAGATGGTCCTGCGTCAGGTTGGTGAAGACTCCGACGTCGATGAACGTACGGTCCACCCGGTGGGTAAGCAGCGCCATCGACGTGGCCTCCAGCACCACGCCGGCCGCCCCGCGGTCGCGCATGAAGCCCAGGAGGTACTGCAGGTCGGGGGATTCCGGCGTGGTCAGCACCGATGGCGGCATGGGTATCGGCTCGTCGCCGATCCTGCTTCCGGCGGTTCCGATCACCCCCACCTTGGCACCCTCGGCGATGCGGAGGACGGACTCGATCATGTACGAGACGGAGGTCTTCCCGTTGGTGCCGGTGATCGCCACGATCTCCATCTGCCGCCCGGGCTCGCCGAAGTAACGGGAGGTGACCACCGCGGCGGCCGTCCGCGCGTCGGGTACCCGGACGGCGCAGGTGCCCGCGGGCCACACCCCGGCCGGCAGGGCGGGTTCGCCGCTGTCGACGAGTACGGCGGCGGCGCCCCGGGCCAGGGCGGGCGAGACGGAGCCGGGGCCGCCCTCACGGTGTCCGGGCACGGCGATGAAGAGCGAGCCCGGCTTCACCCGGTCGGCGTCGAAGGTGATTCCCGCGGTGATCAACGTCGTGTCCGGATCACCCTGGAGAACGTGGTGCTCCTGCCCGGCCAGCAATGCGCTCAGCTTCACAATGATCCCTTCGAGGGGGCTCGGGCCCGCGTGCGGCCGTAGCCAGGCGGCAGTGCCGGCGGCATGCCGGGAAGCTGCTGTGGTGATGTGGAGCGGAGGAGCCGGAGGCGCGATGCGCTAGCCGTGGCCGTGCAGGGCGGTACGGCGCGTCTTGGGCGCTGCGGCGAGGGCCGCGCCGGTCGGGTCGACGGCGGTCGGAACCCCGGCGGCCGGGCGCATCTCGGAGGCGGCCTGCCGCAGGCACTGCCTCGGGGAACGTCTGCGACCCATGGGCCGAGTGTACGGCTCACCCAGAGACCCGGAGACCGCCGCTGCCGGGCGGGTGAAGGCCACCGGTCCACGAGGGCGACCAGCCGTGCCCGTACGTGATGAGGGAGGGAGGAGACAGCAGGTTCTCGGCGGCCTGGGTGACGTTGTCTGCGGCGACCGCGCGGGCCGCATCCGCCGTGGTGTGCGGCGGGACCACCAACAGGGCGAAGTGGTCATTGTCGCCAGGGGTGATGAGGACGGTGTCGTCACCGACGGGAAACGAGTCCAGGCGGACGACCTGGTCGTCGATGACGAGGCGCGTCGGGACCTCATCGTGGGGGTGTCAGATTCGGCCATGGGTGGTCCGCCTGCCTCCGCGGGGCCCCGACACCTCATGGCCGACGAGTCACCGCCGTGATCTCACGGGTGCTCCGCGCACCTGCGGTCACGCCCGCGAGCATCGGCCGGGTACTGCTACCGGTCGGAAATCGCCTGGTCAGAACCCACTCGTCCGACCACGGCGCGGAGTACGCTGAAGGTACCGGGAGTAAGTCGAGCACCCGCTCCCACGCGGACGTCGTTTCCGGCGATCAATACACTGGGCCGCCCTGCAGGGCGGCCCGGAGACGGGTCCGCGATCATGATCGCCCTCGCCGCTCCCCTGCTCTCTGCGCGCCTGTCGCTGACACCTGAGACCAGCCTCGTCGGCCAATTGGACGGCGCTTGGTGGCCCGAGTCACGCGACCTCGAAGCCGAGCTTCCGTCACTGATCGACGCGCTGGAGGGCCGCTTCGGGCGCATCACGCGCGTCACGGTGAACCCCACCCGCTGGCCCGTCGTCCCGCACAAGGTCGCCGTCACCGGGCACACCGTGCACGTGGGCTGGTTCACCGAACAGGACCCCGACAAGATGATCCTGCTCTCCTACACCGTCGGCCGCTGCGACCTGCTGGTGATCCCGCCCGAGACCGAACCCGCCGCAGCCGCCCGGCTCATGACCGCCGCCGCCAACCCCGGCAGCGTCCTCACCGCCGGCGCTCTGATGACCGATGAAGCCACCGACGAAGCCGCGACAGGCCGTCGCGTGCGGGACGCACGAAGCGGCGAGGACGCCCGGGAGACGGACGGAGGGCCCGCCCTGCCCCCGCTCAGGCACCCGGTCGTCGGAGCACGGATGATCCTGCTGCGCGGGAACCCGCGGAGGTGACGTCATGGAGACCCTGATCGCGCTCGTGGCTGGTGCCGTGCTGATCGCCCTCGGCATGCGCCTGATCCACCGGCTCAACGCTCAGCACGCCGCACGCATCGCTGCCCACCACTTCGGCGACCCCTACCCGGTCCTCATCCGGCCGCCCGGCAACAGCCACCGCACGCCGACAGGGCAAGTCCCCAGCCGCAGGCTCACGGGCACCTGGCCCTGACCGACCTCAGACCACTCCTCCGACCGAAGGCCGCGGGTGGGGCACCCGACACCCGGGACAACCCACCCGCCGGCCTCTCGCCCGTCCCCTGAAGGGACCACCCACCTTGCATCCCATCAAGCACGAGACCCTGCCGCAGGCAGGACGCGCCGAGATCCGTATCGTCGCCGCCTCCCCCGAGGCCGCCCGCGCGGTCGCCGAAGCGATCCGCCGTGCCTTCGCCGGAGCGGAACAGCGCAGTTACCCGGCACCCGAAGGCGGCACCCGGCTCCACCTCACCGTCGACACCGAAACCGCCGCTGAGCCCACCCCCTCCTGGCTGACCACAAGCCGGCCGCCCACCGGCGCCGCCCACGCGGACGAAGCCTGAGGAGTAGTCAGACCCGTACGCACGAGAGGAGTGGCCATGGCGACACTGCGCGAGCGGCAGGTCTACCGCGAACGGGTCCTGACCGCCCTCTACGAGGCAACCGAAGGCAACCGCCTCCTCGGAGTCCCCGGGCGCGAGCTGCGCAACGACCTGCGCATCCCGGAGGAAGACCTGGCCGCCGCCTGCACCTACCTGGCCGGCGAGGGCCTGCTCACCGTCGACTGGGAACCGGGCAACACGCCCGCGATGGTCTCCCTGACCCACCAGGGAATCAGGCGCATGGAGGCGGAATCCTCGACCGGTACGCCCGGACCCTCTCCGGCGCCGGAGGGCGGCTCGTCCTGGCTCGTCTTCGCCGACGCCGGCGACACCGAGGCCAAGGAGACCCTCGCGGGGGTCTACGACCGGCTCGGCCACGGCGCCGAGAACGGCACCTGGCGCAACTTCTACCTCACCTCCGCCATGGAACTGCGCCACGGCGAGAACACGGCCCTGCTCAACGCCGCCAACCCCGAGATGGTGATGGCGCTGACCACCGGCATGCTCCTCGACTCGATCGCCGTACGCATCGACGGCCCGCGCGCCTGGCACGAGGACCTCACCATCGACCTCGTCCTCACCGACGAGGACCAGCGCCACCGCCTCACCCTCCACAACGGCGCCCTCACCCACCGCACCCTCCGCCGCGAACCCCGCACCCCCGCCGGCCTCACCCTCACCCTCACCAAGCCGCAGCTCCTCGGCGTCCTCGCCGGCAAGGGCCTCGACGGCGTCACCACCGACGGCGACCCCGCCCTGCTGACCCGCCTCTTCTCGTACGTCACCCAGCCCGACCGGGCTTCCCGATCGTCACCCCCTGAACACCGCACCCCGCGAAAGGACCCCGCGGAGCCACCCTCACGGCCTGGAAGTTCCCACCCCCGACGGCGCCGCCCAGGTCGAGGAACCCTGCTCTCCCACCAGAAGGAGACCCTCGTCCGCCGAGCCGATCTTCGACGCCTGACGCCCCACGGCGGCGCGTGCCACAACGTGCCGGTAGGGACGGTGAACAGCGGACGACAGGAGAAACGGCGAGACGTCGAGGAGACCTCGGCCCACGGCTCGCGGTAGGTGGCCCAGTCGTCGGCGGGTTCGCCCGCGTTGTACGCGTCCTTGACGTCCTCGGCGTTGAAGTACGCGGTCAGGGACGGGTGCGCGCCCCGATCCACCGACTTCAGCTGCCCGTCCTCCGAGGACTGGCCGGCGCGGACCGTGAGGTCCTTCAGCTCGGCGCCGGTCGAGTGCGGACGGGTTCGACCGGCGCGTGCTCGTGGAGATCAGACCCCCGTAGGCCCGGCCTTCTCTCGGGGAGCGGCTCGCGTCGCCAGGAGGGCTGCCGCGAACGAGCTTCCGCTCAGGGCGAGGAACAGGCCGCCGTAACCGCCGAGCAGGCCGGCGAGGGCGACTCCGGCCCACGGAGCGAGGGCCGCGGCGATGGTGGCCGGGGCCGTGAGGAGGGCGGAGAGCTGGCCGTAGTGGGTGGTCCCCCAGCGGTCGGTGACGGCGGTGGCCTGGAGCAGCGTGAGGTTTCCCCGTACGACTCCGGCGAGGACCGAGAACAGGACGAGGAGAGGAATCGGGCCTGGAACCAGCGCGAGGGCCACGGTGGTGGCGCCACCGAGGGCGATCAGGACGGTGGTTCGGCAGGTGACGGTCACGCGGGTGGCGAGGGTGGAGTAGAGGGTTCGGCCGAGTGTCTGCCCCACGCCGCCGAGACCGAGTGCCCACGCGGCGGTGGTCGAACTCGCTCCGCGCTCTTCGAGGAGCGGTACGAGCCCGATGACGACCGCGTACATGGCGAAGCCGGACAGCGTGAACGCGGTGGCGAGCAGGGCGAACGGCCCACTCCGCGCCGTCCGGTCGGCCCCTGTCGGCTGTTCGGGGTTCTGGGGCTGCGGGGCGGGCGGCCAGGGAGCCCGCAGGGCGAGGGCATGGGCGGGGAGGGTGATCGCGGCGAGCACGCCTGCGAGCACCAGGTAGGTGGCGCGCCAGTCGAGGTGCTCGGCGAGGGCGGCGGTGAGCGGGGCGAAGACGGTGGAGGCGAGGCCGCCGGCGAGGGTGACGACGGTGAGGGCGCGTACGCGGTCGGGGCCCCACCACCGGGTGAGAGCCGCGAAGGCGGGTTGGTAGAAGGTGGCGGCCATCGCGATGCCGGTCAGCGCCCAGGCAGCGTAGAAGACAAGGAGGTTCGGGGCGGCTGCTACGGCCAGCACGCCGATGACCGCCAGGGCAGAGCCCCCCGTCATGATCAAGTGCGGGCCGCGCCGGTCCAGGATGCGGCCGATGGGTACGCCTGCCGCTGCGGAGACGAGAAGTGCCAGGGAGAACGCGCCCGTCGTGGCACCCGCCGACCAGCCGGTATCGGCCGTGATGCGGGAGAGCAGGACGGGGAAGGCGTAGTAGACGATCCCCCAGCTGGTGATCTGCGTCGCGCACAGCGCGGGCAGGACGGCGCGGGGCCGCGACCGGACCCCCGTCCCGGTCGCGGCCCCGGCCGTCGGGGTGTCGAAGTCGGTCACGAGCCGCAGGAGGACGCCGGGCTGGTGGTGCCGAGCTGGATCAGCGCCGGGGCCGGGGCGCAGCAGCCGCCGCCACCATCGGTCGCCTCGTCGTCCTGGGGCTGGTCGAAGAGGCCGGCGCCGCCGCACACGCCCGTCTCCGGGAGGACGAGCTCGACGCGCTCGGCGGACTCTCGGTCGCCGGCGATGGCGGCGACGACGGAGCGGGCCTGCTCGTAGCCGGTGAGGGCGAGGAAGGTCGGGGCGCGGCCGTAGGACTTCATGCCCACGAGGTACACGCCCTCCTCGGGGTGGGAGAGCTCGTTCACGCCGTGCGGGTAGACCGTGCCGCAGGAGTGCTGGTTGGGGTCGATGAGCGGCGCGAGGGCGACGGGGGCCTGGAGCCGGTCGTCGAGGCCGAGGCGCAGTTCGTCGAGGAACGTCAGGTCGGGGCGGTAGCCGGTCAGGACGATCACCTCGTCGACGGGGTCGAGCCGGCGGCCGTCCTCGGCGACCAGGACCAGGCGCTCGCCGTCGCGTTCGATCGCGTCCGTGCGGAAGCCGGTGACGGCGTCGGCGTGGCCCTCGTCGACCGCCGCCTTGGCGGTGAGGCCGAGGGCGCCGCGGGCGGGGAGCTGGTCGGCGGTGCCGCCGCCGAAGGTGGAGCCGGAGATGCCCCGGCGCAGGATCCACACGGCCTTGGTGCCCTCGCCGCCCTCGGACCTGGCCAGGTCCGCGAGCGAGGCGAGCGCGGTGAAGGCGGAGGCGCCCGAGCCGATGACGGCGGTGCGCCGGCCCGCGTAACGGGTGCGGACGGCGGGGTCCTTGAGGTCGGGGACGCGGTAGGCGAGGCGGTCGGCTGCGGCCTTCTCGCCGAGGGCCGGCAGACCGGAGGCGCCGGCCGGGCTCGGGGTGGACCACGTGCCGGAGGCGTCGATCACCGCGCGGGCGAGGATTCGCTCCTCCCGGCCGTCTGCGTGGGCGACGTGGACGACGAAGGGCTGGGTCTCGCGGTCGGCGTCGACGATCCGGTCCCGGCCGGCACGGGAGACGCCGGTGACCCGGGCGCCGAGGCGGACCTTGTCTCCCAGGACCTCGGCGAGCGGGTGGAGGTACTTCTCGACCCAGTCGCCGCCGGTGGGGTACGTCTTCGTGTCGGGCTTCACCCAGCCGGTCGGAGCGAGCAGCTTCTCGGCGGTCGGGTCGGTGACCTCGCCCCACGTGGAGAACAGCCGCACGTGCGCCCACTCGCGCACCGCCGCGCCCGCCTGCGGGCCGCCCTCGAGGACCAGCGGCTCCAGGCCCCGGTCGACGAGGTGGGCAGCGGCGGCCAGACCGGCGGGGCCGGCCCCGATCACGAGGACAGGCAGCTGGTCGGTGGCGGTGACGTTCATGACGAACCCCTTGTGTTTCGACGTCTGTCGATCTCTTGTGCTCTCAGCATGCACCGCATATCGATAGACGTCAACATAGACATTCATCGAAACGGAGTGGTCTTCCCGCCCTGGCCCTGGAGGCGCTCGGGCAGCTGCGTCGCCCGTAGCCCCTTGCCTCTGGTTCGACATGTGTCAACATAGACATATGTCGAATGCGAGGGTGCTGCCGCTGCTCCAGTCCGAGGTCGCGCCGTGCTGCCCGCCGCTGACGGAACGCCCGCTCACCGCGGACGAGGCCGAACGAACGGCGAAGATGTTCAAGGCGCTCGGTGACCCCGTGCGCCTGCGCCTGTTCTCGGCGGTCGCCTCGCACGAGGCCGGGGAGGCATGTGTCTGCGACATCTCCGACGTCGGCGTCTCCCAGCCCACCGTGTCCCACCACCTGAAGAAGCTCAAGGAAGCGGGGCTGCTCTCCTCCGAGCGGCGCGGCACCTGGGTCTACTACCGCGTCGAGCCCGCCGTGCTCGCCGCCATGGGACAGCTGCTGACCAAGGCAGCCGCGTGACCGCCTCCCCCCTGGCCGTCCCGCTCACCGCCTGCGTACGGAGCGGTGGACGGGGAGCTCGTACCGCTGCTCGCAGTCGGTGAGGTAGGCGACGACGTGGGCGGCGTCCGGGTACGTCTCGCCGGGCTGGGGCGGCATGAGGCGGCCCGGCAGCGAGGAGTACGCGGCCGGGGAGAAGAGACAGGCCGTAGAGCGCCCACGGGCCGATCTTCGGCAGGAACGTTCGATTCCCGTCATCCGCTCTTCTACGAAGCCCCAGGTCAGCGACCTGGGGCTGCTGCTTCTCGGCGAGACTCTTCTCAGCTCCATCGCGCTGCGGACGCGAACGGCGACAGCGGATACGTGCGGGCGCATACTGGCAACAATGACAAAGCCCAGTGCACCGAAGCGCTTTTTGCCCACCAGCCCCTTCAAAGCCCCAGTCGCGCTGCCTCCCAAGCAGTTCGCCGTAGGCGACCAGGTCACGCACGACGTGCACGGCCTCGGCCGGGTCGTCGGCATCGAGGACGGGATCGCGGCCGTCGTGGATTTCGGCTTGGCGCAACAGCGGATCCTGAGTCCGTACGCCAAGATGAGCAAGCTGTAGGACCGCCGTGCCGGGTCACGGCACCCCAGACGCATTCACGGACCCACAAGGGAGAGGACCCCTCTCATCGACCTGACCTCGCCGTTCTCCGCTCCGGAAGAGGCGTCCCCCTGCGCCGCCGCAGCATCACCGCAGCCCACCACACATCCCTTCCAGGCGCCCGACTTCGGGGAGATCGACACCTTCCTGTTCGACGAGGACGCGCAAGCGTCAGCCTCTGGCACGAGTGCGGCTCGACGCGGGGCAGGCTAGCTCCCACTCGTGACGACGGCTTCGGCATCGGGCCAGGAGGCGTATCCGCTTCCGTCTCCCTCCACGGCGTGCGCCGGACGGGAAGCTCAGCGGCCGGCCAGCTGGCCCGCTCCCACCGTCGCACCGCGATTCCCGTCATCCGCTCCACGACAGACCCCCAGGTCAGAGACCTGGGGTTCTTCGTCGTCCGGACCGATGCGGAGGCCACGCCATGGAGCACCACCGACAAGTCCACAACACGCGTACCGGGCCCTCCGAAGTCCGCACGGGCCGCTCCGTTGGCCCACGGCACGGGCTTTGGCCGCGTACCTTGCCGACGCTAAGGTGAGGCGCCGTACTCGGCGGATCGCTTCCCTGCGGGAAGATCGCTCCCCTGAGGGAGGTGGGGATGGGGCTCATGGACGCGGACCACGCGGGGCTGGTCGTCGCGGCGCAGGCCGGTGATGATCGTGCGCGCGAGGAGCTGATCGCCGCGTACCTGCCGTTGGTCTACAACATCGTCGGGCGAGCGCTGAGCGGACACGCCGACGTCGACGACGTCGTCCAGGAGACCCTGCTGCGCGTGGTGCGCGACCTGCCTGCCCTGCGGGCCCCGGAGAGCTTCCGGTCCTGGCTGGTGTCGATCACGCTCCGCCAGATCAATACCCACTGGCACCGGCAACGCACCTTCGCCGACCGGACCACGGTCATCGACGAGGCACGCCAGATACCGGACGCCGGGGCCGAACCCGAGGACGTCACGATCCTGCGTCTGCATCTGTCGGACGAGCGCCGGCAGGCCGTCGAAGCCGGCCGGTGGCTCGACGAGGACCAACAGGCGCTGCTGTCGCTGTGGTGGCAAGAACGCGCCGGCTCGCTGAGCCGTGACGAGATCGCCGCCGCGACGGGACTCACCGTCGCCCACGTCGGCGTACGCCTGCAACGCATGCGCGAGCAGTTGGAACTGAGCCGGGCGATCGTCGCCGCGCTGGAGGCCGACCCGCGCTGTCCGCAGCTGAACGAGACCGTCGCCGGCTGGGACGGTCTCCCCGCATCGGTGTGGCGCAAGCGGATCGCGCGGCACACCCGCGGCTGCCCGGTCTGCGTGGCGACGACGACAGAACGGGTTCCGGCCGAACTACTGCTCCTCAGCCTCGCGCCGCTGGCCGTCCCTGCGGGGCTCGTCGCCGCGCTGGCCGCCAAGGGCCTGCTGTCGGGTACGGTCGCGAGCGCCGCCGGGGTGGCCACGGCACACGCCGCCGTCGGCACGGCGACGGCGACGGCGGGAGGCGGTCTCCACAGTGCGCTGATCGGCAAACTCAGCGCGGTGACCGCTCATCCGCTGGTGAGCCTCGCCACCGGCGCGGTGCTCATCGCCGGGACCGCCACCTACGCGACCTGGCCCGAACCGGCGCATCGGGAGCCCGGGGTCATCGCCACTCCTACGATCGGCAACCCCACGGTCGGCACCCCCACGGTCGGCACTCCCACGCCGATCCCGTCGCGCACCACCACGTCGGCCGAACCGCCCCCGGTGAGTCCGTCCGCCTCCGCGGGCACTGTCCCGCTGGGCGCACAGTCGCTGGAGTCCGTGGACCAGCCCGCCCTGTACCTCACGTACGCCGGCGACTTCGCGACGCTCGGCCGAGAGCCGGCCACGTTCACGGTTGTCGGGGGGCTGGCCGACACACGGTGCGTCACCTTCCGCGCCGCCGACGGCCGGTACCTCCGCCACCATTACCTGCGGCTGCGGCTGAGCGGCGACGACGGCAGCGAGCTTTTCCGTGAAGACGCCACCTTCTGTCCGCGCCCGGGGGCGGTCGCCGGGTCGGTGACCCTGCACGCGCACAACTATCCGGGATCGGTCATCCGCCACCGCGACGGCGGCGTCTGGCTCGACGGCTCCGACGGCACTCGGGCCTTCGCCGGCCAGGCTTCCTTCATCCTGCGCAGGCCCGGGGCCTGAGTACCGCTCCACCTTCACCGGTGATCAGGGCGGCGCGCCCTTTCCCCAGCGACGACCGGACCGCAGGGCACGGCGTAACGCTTTCTGCCCGCGAGATGCATCACTGAGCAATCGTCCGGACGGCGCGACTTTTCCGTTACGAGACCGCGCGTGCGAAGGCCTCCATTGCATGGGGTGCTCTTCCCGCCGCTCACCAAGACGGGCAGGCGGGCGGGTTCCCCGATATCCCCCTGTGACGTATCCCCGTATCCCCGGAAGAAAGCCCCTCCCATGACGCGACACGCCCCCACGATCACGGCACCCAGGGTGACCCGCGACCCCCGAGGAGAATCATGAAGGGCCTGCACCGGCTCAGCCGGCGTCGCCGAACAGTGACGGTCGGGCTGTCGGCCGCGGCGGTGGTGGCCGGAGTCGTGACGCTCCTCCCCAGCTCCGCCGGAGCCGCGAACCTGGGTACGCAGGCGGCCCCCTCGGGCAGGTACTTCGGCACCGCGGTGGCCGCCGGCAGGCTCGGCGACTCGGCGTACACCGCGATCGCCGACCGGGAGTTCAACATGATCACCCCGGAGAACGAGATGAAGTGGGACGCCGTCCAGCCGTCCCGCGGCAACTTCAACTTCGGCCCCGCCGACCGGATCGTCGACCGTGCGAAGGCGAACGGCCAGCGCGTGCGCGGCCACACCACGGTCTGGCACTCGCAGCTCCCGGCCTGGGTCGGCTCGATCGGCGACGCGAACACGCTCCGCAGCGTGATGAACCGCCACATCACCACCACGATGACCCACTTCAAGGGCAAGGTCTACGCCTGGGACGTGGTCAACGAGGCGTTCGAGGACGGCCCCGGCGGCCGGCTCCGCGGCTCGGTGTTCCAGAAGGTCCTGGGCAACGGCTTCATCGAGGAGGCGTTCCGCACCGCCCGTGCGGCCGACTCCTCGGCCAAACTCTGTTACAACGACTACAACATCGAGAACTGGTCGGACGCCAAGACCCAGGGCGTCTACAGAATGGTCAAGGACTTCAAGTCCCGCGGCGTTCCCATCGACTGCGTCGGGCTCCAGAGCCACTTCGGAGCGGGCGGCCCGCCGGCGAGCTTCAAGACCACCCTGGCCAACTTCACCGCCCTGGGCGTCGACGTCCAGATCACCGAGCTGGACATCGCCCAGGCATCGCCCGTCCACTACGCCGACGCGGTCAAAGCCTGCCTGTCCGTGGCCCGTTGCACCGGCATCACGGTGTGGGGCGTTCGTGACAGCGACTCCTGGCGCAGCGGCGAGAACCCGCTGCTGTTCGACAGGAACGGCAAGCCCAAGCCCGCGTACACCGCCGTCATGAACGCCCTCGGCTCCGGCCCGGGTACCACCCCGAGCAAGCCGTCCGACGGTACGGGTACCGGTACCGGTACGGGGGAGATCAAGGGCGTATCCTCCGGCCGCTGTATCGACATCCCCGCCTCCACCACCGCCAACGGCACCCAGGCGCAGCTGTGGGACTGTGGCGGCCAGGCCAACCAGCGCTGGACCCACACCGCCGCCAAGCAGCTGAAGATCCACGGCGACAAGTGCCTGGACGCCAAGAGCAAGGGCACCACCAACGGCACCGCGGTGGTCATCTGGGACTGCAACGGCGGCGCCAACCAGCAGTGGAACATCCACACCAACGGCACGATCACCGGCGTCCAGTCCGGGCTGTGCCTCGACGCCGTCGGCGCGGCCACCGCCAACGGCACCAAGATCCAGCTGCACGCCTGCGGGGGCGTCGGCAACCAGAAGTGGACCGGCCCGTCCGGATCGGGCGGCGGCACGTGCGCGCTTCCGTCGACGTACAAGTGGAATTCGACGGGTGCCCTGGCGCAGCCTGCGAACGGGTGGGCCTCGCTGAAGGACTTCACCCACGTGGTGCTGGGCGGAAAGCACCTGGTCTACGGGTCGAACTTCAACGGATCGAAGTACGGCTCGATGACGTTCAGCCCCTTCACCCACTGGTCGGACATGGCGTCCGCCGGACAGAAGGCGATGAACCAGCCCGCGGTCGCGCCCACGCTGTTCTACTTCGCGCCCAAGAAGATCTGGGTCCTCGCGTACCAGTGGGGCCAGTGGCCCTTCATCTACCGCACGTCGAGCGACCCCACCGACCCCAACGGCTGGTCCGCGCCGCAGCCGCTGTTCACCGGCAGCATCCCCCGCACCGACTCCCCCACCGGCCCGATCGACCAGACCCTGATCGCCGACGACCAGAACATGTACCTGTTCTTCGCCGCTGACAACGGCAAGATCTACCGGGCGAGCATGCCGATCGGGAACTTCCCGGGCAACTTCGGCTCGTCGTACACGACGGTCATGAGCGACACGGAAGCCAAGCTGTTCGAGGCCCCCCAGGTCTACAAGGTCCAGGGCCGGCAGCAGTACCTCATGATCGTCGAGGCGAAGGGTGCGCAGGGGCGCTACTTCCGCTCGTTCACGGCCTCCAGCCTGAGCGGTTCGTGGACCCCGCAGGCCGGTAGCGAGAGCAGCCCCTTCGCGGGCAAGGCGAACAGCGGTGCCACCTGGACCAACGACATCAGCCACGGTGACCTGGTACGTGACAATCCCGACCAGACCATGACCATCGACCCCTGCCACCTGCGGTTCCTCTACCAGGGCAAGTCCCCCACCGCGGGCGGTCCCTACGACCGGCTGCCGTACCGGCCGGGTGTCCTCACCCTGCAGCGCTGACTGCCCGATCCACGGTCATACGCAAGGAGAACAACCCCCCATGAACAACCCCACGAACCGTGGGCGCCGCGGGCGTCACCGCCGTCGCTGGACCGCGACCGGACTGCTGCTCGGAGCGCCCGCCCTCGTCGTGCCGTATCTCCTGTTCGTGCAGGACGACTCGCAGGCCGCGACGGTCGACGCCAATGCCTACTACCGGCTGGTCTCCGTACGCAGCGGCAAGGCGCTGGACGTCAACGCCTTCTCCACCGCCGACGGCACCCGCATCCAGCAGTGGACCGACCAGAACACCGCCAACCAGCAGTGGAGGCTCCGACCCACCGGGGACGGCCACTACGAGCTGGTGAACCGCAACAGCGGCAAAGTGCTGGGCATAGCGGGCGGTTCGTCCGCCCAGGCGGCCGCCGCCGAGCAGCAGACCGACAGCGCCTCCGCCTCCCAGGAGTGGCGGATCGACGAGGTGAGCGGTTCCGACGCCGTCACCTTCACCTCCCGCAGGAGCGGCCAGGTCCTGGACGTCTCCGGAGGCTCCACGGCCGACGGCGCGGTGGTCATCCAGTACCCCGGCAAGGGCAGCACCAACCAGCAGTGGAAGCTGGTGAGGACGGCCGAGTCCCCGGCGGCCGGGACCGGACCGTACGTGTGGAACAACGCCCAGGTGGTGGGCGGCGGTTACGTCACCGGGCTGGTGTTCAACCCGCGTGAGAAGGGCCTGCTGTACGCGCGCACAGACATGGGCGGCGCCTACCGCTGGGACACCGCGGCCGAGCAGTGGATCCCGCTGACCGACTGGGTCGGCGAGAAGGACTGGAACCTGCTCGGCATCGACTCGGTGGCCACCGACCCCGTCGACCCCGAGCGGCTCTACCTCGCGGCGGGCACCTACACCAACGAGTGGGCCGGCAACGGCGCGATCCTGCGCTCCACCGACAAGGGCCGCACCTTCGAGCGCACCGACCTGCCCTTCAAGCTGGGCGCCAACGAGGACGGCCGCGGGGCGGGCGAACGGCTGGTGGTCGACCCCGCGAACAACGCCAATCTGCTCCTCGGCAGCCGCAAGAACGGCCTGTGGCGCAGCACCGACCACGGCGTCACATGGAGCCAGGTCTCCTCGTTCCCCGTCAAGGACGGGGCGAGCAGCGGCGGCGGCATCTCCTTCGTGACGTACGGCCCGGCCGGCAGCAGGACGGTCTACGTCGGCGTCGCCGACAGATCCACCTCCCTGTACCGCTCCACCGACGGCGGCAGTACCTGGCAGGCCGTCTCCGGGCAGCCCGCCGGCCAGATGCCGCAGCACGGCGTGCTCTCCGGTGACGGCTCGCTGTACCTGACGTACACCGACAATCTGGGACCCAACGGCGTGACGGCGGGTTCGGTGTGGAAGTACACGCCGGGCAGCGGGGCGTGGAAGAACATCTCCCCGTCCCAGGGCAGTTACGGCTTCTCCGGTCTGGCGGTCGACCCGCAGAAGCCGTCCACGGTCATGGTCACCACCCTCGGCCGCTGGTGGCCCGAGGACGAGATCTACCGGACCACCGACGGCGGTTCGAACTGGAAGGCACTGGCCGACAAGTCGGTGCGGGACGCCTCCGGCGCTCCTTACGTCGGCACTCACACCGGGCACTGGATGACCGCCCTGGCCATCGATCCCTTCGACTCCGGGCACGTGCTGTACGGCACCGGCAACGGCATCCTGCGCAGCAAGGACGCCCATGCCTCCGACAGCGGCGGCACCAGCCACTGGAGCATGGGTGCCCGAGGGCTTGAGGAGACCGCGCTGCTTGACGCGATCGCCCCTCCCGGCGGCGCCACCGTCATCACCTCCATGGGCGACCAGGGCGGCTTCCGGCACGACTCCCTGACGAAGGTGCCCTCCGGGCGGCTCAAAAACCCGTTGATGACCAACAGCACCGATATTGACTTCGCCCAGTCCAAGCCCTCGATGATGGTCCGCGTCGGCCGTGGCGGCGAGCAGGACGGCGCCTACTCCACCGACGGCGGCAGCAACTGGACCGGCTTCAAGGCAGAGCCTGTGCCCGGCGCCCGGGACGGCCGTATCGCGCTGTCGGCAGACGGCTCCACCATCGTCTGGACCGAGGCCGGTCAGGCCCCGTACCGCTCGACCGACAACGGGGCGAGCTGGTCGAGGGTCAACGGCCTGGGCGACGACGCCGCAGTCGTCGCCGACCGCTCCTCGGCCAGGACCTTCTACTCCCTGTCCGGCGGCACGCTCCATGCAAGCACCGACGGCGGCGCGACCTTCACCGCCCGCACCGGCAACCTGCCCACCGGCCGGCTCACGGCCGCCCCCGGCATCGCCGGGGACCTGTGGATCGCCGGCGCTGACAAGGGGCTGCTGCACTCCACCGACGGCGGCCGCACCTTCACCACGCTCACGACGGTGCAGTCCGCCTCCGCCCTCGGCTTCGGCAAGGCGGCGCCGGGCGCCTCCTACCAGGCCCTGTACCTGATCGGTACCGTCAAGGACGTCACCGGCGTCTTCCGCTCCACCGACATGGGCACCACCTGGCTCCGCGTCAACGACGACGCCCACCAGTGGGGCAACATCAGCGGCAGCGGCGTCATCACCGGCGACCCCGACACCTTCGGGCGCGTCTACATCGGCACCAACGGACGCGGCCTCCAGTACGGCGACCCGTCCTGACCCCAGCACACCCGAGCGGGGCCGCAGGCACAACTGCCCGTGGCCCCGCCTGTCGGTCAACTACCGACTCGGTGTCATGGGCTTCCTGTCCGACCCGGCACTCAAGACCTCCGGCGGCCTCGGCCTGGAGGACCAGCAGGCGGCGCTGCGCTGGGTCCGCGCCAACGCGGGCGCCTTCGGCGGCGATCCCGGCAACGTGACGGTGATGGGTGAATCCGGCGGCGGCTACAGCGTCTGCGGCCACCTCGCCTCACCGAAGTCGGCCGGGCTGTTCGACCGCGCCATCCTGCAGAGCGCGCCCTGCGCCACGGGCGGCTCCCGCACCCGGGAGGAAGCCGAAGCCGAGGCCAAGGCCACACTCTCCAAGCTCAGGGAGCTGAAGTCCGAGCAGGGCAAGGACTGCGAAGACGCGGAGTCCTGCCTGCGCGGCACCGACGCGGCCACGCTCATGAAGGCGTACGGGACCTGGAACGAGCCCCGCCCGATCGCCGGTACCGAACTGATGCCGCTGGCCCCCGCCGAGGCGCTGCGCACGGGCAGGTTCAACCGCGTCCCGGTCCTCATCGGGGTCAACCATGACGAGGAGCGCGGCCGGATCCTCGGCCAGGAGCTGACGGTCGGGCCCATGCCGCCCGAAGCGTACGAGCCCGAAATCCGCACGGAGTTCGGCGCTCAGGCCGACGCGGTGCTGACGCGCTACCCGCTGAGCCGCTTCGGCTCCGCCGGCGAGGCCCTGGCGACCGTCCGGACCGACCACACGTGGTCGGTGCCGACCCTGGACACCGCCCGGCTGCTGTCACGGTGGACGCCGACCCGGATGTTCGAGTTCAGCGAGCGCGAGACGCCCTCGTGGGCAGGCGACCCGAAGCTCAGCTTCGAGCTCCGCGCCTCACACATGTCGGAGCTGTCCTACCTCTTCGACTTCAAGCTGCCCCTGTTCGAGAAGCTGACGAAGAAGCAGAAACGCCTCGGCAAGCGGATGACGGACACCTGGGTGGACTTCGCCGAGTCCGGGAAGACGGACTGGCCGAGCTTCCGCAGCGGCGGCTACGTGCAGTCGCTGACCTCGGGTCCGTGGAAGCGCACCGAGTTCGCCAAGGACCACGACTACGCGTTCTGGAAGAACCTCGGCTAACACCAGGCGCCGTCCCACCGACCGGGGCGCCTGGAACGCTGGGCAGCGCACGACTCGTACCACTACGTGCCAGTCAGGGCGGTAAACAGCGGTCAGCACGGGGAGTCCGCCGGCCCCGGAACTCGTGGGCCAGGACTCCTGCCCTGGCCTGAGCGTCACCTCGGCACCACGGCCTCGCTGCCGATCCTTGGTAGCCTCGACGGTCACTCGCACAACAGACCGACAGTCGCAGGGGTATGCGTGTCGTTCGATGACGAATGGGCCCAGGCGAAAGCCGATGCGCCCTTAGCCGGCCCGACGGCCATGCGGCTCAATCAGTTGCCCGTCGATCAAGGCGGCGCGACCACGAGCGGAACGCTCGACTACAACACGGACTCCATCAACGGGAACGCGAACCTGCTGATCGAGATCGCCGGCTTTCTCCATGAGGGCAGGCCCGACGGGGACCTCGGAACCATGGCGCGCGCGCCGAGGTCCCATGCCGAAGTCGCCGCCCAGGTCGAACGTTTCGGACGTTTCGCCAACGATCAGTTCCTGGACACGGTCGCGCTCCTCGCGGCGCTCGCCACCCGTCTCAAGACCACCGGGACCGACTTCGTCGCCGTGGACGACGCCAACACCCGCCGCTTCCTCGACAGCGTCCTGAGCAACGGCCAGTACGTGGCGCCGGAGGGAAGGTGAGCGGCCTGAGCTACCGCAAGGACGTCGCGTACCTCGAAGGCTGCAACCCCGCCCTCGTCGAGCGGAACGCCGACGAGTTCAAACGCCTCCACGACATGCTGGTCGAGGTCGACGCACCCGCCGAGCGCGCGGAGAAGCGGACCCACTGGCACAGCGAAGGGAGTCAGCACTACGTGTCCCGGCTCGTCGAGGCACGCGAGCTCATGCAGCACATCGCCGAGGGCTACGGCCGCGCTGCCGGCGCCCTGCGGAGCTATGCGTGGGCACTGGAGACGGCGAAGAGTCACTACTCGGACGGCAAGGCCAACGAGCGCAGCCTGGCCGCCCTCATCGGTACCAAGGGCACCGCAATCACTCGCGAGGCACAGGACGCCGAACCCATGCGTCAGTGGGAGGACATGAGAGCCACCACGGGTGTCCTCGACTTCTTCGCCGAACTCACCATGGACGTCGATGACATCCGGGAAGAGGCGAACAAACTCCACGACGCGGCGGGAAGCGCGTTCCACCTCGCCGGGACGACCGAGAAGGAAGCCCGTGACGTGTGCGTACACGGGCTGAAGCAGGCATACGAGCTCCTGCCCGAGTTCCGCATGGGCTCCGTCCAGAGAGTGGACATCGTGGCGGCCATCGCGTCCATGAGGAGCGAAGCCAAGGAGGCCGGCGGCAATCCCCTCACCCACCTGCCCGGCAGCCCACCCAAGCAGGACTACGCCGGAGGAGTCGGCACCCACCCCGTCTCACCGACGCTTCACGACATCCGCACGCGGCTGTCCGCCCTGCCGGGCGCGGAGGACAGCTACTGGAGTCCGCCTTCGTCGGGCCAGGACCGGAAGGACTGGATCAGCGCGAACAAGGAGATCATCGAAGCCGCGGCGAAGAACTCGGGACTACCGGCGGACGTGGTCGCCGGCATCGCCTGGCAGGAGATCGGTGGACAGCCCGGCATCCTCGACGACCTCACGGACACGATTCGTGAGCAGGCCGACGCGCCCTGGGGGCTGAGCCCGGTCTCCCCGGAGAACCTTCCCTGGCGCCTCGGCGGGACCCCTGACGAGACGTCCTTCGGCCCCATCGCCATTCAGGTGCGCCGCGGAGCCGAAGTACTCGGCTACGACCCGGAGAACATGACCGAACAGCAGAGGGCGGTGGTGGAGGAGTCCCTCCAGGACCCGGGGCAGAACATCTTCATCGCGGCGGAGTACCTGGCTCAACTCAAGGCGGAGAGCGAGTTCGCCGACGTTCCCCCGGAGAAGATGACGCCTGAGCAGCGCCAGGAATTGGCGGCACGATACAACGGTGGACCGTACTGGCAGGGCGATGACGCCCAGGCATACGGACGGGCCTTCACCACGAACCTCGACGATGCGAAGGGAGCTCTCCAGTGATGTCCGATCGGCCCGACGCCGCCGGGGCCGCAGGCGACGACGGCTGTCTGCGGTGGGTCATGGCGGTCCCGCTGGTGCTCCTCCACACGATCGCCGCATGGTTCGTGTACACGGCCCTCACCATCCGGCCCGCGGGCAGCTGGGACGACGAGGCCCGGGGAGGAATCGTGCTGTCCTGTGTCCTCGCCATCGCCACGAGCGGTCTCGCCCTGCTGATCACGTTCCTTCCGTCGATCCGTCGCGCCATGGGACCGAGGTGGCTCGCTCCGCCGCTCCTTCTGGGCGCGATCGCGGCCACACGGTGGGCAGTCGGAGGGTGAGGGCGGTCGTCGGCGCCGCGCGCCCCGACCGTGCCCCTCAGGACGGACAACAGGGGTCTACGCGGGTGCCCACGAGCCTGTGACGAGGCGTCAGTTCGTGCCCGGAATCGTCACCCACGGCCACGCGGCGCCGGGCGGTCTTGGATTCCGAGTTCGGTCTCCCGGCGTCCTGGTGAGTACTTCTCCGGGTCAGGTGTTCGTGTGTTCTCGGGGACCACCCGAGACATTTTCTTGACCCGCCGGGAGGGCGGCGGCCTATCGTCGGAGGCCGGCGGTGACCAGTAGGGGAAAGGCGTGTCAGTGGGGGGAGTGCGACAGGTATCCGTTTTGGACGGCTCGCATTCCGGCCTGGAATCGGCTGCGGGCGCCCAGGTGGGTGAGCAGCCCGGTGATCACCCGGCCCACGGTGCGCGTGGAGACGCCCAGACTGTGGGCGATGGATTCGTCCGTACGCCCCTCGGCCATGAGCTGCAGTACCGCGGCCTGCTGCCGGGTGAGGAAGTCGGGCTCGCAGGGCGCTGCCGTCTGGCCGAGCGGGGTCGCGGTCTCCCACATGTGATCGAAGAGCGTGACCAGCACGGAGACGAGGCCAGGGCTGGTGACCAGAGCGGCCGCGGCCGCGGTGTTCGTCGCGTCGACGGCCACCAGGGCGCTGCGGCGGTCCACGATGGTGAGGCGATTGGGCAGGACCGGTCTGGTGCGGACGTGGGCCCCGGCGCTCTCCAGCCAGGTCGCGTACTCCCGGGCGTGGCTGTCGTGACGGATGCTGTCGAGGTAGATGGTTCGCATCACGATGCCTTGCTCGATGTTGCGCAGGCTCAGCGGGCGGGCCGCCTCGATGCTCGCCTGCGACATCTGCGAGTCGGGGGCGAACGTCAGCACCTCGAAGCGGGTCTCCGCGGACAGGAGCTCGATCTGGTCCCGGATCGCGTCGATGCCATCCAGGTACCGGACTCCGGCCTTGGAGGATTCCTGCGCCGAGGAGTCGGCGATCTCGGCCATCAGGCCGACGACGGCGGCCCGAGTCGCCTCCATGCGCTGCTGCTGGGCGGCGAGTTCGGCCTGCTGGCGGGCTTGGAGGAGCTGGAGGGCCAGCTGCGGATCAATGGCGCGGCCCTGCCCGTCGGCACCGCCGCCGCGCAGCAGCGCCATCTCGCTGAGCAGGGTCAGTGAGTGGCGTACGTCGTCCGGGGGCAGCCCCAGACGCTGGGCCATCTCCAGAACACCGTCCTGCGGGTAGGCCAGTTTGCTTCGGTAGACCGATGCGGTCACGTCATCAAGTTCACGCCGATCGAACACAGCCGCCCACTCCCCCATGGAAGACCTGCATGTTGCCGCAGATCAAAGGCCCTGCGTACGAGCGTCAGGCTAGCTTGCCCGGCGGCTTGATCGAAGAGCAGGCGATACGGAATCGGGCGGAGTTTTCCGGCCGATCCGACGAACGCGGCGATGACAGCTCGCCGGTTTGTCCCACCTCTCCGCACGTGTGGGCTTCCGTCCCGCGGGCGAGGACTCATGTGTTGAGGGCACGACAGTTAACCAGGAGGGTTCATGTATCTGGTCCACCTGCACCTGAACGCCCCCCCGGGGGCGGGCGACCTGCCGCGCGGTGTGGAGGCCGCCCTTTCCGAGGTCCAGCCGGCGGTCGAACTGGCCGTCCGACACGTCCGTGCGGAGGCCGACCCGGTGGTCGCCCTCTACATGCGGGCCCCCGATCTGCACACCGCCGAGTACTGGGCCGCGGCGGCCTGGCGCCTCGCCGCGCGCCGGATCCTCGGGGCCGGCGCGTGGACGCTGCTGAAGGCCGAAGTACCGCTGCTTGTCGTCGACGAACTGGCCTGACGGACGCCCTCGAGCGCACGCTCCGAGCGCAGCTGTCGTGTGTAGGACATGTCGGGTCCAGGACAACGAAAACCCTGGATCACCCCTCTCACCTGCGGCAACCTTGAACACGTCAGCAGGAAACGCCGCACCACTCGGGGGACTCCGATCATGCTCAGCCGTCTCAAGGCCGCCACGCTCGTTGCCGTCACCGCCACCACGCTCCTCGCGGGAGCCGTCACCGGCGCCGTCTCGGAATCCATCGGTTCGGACGGTGCGACGTACCAGGCGGACTGGCGCTGGGACTCCGCCCCGCTGACCGCTGACGGAGCGGACAGCTGACCGCCGGCCTCCGGTCCGGCGCGAACAGGGTCCATGAGGCACTGATGGTGACCGCACCGGCCCGCCGGGGAGCGCTTCACCGGACCACCGGCCGATTCTCGTGGCTGGCACCGATGGTCCTCTGGCCGCTCGCGCGGCACCTGCTCACCACCGGTACGGCCCGACCCCAGGGGGGCGGAACCCGCAGGGCGGACGAGGAGGCCGTGTTCGCCGCGGTCCTGTACGTCCTGGTGAGCGGCGAGTCCTGGCGCGCACTGCCGAAGTCCTTTCCCGTCTCCTGGCAGAACGCCCACCGGCGGTTCGGCCAGTGGTGCGACGAAGACCTGTGGAACCGGATGGCAGCCACCGCCCGGGCCACGCCCCACATCTCCGCATCGGTACGCGACTGGGCCGAACGCGTCGCCGAGGCGGCACGGTCCCGCCGAACGGACCGACCCGGTCTTCCCGATCGACTCGACCTCTCCGGTCTCCCCCATCGAAGGGACCCGCAGGACCGGACGGCCCGAACGGACCTCCCGGCCCGGGTTGCCTGACCGCGCCCGACCGCGCCCCCACCCCCGCTCCCTCCCCCTCACCTGCCGTGCCCGTGGCACAGCCATGCCCGTAGGCAGAGCCCTGCCCGCAAGCACCGGCGCAGACTTCCTCACCTTCCCGATTTCCCTCTGAAAGGCTTAGCGTGCGTAGATCCGCGCTCCCCATCGTGGCCGCCATATCCATGGCCATGCTGCTCCCGCAGCAGTTCTCGGCCTCCGCCGAAGAGGCGCCCAGCGCGCCCCTCGCCGCGGGCGAGATCCAGAACATCGGCCCCGGCATGTACCAGTCCGCGACCGACAGTTACCAGGTCTCCGAGAACGACGTCCCGATCGGCCTCATGGGCCGTACGCACACCGTCGCCGGCCAGGCGCAGGGGATCTCGCAGGCCCAGGACGCACCCGAGACCCGCTCCGATCTCGGAGTCTTCGGTCCGAGCTGGGAAGCCGAGTTCGTCGGTGGCCAGCTGAACCGCAAGCTGGCCCAGGACTCGGGGGCGATCACCACCACCGACCTGGACAGCAACTCGTTCACCCGCTACGAACTGACCGAGTCCATGGACGGTCCGGGCGGCGGCAGCATCAACACCTACACGGCGTCCGACGGTTCGACCCTGGTCGAGCACGTGACGTGGGACGACCTCGCCGGTGAGATGCAGTCGAGCATCACCGAGACGCTGAACATCTCCATGGGCGCCGCGGCCGAGGGCGACAGCGGCCCCGTCGGCGCGGACGGCAACCCCATCCCGGAGGCCGATCTCAAGCCCACGTACACCTGGAAGCAGACGTCCGGCACCGGTGACACCTGGCGCGTCACGAGCGTCGGCAACAAGGCGTACAAGCCCACCGCGGTCTCCTACGACGCCCAGGGCCGCGTCGCCACCGTCAGCGAGCCCTCCCGCGGCGAGTCCCCCGCGCTGTCCCTCGCCGTGACCTACGCCACCGCGACCACCGCGACGGGCGCGACCCTCGGTGACGTGGCCGGCCAGGTCAAGGACATCACGGTCACCAGCGGCCAGACCGTCCAGACGCTGGCCCGCTACTCCTACGAGGCCTCAGGTCTGCTCCGCGAGGTCACCAACCCGGCCGAGGGCAGCGAGCTCAGCTCCTACACCTACGACGGCGACGACCGTCTCTCGACCCTGACGAGCGGCGCCGGCGGCGACTGGGAGCTGACGTTCAGCGGCGACGCCGCCGCCCCGCAGGCCGTCGAGACCAGCGGTGTCATCCCCGACGCCGGCTCCATCGCGCCCGGCCAGGAACAGCCCGACGGGGTCAGCCCGCCCTCCTCGGAGTTCATCGGCGGGGACATCACCGACCCGCAGGCCAACCCCCGTGCCTGCTCCTCCCCGGAGTCGTGGATCCGGTGGTGGGGCGACTGCACCACGGCGGTCGCCCACTACGGCTGGAGGTGGCCGTCCTGGAAGCAGACGCCCACCGGCTACTGGGTCCGCGGTGTCTTCTACGACCACTGCACCGACTCGTACGACCGGCCCGGCGGCTTCGACTTCCGCTCCGCGTGCGACGCGCACGACTACGCCTACGGAACCATCGGCAACACCTACAAGGGCTACAGCCGCTACCTGGACCGCAGCAAGGACTACGCCGCCGATGGCGCGTTCTACGACCTGATGAAGAAGAACACCTGCCCGGCCTATTCCTGGTGGGTGCGGGGTGCCTGCGACAAGTTGGCCTACAGCTACTACATCGGCGTCCTCTGGGGCGGCAACCCGAAGAACGGCGCCAACGCGACCCGTTGATCCGTCCGGCGGACACCTCTGACGGACCCGTTCGACGGACACCGCAGGAGCCGGGCGCCCGACATCTCCGGCCGCCCGGCCCCGCGTCTCCCGCCCGCAGCTCTCGACTGCGGCCTCGCCCCACCCTCCGGCTTCACCCGCGCCTGCGTCTTCGCCGTCGTCCGCGCCTTCGCTCGACCCCTTCGCTCGACCCCCTGCCTGACCCCCTGCCTGACCCTTCGGCTTCGCCGCGCTGTCCCCCCGCGCCCGATGGCCGCCCCCCGTTCCCCCTGCCCTCCATGGAGACACGAAGTGAAGAGATCCACGCGGGTCGCGCTCGCCGCCTCGGCGGTAGCCGTGGTGCTCACCGCGATACCGGTCGGCACCAACCCCCTGACCGGTACCAGCCCGGCGTTCGCCGAGGAAAACGGCCCGGTCGACCCGCCGCTGTTCGACGAGACCCAGGACGGCGGCACCGTCCGCGTCAACGTTCTCCTCGACGGGCAGTCGGAGCTCTCCTCGGCCTCCGAAGCGGGTGAGGTCCTCGTCTCCTACGACACCCTGCCGCTGGTCACCCTGCGCGTGGACCGGGCCGGCCTGGATTCGCTGAGCACCATGCCGGGTGTCGTCAGCGTCAGCGAGGACATCCCCGTCGAGCCGACGCTGAACGAGTCCACCGCCAAGATCGGCAGCGACGCGGCCGTCGCCGCCGGGAAGACCGGCGCCGGCAGCGCGATCGCGATCCTCGACACCGGCGTCGCGACCGGGCACCCGTTCCTGGCCGGCCGGGTCAAGGCCGAGGCGTGCTTCTCCGTCACCGACGCCGCCTACGGCGCCACCAGCCTGTGCCCGAACGGCGCGGCCGAACAGGAGGGCCCCGGCAGCGCCGACGCCGACAGCGGCCCGTGCACCACGGTGGGTACCGGCTGCTCCCACGGCACCCACGTCGCCGGCATCGCCGCGGGCAACGGAACCGGCGTGACCGGAGCTCCGACCCGCGGTGTCGCCCCCGGCGCGGACATCATCGCCATGCAGGTGTTCTCCAAGTTCACCTCCGACTCCTACTGCGGGCCGGGAGCCAGCCCCTGCGTCCTCAGCTTCACCAGCTCGCAGATCAAGGCGCTGGAGAAGGTCGCGGCGCTGAAGAGCGCCGGCACCAACGTCATCGCCGCGAACATGTCCCTGGGCGGCGGCCGCTGGACTGCCGCGTGTGCGGCGGACCCCCGTAAGCCGATCATCGACACCCTGTTCAACCAGGGCGTCGCCACCGTCGTCGCGGCCGGCAACAACGGCTATCCGAACGCGGTCAACGCCCCCGGGTGCGTGCCCTCCGCCCTCACGGTGGGCTCCACCACGGATGACGACCAGCTCTCCACCTTCAGCAACCGCGGCCCGCTCCTCGACCTGCTCGCGCCCGGGACCGGCATCGTCTCCTCCGTCCCCGGCGGCGGGTTCGCCTCCAAGAACGGCACCTCGATGGCCGCCCCCCACGTGGCCGGTGCCCTCGCGATCCTCCGACAGGCCCACCCCGGCAAGACCCTCGTCGAGCTGGAGGCCCTGCTGAAGGACGGCGGGACGCCCATCACGTACACCGGCGCGGTCACCCCCCGGCTCCGGATCGACCTCCCGCAGCCGCCGCCGCGTCCCCGCTTCACCGACCTCAACTGTGACGCCGTCGAGGACACCGTCGTCGGTGACCCCAAGGCCGCCGTCGGCGGTCACGCCGACGCCGGAGTGGTCCGCGTGATCTACGGCGGCGGCAAGGGCACCGCCGAGCTCCACCAGGACCTCGCCGCCATCCCGGGCGACGCCGAACCCGGCGACTCCTTCGGCGAGAACCTGGCCACGTTCGACCACGACGAGGACGGTTGCAGCGACCTCGTCGTGGGCGTCCCGAGCGAGGACGTCGCCGCCGCGACCGACGCCGGCGCCGTCAACGTCCTCTACGGCGCCGCGGGTGGCGTGTCCACCGGCAAGGCCGCCCTCAACCTGATCCAGGGCACGGGCGACGGCGCCGTCAAGTCCTCGGTGCCCGAGGCCGGGGACCGCTTGGGCCACGCCGTCGCCGCCGGCCACACCGCCCAGGGCCAGCCCTACCTGCTGATCGGCGTGCCCGGCGAGGACGTCGGCACCGCCGCGGACGCCGGCATCGCGTACTACCTGCGCGGTGCCACCAACGTGGCCACCGAGCAGAACAAGCCCGGCATGGACGGCGACAGCGAGGCCGGCGACCGGTTCGGCACGACCATCGCCGCCTCCGCGAACCACATCGTCATCGGCTCCCCGAACGAAGCCATCGGCACCGCGACCGACGCCGGCAACATCCAGGTGCTCAACCACGAGCTGAACGCCGGCGGCCTGCCCACCCCCCTCGCGGGTCTCAACCAGAACGACCCCCTGGTCAGCAGCCTGGCCGAGGCCGGCGACCTGTTCGGCGGCTCCCTCGCCGCCGCCGCCTACGCACCGTCCGGCGCGAGCGCCGCGACCGACACCGTCATCGCGGTCGGCGTGCCCGGCGAGGGCCTGACGGTCGCTTCGGCCCCCGTCGACCACGCCGGCCAGGCCTACACCTTCCGCATCACCGGGGCGGGCGTCATCACGAAGGTCGCCTCCATCACCGCCGAGGTCGCCGGCGTGGCCGGCACGGCCGCGGCGGGTGACCAGCTCGGTCAGAGCGTGTCCCTGGTCAACCTCGCCCCCGAGGCACCCGCCACCGCGTCGACCCTCGTCCTCGCGGTCGGCATTCCGGGCAAGGACATCGGCGGCGTCGTGGACGCGGGCGCGGTGCAGACCTTCGACCCGCTCGGCGTCCCCGGGGACACCGACCAGTGGATCCAGGCGGGCGACGCCTCCGGCCTGGGCGGCACCCCGACGGCCGGCCACGCCGTAGGCGCCCACCTGGCGGCCACCACGTCGGCGCTCCACGTCGGCGTGGCCAACACCACCCCCTTCGGCGCCGTCCACTCCCTCCCGTGGGGCAACACGACGGCCGGCCGCACCGGCCCCGCCGGCACGGTCACCACTCACCAGCCGGGCCAGAACGGCCTCCCGGCCGCCGGCGGCGCCTTCGGCTGGTCCATCGGCTGACCGCAGCGCGACCCGGTCGCGATCCAGCCACTCGACATCGGCCCGGGAGGATCCCCTCCCGGGCCACCGCCCCTTCATCCCCAGCATGTGCCGTCGTGGGCAACTGCTCCATGACAAAGCCCCAGGTCACAGACCTGGGGCTTGTTCGTGGTCCAGATCTCTCAGGCCTTCGCGGCGAGGGCGTCCGCCCGGGACGCGGCGCCTGGGCCGGGCCCGAACCCCCTGACGATCAGCCACCCGGCCAGACCCAGCTCCCAGGCGAACACCGGGAGCGCGGCGGCCGCCCCCGCCACGGAGAGCTGCGCGTACGCCCCGAACATCACGGCGACGGCCGAGGCGCAGATCAGTGGCCCGCCGACCAGCCCGAGCACGGCGATGAAGCGCGGTACGAGCCGTGCGCGGTACGCCAGGTACGCGAGCAGGACGGTGTTCAGGCCGAGGGCGATGTTGGGCCCGAGCAAAAACGTCCAGTCGTGCACGGCCACCAGCGCGGCATCGGCGCCGTCCGCCGCCCCCGCGTCCCGCCGCAGGGTGACGAGCGCGAGGACGGCGACGATCCCGAGGGCGATGACAGCCGCCTCAAGGAGTCGCCCGAAGGCGTACCCGAGCGCGAGCCCCTCGCCGTGGCGCCGCAGGACGGGGAACAGCGCCGCCCCGGTGCCGGTCACCGCCACGACCAGCACCACCTCGCAGAGGACGCCGAGCAGTGCCCGCGTGTCGGCGCCGTGCGCGAGCCGGCCGTCCGCGGCGCCCAGCAAGGGGCGGTACAGGATCGCCCCGGCTATCGCGGCGGCCTCGGTCAACAGGAACAGCGACCCGGCGGCCACCGCGGTTCTCCGGTCCGGACTCATCTTCTCTCGTACCCCTCGCTCGGTGGTGGTGTACGCCGTACACCTGCCAGTGACCATAGGTGTACGACGTACACTCGTCAAGGAGAAAACCGTCGAGGAGGGAAGGGGCCGAACCGGAATGACCCGGCAGGAAGCCACGCGCACGCAACGGATCCCCCTGAACAGGGACCGCGTCCTGCGCGCCGCCGTCGCGCTCGCCGACGCCACCGGCATCGACGCGCTCAGCATGCGCAGGCTCGCGCAGGAGCTGGGCGTCGTACCGATGGCCCTGTACAAGCACGTGGCCAACAAGGAGGAGCTGCTCGACGGCATGGCCGACGTCGTCGTCGGCGAGATCGACCCGCCGGCCGCGGGCCCCGACTGGCAGCGCGTGGTCCGCGGGCGGATCCTCTCGGCCCGGCGGGTCCTGCTGCGCCACCCCTGGGCGGTCCGGGTCATCGAGTCGCGGACCGGCCCCACCCCGGCCGTGCTCGCGTACCTGGACTCGATGGCCGGGAGCTTCCGGGACGGCGGCCTCTCCGCCGACCTCACGCACCACGTCATGCACGCGATGGGCAGCCGCCTCCTCGGCTTCAGCCAGGAACTGTTCGACACCTCGGGCCCCTCCGGCCCACCGGACCCCGGCCTTGCGGCGCGCTACCCGCACATCGCGGAACTGGCCGCGATGGCCGCGCACGACGGGGGCTCCACGGTCGGTGGCGGCTGCGACGACCAGTTCGAGTTCGAATTCGCCCTGGACCTCCTCCTGGACGGCTTCGAAAACCTCCGCCGCCAGGGCTGGACGTCCGCGCGGAAGACGTAGCGGGTGGGGGTCGCGAAGCCGCCGCCCGCGTCACTGTTCGAGGCCGATTACCTCGTCGCTGGATGCACAAAAATCTGTGTCGGCTGGAGTAGACATTGGGCAGCGGCGTGGCTATGGTTTCTCTCGTAGCCCAGAAAGACCGCAGGGCCTGGCAGAGACGAACTGCCGGCAAGCAGTAACAGCAGTACAGGTAGTTGCAGTCGCAGGACGGTACGGCGGTGGAGTTTCGAAGCCAGGGTTGTTGCAGGACGGCGACGGGACTGACGGCCGGACCGGGTGGCCCGCAGTGATCAGGGGCGACCGACGGCGGGACCGAGGTCATGACAGAAGCGGTACCCGCGAGCGCAGTACGCAGAATCCAGCAGTGAAGTCAACGAGCGGTACCCCCGGTGAAGGCGTCGGCTGCGGACGCGCGCACCGGGAAGTTCGGCAGTGGGGTTCCAAGCCAGAGCAGACGCAGGACGGGCAACGGGGCTGGCTGCCGAAGAGTGGCGCTGCGACAGGTCACAGAGCAGTACGCATCACCCGCAGTACGCAGTACCCGATGGTAGGAAGTTGATCACCGAGGGAAAACGGAGGAACGAGGCACCATCAGGATCGCCCGGACGGAAGTCTTGAGTCCGGGTACCGCAGGACATCGATAGTGAGGTGGTCTCCGGTCAAGCAACCGCGATCCCCGCACGCCCGACAGCAACTGGGTCGGGTACGCGGACACAGAAGGCCGGCGCGGTATCAGGGTCGGCACGTGGTGTAGCAGTTCCTTCGGGGCCCTGGTGCCGTACGGCGCCAGGGCCCCTCCACGCGTTCCACAAAGAGGTGCAAATGACAGCAGATGACTCGTACGGCCGTCTCGACGACGACGACTACCCCGCCTACACCATGGGCCGGGCCGCCGAGATGCTCGGCACCACCCAGGGCTTCCTCCGCGCCATCGGAGAAGCCCGCCTCATCACCCCGCTCCGCTCAGCCGGCGGCCACCGACGCTACTCCCGCTACCAACTGCGCATCGCCGCACGCGCCCGCGAACTCGTCGACCAAGGCACACCCATCGAAGCCGCCTGCCGCATCATCGTCCTCGAAGACCAGCTCGAAGAAGCCCAGCGCATCAACGCCGAATACCGCCGCGCCGCCGAACCCGACGCACCCGCGGCTGCGGCTGCGGCCTGAGACGGTGCGGCCCCGCCGTGCCTCGAGCTCCCTTTGCCCACGCCTTCGGCGTGGGCGTTTTGCTGTGAAGAGCAGGGCGACAGCCGGCCTGACAGGCCAGCTCGGCGCGTGGCGCCTACTCTGGAAGGGAGGTACCTGCGAGGCCGGAGGTCAGCATGATCATTCTCGGACTCATCCTGCTCGTCATCGGATTTGTGGCCAGCATTTCCATCTTGTGGACGATCGGGATCGTTCTCGTCGTGATCGGGGTCATCCTGTGGATCCTCGGGGCGGTCGGCCACGCGGTCGGCGGACGCCGTCATTATTGGTAGGCGGCTCGGCTCCGAGCCGACGCGGCCCCGTGGCCGAGTCTTCACGCCCGCACCATCCGAGCCGGCCCGCCGGTCACGCCGGCGGCCGGCTCGAGCGGGATCCGGTCAGAACTCCAGCACCTCGCGGTCGAGCGGATACCGCGCATGGTGAAGGCCCTCGTGCGGTGAGGGTGTGATCGGCAGGACGCCGGTCGGCTGCAGGCCCACGTTGTCGTCCCAGATGCGGGGTTCGACCTGTCCGACGACGCGGAACTTCCGGAAGGTGAACGGCGGGCTGTCGGTCGGGAAGAACTCGGCCGTGGTCATCACCTGGAAGTGCAGGTGCGGCGTGGTCGAGTTGCCGCTGTTGCCGATCAGCCCGAGAACCTGGCCGGGTTCGACGTGGTCGCCCTCCCTGACCTTGAGCGAGCCGGGCTTCAGGTGGGCGTAGAGCAGGTAGCGGCCCGGCGCGACCTCCAGGGTGACGTGGTTGCCGACGGTCTCCTCGATCGGCGGGACCGGCGGCGTGACAGGCGGCGTATTGTCCGGGATCCCGTCCTGGACCTCCACCACTCTGCCGCCGGCCGCGGCGACGGCCGGCTGCCGGTAGCTCAGGTAGCTGGTGAGCCGCGCGGGGTCGCCTTCCCAGGTCTGCCCTTGCTCGCCGACCCGGTACCAGTCGATCGCGAAGCGCTGCGGTACGTAGAAGCGACCGTTGATCGGGCCGAGGCCGCGCCGGTGGTGGGTGTTGCCGCAGCACGACTCGCTGGAGTACCAGGTGCCGGGGCGGACGGGCGCGTTCAAGTTCAGCGGCGCGGTGCGGTCCGTCGGGGTGACCTGGACCGTCTCCTCGAACGCCGAGGAACCCCCGGAGGCATTGAGGACGGCGCCCGAGAGATGGTGTTCGAGGACCTTGGGCACCCGCTGACCGCGATCGAGGGTGAGGTCGATCCAGACGACCCACTGCCCGATGCCCGACGCCCCCGCACCCACGGCCCTCTACCGCGCCGTGGTCCGCCTCACCCGGCCCGGCAGCTGAACGCGCCTCGGCTTATGCGGCCGAGCCCCCCTGACACCGTTCCCCATCCGCGCCCTCGGGGCGGTGAACAGCGGTCAGGACGGGTAGCGCGGGACCGGCGGAAGGACTCGTGAGCTTCGTTGCCCCGGGTTCGGCAAGGGGTGCCCCCGTCCGGCCGGATGCCGAAGAATGAGCCCATGGCTGATGCTGGGGGATTCCGGGAAGGGCTCGCTGCGCGCATCGCGCGATTCGATCGGGAGGGAGCGCGACGGGCCGCCGGTCTGGCGGAGAAGGAGCGGCAGCGGGTGCTGTCCTTCTTTCCGCTTTCGGGCTGGGGAGACCTGGAGCTGGAACGGTACGCGCTGGGGCCCGACAGCCGCCGGAACGGGCTCTCCTTCTGCCGGCTGATGGAGTACGGCACCGATCATTTCGGCAGCATCCGCGGCGGCAGCGCGGCGAAGCACATCGTCTACCAGCACCGGTCGGGTGAGTGGCGAGTCGTGCCCAGCGCACTGCGCGGCCTCGAGGTGGAAGCGGCTTGGGCCCAGGTGCGCTCCGAGTTCGTGACGGCCTTCGCCGCTGCGGGCCGGGGGACGTACGAACGGCTGGACGATCTCGAGTCGCTGTCGTACGGCCAGGCACTGACCACCAAGGCGTTGGCGGTCTACTTCCCCGGTGAGTTCCTGCCCATCTTCTCGGCCGCGCACGTCCGGCACTTCACCGCGTTGCTGGGCGGCAAGCCACGTGCGTACTCCTCCGGGGTACGTACGTGGCGGGCGAACCGCGAGCTGCTCGAACTCCTGCATGAGTACGAGGAGCTCAAGGGGTGGAGTCCGCATGAGGTGATGGACTTCCTGTACACCTTCCACGATCCGCGCCCGCAGGACCGAGTGGTCTGGAAGATCGCGCCCGGGGAGCGCGCGAGCCTCTGGGACGACTGCCTCCAGAACCGTCGCATCCGGATCGGCTGGGACGAGGTGGGCAGTCTGGGGCAGTACGAGAGCGACCAGGAGCTCAGGGCCGCACTGGACCAGCACTGGCCGCACAGCACCGGCGGAAACCTGCGGCTCGCACGGCAGATGCTGGCTTTCCGCGACATGGAGCGGGGCGATCTCATCGTCGCCAACCGAGGAAAATCAGAGGTGCTGGCCGTGGGCACCGTCGTGGGCGGGTACGCGTACGAATCCGGCGTGCGGGCCTACCGCCACACCGTAGGCGTGGAGTGGGACACCTCGTACGCCCAGAGCTTCGATACGCCCCGGCACGCCTGGCAGCAGACGCTTGCCAAGGTGCCCGCCACCCTGATGCGGGAGATCCGGCACGGGCGAGGCCGACGCGGCACCGCCGAAGCTCTCGACCCGGCAGGCGGGGCCGAGGGGGCCGACGAGACCGGCGCCCTGGGGAGGAGCGCGGTGGAGGGAGCCGTGCTGCCCGATGACGAGCTCCCCGACGGCGTGCGGACCGTACGGGAGCTGCTGGAGCACAAGGGGCAGGTCGTACTCCAGGGGCCACCCGGCACCGGAAAGACCCGGCTGGCGCTCGACGTCGCCCTGTCGCTCGCGGGACGCGCGGACCTGATCGAGGCGACTCCGGCAGAGCGGGCCGCTGCTCTCGCGGAACTGTCCGCAGTGCCCGAGCACGCGAGTGAGCCCCTGGAGGAGCGCGCCGCACGGCTCACGATGGTGACCTTCCATCCGTCCTACGGGTACGAGGACTTCGTCGAGGGATTCAGGCCGGACACGGCAGCGGAGGGGGCCGGCCTCCATCTGAAGATGAAGAAGGGGGTCTTCCTCCGGGTCTGCGCGGCCGCCGAGAAGTCTTCGAACGAGACCTTCCTCATTGTCGTGGACGAGATCAATCGCGGTGATCTCCCCCGCATTCTCGGCGAGTTGATCACCCTGCTGGAGCTCGACAAGCGGGGGTCGGTCTCCATCACCTTGCCGACCAGCGGGCGACAGCTGACCGTTCCCCCGAACGTCCGCATCATCGGCACCATGAATTCCGCCGACCGCAGCGTGCACCACATCGACTCCGCGATCCGACGCAGATTCGCGTTCCTCGACGTGCCGCCGGACCTGGACGCCCTGGACGGCGAGGTCGAAGGGCTGGGGCTGGCCACCTTGCTGGAGGGACTGAACGAGCGGCTCGACGCGCATTTCGGCCCGGACCATCTGCTCGGCCAGGCGTACCTCCTCGCGGACGACCGCCCGCTCGCCACCGTCGAGCAGCTCTCCCACGCCTTCCACCACGAGATCGTGCCGCTCGTGACGGACTACTGCCTCGGCCGTCCCGAGATGCTGCGGGCCGTCCTGGGCGAGCTGGTGGACGACAAGACGGGTCGGGTCGTCCAGACGAACCCGCAGGACCTTCCGGGAATGCTGGCGAAGGTCTTCGTCAGCGCCGGGATCACCGAAGAGGACGGCACGTCGGTCGAGCCCGAATGGAACGAGGAGTAGCCGAGTGCCACGGGGAGCCGCGAGGAGGGAAGTGACACTCGATGAGTACACGTCCGACAAAGTGCCGAAATCCGATCTGAGCTCCGCCGATCTCGACAGGCTCCGTTCTCTCAAGTCCGTCGGTGTGGTGGAGAGGCAGGACCACTATGTCCTCACCGCACGGACGGTCACCGGGGTTCTGGAGCTCAGCCGCATCCGGCTGGTGCTCCGCCCCAAATTGCCGATCGCGGGAAACCGCCTGATCAACTGGCTCTCGTACGCCAACGGACAGAGCAGCACCACCGACGAGGAGTTGCGCGATTGGCCTCTCGGCGAGGATGGGTACGCGGGACTGGTACCCGCCGCCCTGCTGCACGAGTGCCGCCTGCTGCTGCGCCGCGGCCTGCGCCGGGACTACGTGCGCCGGCAGCGCGTGGACACCACCCTGCGGGGCCGGCTGAACGTGGAAGCACAGGCCACCAGGTGTTTCGGCGCCGTCGACCGGTTGCACGTCAGGACCTTCGAGTACGAGGACGGGGGCTGGGAGAACCTCGTGTGCGGAGCCGCCCTGGCCGCCGCGGCCGGGCGAGTGACCTCTCCGCTCCTCAAGCGCCAACTGGACCTCACGGCACAGGACTTCCCGACCTCCCTCCGGCTCCCTGACGTGCTGCCGCTGCTCGCCCGTGCGCAGTACTCCGCACTCAACGCCCACTACCGGCCCGCCCACGCATGGGCACGCATGGTGCTCGGCGGCGGCGGACCCAACGATCTGCTGAACCCGTACGGCTTCGGGGCGCAAGGGCTGCTGCTCAAGCTGGACGGTCTCTGGGAGAGCGTGGTCCGGCGGATGGCGGCAGAGGCAGCGGCCGCTGTCGGAGGCCGGTGGGCCCGGGACGCGAGCCACCACATCCGTACCCACGGAAGGCACGGGAGCAGCACCCCGCCCTTCCTGCCCGACGCGTTGTTGTCCTTCGCCCCGCCCGGCGCATCGTCCGCGCCCTGCCTGGCTGTGGACGCGAAGTACAAGAACTATGCGAAGAGGAACGTCTCCCGCGAGGACCGCCACCAGCTCCTCACGTACATCGCCGGCTACACCGACCCCGCGAATCCCCTCGCCCTGGTGGTCCACCCCGACCCTCGGGGCCCGTCCAGCCACCAGCTGGAATTCCGCGGGCCGCGCGGCCTGGTGGGCCGCATCCTGGTGCTCGGCCTGGACACCCGCTCCGATCCGCGGGCCGCGGCCGAACCGCTGCGGAAGGCGATCGCCGGCTTCGCCGCGTCCGTGGCCACGAGCTGACCAGCTTGTGGCAGGTTCGATTCCCGTCATCCGCTCCATGACGAAAGCCCCAGGTCAGTGGCCTGGGGCTGCGTCGTTGGCTGAGCCTCGTGCGGTGTCGCCCTGCGGCGCCGAGGGCGTCAGCTCTGTGTGGTGTCGTCGCCCGTCTGACCGGCGGCCTCGGCTGTGCCCGCCTTCTCGCGCATCTTGCGCACCAGCTCCGCCTTCTGGGCGGCGGCGCCCTGGCGGTCGAGATTGCGGTGCGGACCGTTGTTCTGGCGCTCGGCGCGGGACTGCCTCTTGCGCTGGCCGCCGCCCTGGCCCACGGGGTTGTTGATGTTCTTGCTCACGGTCACGGGTTCTCCCGGTGGTGATGTGAAGTGTTCTACGGATTCATCGGTGCTGGAAGAACAGGACAAGACGTTACCCGGTTCCCCCGCGTCGCCGGGGAGCGGGAGGGCCCCGGTGGCCGGGCCGGGCCGTCGTCCAGGCGAGTGTGACGGGGGCCGAGGTCGGCGGTGGCGGCCCGCCTGTTCATTCGCGGTGAATGAATACCTGTGTTCGCGGCCTGAGGATTTAGCCGTCCCCGCTCGGAGAGTTCTTGTCGGCAACACGCAGGGGGAAATATTCGACGCACGCAGGCTGCGGCGACGTGCTACTGTCGAAAGCAGTTGCAGTTTTGGTACCCAAAGACTTCAAGCGCCTCCCATCGGCCGTTCGCCGTACGGAAGCGCTTTGTATTTCCGGTCATTTTCCGGGCAGGGCATCATCGCGGCGACACGGGCATCCGTAAGGTACGGATGCCGGCGTATTGCCCCAAGGAGATATGACATGGCTGCTGGCACCGTGAAGTGGTTCAACGCGGAAAAGGGCTTCGGCTTCATCGAGCAGGACGGTGGCGGCCCCGACGTGTTCGCCCACTTCTCGAACATCGCCGCCCAGGGCTTCCGTGAGCTTCAGGAGGGCCAGAAGGTGACCTTCGACATCGCGCAGGGCCAGAAGGGCCCGACGGCCGAGAACATCGTCTCCGCCTGACGCTGACGCGTAATCGTAGCTGGGGCCCGCATCCCTCGGGGTGCGGGCCCCAGCTGCATGCATTTCGCAGGAATTTCATATGCACCTGCGTCTCTCGTATTTTTTCGCTTGCCGGCTCGCCCGCTGTCCCCGTTACGTCGACAGTTTCTTTTCCTGAGGCGAGCTGCTCGCTTTTCGTCATTCATTCGGCCCGTGCCTGTGATTCCAGCGCCGTTCATGCGCTGCCGGAATTCCTCGATACGCGCCGTATCAAGGAAGGTTCTGAATGAACCCCACACGCACGAACAACCGTTCCTCCCGCACCCGCCGCAGCGGTGGCCACACGTACGACTCCTCCCCCGGTACGGGCAGGGGCGGTCGCCCCGGTTCGTCCGCCCCGAGCCGGTCCGGCGGATACGGCAGGCGTCCCGCCGCCGTCCAGGGAGAGTTCGCCCCGCCGAAGACGATCACTCCGGGACTTCCCGCCGTCGAGGCGTTCGCCGACCTCGACATGCCCAAGGGCCTCCTGGCCGCCCTCACCACGCAGGGCGTGACCGTCCCGTTCCCCATCCAGGGCGCGACGCTGCCGAACTCCCTGGCGGGCCGTGACGTCCTGGGCCGCGGCCGGACCGGCTCCGGCAAGACCCTCGCCTTCGGCCTGGCCCTGCTGGCCCGTACCGCCGGACAGCTCGCCGAGCCCCGTCAGCCGCTGGCGCTGGTCCTGGTCCCCACCCGGGAACTCGCCCAGCAGGTCACCGACGCGCTCACCCCCTACGCCCGCGCCGTGAAGCTGCGCCTGGCCACCGTCGTCGGCGGCATGCCGATCGGCCGGCAGGCGAACGCACTGCGCAGCGGCGCCGAGGTCGTCGTGGCCACCCCCGGGCGCCTCAAGGACCTCATCGACCGCGGCGACTGCCGGCTGAACCAGGTCGCCATCACCGTCCTCGACGAGGCCGACCAGATGGCCGACATGGGCTTCATGCCCCAGGTCACAGCGCTCCTGAACCAGGTCCGCCCCGAGGGCCAGCGCATGCTGTTCTCCGCGACCCTGGACCGTAACGTCGACCTCCTGGTCCGCCGCTACCTCACCGACCCCGTCGTCCACTCCGTGGACCCCTCCCAGGGCGCGGTCACCACCATGGAGCACCACGTCCTGCACGTGCACGGTGCCGACAAGCAGCGGCTGACGACCGAGATCGCCGCGCGCGACGGCCGGGTCATCATGTTCCTGGACACCAAGCACGCCGTGGACCGCCTCACCGAGGACCTCCTCAACTGCGGTGTCCGGGCGGCCGCCCTGCACGGCGGGAAGACGCAGCCGCAGCGCACCCGTACTCTCGCCCGGTTCAAGACCGGGCACGTCACCGTCCTCGTCGCGACCAACGTCGCCGCGCGCGGCATCCACGTCGACAACCTCGACCTCGTCGTCAACGTAGACCCGCCGACCGACCACAAGGACTACCTCCACCGCGGCGGCCGTACCGCCCGGGCCGGCGAGTCCGGCAGCGTCGTCACCCTGGTCACCGCCAACCAGCGCCGCGACATGACCCGCCTCATGGCGACCGCCGGCATCGTGCCCCAGACCACCCAGGTCCGCTCCGGCGAGGAGGCCCTCACCCGGATCACCGGCGCGCGGACCCCCTCCGGCATCCCCGTGACGATCACCGCGCCGCCCACCGAGCAGCGCAAGCGCAGCACGACCTCCCGAGGTCGACGCGGTACCGCCTCGGCCGCTCGGCGTGCCGGCGGACGGCGCCCCGCCACCGGCGCGGCGGCCTGAGCCGTACGTGAGCAGAGGACGCCCGCGGGCGTCGGGCGCCGTGGCCCCGGGCGCCCCTCGCGCCCAGCCCCACCCTCGCTCTCGTCCTCGCCCTCGCCCTCGCCCTCGCCCTCGCGTGAACCGCGTCACCACGGCGGAACCATCCCCCTTCTCTCCCTGTGAGGCATCGTGCGCTGTGTCATCGCCCGCTTCCCCTTCGACCTCACCAAGAACGGCGTCCTGGACTCCATGAAGGGCGTCAAGCCCGAGGAGGTCGTCGGCGACTCCGTGATCATCGGCCGCCGGACCTACCCGGTCATGCAGGTCGGTCAGGTCATCACCCGCCAGGACCGTCGCGACTTCAGCGCCGGTGAGGTCCTCCGGGCCATGACCAAGCTCGGCTTCACCTGCCGCGGCGTTGCCCAGAACACCGCGCCCGCCCGCGCCCTCAACCCCCTCCAGCACGCCTCCGCGATGCTCGGCGCACCGGCGGGCCTGACCATGGCCCCCGCGAACGTGAGCTGACACTCGGACACCCGAGAGGGCCCGACCGGCACCCGCCGGTCGGGCCCTCTCGCGTATCCATGGGCGGGTCTCCCCGTGAGCGGTATTCGCAGGAGTGGTGTAGTAGTTCCTTCGGGGCCCTGGTGCCGTACGGCGCCAGGGCCCCTCCACGCGTTCCACAAAGAGGTGCAAATGACAGCAGATGACTCGTACGGCCGTCTCGACGACGACGACTACCCCGCCTACACCATGGGCCGGGCTGCCGAGATGCTCGGCACCACCCAGGGCTTCCTCCGCGCCATCGGAGAAGCCCGCCTCATCACCCCGCTCCGCTCAGCCGGCGGCCACCGACGCTACTCCCGCTACCAACTGCGCATCGCCGCACGCGCCCGCGAACTCGTCGACCAAGGCACACCCATCGAAGCCGCCTGCCGCATCATCGTCCTCGAAGACCAGCTCGAAGAAGCCCAGCGCATCAACGCCGAATACCGCCGCGCCGCCGAACCCGACGCGCCACCCGCCTCGGTTTGAGGTCGGTCCGCCCGCGGTCACCCCGCCGGGCAGGTATCGCACGGGTGCCCAGCCCCTCCCCCAGGACGCTTGACGGCCCGCCGGAGTGAACCGACGGGCCGTCACGAAACGGTGAGTTGCGGAGTCGGCTTCCCGGGCTCCGGCTCGCTGCGGCCGCCGGGCGGGCATGCGGGCATGCGGGAATCGGGAAGGCGGTCGACGGGGCTTCTCCGGTAGCGTCCGCGGGCATGACCTCGAACCTGGAACGGCCCCCGCTCCAAGCGGACGAACGCACCGCGATCCTCGGCTGGTTGGAACTTCAGCGGAAGATACTGCGCTGGAAGTGCGAGGGGCTGAGCGACGAGGACGCGCACCGCTCGGTCCTTCCTGACTCGCCCGCCATGACGATGGCCGGTCTCGTCTCCCATATGCGCTGGACCGAGCACACCTGGCTGGAGGTCCTGTTCCTCGGCGGCGACCCGAAGCTGAACCCGGCGCTCGCCAAGTCGGGCGAGGGCGCCGACTGGGACACCGGCGGCCGTCCGCTCGCCGAGCTCCTCGCGGAGTACGAGGCCCAGTGCGCGCGCAGTGACGAGATCGTCGCCGCGGCCTCCCTGGACGACGTCGGCCGCAACTCCGACTTCTACTCCGGCGGCGCCAACCTCCGCTGGATGCTGATCCATCTCGTCGAGGAGACCGGGCGCCACGCGGGCCACGCGGACATCGTCCGCGAGCTGCTCGACGGCACGAAGGGCTACTACTAGCCGCCCCCCGTCAGTACCCGCCCGTCTGGAGCAGGGTCATCAGGGCGCGGGCCGCCGGGCTGGTGGTCCCCGGGGGTGGGAGCAGGGCCACCGTCTCGTACACCGCCGGGCCCGTGCCCTTCAGGGGGATGGCGCTCAGGGCCTCGCGCTTGTGGCGGAAGTGGTGGGGGACGGCGGCGACGCCGAGGTTCTCGTCGACCAGGTCCAGGAGACTGTGCACGTCGTTCACCTCCAGGGCGACCGTACGGCGTACCCCCGCCGCGGCGAACGCCGCGTCCGTGGCCTGGCGCGGCCCCCAGTCCGGGTGGAAGTCGACGAAGACCTCGCCTGCGACGTCCTCCGGCGAGAGCGCGGGACCGGCCGTCGCGAGCGGGTGCTCGGGGTGGCACAGGAGGGTCATCGGTTCGGCCGCCAGCGACACCGAACGCAGCTGGTCGGAGTCGGCCCGGGTGCGGTACGCGAACGCCAGGTCGAGGCGACCGGCCACGACCTCCTCGGCCAGATCGGGCGAGCCCGACTGCCGCAGCCGGATCTCCACGTCCGGATGCCTCCGCCGGAACGCCGCGAGCAGCCCGGGCGTACGCACCCCCGCGATGCACTGCTCGGTACCGAGCGCGAGCGTGCCGCGCAGCACGCCCTGCACGGCGGCCACCGCCTCGTGCGCCGCCCGCACCTGCGCCAGGATCCGCTCCGCCTCCACCAGCAGCGCCCGCCCGGCCTCCGTCAGCGTCACCCGGCGGGTGGTCCGTACGAACAGCGGCGCCCGCAGCTCCCGCTCCAGCGCCCTGATCGACGCCGACAGGCCCGACTGGGACACCATGAGCCGCTCGGCGGCCCGGGTGAAGTGCCGGTCCTCGGCGACGGCGACGAAGTGCTGGAGATGTCGGAGTTCCACGATTCAGAAGCCTAGACGCTGAATACGATCGGATTCTCCTGTTGGACGCATGGCGTCGGGTCGGAGGAGATTGGACACGCCCTCCTCCCCCCTCCCCTGGAGTCGCGTTGTACGCCGCACACCCCGACCGCTACGCCGCCATGCCCTACCGGCGCACCGGACGCAGTGGCCTGAAGCTCCCCGCGCTTTCCCTCGGCCTCTGGCACAACTTCGGCCCCGACCGCCCGGCCGAGACCCAGCTCGCCATCCTGCGCCGCGCCTTCGACCTGGGCATCACCCACTTCGACCTGGCCAACAACTACGGGCCGCCGCCCGGCGCCGCCGAGTCCGCCCTCGGCGACGCCCTGCGGACCGACCTCGCGCCCTACCGCGACGAGCTGATCATCTCCACCAAGGCCGGATACCTGATGTGGCCCGGCCCGTACGGCGAATGGGGCTCGCGCAAGTACCTGCTCGCCTCGCTCGACCAGAGCCTGACCCGGCTCGGGCTCGACCACGTCGACGTCTTCTACTCGCACCGCTTCGACCCGGAGACTCCGCTGGAGGAGACGATGCGCGCCCTCCACTCCGCCGTCCAGCAGGGCAAGGCCCTCTACGTCGGCGTCTCCAACTACTCCGCCGAGCAGACCCGCGAGGCCGCCCGCATCCTCGGCGACCTCGGCACCCCGCTCCTCATCCACCAGCCCCGTTACTCGATGCTCGACCGGCGCCCGGAGGACGAGGGCCTGCTCGACGCGCTCGACGAGCTCCAGGTCGGCTCCATCGCCTACTCCCCGCTGGAGCAGGGCCTGCTCACCGGCCGCTACCTGGACGGCATCCCCGAGGACTCCCGGGCCGCGAGCGACAGCCCCTTCCTGAACCGGGCCGCCGTCACCGAGGACCTGGTGGGCCGGCTGCGCGCCCTGAACGAGATCGCCGCGGCCCGAGGCCAGACCCTCGCCCAGCTCGCCCTCGCCTGGGTACTGCGCGGCGGCCGCGTGACCTCCGCCCTGGTCGGCGCGAGCAGCACCCGCCAGCTGGAGGACAGCGTGGCCGCGATCGCCAACCTCGACTTCGAGGAGGAGGAGCTGGGGCGTATCGACGCGGTCGTTCGCCCCTGAGCCGTACGGGCCTGTGGGCCGTACAGCCATCGGAGCCGTACAGCCGTCGGAGCCGTACGGCCATCGGAGCCGTACGGGCGCCTCCGCCCCGGCAGGCGCCTGCGCGGCCGCTTCTCTCGCTTCCGCGCGCGCATGCGCCCCCGCAGAAGCGGGAAGCCGCCTGAAGCACCTCGCACACGGTGGCCGCGGCGGCCTCACGGGCGGCGGCCCTGGCCCCCGGTGACGTGCCTGTCCGACCTCAGGAGGCGACCGTGCCAGCCCAGCGCACCCAGACTCCCGTCACGCCGACACCTTCACCTTCACGCGCACCGGCACCGGCACCGGCATCGGCCCCCGTATCGCCACCCGCCCCCGTCATGTCGCCGGTCAGCTCGCACAACGAGTGGGACCCGCTGGAGGAGGTCGTCGTCGGCCGGCTCGAAGGCGCGACGATCCCCTCCAACCACCCGATCGTGACCTGCAACGTTCCGCCCTGGGCCGGGCGTCTGCAGGGCCTCTCCTCCGGCTTCCGGTATCCGCGCATGCTGGTCGAGCGGGCCCAGCAGGAGCTCGACGGGTTCATCGACCTCCTGCGCTCGCTCGGCGTCACCGTCACACGCCCGGACGCGGTCGACCACCGGCGCCGCTTCAGCACCCCCCACTGGACCTCCCGCGGCTTCTGCAACGCCTGCCCGCGCGACGTCCTCCTCGTGATCGGTGACGAGATCATCGAGACCCCCGGGGCCTGGCCGTGCCGGTACTTCGAGACCGGTTCGTACCGCGCGCTCGTCAAGGACTACTTCCGCCGCGGCGCGCGCTGGACGGCGGCGCCGAAACCGCAGCTCACCGACGAGCTGTTCGACGAGGACTTCCGGGTCCCCGAGGACGGCGAGCCCATGCGCTACATCCTCACCGAGTTCGAGCCGGTCTTCGACGCGGCGGACTTCGTACGCGCGGGGCGCGACCTCTTCGTGACGCGGAGCAACGTCACCAACCGCATGGGCATCGAGTGGCTGCGCCGCCACCTCGGCCCCGGCTACCGCATCCACGAGATCGAGAGCCGCTGCCGTACGCCGATGCACATCGACACGACGTTCCTCCCGCTCGCGCCCGGCAAGGTGCTGGTCAACCCCGAGTACGTCGACGTCGACCGCCTGCCCGACGTCCTGAGGTCCTGGGACGTCCTGATCGCCCCCGAGCCCGACCCGATCGACGAGCGGCTGCTGAGGCTCACCTCGATGTGCGGGAAGTGGCTCAGCCTGAACGTCCTCATGATCGACGAGAAGCGGGTGATCGCGGAGCGGAACCACACCAACACGCTGCGCGCGCTCGAACGTTGGGGCTTCGAGCCGATCCCCTGCGACCTCCAGCACTACGCGCCGTTCGGTGGCTCCTTCCACTGCGCCACGCTCGACGTACGGCGCCGGGGCACCCTCCAGTCGTACGTCGACTGATCAGCGGTCAGCGATCAGCGGTCCGGCGGGTCGCCCATGGGAAAATGGGCCATGATCTACCACGTCGTGACCTCCGGTGAGTGGAACGCCCGCCCCGACGCCCCGTACGCGCCCGCCTCCCTCGCGGAGGAGGGGTTCGTCCACTGCTCCCCCGACGTGAAGACGACCCTCGCCGTCGTCGACGCCTTCTACCGGAGCGCGCCGAAGCCGCTCCTCGCGCTGCTCATCGCCGAGGACCGGCTCACCTCCAGGCTGGAGTTCGAGGCGGCGGCTCCCACCCCGCCGCCCGGGGTCGACGAGGACGTCCTGTTCCCCCATGTCTTCGGGCCGGTCAACCGCGACGCCGTCACCGAGGTCCTGGAGATCGAATGGGACGAGGACGGGCGCGCCACCGGGCTCACCCGCCCCAACTGACCCTCAGGGCGGTGGCTGCGCGTCTCCCCGGCCCCGGCGGCCGCCGTCGGGCGGCGGGGGCTCGCTCACCGGGCGTCTGACCGCGATGCACTCGACGTCGATCTGGTCGGCCAGGTCGCTCAGCTGCCGCGCCAGGGCGAGCGCGGTCGCGGGATCGAGTTCCGCCCCGCCCGCCGTCCCACCCGCCTCGGTCGTCCGCAGCCATCCGGCGGCGACCCGCCGCAGGAGCCCGGTCACCTTCGTGGCGGGGATCAGCAGCTCGCCGCGCGAGGCGTAGACCAGGGGAATCGACGCGTTGGACGCGTTCGACGCGTTCATGGTGAACCGACCTCCGCCGCAGAAGGAGTGGTCTGACGTGGGTGCCGTGATCCGGCCCTCGGGGGGCGGTTGCCCGGGACCGCCGGTGCTACACACACGGCCGGCGCGTGCGTCGCCGTACGCCGTCGTGCATCGCCGTACGCGCCGTATGCCGTCGTGCATCGCCGTGCGCCGCCATACGCCGCCGCACGCCGCCGCACGTCAGGCGATGATTCGTCAGGAATCGAGAAGCGCGGGTGGTCGCGTCCCACTAGCTTGACGGCATGGACCTCACCATTCACACCACCGTCCTTCCCCACGACGACCCGGACGCCTCCGTCGCCTTCTACCGCGACGCCCTCGGCTTCGAGGTGCGCAGCGACGTCGGCCAGGGCAGGACCCGCTGGATCACCGTCGGACCCGTCGGGCAGCCCGGTACGTCGATCCTGCTCGCGCCGCCCGGCGCCGACCCGGGGATCACCGAGGCCGAGCGCCGCACCATCGCCGAGATGATGGCCAAGGGCACGTACGGCTGGATCCTGCTCGCCACCCCGGACCTCGACGGCACGTTCGAGAAGATCCAGGCCACGGACGTCGAGGTCGTCCAGGAGCCGACCGAGCAGCCGTACGGCGCCCGTGACTGCGCCTTCCGCGACCCCGCGGGCAATCTCGTCCGCATCCAGGAGCTCCGCTGAAGCCCGGCCGAAGTCCCTCCGAAGCTCCGCTGAAAGGGTTCTCCTCATGTGTCATCCTGCGTGGATGAGCGCACTGAACGAGGCGCAGCGCCTGAGTGATCTCGCGCGGTTGCGCCGTGTCCGCGACCGGATGGACCGGGAGTACGCGCAGCCGCTGGACGTCGAGGCGCTCGCGCGCGGCGTGAACATGTCGGCGGGGCACCTCAGCCGGCAGTTCAAGCAGGCCTACGGCGAGTCGCCGTACTCGTACCTCATGACGCGGCGCATCGAGCGCGCCATGGCCCTGCTGCACCGCGACGACCTCAGCGTCACGGACGTCTGCTTCACGGTCGGCTGTTCCTCGCTCGGCACGTTCAGCACCCGGTTCACCGAGCTCGTCGGCGTGCCGCCCAGCGTCTACCGGCGCCAGGTCGCGGACGCCGAGGCCGGGCTGCCGTCGTGCGTGGCGAAGCAGGTGACGCGACCCGTCAGGAATCGAGAAGCACCGGCGGGCACCCCCCGCCTAGCGTGAATCCCATGAACGCCATCGCATCCGTCACCCTCGAGGTGGCCGACCTCCAGGCCGCCGACCGCTTCTACACCGCCTCCGGCCTCGGCGCCCATGTGCGCCTGCGGGCCTCGGACGTGCCGGCCACCGGCTTCCGTGGGTTCACGCTCTCGCTCACGGTCTCCCAGCCGGCCGACGTCCGACTCCTCGTCGACGCCGCCCTCGACGCCGGGGCCACCGTCCTCAAGCCCGTGTCGAAGTCCTTCTGGGGCTACGGCGGCGTCTTCCAGGCCCCGGACGGGACCATCTGGAAGATCGCCACCTCGGCGAAGAAGGACACCGGCCCGGCCACCGGCCGCGTCGACCAGTTCGTGCTCCTCCTCGGGGCCACGGACGTGGCCGAGACCAGGAAGTTCTACGTCGAGCGCGGCCTCACCGTGGCGAAGAGCTTCGGCAAGAAGTACGTCGAGTTCGCCGCCGGGGACAGCCCGGTCAAGCTCGCCCTGTACGGGCGCCGCGCCCTCGCCAAGGACGCCGGTGTCCCGGTCGACGGCGAGGGATCCCACCGGATCGTGCTCGGCGGCGAAGGCCCCGGCTCCTTCACCGACCCGGACGGGTTCGCGTGGGAGGCCGCCGCCGTGACCACCGCGCCCTGACCCCGCCTCCTGACCCCACCTCCTGACCCCCTTCCTCACCCCACCCCCTGACCCCCTTCTTGACCCCACCCCCTGACCCCCTTCCTGACCCCACCCCCTGACCTCCCAGCCGGTCCTTCGAGAGGAACCCGTCATGCCGAACACGCGGTCGTCCACCAAGAGCAGCAGCGCCGGCGAGAGCGGCGCGAAGTACGACGGCTTCACCGAGGAGGAGCGCGCGGCGATGAAGGAGCGCGCCCAGGAGCTCAAGGCGACCGCGCGGCGCGACGCGCGGTCGGCCAAGGCCAGGGCCGACGGGGACGCCGAAGTGCGCGCGAAGATCGCCGAGATGCCCGAGGCCGACCGTGTCCTCGCCGAACGGATCCACGAGATCGTCGCGGCGAACGCGCCGGAGCTGGCGCCGAAGACCTGGTACGGGATGCCCGCGTACGCCAGGGACGGCAAGGTCGTCTGTTTCTTCCAGAGCGCGCAGAAGTTCAAGACGCGGTACGCCACGCTCGGCTTCAGCGATCTGGCGCGGCTGGACGACGGCGCCCTGTGGGCGACCAGCTTCGCCCTGACGGAACTCGGCGCCGCCGACGAGGCCCGTATCGCCGCGCTCGTGGCGAAGGCCGTCAGCTGACGCCGACTGCGCGCAGGAAGTTCACCGTCCGGACCCGTCCCGGGTCTCCCCAGGGCCAGCAGGGGTGACCTGCGTCACCGGCTCCGGGGGGCCGGGACGGTCGCTCCGCGCGGGGAAATACGTCCGATCGCGTCGCGTGAATTCGAGGCGACGCGGGGTGGAAATTTGTCATGTAAACACACGGGATGGCGGCGCCCGCATTTCTTCACCCAGCACACCCCGCGTCACCGTGCTACTGTCGATATCAGTTGCAGTTGTGGGTCCCGAACGTACGAGTGCCCCTTCCGGTTCATCCGGCGCTGGGCACCCTTTTTCATTTCCGGACTTTTTCCGGACGGGGCGATCATCGCAGCGACACGGAGCACACAGGGTGTGGGCTCCGAGCACTGCCCCGAAGGAGAAATGACATGGCGACTGGCACCGTGAAGTGGTTCAACTCGGAAAAGGGCTTCGGCTTCATCGAGCAGGACGGTGGCGGCCCCGACGTCTTCGCCCACTACTCGAACATCGCCGCCCAGGGCTTCCGTGAGCTGCAGGAAGGCCAGAAGGTGAGCTTCGACATCGCGCAGGGCCAGAAGGGCCCGACCGCCGAGAACATCGTCCCCGCCTGACGCCAGGCGCTGACGCGTAGCATGAGCTGACGAGCTGAGGCCCGCACCTTTGGGGTGCGGGCCTCAGCTCTTTGCACCTCTCGCCGGGCTGCGGGAATTTCCTGCCCGGCCCCCTTCTGGACCGTTACTGGACCACTTCTCCGCAGGAGTCACCATGCGCTGTGTCATCGCACGCTTCCCCTTCGAGCTGACCAAAGCCGGCGTCCTCGAATCGATGAAGGGCGTCAAGCCCGAGCCGGCCGTCGGTGACGTCGTCGTCATCGGACGCCGTCAGTTCCCCGTGAAGCAGGTGGGCGAGGTCGTCACCCGCCAGGACCGCCGCGATTTCAGCGCCGGCGAGGTCGTCCGCGCGATGACCAAGCTCGGCTTCACCTGCCTCACCGTCCCCGCCGAGCAGCCCCCCGCGCCGTCGGACACCTCGGACACCTTCTGACGTCTCCCGTACGCCCCGGCAGTACGAGGCGGGCGGCGCGCCGGCTGCCGCGTGAGTACGGCTCCTCAGCCGCCGCCCGCAGTCGTACGTTTACGGGTACGGATACGGGTACGGGGATCAGTGGTCGGAGTAGCTGAAGTCGCCCACCGTCCAGGCGCTGACGTCCGAGAGGGCGACGCGGTACATCCCGCCGGTCTCCGGGATGCCCACCGTCCCCTGGAGGATCCGGGCGAGGTGGAAGTGCAGGTGGGTGGGTGGCCCTTCCTCGCGTGCGGAGGGGCTGAACACGGCGGAGAACTCGGCGAGGCGGGCCGAGTCCGTCAGGACCTCCGACACGCGCTGTCTCCACAGGGCTTCCGGGGCCAGCCGACCGGTGAGGACCACACCCCCCGCGACCACCGTCAGGGACATCTGATTGCTCTGCCCGGACTCCACCGTGGCGGCAATGTCAACGAGCAGCTCGTCAGGCTTCGACATGAAAGCCGATTCTAGGCGCCACCACCGACACCGGGGGAACCCGCCCACCCTCCGCCCTCGCTAGCGAGGTGCCGTGTCGTCCGCCGGGAACGCCGGGCCGTGGCCCGGAACGATCACGTCAGCCGTGGCGAGGACGCGGAGACGCGAGTCCTTGAGGACGGTGTGGTCCGGAGCCACCGGGTCCTCCACCGGGCCGTTCGGGCGCCACCAGAGGTCGCCCACGAAGGCGATGACACCGGCGTCGGTGCCCGCGAGGAGGGTGATGTCCTCGGGGCTGTGGCCGGGGGTCCGGATCAGCCGCAGGGACGGGGCGAGCTCATGGCCCTCGGCGTCGCGGTCGGTCCACTGGTCGTTCTCGTAGATCGCCTTGTGGTCGTGGACGCGGGCCCGGCCGAAGAGGCCGACGTTCATGGTGTTGTCGGGGTGGTGGTGGCTGAGCACCACGTCGGTGATGTCGTCGGGGCCGAGGCCGAGCGCGGCGAGCGGGCCGAGGATCCGGTCGCGGCTCGCCACCATGCCGGGGTCGACGATCACGTGCCGGTCGCCGTCCCGTACGTAGGAGACGGTGGCGGCGACACCGGGGCCGGTGGAGAGCGTGTAGCCGGTGGTCAGGATCGTGTACGTGGCGGTACGGCCGTGCGGCGCGTCGTCGTGGTGTGTCATGTCCCCAAGTCTTCTGCGGGGCGGGGATCTTCACGAGTGGCCGTACTGCCATGGATCGCGGGAATCGTGCCAGTCCGTGCCAGCCCGTGCCAGCCCGGAGTCGTGCCGGCCGGTGGTCGTGCCTGGCCGGGAGTCGTGCCAGCCGGGCGTCGTGCCTGGCCAGGCTCCGCGTACCTACGCGCGCGCATGCCCGCGTGCCAGACTCGCCCCCATGCCGCAGCCCTTCGTGACCGTCGCCGCCTACGCCCCGCACGGGGTCGGCATGCTCGGCGCCGGGATCGTCTCCGAGGTGTTCGACGCGCGCGGCGGGGACCTGCCCCGCTTCGACTTCGCGCTCTGCACCGACCGGCCGGGAAACGTCCGCACCGACGTCGGACTGCCGCTGGTCGTCGAGCACGGTCTGGAACGGCTGGCCACGGCCGATCTGGTGATCGCCCTGCCCTGGGCGGAGTTCCGTACACCCCCGGGCCCCGCCGTGCTCGACGCGCTGACCGCCGCACACGCGCGCGGGGCCCTGGTCGCCGCCCACTGCGTCGGCGCGTTCGCGCTCGCCGCGGCCGGGCTGCTCGACGGGCGGCGGGCCACCACGCACTGGCGGTTCGCCGGACTCCTCGCCGAACGCCACCCGGACGTCACCGTCGAACCCGACGCCCTCTACGTCGACCAGGGCCCGATCGTCACGGGCGCGGGCGCCGCCGCCGGCTTCGACCTGTGCCTGCACCTGCTGCGCCGGGAGTACGGGGCCACCACCGCCAACGCCATCGCCAGGGACCTGGTGCTCCCCTCCCACCGCGACGGCGGGCAGGCCCAGTACCTGGCCACTCCCGTCCCCGAGGACAGCCGGGACGATCGGCTCACCGATGTCCTCGCCTGGGCCCGGGAGAACCTCCACGAGCCGCTTCCCGTCGCCGAGCTGGCCCGCCGGGCCCTGATGAGCCGGCGCTCCTTCGCGCGCCGTTTCGCCGCGTCCACCGGCACCACCCCGCACGCGTGGCTGCTCTCCCTGCGGCTCGGTCGCGCCGAGGAGCTCCTGGAGACCACGGACCTGCCGGTCGAGGAGGTCGCCCGCGCGGTCGGCTTCGGCAGCGCGGCGGTGCTGCGCGCGCAGTTCGTACGCCGCCGCGGTGTCCCGCCCCGGTCGTACCGCCGTTCCTTCACCCGTACGCCCACCGCCTGAGGACCCGCGGGATCAGACCAGGGCCGCAGCCGTAAGCGCGACTCCGACTGCCGGGCGGCGCCGGGCCGTACGCGATCATGCCGTCATGAAGCTTCGCTGCGCCGTACTCGACGACTACCAGGGCGTCGCCCTCGCCTCCGCCGACTGGAGCCCGCTCGCCGACCGCGTCGACGTCCGCGTCCTGCGCGAGCACCTCACCGACCGGGACGCGCTCGTCGCCGCCGTCGAGGACTGCGAGATCCTCGTCGTGATGCGGGAACGGACCCCCGTCGACGCCGCGCTCCTGGCCCGGCTCCCCCGGCTCCGGCTCCTCATCACCTCCGGCATGCGCAACGCCTCCATCGACGTCGCCGCCGCACGCGCGCGCGGGGTGACCGTCTGCGGCACCGCCAGCAGCCCCGCGCCGCCCACCGAACTCACCTGGGCGCTCCTCCTCGGCCTCGCCCGGCACGTCCCGGCCGAGGCGCGGGCCCTGCGGGAGGGCGGGCCGTGGCAGTCCACGGTCGGCGCCGACCTGGCCGGCCGGACCCTCGGGCTCGTCGGCCTCGGCAAGATCGGCGGCCGGGTGGCCGGGATCGGGCTCGCCTTCGGCATGGACGTGCGCGCGTGGAGCCCGAACCTGACGGAGGAGCGGGCGGCCGAGCACGGCGTACGGCTCGCGAAGGACAAGCGGGAACTGCTCGCGGACAGCGACTTCGTCTCGCTGCACATGGTGCTCTCCGACCGCACCCGGGGGCTGATCGGAGAGCCCGAACTACGGGCGATGCGCCCGCACGCGTACCTCGTCAACACCTCACGGGCCGGGCTCGTCGACGGCGGGGCGCTGCTGCGGGCGCTGCGTGAGGGGTGGATCGCGGGGGCCGGCCTCGACGTCTTCGAGACCGAGCCGCTGCCTGTGGACGACCCCCTGCGGTCCCTGCCGAACGTGCTCGCGCTGCCGCACCTCGGGTACGTGACGGAGGGGAACTACGGGCGGTACTTCGGGGAGGCGGTCGAGGACATCGAGGCCTTCCTGAAGGGCGCGCCCGTACGCGAGCTGGGCTGAGCTGAGCTGGTCCGATCAGGAAGAGACGCCCTGCCCGGGGCTCGTACGGGCCTCAACCGGGGCCGTACGCACCTCACCCGGGGCCGTACGCGCCTCACCCCAAACTCGTACGCGCCAGTTCCACGAACTCCTCGTCCGTCAGGCCGATTCCGCGTGCCTCCTCCGCCGCCTCGCGCAGCCGGGAGACCAGGCGGGCGCGGTCGGGGGCGGTGGCGCCGGGGACGATGACGGCGCCCCGGCCCCGGCGGAGTTCGATCAGGCCCTCCTCGCGGAGCCGCTGGTAGCCCCGGAGGACGGTGTGGACGTTGACGCCGAGGGAGTCGGCGAGTTCCCGGGCGGCCGGGAGACGCTCGCCGGGCGCGGCGGAGCCGTCGGCGAGGGCGCCCCGTACACAGGCGGCGATCTGGTCGCCGAGGGGCGCGGCGGAGGCCGGGTCGACACGGAAGAGCACGGTCAGACCCTCCCATGCCGGTCGGCGAGCGTGTTGAGGAGGGCGGCGGCGGTGTGCGCGTCGGGCACGGTCACCGCGAACTCGCGCCCGCTGTCCCGCCGTACGACGAGGGCCTCGCCCGCGTGGAGCACCACGCCGGTCCGGTGGGCCCGGACCCGGTAGCCCCAGCCGCCGAAGTCTCCGATCACGGCGGCGGTGTCGAGTTCCCTGACGCTCGCGCCCACGACCTCGTCGAGCGGGACCCGGACCCGGGGCCGGGGGACGAGCGAGGGCCGTACGGTGACGCCGCGCCGGTCGACGGTGACCCGGACCCGGGCGAGGGCGAGGCCCGGCACGCCGACGAGCAGGCCGAGCAGCGCGAGCAGGGCGGCGGGCCAGGGGGCGAGGAGCAGGCCGGCCGGGACGGCGGCGAGGGCGAGCAGGGAGAGGACGGTCAGCGGCCGGGAGCCGGTGGCCCGGGACCAGCCGGCGACCTCGCCGGCGCCGAGGGCGAGCCGGGGGCCGTCGGCCGCGCCGGGGTGTTCGACGGGCCCGCTGAGCCCGACGTCGGGCACGAGCGAGGCCAGCGCCCATCCCGCGAGGGCGAACACGGCGGCGGCGGCCGCGCCAAGGAGCAGGTTGGTGAAGGGGGAGACGACCTGGGCGGCGTCGGTGGCGTCGAGGTTGTCCCGTACGAGGAGGACGAGCAGCGCTCCGGCGAAGCCGGCCGTCGCCCACGCGCCCCAGAGGGCGGTACGGCGGACGAGGACCGTCCAGCCGCCGCCGAGGCCGAGGAGCAGGCCGGCGCCGACGACGGCGAACGTGGTGCGGCCGGTGAAGCCGTCGGCGCGGCCGCCGTCGCCGGCGGTGAAGTGGGTGGCGAGCGTGTCGGGGAGGCGGTCGTACCAGAGGGCGAGCAGCAGCAGGTACGCGGCGAGGGTGAGGGCGAAGGGCAGCGCGGCGAGCGCGCGGAGACGTGGCGTGGCACGGTTCATGGAAACCTCCGTTGTTCGCACCAGGATAGAACAACTTGTTCGTACTCTGCTAGAACAACTCGGCTTCTCGTCCGGATGCGGAACCCGATCATCGACTGTTGGGCCGCGCTCCTGCACCACCAGGGTCTGAGCCCGGACGCCGTCATGAAGTCGATCCGCGACTCGGCCGCCAACCCGGGGAACCTCGCCAAGCTGGGCCTGGGGAACGTCGACGCGGCGGCGGCGGTGAAGTCCGGCGCCGCGGCTTCGGGCAACTAGCCGCGGCGGCCTCGGGCGACTCGCTGCCGCCGTCCTCGGACACCTGGTCGCCGCGGCCTCGGGTGAGGGCCGCCGCGCCGGCGGGCGACTCGCTGCCGGGTCCTCGGGGGCGGGCGGCTCGACCAGTCGCCGCGCCCTCGGGCGACCAGCCGTCAGCTGTGGCTGTCGTCCAGGGCCGCGCGCAGCGCCTCGGCGAACTCCTCCGGGGCGCCGTGCTGGCCGAACTCGCCGCCCAGGAAGCCGCCGTGGTGGCTGGGGAAGACGGCGAGCGGGATGCCGAGCCCGTCGGCGACGGCGGCCGCCGCGCGGGCGGCGAGCTCGCCCTCGGACTCCTTCCCCGCGGCGACGACGATCCGCGTCGGCGCGGCACGCAGGGCGGTGAGGTCGGGGCGGTAGGAGGTGCAGCCGCGCATGTTCTGGCCGAGCAGCGGGTCGTCCCGCGAGCCGTCGTCCTCGGTCGGCAGGCCGAACGCGGCCGGGGAAGGGGCGGGCTCCTCGGCCCAGTCCGCCGGGAACGGGCCCTTCCGGCTCGTCAGGGCGAGGAACTTGGCCATCCCCGGCCCCCAGCCCTCCCGCAGATAGGTCGCGTGGACGTCCGCGCAGGCCGCGAGGGCCGCCTCCCGGTCCGGGACGAGCTGCGCCGTCGGCGGCTCGTGCGCGACGAGGGTGTGGACGAGGTCCCCGCGCCGGGCGACCAGGGCGAGGGCGTTGACGGCGCCGCCGCTGCTCGCGAAGACGTCCACCGGCCCGGCGCCGAGCGCCTCGATCAGCCGGGCCAGGTCGTCGGCGTGCTCGTCGGGGAGCGTCTCCGCGGCGCCGTCGGTGCGCTCGCTGCGGCCCACGCCGCGCGGGTCGTAGGTGACGACGGTCCGGTCGGCGAAGTGGGAGGCGAGGGTGGTGAAACCGGTCGCGTCCATGGGGGAGCCGATGAGCAGCAGGGGGCGGTCGTCGGTCCCGGCGCCGGCGCGCACGTCGTAGCGCAGGGTCGCGCCCGCGGTGTCCAGGGTCCGGGTGTCGGTCTCGGCCATGGGTCTCTCCTCGGTGGTGGGACGGTCATGGGGTAGACCCCCGCCGCCACCGGAACTCATCGCCCGCGCGCCCGCCCGGCGGTACTTCTTACTCGGCGCCGCTGCTACTCGTCGCCGCTGCTACTCGGCGCCGCAGTCGTGCTGGGCCGGGTCCACCACGACCCGGTCGAGCAGGCCGCGCAGGAGGGTCTGCTCCGCCGCGGTCAGATCACCGAAGAGCTCGCGCTCGGCGGCGCTGACCGCCGCGTCGACGCGGTCGAGGGCCGCCGCGCCCGCCTCCGTGATCTCCACGATGTGCCGGCGCCGGTCGGCCGGGTCACGCCGCCGCTCCGCGAGTCCGGCGTCCTCCAACTCGTTCAGCACGGCCACCAGTTGGCTGGGGTCGATCTCCATCGCCGACGCCAGGTCCCGCTGGCTCATCGCCCCGGGGGCGAGCTGCATCAGCGTCATGGCGTTTCTCGGGTGCAGCCCGGCGACGCCCAGGGCGGCGCGGATGCGCGCGCCGGTGAGCTCACCGCGGAAGGAGAGGAGGAAGCCGAGGCGATCGGTCGGGAGAGCTGCCATGGCAACCACCGTAGCAGCGGCCCTATTGTGGAGCGAGGGAAATCGTTGATACAGTTCAATGGTTCTTGGATGCGAATCATTGGAGTACCCCTATGTTCATCGGTTACGTGGTCGTGGCCGCACTGCTCGCCTTCGCGCTCTCCGCCTCCGCCTTCCTGACCTTCACCCGCAACCCACAGATCGTGGGCAGCATGACCAAGCTGGACGTGCCGGACACCTGGCTGCCCCGGCTGGCGACGCTGAAGGCGGCGGGCGCGCTCGGCCTGCTCGCGGGCCTCGCCGTGCCGCTGCTCGGCGGGGCGGCCGCGATCGGCGTGTTCCTCTACTTCATCGGGGCCCTCGTCACGCACCTGCGGGCGAAGGACTACGAGCTGGCGCCGGTCGCGGTCCTGACCGTCCTCGCGGTGGCCGCCCTGGTGTTGCGCATAGCCTCCGCCTGACGAGACGAAACGTCTTGCGGAGGGTCCGCCTCTGGCGTACCTTCGCCATAACGAGACGATACGTCTCGTGTCATCGAAGGTCGACGTACAGGAGGCCGCCCTTGTTCCGGGTCCAACTCACCGACGTCAGCAAGCGCTACGACGCCCCTTCCCCTTCCCGCAACCTCTCCCCCTCCCCTGCCCGGACCGTGCTCGACCGGGTCTCCCTCACCGTCCGCCCCGGCGAACGCCTCGGCGTCGTCGGAGACAACGGCTCCGGGAAATCCACCCTCCTCCGGCTCCTCGCCGGCCGTGAGGAGCCCGACAACGGCACGGTGACCGTCGACGCCCCCGGCGGCATCGGGCACCTCGCGCAGACCCTGGACCTCCCCCCGACCGCCACCGTCGGGGACGCGATCGACCACGCCCTCGCGGACGTACGGGAGTTGGAGCGCGCGATCCGCGCGGCCGAGGACGCCCTCGCCGCGACCGGGGACCTCGCCGGGTACGCGGAGCTGCTCGCCGCTCACGAGGCGCGGGGCGGCGACGGGGCCGACCGGCGGGTCGAGGCCGTGCTCCGGCGGCTCGGGGAACCCCGGCCGCTCGACCGCGCCCGGACCCTCGGGGGCCTCTCCGGCGGGCAGCGGTCCCGGCTTACCCTGGCCGCCGTGCTCGCCGCCGAGCCCGAACTGCTGCTGCTCGACGAGCCGACCAACGACCTCGACGACGAGGCCGTCGCCTGGCTGGAGGAGCGGCTGCTCGCCCACCGGGGCACGGTCGTCGCCGTCTCCCACGACCGGGTCTTCCTCGACCGGGTCACCACCGCCGTCCTGGAGGTCGACGAGGACCGTCACACCGTGCGCCGCTACGGCGACGGGTACTCCGGCTACCTCACCGGACGCGCCGCCGAACGAGCCCGCAGGCAGCGGGAGTACGAGGAGTGGAAGGCCGAGACCGCGCGGTACCGGGCCCTCGCCGACACCCACATCGACCGGTTCTCCGCCATCCCCCGCAAGGCCCCGGCCTCGTTCAGCGGGGCGGGAGCCTTCCGGGCCCGGTCGCGGTCGCACGGCGCGATGAGCCGTATCCGGGCCGCCCGCGAGAAACTCGCCCGGCTCACCTCCGACCCGGTGCCCGCGCCCCCGGAGCCCCTCCGCTTCCGCGCCGGCCTCATCGGCGAGGGCGCGCCCGTCGACCTCGCCGGGGTACGGGTCGACGGCCGGCTCCGGCTCGACGCCCTGCGCCTCGACGCGGGCGAGCGGCTGCTGGTCACCGGGCCGAACGGCGCCGGGAAGACCACCCTCCTGAAGGTTCTGGCGGGTGAACTCGTCCCGGACGAAGGCACGGTGAGCGCCCCGGACCGGGTCGGGCTGCTGCGTCAGGAAACGGCCTCACCCACCGACCCCCGTGCGGTGGGCGAGGCCTTCGGAGCGGACCGCGCGGACGAACTGCTCGCCCTCGGTCTCTTCTCCGCCGGGGACCTGACCACCCCGGTCCGGTATCTGTCGACGGGACAGCGCCGGAAACTGGAACTGGCACGGCTCGTCACCGAGCCCGCCGATCTGCTCCTCCTCGACGAGCCGACCAATCATCTGGCCCCGGCGCTCGTGGAGGAGATGGAGGCCGCGCTCGCTCAGTACCGGGGCACGCTGGTCGTGGTCAGTCACGACCGGAGGCTCCGGGAGGGCTTCCGGGGCCGCCGCCTGGAACTGGCACCGGCCCCCGCCCTCACGACGATCGGAGGGATCTAATCGTCGTCGCCCTCGAGGTCGCCCTCGGTCTCAAGGAACACCTGGCGCAGGGCTGCCAGCGTCTCCGGGTCCGGCTTCTCCCACATGCCGCGCGACTCGGCTTCGAGGAGCCGCTCCGCGATGCCGTGCAGCGCCCACGGGTTGGCCTCCTTCAGGAAGGCCTGGTTCGCCGGGTCGAGGACGTACTCCTGCGTCAGCTTGTCGTACATCCAGTCGGCGACGACGCCCGTCGTGGCGTCGTACCCGAAGAGGTAGTCGACCGTCGCCGCCAGCTCGAACGCTCCCTTGTAGCCGTGGCGGCGCATCGCCTCGATCCAGCGCGGGTTGACCACGCGCGCGCGGAAGACCCGGGAGGTCTCCTCGACGAGCGTGCGGGTGCGGACGGTCTCCGGCCGGGTCGAGTCCCCGATGTACGCCTCCGGGGCCGAGCCCTTCAGCGCGCGGACGGTCGCCACCATGCCGCCGTGGTACTGGAAGTAGTCGTCCGAGTCCGCGATGTCGTGCTCGCGGGTGTCCGTGTTCTTCGCGGCGACCGCGATCCGCTTGTACGCCGTCTCCATCTCGGCCCGCGCCGGACGCCCTTCGAGCCCCCGCCCGTACGCGTAACCGCCCCACACCGTGTACACCTCGGCGAGGTCCGCGTCCGTCCGCCAGTCGCGCGAGTCGATCAGCTGGAGGATGCCCGCGCCGTACGTGCCGGGCCGGGAGCCGAAGATACGGGTGGTGGCGCGCCGCTCGTCGCCGTGCTCGGCGAGGTCGGCCTGCGTGTGCGCCCGTACGTAGTTCTCCGACGCGGGCTCGTCCTCAAGTCCCGCGACCAGCCGTACGGCGTCGTCGAGAAGCCCGATGACGTGCGGGAACGCGTCCCGGAAGAAGCCCGAGATGCGCAGCGTGACGTCGACGCGCGGGCGGCCGAGCTCCGCGAGCGGGATCGGTTCGAGGCCGTTCACGCGGCGCGAGGCCTCGTCCCACAGCGGGCGGACGCCGAGCAGCGCGAGCGCCTCGGCCACGTCGTCGCCGGCGGTGCGCATCGCGCTGGTCCCCCACAGGGAGAGGCCCACGGACGTCGGCCACTCGCCGTTGTCGGTGCGGTAGCGCTCCAGGAGGGAGTCGGCGAGCGCCTGCCCGGTCTCCCAGGCGAGCCGGGACGGCACGGCCTTCGGGTCGACGGAGTAGAAGTTCCGGCCGGTCGGCAGGACGTTGACCAGGCCACGGAGAGGGGAGCCGGACGGTCCCGCCGGGACGAAGCCGCCGTTCAGTGCGTGCACGGCGTGCGTGAGTTCGTCCGTCGTCGACGCCAGGCGCGGCACGACCTGCTCGCAGGCGAAGCGGAGGACGGCGACGACCTCGGGGCCGTACGCGGCGGCCACGGTCGGGATCGCGTCCACCGACCAGTCCGCCGCCTCCATCCCCTCGACCAGCTCGCGCGCCTTGGCCTCCGCCTCGTCGGCGGTGGTGCGGGTCGCGGCCGACTCGTCGAGACCCAGGGCCTCGCGCAGACCGGGCAGCGCCTGCGTGCCGCCCCAGATCTGGCGGGCGCGCAGGATGGAGAGGACCAGGTTGACGCGGGCCTCACCCTCCGGGGCGCCGCCGAGGACGTGCAGACCGTCGCGGATCTGGGCGTCCTTGACCTCGCACAGCCAGCCGTCGACGTGCAGCAGGAAGTCGTCGAAGCCGTCGTCCTCCGGGCGCTCCTGGAGACCGAGGTCGTGGTCGAGCTTGGCGGCCTGGATCAGCGTCCAGATCTGGGCGCGGATCGCGGGCAGCTTCGCCGGGTCCATGGAGGAGATCTGCGCGTACTCGTCGAGCAGCTGCTCCAGGCGCGCGATGTCGCCGTACGAGTCGGCGCGGGCCATCGGCGGCACCAGGTGGTCGACGAGGGTGGCGTGGACGCGCCTCTTGGCCTGGGTGCCCTCGCCCGGGTCGTTGACGAGGAACGGGTAGATCAGGGGGATGTCGCCGAGGGCCGCGTCGGGGCCGCAGGCGGCGGACAGGCCGGCGTTCTTGCCGGGCAGCCACTCCAGGTTGCCGTGCTTGCCGAGGTGGACCATGGCGTCGGCGCCGAAGCCGCCGTCCTCGGCGCGGGCGGCGATCCACCGGTAGGCGGCCAGGTAGTGGTGGGACGGCGGGAGATCGGGGTCGTGGTAGATCGCGATCGGGTTCTCGCCGAAGCCGCGCGGCGGCTGGATGAGGATCAGGAGGTTCCCGCGGCGCAGGGCGGCGAGGACGATGTCGCCCTCCGGGTTGCGCGAGCGGTCGAGGAACATCTCGCCGGGCGCCGGACCCCAGTGCTCCTCGACGTGGGTGCGGAGCTCCTCCGGCAGGGTCGCGTACCAGCGCTTGTAGTCGGCGGCCGGGATACGGACCGGGTTGCGGGCGAGCTGCTCCTCCGTCAGCCAGTCCTGGTCGTGGCCACCGGCCTCGATGAGGGCGTAGATCAGCTCGTCGCCGTCACCGGAGACCAGGCCGGGAAGCTCCTCGGCGGGCCCGAAGTCGTACCCCTCCGCGATCAGACGGCGCAGGAGGGAGACGGCGGAGGCGGGGGTGTCGAGACCGACGGCGTTGCCGATGCGGGAGTGCTTCGTCGGGTACGCGGAGAGGACGAGCGCCAGCCTCTTCTCGGCGTTCGGGATGTGCCGGAGCCGGGCGTGGCGTACGGCGATCCCGGCGACGCGGGCGGCGCGCTCGGCGTCCGCCACGTACGCGGGCAGACCGTCCTCGTCGATCTCCTTGAAGGAGAACGGGACGGTGATCAGACGGCCGTCGAACTCGGGCACGGCGACCTGGCTGGCGGCGTCCAGCGGGGAGAGGCCCTCGTCGTTCTCCTCCCACGCCGACCGCGAGCCGGTCAGGCACAGGGCCTGGAGGATCGGCACGTCGAGCGCGGCGAGCGCCCCCGCGTCCCAGGCCTCCTCGTCGCCACCGGCCTGCGCCTCGGCCGGCTTGGTGCCGCCCGCGGCGAGCACGGTGGTGACGATGACGTCGGCGGTACGGAGGCGGTCGAGCAGCTCCGGCTCGGGGGCGCGCAGGGACGCCACGTACAGCGGGAGCGCCTGCGCGCCGGTGTCCTCGATCGCCTCGCAAAGGGTGTGGACGAAGCCGGTGTTGCCGCTCATGTGGTGGGCGCGGTAGTAGAGCACGGCGACGGTCGGGCCGTCCGTCGTGCGGGGGGTGCGCTCCAGCGGGCCCCACGTGGGGGCGGCGGCCGGGGCCTCGAAGCCGTGACCGGTGAGCAGGACGGTGTCGGAGAGGAAGCGGGCGAGCTGCTCCAGGTTCCCGGGGCCGCCGTGCGCGAGATAGGCGTGCGCCTCGGTGGCGACGCCGATCGGGACGGTGGACGCCTCCATCAGCTGTGCGTCGGGGGCCTGTTCGCCGCTGAGGACGACCACCGGCTTTCCGGCGGCGCGGACCGCGTCCAGGCCCTCCTCCCAGGACCGGAGACCGCCGAGGAGCCGTACGACGACGAGGTCGGCACCGTCCAGGAGGCCGGGCAGCTCGGCGAGGGGGAGACGGGCGGGGTTGGCGAAGCGGTACTCCACCGGGCCGCCGGCCGAGGCAGCGTTCGCCGCGCGGGCACTGAGCAGGTCGGTGTCGGAGTGCGACAGCAGCAGAAGCATGGCGAGCGCAGGCCTTCCTCGGGGTTGTCCGCGCCCCGGGTGGTCGTATGGACGGCGGGAGTTCCTGACTCACCCGTTCCGTCGTGCCTGGTACGGGCTCACAGTGGCGGGACCGCGCCGGATTCTCACCGGGCTTCCTCCCCGGGGTCCTGGGACCCCATGCCGATCTGCATCCTAGATCGTGCCGCCCACGGCCCGGGGCGGGCCGCCGGGTCGGCCTGGTCACACCCGGTGGCCGCGCCGTTCCCCGTGGGTATGCTCGCCGCCATGCCGCCCACCCCACCCACGACGCCCGAACCGGGCGAAGCTCGCATACGGGACCGTGGCGACGCCTGCCCCGGGGCGCTGCGCCTGCACCTCGCCGAGGACGGACGCCTGGCCCGACTGCGCCTGCCCGCAGGGCGTCTGACGTCTCGTCAGGTCGAGGCGCTCGCGGCCGCCGCGGAGACCCTGGGGGACGGGCGGATCAGCATCACCTCGCGCGGCAACGCGGAGCTGCGGGGCCTCGCGGACGACTGCGGGGCGGAGCTCGCGGCGCTCCTCGCCGAGGCGGGCCTGCTGCCCTCCCCCACCCACGAACGCGTCCGCAACATCGTCGCCTCGCCCACCGCGGGACTCGACGGACTCGGCCACGCCGACGTGCAGTTGTGGGCACGCGAGCTGGACGCCGCACTGTGCGCCGAGCCCCGGGCGGCCTCCCTCTCGGGACGGTTCCTGTTCGTCCTCGACGACGGGCGCGGCGACGTGGCCCCGCTCGGCGGGGATGTGAGCTTGGTCGCAGGAGAGGACGGGTCCGTCCTGCTGCGGCTCGGCCCGACGGCCTTCCGGCTCACCGCCGCCGACGCCGTCCGCGCCGCCCTCGCCGCCGCCCTCGCGTTCCTCGACGCCGCCGAGGCGGCCGGCAACGGGGCCTGGCGCCCCCAGGAACTCCCCGACGACCACGCGCCGGACTGGGCGGGCGCCCTGACGGCGGCGGGCATCACGGCGGAGCCCGTGGCCGAGCCCGGCCGCGAACCCGTACGCATACCCGAGCCCGTACGCGTACACGAGCCCGTATCCGACCCCGGCCGCGAGCCCGTACGCGTGCCCGAGCCCGTACCCGCACCGCCCCTGCCCGCGTCCCCGCCGCCTGCCCCCGGCGTGCTCCGGGGCGGCGCGCTGTACGTCCTCGCGCCGCTCGGCCGGCTGACCGCCGCTCAGCTGCGGGCCCTGCTTCCGGCCGACGAGATACGGCTGACGCCGTGGCGCGGGGTGGTCGTCGTCGGCACCGGTACGCGTACGGCTGCCGACCGGCTCGCGCGCCTGGAGTCGTACGGACTGATCACCCGGCCCGACGCCCCCGGCGCCGGTGTCACCGTCTGCACCGGGCGCCCCGGCTGCGCCAAGTCCCTCGCCGACGTACGGGCGGACGCCCTCGCCGCGCCCGCGGGGCGGCTTCCCGTGCACTTCTCCGGGTGCGCACGCGGCTGCGGGCACCCGTACGGCGACCGGATCGAGGTCCTCGCCACCGGCGACGACACCTATCTGGTGGACGGCGCCCCCACCTCCCGTACCTCCCTGTCGGGAGCCGTCGCGGCAGCCCGCACCCCCGTCGACCACACGCCCCACACGAGATGAGCGAGAGCGACACGATGTTCGACTACGAGAAGGACGGGGCGGAGATCTACCGCCGGTCCTTTGCCACGATCCGAGCCGAGGCGGATCTCGCGGGCCTGCCCGCCGACGTCGCCCAGGTGGCGGTCCGGATGATCCACGCCTGCGGCATGACCGACCTCGTGCGGGACATCGCGTACTCCCCCGGCGTGGTCGCGAGCGCCCGCGCCGCCCTCCGCGCCGGCGCGCCGATCCTCTGCGACGCCCAGATGGTCGCCAGCGGTGTCACCCGCAAGCGGCTGCCCGCCGACAACGAGGTGATCTGCACGCTCTCCGACCCGTCCGTGCCGGGCCTGGCCGCCGAGCTCGGCACCACCCGCTCCGCCGCCGCCCTCGAACTGTGGCGGGACCGCCTCGAAGGCTCCGTCGTCGCCATCGGCAACGCGCCCACCGCGCTCTTCCACCTCCTGGAGATGATCGCCAAGGGCGCCGGGAAGCCCGCAGCCGTCCTCGGCATACCGGTCGGCTTCATCGGCGCCGCCGAGTCCAAGGACGCCCTCGCCGACCGGGCCCACGAACTCCGTCTCGAACACCTCGTCGTCCGGGGCCGGCGCGGCGGCAGCGCGATGACGGCCGCCGCGATCAACGCGCTCGCCCACGAAGCGGAGATCCAGCAGTGACCGCCACCGGAAAGCTCTACGGCGTCGGCCTCGGCCCCGGCGACCCGAACCTGATGACCGTGGCAGCCGTGAAGGCCATCGCCGCCGCCGACGTGATCGCGTACCACTCGGCCCGCCACGGCCGCTCCATCGCCCGCTCGATCGCCGCCGAGCACCTCCGCGAGGACCACATCGAGGAGCGGCTGATGTACCCGCTCACGGTGGAGACCACGGACCACCCGGGCGGCTACCGGGGCGCCCTCGACGACTTCTACGAGGAGGCCGCGGCCCGCCTCGCCGCCCATCTCGACGCGGGGCGCACGGTCGCCGTCCTCGCCGAGGGCGACCCGCTGTTCTACGGCTCGTACCAGCACATGCACAAGCGGCTCGCGCACCGCTACGACACGACCGTCATCCCCGGCGTCACCTCGGTCAGCGCCGCCGCGGCCCGCCTCGGCGAGCCGCTGTGCGAGGCGGAGGAAGTCCTCACGATCATCCCCGGCACCCTGCCGGAGGACGAGCTGACGGCCCGGCTCGCGGGCACCGACTCGGCGGTCGTGATGAAGCTCGGCCGCACCTTCCCCACGGTGAAGCGGGCCCTGGAGCGGGCCGGCCGGCTCGACGACGCCCGGTACGTGGAGCGGGCGTTCATGGCGGGCGAGCGGACGGAGCGGCTGACGGACGTCGACCCGGCGTCCGTCCCGTACTTCTCCGTCGCCGTCCTCCCCTCCCGTATCGACCAGGACCTTCCCGTACGGGAACGGGGCGAGGTCGTCGTCGTCGGCACCGGCCCGGCCGGCGCACCCTGGCTCACCCCCGAGTCGCGCGGCGCGCTCGTCAACGCGGACGTGCTCGTCGGCTACACCACCTACCTGGACCGGGTGCCGGTCCTGCGCCCCGGCCAGATCCGGCACGGCTCCGACAACAAGGTCGAGTCCGAGCGGGCCGAGTTCGCCCTCGACCTGGCCCGGCGCGGCCACAAGGTCGCGGTCGTCTCCGGCGGCGACCCGGGCGTCTTCGCGATGGCGACGGCGGTCCTCGAAGTGGCCTGCGAACCGGCGTACGCGGACGTGCCCGTACGGGTCCTCCCCGGGGTGACCGCCGCCAACGCGGCCGCCGCCGCCGCGGGCGCCCCTCTGGGCCACGACTACGCGACGATCTCGCTCTCCGACCGGCTCAAGCCCTGGGACGTCATCGCCGCCCGGCTGCGCGCCGCCGCCTCGGCCGACCTGGTCCTCGCCCTCTACAACCCGGGCTCGAAGTCCCGTACGCACCAGGTGTCCGCGGCCCGCGACCTCCTGCTCGAACTCCGCTCCCCCGAGACCCCGGTGGTCGTCGCCCGCGACGTGGGCGGTCCGGAGCAGTCGGTGCGGGTGGTGACCCTGAAGACCCTGGAGCCCTCCGAGGTCGACATGCGGACCCTGCTGCTCATCGGGTCGAGCCAGACCCGCGCGGTGGAACGGGCCGACGGCCGCACGATCACCTGGACGCCACGCCGGTACGGGTGAGGGTGATCTGTCCGTACCGGCTGATCAGCCGGTACGGGTGAAGGTGCCCAGGCCCTCCTGGTCCAGGTACTCGACGCGGACGGTCTTGCCGTCCGGGGAGAACGTGACGCCGGTGAGGCCGACGGCGTTCTCGCCGCGGGTCGGGAAGCTGAACGTGTCGCCGTCGTAGTGCGTGAGCCGGTACGTCTGGGGCTCCGGCCCCAGACGCAGGACCAGGCCGCCGCCCTCCTCGGCCACCGTGAGCCTGCCGAAGTAGTCGCTGGTGTACGTGCCGGTGTAGGCGTCGGCGGCCTTCGCGGCGGTGGCGTCGGCGGGCCGCTTCGCGTAGTCCGTCTTGGACCGGTCGGCGTCCGCCTGCTGCTGGTAGATCGCGTCGACGAGCGGCACCCAGTCCCGGCTGGGCCTGCCGTCCTGCGCGGTGTCGAAGAAGTCGAGGGCGACGGCGTCCGCGACGCCGACCGGCGCCCCGTTGGTGAGGACGACGATCCCGAGCCGTTCACCCGGCAGCATCGTGACGTTGGTGTGCGCGCCGAGCGCGAACGCGCCGGTGTGCGAGAGCCGCAGCCGGCCCTCGTCGTCGTAACTCACGTTCCAGCCGAGCCCGTAGAAGCCGGTCCGGCCCGCCGGTGCGTGCGCGGGCGAGGCGACGCTCTCGGGGTGGTGGGTGAGGTCGAGGGCGTCCTCGTCGACGATCCGCCGCCCGTCGAGGGTGCCGTTCGCGAGCTGGAGCCGCAGCCAGGTCGCCATGTCACGGGCCGAGGAGCTGACGCCGCCGGCCGGGGACTGGGCGTCCGGGTCGCGTACGGACGGCTTCCAGGTCCCGTCGGCCTCCTTCACATGGCCGACGGCCCGGTCGGCGTTCGAGGCGAAGTCCTGGAAGCGGGAGCTGGTGTCGTTCATGCCGGCGGGCTTGTAGAGCGTGTCCTCCGCGAGCTTCTCCCACGGCACGCCCTTCTCCGCGGCGACGGCCTCGGCCGCCGCCGTCAGACCGAAGTTGGTGTACGCGTAGCTCGCCCGGAACGGCGCCAGGGGCTCGTACCGCAGGTGGGACAGGATGTACTCCTGGTCGTAGCCGAGGTCCTCCAGGAGGTCGCCCGCGTGGTCGGGCAGGCCGCTGCGGTGCGAGAACAGGTCGGCGACCGTCACATGGGAGGTCACCCACGGGTCCTTCATCCGGAACTCGGACAGCTCGGGGGCGACGGGCCGCTGCCAGCCCTCGACGCCGACGGCCCCCGAGACGACGGTGGAGGCGATCGGCTTCGACACCGAGGCCAGCTGGAAGACGGTGTCGGCGTCGACCTTGGCGGTCTTGCCGACCTCACGCACCCCGTAGCCCTTGAGGGCGACGACCTTGTCGTCGTACACGACGGCGACGGACACCCCGGGGAGCCCGGTCCGTTTCATCATCGCCGTGACGTCGGCGTCGAGCCGGCCGACGGCCCGGTCCACGTCCGCCCGGTCGAGGACGGGCGGCGGCTGGGCGGGGGGCGGTTCGGGCGTCGGGGAGGGCGAGGGGCTCGGAGCGGCGCCCAGCACCAGCGCCGCGAGCCCCGCCGTGGCAAGCCATCGGACGGTTCCGGTTCCCATCCCTCCATTGAACGCCGGGGGGAATCCGCTGTCGCGCGGGAGGGAACCGGTGAGGAACCAGTCCGGAACCGGTGAGGAACCAGCCCGAAACCCGTGAGGAACCAGCCCGGAACCGGCGAGGAGCCAGCCCGGGAGGTGCCTGCGCGTCGCCGACCGACGGGCCCCTGGCGCCGCGCCGCCCAGGCGGCGGCCTTCTACCGCGACCGCGCCCAGGCCGCGGCCTCCTCCGGGGTCGCCGCCGTCGGCACGCCCTCCGGGACCGGTGGGCGGCGGACCACGACGACCGGGATGCCCGCCTCGCGGGCCGCGGTCAGCTTCGGGGCGGTCGCCGCGCCCCCGCTGTCCTTCGTCACGAGGACGTCGATCCGGTGGCGGCGCAGCAGTTCACGCTCCCCGTCGAGGGTGAACGGCCCCCGGTCGAGGAGGACTTCGGCGCGGGCCGGCATCGGGGGCTCCGGGGCGTCCACCGAGCGGACCAGGAACCACTGCGGGCGGTCCGCGAAGGCCGCGAGGCCCATGCGGCCCGTCGTCAGGAACACCCGGTCGCCGAGGCCGTCGAGCGCCTCCGCCGCCGCCTCCAGGGAGGGCACCTCACGCCAGTCGTCGCCCTCCACCGGGACCCAGCCGGGGCGGCGCAGCGCCAGCAGGGGAACATGGGCGGTGGCGGCCGCCCGGGCCGCGTTGAAGCTGATCCGCTCGGCGAAGGGATGCGTGGCGTCGATGACCGCGTCCACGGCGTGCCCGCCGATCCACTCCACGAGCCCGTCGACCCCGCCGAACCCGCCGATCCGGACCTCGCCGGCCGGCAGCCGCGGGGACGCGACCCGCCCCGCGAGCGAACTGGTCACCCGCACGTCGGTGTGGAGCAGGCCCGCCAGGGCGCGGGCCTCGGTGGTCCCCCCGAGAATGAGTATGTGCACAGGAGCCTCTTCGTGACTTCAGGCGGCGGGCGTGAGGCCCAACTCAAGCACACCGGTCTCCGCCCGGGCTGGACGACGGGCGCCTGCGCGACGGCGGCGACGACGGCCGCGTACACGGCGCTCCTGACCGGTGATTTCCCGGACCCGGTGACGATCACGCTGCCGAAGGGCCAGACGCCGTCGTTCGCGCTCACGGCGGAGTCCCTCGGCTCGGGTACGGCCATGGCTGCCGTGGTCAAGGACGCGGGCGACGACCCGGACGTCACGCACGGGGCGGTGATCCGGGCGACGGTACGGCTCCTGCCGGCGGGGTCGGGCGTGGTCTTCCGGGCGGGCGAGGGCGTCGGCACGGTCACCCTGCCGGGGCTGCCGCTCGACGTGGGCGAGCCGGCGATCAACCCGGTGCCCCGGCAGCTGATGCGCGAGCACGTCGCCGAGGTCGCGGCCCGGCACGGCGGCGGTGGGGACGTCGAGATCACCGTCTCCGTCGACAACGGCGCCGAGATCGCCCGCTCCACCTGGAACCCCCGGATCGGCATCCTGGGCGGCCTGTCGATCCTGGGGACGACGGGGGTCGTGGTCCCGTACTCGTGCTCGGCGTGGATCGATTCCATCCGCCGGGGCGTGGACGTGGCCCGCGCGGGCGGTCTCACGCATGTCGCGGGGTGTACGGGCTCCACATCCGAGCGTACGGTCGGCGGGCTCTACGACCTGCCGGAGATCGCACTCCTCGACATGGGCGACTTCGCGGGCGCGGTCCTCAAGTACATCCGCCGCCACCCGGTCGACCGCCTCACGATCTGCGGCGGCTTCGCGAAGCTGTCGAAGCTGGCGGCGGGCCATCTGGACCTCCACTCGGCCCGCTCCCAGGTCGACAAGGCGTTCCTCGCGGACCTGGCGCGCACGGGAGGCGCCTCGGAGGCCCTGGCGGCGGAGATCACCGCCGCGAACACGGGCCTCGCCGCCCTCCGCCTCTGTGAGGCCGCCGGAGTCCCCCTCGGCGACCTGGTCGCCGCCCGCGCCCGCGACGAGTCCCTGGCGGTCCTGCGGGGCGCGCCGGTGGCGGTGGACGTCATCTGCATCGACCGGGCGGGGGCGGTGGTGGGTCGGTCGTCGGTGGCGGGACCGGGGGCCCAGGCCTAAGCCGGCAGCTTCACTCCCATGACCGGGTAGCCGGTCTCCGCGATGTCCTCGGCCAGGTCGGCGAGCCCCACGTCCGGGTTGAGGGCGGCGACGATCTCGGGCGTGAGGGGGCGCAGGGCGAGGACGTGACGTACGGCTTCCAGGTCGAGCGGGGTCTCGTAGTAGTCCGTCGCCCACTCCGCGTACGCCTCCGCCGAGCGGTCGACGAGCAGCTCGAAGAGGGTGTCGGAGCCGTCCGGCTCGCCGTCGCCCCAGGTGGGGAAGGTGATGATGCCCGTCCGCCAGACAGTGTCCGCCGTCTCGCGCCACAGGCAGGCGGTGACGGCCGGGGACTCGCCCTGCTCCTCCTCCGGGACATACGGCCGGAAGACCTCCGGCACGTCGTCGAGGACGCCCGGCCACACCTCCGGGTCGTCCATGCGGGCCCAGGGGCTCATCGGCGCCTCGTGGGCGAAGCCGTGGACGAAGGCCCCCGCCGGGGAGAAGACGATCGCGTACTCGTCGCCCTGTCCGTCGCGCATGAGCGCCACCTCCTTGGCGAAGGAGTAGTACCGGTCCCCCCACTCGGGGCACACGATCGCCTCCACCATCGCGAGCCCCCGGCAGTGGTCGCGCAGTTCCTCGATGCCCGGCAGCGCCCGGGCCACGTCGTAGACGGTCACCGGTCCATTCAAGACCGTGCCACCGACATGCGGCCCTCCATCCCCGAACCTAGGCTTGCGAGGGCACACCCCGCGAGCGAGAGGGAGTCCCATGGCGAAGCGAGGCAACAAGCGTCGGGCGCGGAAGAAGAAGAGCGCCAACCACGGCAAGCGGCCGAACGCGTAGGACGTCGCGAAGCACGGCAGCGGCCCAACGCGTAGGACCTGAAGTGCGGCGGGGCCCCGGGATCGGACTCCCGGGGCCCCGCCGCGTGCCGTCGTCCGACCGTTCAGCAGACGTGGCGGTCCCGCTCCGGGTCGTACAAGTGGCTGTCCCGGAACTCCGACGCCGCGAGCGTGCGGCCCACGAGGATGACCGCCGTCTTCGTGATGCCCGCCGCCTTCGTCTGCGCCGCGATGTCGTCGAGGGTGCCCCGCAGCACGAGCTCGTCGGGCCGGCTGGCCATCGCCACCACCGCGGCCGGGCAGTCGGCGCCGTAGTGGGGGACGAGTTCGGCGACGACCCGGTCGACGTAGCGGGCGGCCAGGTGGAGGACGAGCAGCGCGCCGCTGCGGCCCAGGGTGGCGAGGTCCTCGCCCTCCGGCATGGGCGTGGCCTGCTGGGCGATCCGGGTGAGGATCACCGTCTGGCCGACCGTCGGGACGGTCAGTTCCCGCTTCAGCGCGGCGGCCGCCGCCGCGAACGCCGGTACGCCGGGCACGACCTCGTACGGGATGCCGAGCGCGTCGAGCCGCCGCATCTGCTCCGCCATCGCGCTGAAGACGGACGGGTCGCCGGAGTGGAGGCGGGCCACGTCCTCGCCCGCCTCGTGGGCGGCGGCGATCTCGGCGACGATCCGGTCCAGGTCGAGGTTCGCCGTGTCGACCAGGCGCGTGTCCGGCCCGCACTCGGCGAGCAGTTCCGTCGGGACGAGCGAACCGGCGTACAGGCACACCCCGCACGCCGCGAGCGTCCGCGCGCCGCGCAGGGTGATCAGGTCGGCCGCGCCCGGGCCCGCGCCGATGAAGTAGACGGTCATGCTCGTTCTCCTGATCTGGTGACGGACCACTGCGTGACCGGCATCGCCTGGCGCCAGCCGGTGAAGCCGCCGACGGGGACGGCGGAGGCGACGGCGAGCCGGACCAGTTCGCCGCCGTGACGGCGGTAGCGGTCGGCGAGCAGCGCCTCGGACTCGAGGGTCACGGTGTTGGCGACGAGCCGGCCGCCGGCGGGGAGCGCGTCCCAGCAGGCGTCGAGGAGGCCGGGGGCGGTGAGGCCGCCGCCGATGAAGATCGCGTCGGGCGTGGGCAGGCCGGTCAGGGCCTCGGGGGCGGGTCCGGTGACCACGCGGAGCCCCGGCACCCCGAGGGCGTCGGCGTTGCGCCCGATGCGCGCGGCCCGCTCCGGGGACTTCTCGACCGTGATCGCCCGGCAGGAGCGGTGGGTCCGCATCCATTCGACGCCGATGGAGCCGGAGCCGCCGCCGATGTCCCAGAGGAGTTCGCCGGGGGCGGGGGCGAGGGCGGCGAGCGTGGCGGCGCGCACGTACCGCTTGGTGAGCTGTCCGTCGTGCTCGTACGCCTCGTCCGGCAGTCCGGGTACGGCACCGAGCCGGAGCGTGTCCGGGTCCCGTACGCAGTCGAGGGCGAGGACGTGGAGGGCGTCGGTCCGCTCGAAGGGCCAGTCGGCGGCGGTCGCGTCGAGGATCCGCTCGCGGTCCCCGCCGAGCTGTTCGAGGACGCGGACGCGGGTGCCGCCCCAGCCGGTCGCGCGGAGGTACGCGGCGACGTCGGCGGGCGTCCCGGGGCCCTCGCCGAGGACGAGGAGCCGGCGCCCGGGGTGGAGCGCGGCGGCGAGGGCGGCGAGGGGCCGGGCGACGAGGGAGACGGTCTCCGTGCTCTCCAGGGGCCAGCCGAGCCGGGCGCAGGCGTACGAGACGGAGGACGGGTGCGGGTGGATGCGGAGGCGGTCGGCGCCGACCGTCTCGGCGAGGGTGCGGCCGATGCCGTAGAAGGACGGGTCGCCGCTGGCGAGGACGGCGATCGTCCGGCCCTGGTGGGCGGCGAGCAGTCCGGGGACGGCGGGGCGGAGCGGGGACGGCCAGGGGATCCGCTCGCCGGGGCAGGCCTCGCCGGGGAGGAGGTCGAGCTGGCGGGGGGCGCCGACGAGGACGTCGGCGGCGCCGAGGACACGGCGGGAGGTCTCGGGGAGCCCGTCCCAGCCGTCCGCGCCGATTCCGACGACCGCTATCGCACCGTTCACGTCGGCGACTTTACGTGAGGCCCGCGGGAGGTCCGCGTGAGGGCCACGGGCGGTCCGCGTGAGGGCCACGGGAGGCCCAGGTGAGACCCACGGGAGGTCTCCGGCAGGCCCGCGGGAGGTCCGGAATAGGTCAGGGGGTCGCACCGTTGGACGTGATGGTTTAAGATTCAACCATCAGGCCCCGGGATGCACGGCGGGGCATCAGGAACGCGAGAGGTGAGCACGATGCAGTTCGGGATCTTCACCGTCGGCGACGTGACGACCGACCCCACCACCGGCCGCACCCCCACCGAGCACGAGCGGATCAAGAACACCGTCGCCATCGCGCTCAAGGCCGAGGAGGTCGGGCTCGACGTCTTCGCGACCGGCGAGCACCACAACCCGCCGTTCGTCCCCTCCTCCCCCACCACCCTCCTCGGGCACATCGCCGCCCGCACCGAGAACCTGATCCTCTCCACCTCCACCACCCTCATCACCACCAACGACCCGGTGAAGATCGCCGAGGACTACGCGACCCTCCAGCACCTCGCCGACGGCCGCGTGGACCTGATGATGGGCCGGGGCAACACCGGCCCGGTCTACCCGTGGTTCGGGCAGGACATCCGGCAGGGCATCCCGCTCGCCATCGAGCACTACGCGCTCCTCCACAAGCTGTGGAGGGAGGACGTGGTCGACTGGGAGGGCAAGTTCCGCAGCGCCCTCCAGGGCTTCACCTCCACCCCGCGCCCGCTCGACGGCGTCCCGCCCTTCGTCTGGCACGGCTCCATCCGCTCCCCCGAGATCGCCGAGCAGGCGGCCTACTACGGCGACGGCTTCTTCGCGAACCACATCTTCTGGCCCAAGCAGCACACCGAGAAGATGGTCCGGCTCTACCGCCAGCGGTACGCCCACTACGGCCACGGCACCCCCGAGCAGGCGATCGTCGGCCTCGGCGGCCAGGTGTTCATGCGCAAGAACTCGCAGGACGCGGTACGGGACTTCCGCCCGTACTTCGACAACGCACCCGTCTACGGCCACGGCCCCAGCCTCGAGGAGTTCTCCCGCGAGACCCCGCTGACCGTCGGCTCGCCGCAGGAGGTCATCGAGCGCACCCTGTCCTTCCGCGACTACGTGGGCGACTACCAGCGGCAGCTGTTCCTCGTCGACCACGCGGGGCTGCCCCTCAAGACGGTCCTCGAACAGCTCGACCTCCTCGGCGAGGAAGTCGTCCCGGTCCTGCGCAAGGAGTTCGCGAACCTCCGCCCGGCCGGCGTACCGGACACCGCCCCGCTCCACCCCGCCGTCACCCGTACCCGCACGACCCAGGAGGCATGACACCATGCAGACGCTGAAGCTGGTCGCGGTCTCCGCCGGGCTCAGCTCCCCCTCCTCCACCCGGCTGCTCACCGACCGGCTCCTCCAGGCCACCCGGTACCGGCTCGCCGAGCAGGAGTACGCGGTCGACGTCCAGGTCGTCGAACTGCGCGACCTGGCCGTCGACATCGCGAAGAACTTCGTCACCGGCTTCCCTTCGGAGAAGCTGGGGGAAGCGATCGAGACGGTGACCGGCGCCGACGGGGTCATCGCCGTGACGCCGGTGTTCACGGCCTCGTACAGCGGTCTGTTCAAGTCGTTCTTCGACCTGATCGACCCGGCCGCGCTCACCGGCACCCCGGTCCTCGTCGGGGCGACCGGCGGCACCGCCCGCCACTCCCTCGTCCTGGACCACGCCCTGCGTCCGCTCTTCGCCTACCTGCGGGCCCTCGTCGCGCCGTCCGCCGTCTACGCGGCCTCGGAGGACTGGGGCTCGGGCGGCGACGAGGCCTCCCCGGCGGGACACGGGGACGGGCTGCCGTCCCGGATCAACCGGGCCGGACGCGAGTTCGCGGACATGGTGGCGGCCCGGCCGGGCGGGCGGGACGACGAGGACGAGATCATCCCGTTCGAACGCCAACTGGCCGACCTGCGCCTCGACTGACCGGATCGACGGTCGCTTCTCCAGGACACGCCGTGCGCCCGGGCACCGCCGGGCGCATGATGCCCTCATGGACATCAAGCTGGAACTGATCGGCGTGCCCGTCACCGACATCGACCGGGCCAAGGCCTTCTACGAGCGGGTGGGGTTCCACGCCGACCACGACGTCCCGGTCAGCGACGACATCCGCTTCGTCCAGATGACCCCGCCCGGCTCGGCCTGCTCGATCGCCTTCGGCAAGGGCATCACGGAAATGGCCCCGGGCTCCCTCGACAACATGCAGGTCGTCGTCACCGACATCGAGGAGGCCCACCGCGAACTCACCGCCCGGGGCGTCGAGGTCACCGAGATCGACGACCAGCCGTGGGGGTCGTTCGTCTACTTCGCCGACCCGGACGGCAACCGCTGGGCGGTCCAGCAGACCACTCCGCGCGGGCAGTGACCGCTGCTGACGACCGCTACTTGCGGTTGTAGAGCCTCATCGTCACCGCGCCGAAGACGACGATCAGCAACGCCGACCACCCCAGCGTCCAGGCGATGTCCGCCGCGGGCCAGTTCCCGGCCATCAACTCGCGTACGGCCGTCGCCAGATGGGTCACCGGGCTGTTGTTGACGAAGGCCTGGAGCCAGCCCGGCATGGTCTTCGGGTCGACGAAGACGTTGGACAGGAACGTCAGCGGGAAGATCACCATCATGCTGACGCCCATGACGGACTTCTCGCTGCGCAGCATCAGCCCGAACATGGTCCAGATCCACGAGAACGCGAACGAGAACACGATCAGCAGCGCGACCCCGAGCAGGACACCGACCACCCCGCCGTCCGGCCGGTACCCGATGATCATGCCGACCGTCAGCATCACGGCCGAGGCGATCAGATAGCGCACGACATCGCCGAGCAGATAGCCGACCATCGGCGCCGGCCGCCAGATCGGCAGCGTGCGGAAACGGTCGAAGACACCCTTCTCGATGTCGGTGTTGACCGAGATCCCCGTGTACATCGTGATCATCACGACGCTCATCACGAGGATGCCCGGCAGCAGGAACTGGATGTACTCCGAGACCGAGCCGGCCAGCGCGCCCCCGAAGAGGTACGTGTACATCAGCACCATCATGATCGGGAACGCCGTCACGTCGAACAGCTGCTCCGGCACGTGCTTGATCTTGAGCATGGCCCGCCAGCCGAAGGTCAGCGAGGCGGAGAGCGCGCTGGGGCGCGGCGGGCGTGACTGTCCGACGAGGAGCGCGGCCAGCTCCTCCGCCCGGGGCGCCTCGAAGTCGAGGGCGTCGGCCGCCTGCGTGTCCTTGCTGGTGGAGACGGTGGTCATGCCCCCGCTCCCTTCCTGTCCGTCCTGTCCGCCCTGTCCGTAAGCGCCAGGAACACCTCGTCGAGGCTGGGCTGGCCGAGCGCGAAGTTGTCGACGGTGATCCCGGCCCGTGCCAGCTCCGCCAGGGCCCGCGCGGCCTGTTCGGCGGCGCCGAGGTCCGTGCCGTGGCCGTTGACGGTGGCGGTGAGCGCGACCGGGTCCGGTTCGAGCGTGACGGCCGCCTTCAGCGCGGCCTGGAGGACCCGCTCGGCCTCCGGTCGCTGCTCGGGATCCCGGAGGCGTACGTGCACGGAGCCCGAGCCGACGGAGGCCTTCAGCTCGCCCTTCGTGCCCTCCGCGATCACCTTCCCGTGGTCGATGACGGCGATACGGGAGGCCAGCTGGTCCGCCTCGTCCAGGTACTGGGTGGTCAGCAGGACGGTGGTGCCCTGGGCGACCACGGCGCGGACGATGTCCCAGACCTGGTTGCGGCTGCGCGGGTCGAGACCGGTCGTCGGCTCGTCGAGGAAGAGCAGGTCGGGCGTGTTGAGGATGGACGCGGCGATGTCGATACGGCGCCGCATGCCGCCCGAGTAGTTCTTGACCTGCCGGTCGGCGGCGTCGGCGAGCCCGAACGCGGCGAGCAGCTGCGCGGAGCGCTCGCGGGCGGCGGCCCTGGTGTGCCCGAGGAGCCGGCCGAGCAGGACCAGGTTCTCGGTGCCGGTCAGGTCCTCGTCGACGGAGGCGTACTGGCCGGTGAGGCTGACCCGGCCGCGTACGGTGTCGGCGTCCTTGACGACGTCCTTGCCGAAGACGCGGGCCGAGCCGCCGTCGGGGCGGAGCAGGGTGGCGAGCATCTTGACGGCGGTGGTCTTGCCCGCGCCGTTGGGGCCGAGGACGCCGTAGACGGTCCCTGCGGGGACGCGCAGGTCGACGCCGTCGACAGCGCGGTTCGCGCCGAAGACCTTGACCAGGCCCTCGGTCTCGATGGCGAGGTCGGTCATGCCGTTTCCCCTCCGGGGTCCGGGAGCGCACTCCTGCCAGTCTCCGTCACCCGTACGCGGATCGCCAGAGCGGAGTAAGCGGAGTAGACGGGAGGGAGCCGCCGGAGAGGGCCACCCGAGGGCGGACCCGCCCTCCCCCGCCCGGCGGAGGCGGACCGGCCGCCGGGGCGACGCCCGGGGCCGGGGCCCGGCGGGAGGCTGGCCGCATGATGAGAATCAACGCCCTTCCCGACGTGCCCCGCTGGGTCGCCCTCGCCGCTCACGCCGTCCCGCTGGTCACCCTCCCGTCCGGCCTGTGGCGCCTCGCGCTCGTCGCCGGTCTCCCCGTCACGTCGGACGCCGAACTCGGCCTGCTGAGCGCCGGCGAGACCGTGTACGTCATCTCCCTCAGCGTGGTCTCCGAGCTGCTCGCCCTCCTCACCCTGGGGCTCGTCCGCTCCTGGGGCGAGGTCTTCCCCCGGTGGATGCCGTTCCTCGGCGGCCGCCGGGTGAACCCGGCCGCCGCGACGGGCGCGGCCCTCGCCGGGGTGGCGGGGCTTTGCGCCATCGCGGCCTGGGGCGTGTACGCCGCGTACGCGGACCTGGGCCCGGACGTCCCGGCCACGCCGGCCCAGGACGCCCTGCTCATCGCCTGCTACGCGCCGCTCGCCGCCTGGCCGGTGCTGCTCGCCGCCGTGGCGGTCGCCTACTACCGGCGGCGGCGCCACGCAGAGGGGCACGGTGGCCGGGGACGACGTCAGTACGGCGCGGGCCGTCCCGCCGCGTCCTCGTGGGTGTAGAAGACGTAGTACGCGGCGGCCCCGTTGACGCCGGCGGCGGCGAGTCCGAGGCCGCTCGACGACAGGACGCTGGCGCCGGACAGGCTGAAGAGGAAGCCGACCGCGATGCCCGTGAGCGAGCCCCAGGCGACCGCCCGCAGCTCACGGGGCAGGGCGCGGCCGTAGCGGTGGAGCATGTGGATCCCGACGGCGAGGACCACGGCCGAGACGAGGCCGAGCCACAGCTGCCCCAGGGTGGCGGCGCCCCCGTGGCGCGCCACGGTCGCCGCGTAGAGCCCGTACAGGACACCGAGGGTGACCGGGACGCCCCAGCCGTGCGTCCCGGTGCTGCGCGCGCGTCCGCGCCGGGCAGGTACCGCTGCGTGTGCGGCCATGGCAGGAGCTCCTTCGGGTCTCGCCCCCCTGCTGCTTCCCGCACCCTCAAGGGCACACCCGAGCCCGGCGCCCCGCAAGTGGATCAGGCGGCCGGCCGTACGGCGACGGCGTCGATCTCGAAGAGCATCCCGGGCAGGGCGAGCGCCGCGACCCCGCTGAGGGTCTGGGCGGGCAGCCGCTCGCCGAAGTGGGCGTGCAGGGCCTTGCCGAGGACCTCCAGCTTGGCCAGGTCGTGCTCGACGACGTACGACCCGAGGCGCACGACGTTCACCAGGCCGAGACCGACGCCTTCCAGGGCGTGCCGCAGGTTCGTCAGGGAGAGCTCGACCTGCGCGGCGAAGTCGCCGGGGACGGGGGCGCCCGTGGCGTCGGAGGCGTACTGGCCGCCGATGAAGACGAGTTCGCCGGGCGCGGAGACGGCGTGGCTGTACCCGAAGGGGGTGGGGTCGTGGAGGGTGGCGGGGTTGGTGATGACCCGCTGGTCGGCGGCGGGGATGTCGGTAGGGGTGGTGGTGGGCTGTGCGGTCATGGCTGATCGTTCCTTCCGGGGTGTACGGAGAGGGTGGCCGTGCCGGAGGTCGGCGGTGTCACCAGCCTGCCGCGTCGGCCGTTCAGACGTGGGCGAATTAGTGCCGTTCAGGCGTTGGCGAACCAGTGGCGGAGCCGGTCGGGCGCGGCCGGCGCCTGGAGTTCCGCTCGCTGACGGACGTCGTCCAGGGTCTGGGCCATGAGCTCGCGCCGCCAGGCCAGTTCGGCCCGTCCCATGGCTCCGGCGATGGCGCACTCGGTGGCGTACGACCCCGGGGGCCCCGCCCCGGGCCCCTGCTGCCGGATCTCGGTGCAGCGAAAAGCCTCGTCAGGGCCTTCGACGGCGGCGACGACATCCATCAGCGTGATCCGGTCCAGCGCGTGCGCAAGGCGGAACCCGCCCTTGGGCCCGGAGACCGAGGTGACGATCCCGGCGCGGGCGAGCGCCTGGAGCTGCTTGTTGAGATAAGCGGGGGGCAGCTCGTGATAGGCCGCGAGACGTGCGGCGGTGACCGCCCGCTCGGGCCCGATCCAGGCCAGGTTCAGGCAGCTGTGCAGCGCCCATTCCACGCCGTCGCTCATCTTCATAATTCTGGACTTTACATGTCCAGGATAGCCACGGCAACGGAAAACCCTCCGACCGGCCGCCCCCTCAGGCCCCTTCCGCCGCGAGCGCCGCCAGTCGGGCGAGTGCCTCGTCGAGGACGGCGTGCGGCGGGGAGGCGAGGCCGACCCTGATCGCGTCCGGGGCCGTGCCCGCTCCCACCGCGAAGGCGCCGCCCGGGGTGACCGCCACGCCCGCGCGTGCGGCGGCGGCCGCCGCGAAGGTCTCCGCCCGCCAGGGCTCGGGCAGCTCCCACCAGCAGTAGTACGCGTACGGGGAGGCCCGGAGGGCGTGCCCGGCGAGCCGCCGCCGGACCAGGGCGTGCCGGGCCGCCGCGTCCGCCCGCTTCGCCGCGACCGCCTCGGCGACCGTGCCGTCCCCGGCCCAGCGGGTGGCGGCGGCGAGCGCGAGACCGCCCACCGTCCACGCGCCGGAGCGCAGGGCCTCCGCGACCGCCGTGCGCAGCCGGCCGGGCACCACGAGGTAGCCGGCGGTCAGGCCGGGGGCGAGCCGCTTGGAGAGGCTGTCGACGAGCAGGACCCGTTCGGGCGCGTGCGCGGCGAGCGGGGCGGGCGCGTCGGGCACGAGGAAGGCCCAGGTGGTGTCCTCGACGGCCGCGAGGTCCAGGGTCCGCAGCAGCTCGGCCAGTTCGGCCCTGCGGCCCTCCCCCGCGGTCGCGGAGAGCGGGTTGTGCAGGGTCGGCTGGAGGTAGACGGCGGCGAGCGGCGCCGCCCGGTGGGCCGCCGCGAGCGCCTCGGGCCGTGCCCCCTCGGCGTCGAGGGCGAGCGGTACGAGCCGGATGCCGAGCCGTTCGGCCACCGCCTTCACCAGGGGGTACGTGAGCGCCTCGACGCCCAGGCGGCCGCCGGGCGGGACGAGCGCGGCGAGCGCGGCGGCGATGGCCTGGCGTCCGTTCCCGGCGAAGAGCACGCTCGCGGGGTCCGGCGCCCAGCCGGGCCGGGCGAGGACGGCCGCCGCCGCGTCGCGGGCCTCCGGGGTGCCGGTGGCGGCGGCGGGCCGGGAGACGGCCTCGGCCAGGACGTCGGGTCGGCCGAGGGCCGCGAGGGCGCGGGCCATCAGCTCCGACTGGCCTTCGAAGGTGGGGTAGTTGAGCTGGAGGTCGACGGGGGCGGAGCCGGTGGCCTCGGTGAGCGCGGGCCCCGGCAGCGGGGGCGCGGCCCGGACGAAGGTGCCGCGTCCGACCTCCCCGACGACCAGGCCGCGGCGGGCGAGTTCCCCGTACACCCGGATCGCCGTCGAGTTCGCGATCCCGTGGCGGCGCGCGAAGACCCGCTGCGGCGGCAGCCGGTCACCGGGGCGCAGGCGCCCGCCGCGTACGGCCGCCTCGACGCGGTCCGCGATCCTGCGGTACTCCTCCACGTCCACCCCTCCCGTACGGCACCGAGCGGTATGTCCGGCACCGCGCCCTATTGCACCGAGAGCAAAGATCTTATTGCACCGAGCAATTGCGGCTGCCTAGCCTGCGGACATGCCCGTCTCCACGACAGTCCACGCCGAGACCTTCTACGAGGACCAGGGCGCAGGACCCGCCCTCCTCCTCGTCCACGGCCACCCCTTCGACCACACCATGTGGCGGCCGCAGATCGAACGTTTCTCCCGTACGCACCGGGTCATTACCCCGGACCTGCGCGGCTACGGCGCCACCCCGTTGGGCGCGCGCCCCCACTCCACCGACCTGGGCGTCTTCGCGGAGGACCTCGTCGCTCTCCTCGACGACCTGGGGATCGACGACTGCGTCCTCGCCGGCCTCTCCATGGGCGGCCAGATCGCCATGGAGCTCTACCGCCGCCACCCCGGGCGGATCCGGGGCCTCGTCCTCGCCGACACCTTCCCCGCCGCCGAGACCGACGAGGGCAAGGCCGCCCGGAACGCCATGGCCGACCGGCTCCTGCGGGAGGGCATGCGCGGGTACGCCGACGAGGTACTGGACCGGATGGTCGCCCCGTACAACACCCACGCCGCACCCCACGTCCACCGCATGATGTGCGCCACCGACCCCGTCGCCGCGGCCGCCGCCCTGCGCGGCCGGGCCGAGCGCCCCGACTACCGGGAGACGCTCACCACCGTGCCGTTCCCCGCGCTCGTCGTCGTCGGCAGGGACGACACGTACACCCCGGTCGCCGACGCGGAGGACATGTGCGCGCTCCTCCCCCACGCCACGCTCGCCGTCGTCGAACGGGCCGCGCACCTGCCCAACCTGGAGCGGCCCGAGGAGTTCGACGCCGTACTGGAGAACTATCTCCGCTCACTCGTACGGACCAACTGAAGGTTCGCCGGCGGGCGAACGCTCCGACGATGGGGCCATGAGCCAGAACACGGCACCACACCGCAAGCCGCAGTCCTCCACCTCCTCCGGCGCCTGGGCGGCCGGCGGCACGCTCTTCGCAGGCGTCCTGATGCTGGTCACCGGCATCATGGACATCCTGCAGGGCATCGCCGGGATCGCCGAGGACGACGTCTACACCCGCGTCGGCGACTACGTCTTCAAGTTCAACCTGACCACCTGGGGCTGGATCCACCTGATCCTCGGCCTCATCCTCGTCATCGTCGGCTACGGCATCCTCAAGGGCGCCGAGTGGGGCCGGGTCGCCGGCATCGCGCTCGCCTCCCTCAACGTGCTCCTCCACTTCCTCTTCCTGCCCTACCAGCCGTGGTGGTCGCTCTTCACCATGGCCGTCTCGATCTTCGTGATCTGGGCGCTGGCCACGGACGAGGGTCACGGTCGCGACGCGAGAATCTGAGGAACGGCCGGCCATGAGACGCACCACGGCCACGGCCCGGACCCTCGCCCTCGCCGCAACCACTGCTCTCACCCTCACCGGGTGCGACGCCGCCCAGGACGCGGCGGGCGACGTCTTCTCCTCGGCGACGGCGGCCGTCGCCTCCGCCGCCGAGGACAGGATGAACGAGGTCAAGGACGGCGTGAACGCCACCGGCGACGTCACCGCGGGACCGACGACGACCGACGGCGACCGCACGATCGCCGAGATCACCGCCACCAACCCGAAGGACAAGAACGCCGACTACACGATCATGGTCACCTTCCGCGACGGCGACGGGAACTTCCTCGACTCGGTCGTCCTGAGCATCGACGGAGTCGCACCCGGCAAGCCCAAAACCGGTACGGCGCGCAGCAATCGGACGCTCTCGGGCGATACGAAGGCGGAGATCGCACAAGCCCTGCGACACTGACGGCGTGGACCGAGTCCTGACCGCAGAGCCCGTGAGCAGCAGCCCCCAGCCGACCCCCGAGCCGCCCCTGCGGCCCAGGCACCGCGTCACAGCCTGGGCCGCGGGGCTGCTCCTGGTGGTACCGGTGCTGGTCGCGGCCTGCCGCGCCCTGAACACGGACGCGACGGCCCCCGTCCCCCAACTCCTCTCGTTCCTCCCCTGGTTGACCGTCCCCGCGGGCCTCGCGCTGCTCCTCGCCGCGGTGATCCGGCGCCGGGTGCTGACCTTCGTGGCGGTCCTCGTGCTCGTCGCCACCGCCTGGAGCTCCGTGCCGTACATGCCGCAGGCGGTCATCTCGTACGGGCTGCCGCTGGCGCGGGTGAAGGTCATCGCTGCGAACGTCGAGTTCAGCCAGGGGACGGAGGCCTTGAGCCGGGTCGTCGCACGGGAGGACCCCCAGCTCGTCTTCGTGACGGAATGCAACCGCTCGTGCCGGGACACCCTCACGAAGACCTTCGCCGCACGGCTCCCCCACCACGCCTCCGTCGAGGGCGAGGGCTCCATCGGCTCGATCCTGCTCAGCTCGTACCCGCTGAGCGACCGGCGGACGATCCCGGGGTCCATGGGGATGCCGGGCGCCACGGCGGAGATCGCGGGGGTGCGGGTACGGCTCCAGCTGGTGCACCCGATGCCGCCGCTGCCGGACCAGACGCAACTGTGGAAGCGGGAGCTGGCCGGCATCGAGGAGTACGCCGCGACCGTGCACGCGACCGCGGCCTCGTCCTCCACGGGCCTGGCCCCGGCCCTGATCGCGGGCGACTTCAACGCCTCCCAGGACCACGCGGCCTTCCGCGCGATCCTCGACGCGGGCGGCCTCCAGGACGCGTCGCGGCGGGCGGACCGGAGCCGTACCCCGACCTGGCCCATGGAGGGCCCGCTGCCGCCGTTCGTCCAGATCGACCACGTCCTCGTCAGGGACTTCAGCGTCCGCGAGGTCCGCTTCCTCGACGTGGCGGGCTCCGACCACCGGGCGGTCCTCGCGGATCTCGACCTGCGCGGCCCGCGCTGATCGGCCACGCTGGAAGACATGGACAACGAGGAGATCCTGGACGACATCGGTGCCCTCGTCGAGGAGGAACGCGCCCTCCGGCAGCGGACGGGCGGCCTCCTCCCGGAGGAACGCGCCCGCCTGGCCGACCTGGAGGTCCGCCTGGACCAGTGCTGGGACCTGCTGCGCCAGCGCCGCGCGAAGGTTGAGTTCGGCGAGGACCCGGACACGGCCGCCCTCCGCCCGGCCACGGAGGTCGAGTCCTACCGCAACTGACCCGACTCCCGACGACGGCGGGCGGCGGAGCGCTGCCCGGGACCGTCCACGGAGCACCGCCCGAGACCGTCTAGGGCCACCCCAGTACCGTCCCCACCCACTCCTCCGAGAGCGGCATGTCCTGCGGCCGGCCGTTCACCAGCCAGGTGCCGTCCCACTCGACGCGCCAGATCTCCCCCTGGCGGTTCTCGAACTCCACGAAACTGCCCGGAGCGCCTTCGAGGAGCGCCAGCTCCAGCAGCAGCACGTCCTGCGTGGTGAACCCTCGGGAAGAACCGAGGCTGCCGCCGCGGGTCCGCGTGTTCTCGTATCGCATGCGCAGGTACGGGACCGGCGACCGGGACAGGACAGTCGGTCGCAGCATGCGCTTGACCCGCATGACCGCAACCTCCAGGCTCTCGTCGCCGCGGAACTCGCACGCGTACGCCGGGAAGACCCCCGAGACGACCTCGTTCAGGTCCTCGTTCCGTCCGACGTGGTACCCGTGCACGGCCGGTGACGTGGCCGCGACGGCATCGAACCGGCAGTCCCCGTACGAGAACCCGGGAAGGACCGTGAGCGGTCGGGACTCCGGGCCGCGGCCGAGCTGATGCTCCCGTGCGAACGCCAGAACAGCCCTGGTCAGGCCTTCGTCGTGCACATCGAGCGAGTTCATCTGGTAGGCCCAGCGCCCGTCGTGGTCCATCGCGAGGGAGAACACGAACCGGGACATCGGCGACCACCGCCAGGCCATGGGCAGACCTGGCACGTCCTGGGCGGTCCCGATCGCCGCGACAGCTTCCTCGATGTCCACGACCCTCATCCTTCCCGAGCCGGCGGTCCTCAGGACTCCCGCGCCCGCACCAGCACGTCCCCCGCCGCCGTGCGGTAGTACAGCACGGACCGTCCCGTACGCCGGCGGCCGACCAGACCCGCGTCCAGGAGCACCTTGAGGTGGCGGCCCACCGAGCCGAGGCCCTGGCCCGTCATGGCCACCAGGTGGGTCGTGCTCATCGGGCTGTCGAGGAGCGTCAGCACGCCGGCCCGCCCGGCCCCGAGCAGCCTGGCCAGTGCCTGCGGAGCGGCGGCGGTGGTCCGCTCCGGCTCCGCGAGCGTGCCCGAGCACGGGTAGACCACGGCGTTCCGGTGCACCACACCACGGGAATCCGGCCGGTCCAGGGAGATCCATCCCCGGCGCGGTGTGACCGGCACGAGGAGCAGTTGGGAGCCGAGGAGACGGCGGGGCGGGAAGGCGCGGGTGTTGATCTGGAGCCGGTTGTCGCCCAGCCAGCGCATGTCCGGACGCATGCCGTCCAGTGCGGCGGCCCAGCCCGCCCGGCTGACCTGTCCGGTACGTGCGACCACGTCGGCCTCGATGACGCGCCGCCGCCGCGGCCAGTCGGGCGCGACGGTCTCCCGCCACACCCACTCCAGGAGGCCGGCGACGCGCTCCGGCAGGTCGGCGCGCAGCAGCGCCTCGGGCAGCGGGGCCCGGTGGGCGACCCGGAGGTCGGCGCGAGCGGTGTCGGCCGGCGTCTCCCGTATCCGTGCCACCTCGTCGTGGAACTCCGCGCCGCCCTGCGCGTCGCCGTCGCGCGACGGCACGGGGGTGAGGAAGTCGGCGATCCACCGGTGCCTGCCCAGTGCGACGCGTACGAGCAGGGCGGTGACGGGGTCGGCGGCCAGCCGTTCGCGGTAGGCGGGGCCGTGGGCCTCCAGCCAGCGGCGCTCGGCCGGATGCGCGGGGGCGTCCTTCTCCAGGGCCATGAGGCTCGCGGTCGTCTCGCAGAGGGGCGAGACGACGAACCGGCTGTTCGCGAGCGTGTCGGCGTCGACCTCCCACCAGCCCAATCGTTTCGCCTCCCGGCGAAACATTACCTCCGGGTCTGGCCCGTCGGCCGACACTCCGCCATGCGCACCTACCAGGAGCTCTTCAGGACCCCCGAGTTCACCCCGCTGCTCGCGGCGACCGCCGCGCACGTGGCGGCCCAGACGGTGAGCAGGATGGCCCTGGGGACGCTCGTCTACGACGCGACGGGCTCACCGCTCCTCGCCGCCCTCAGCATGTTCGGCCCGCTGTTGGCGCAGATGGTCGGCGCGAGTGTCCTGCTGTCGGCGACGGACCGCCTGCCGCCTCGTGCGGCGACGACCGGCCTGGCGCTCGTCTTCGCCACGGCCACCACGGTCCTGGCCGTGCCCGGCCTGCCCATGACGGCGATCTTCGCGATCCTGTCGGTGCAGGGCATGCTCGGCTCGGTCGGCGGCGGGGTGCGCTACGGGCTGCTCACCGAGATCGTGCCCACCGAGGGCTACCTGCTCGGGCGTTCGGTCCTCAACATGTGTGCGGGCAGCCTCCAGATCTGTGGCTACGCCCTCGGAGCCGTACTCGTCAATGTCCTGACCCCGCGCGGTGCCCTGCTCACCGGCGCCGCCCTCTTCGTCGTCGCCGCGGCCGTCGCCCGCCTCGGTCTCACGCGGCGGCCGCCGCGCGCGCAGGGCCGTCCGTCCGCCCGGGAGACCTGGCGGACCAACGCGCTCCTGTGGTCGTCGGCATCCCGCCGCCGCGTCTACCTCGCCCTGTGGGTGCCGAACGGGCTCGTCGTCGGCTGCGAGTCCCTCTTCGTCTCGTACGCGCCGAGGCACGCGGGGCTCCTGTTCGCCTTCGTCGCCCTGGGCATGCTCGCCGGGGACACCCTGACCGGCCGCTTCCTGCCGAGCGCCTGGCGCGACCGCCTGGGCGCACCGCCCCTGCTCCTCCTCCTGGCCACCCCGTACCTGATCTTCGCCCTGCACCCGGGCCTCCCCCTGGCCCTCGCCGCGGTGACGGTGGCGTCGATCGGCTTCTCCGCCAACCTCCTCCTCCAGGAACGCCTGATGACCCTGGTCCCGGCCGAGCTGCGAGGCCACGCCCTGGGCCTGCACTCCTCGGGCATGTTCACGATGCAGGGCGTGGCGGCGGCGCTGGCGGGCGGCGGCGCCCAACTCACCACCCCCGCGACCGCCATGACGGTGATGGCCGCGACCTCCGCCGCGGCCACCCTGGCCCTCGCACCCGGCCTCCGGCGCACGGGGCAGGCGGCCGGAGCGGATCCGGCGGGCGCGCCCGTGGTCAGTCGACGGCCCGGTAGACCGTGGTCCAGAAGTCGTTCATGACACGGGGCGAGTCCGGCGTCGACAGTCCGACCTGGGTGAGCAGGACCCCGGTGAGCTGGTGGGTCCTGACGCCGCCGAGGGTCGCGCCCGGCAGGTGATCGGCGTGGACCGGAGGCGACGACGTACGTTGGTGACCATGGCTCGACCCGCAGGAACCGCCGTCCGGCTCTCCCCGCCCGCCTGGCTCACCGCCGGGCTCAAGCCCGCGCCCGCGCCGATCCCCTGGGCCGCCGCGCTCCGCGCCGCCGTCGCCCTGGCCGCGCCGCTCGCCGTGGGGCTGGCCGCCGGGCAGCCGGCGTACGGGGCGCTCGTGTCGATGGGCGCGCTGTCCGGGGTCATCGGCGACACCGCCGACGCCTACCGGATGCGGGTCTTCAACATCGCCGTGCCGCAGCTGTTCGGCGCGGTCGGTGTCACCCTCGGGACGCTCGTCTTCGGGCACGGCTGGCTCGCGGTCGCCGCGCTGACGCTCGTCGCGCTCGTCTCCGGGATGATCTCCTCGATCGGCGCGGTCGCCTCCGTGTCCGGGCTTCTCCTGCTCCTCAACGCCGTCGTCGGCGCCGGACTCCCCATGCCCGACCCCTGGTGGAAGGCGCCGCTCCTCCTCACCCTCGGCGGGCTGTTCGTCCTCGTCCTCACCCTCCTCGGCTGGCCGCTGCGCCGCGCCGCCCCCGAGCGGGCCGCCGTCGCCGCCACCTACCGGGCCGTCGCCGACCTGTACGAGGCCACCGGCACCGGCGCGTACGACGAGAAGCGGCACGCCGTCACCGCCTCCCTCAACCACGCCTACGACCTGGTCCTGGCCCGCCGCGCCCGCCAGCACGGCCGCGCGCCCGTCCTGGTCCGGCTGCTCGCCCAGCTGAACGTCGTCATCCCCCTCGCCGAGGCCGCGCCCGCCGCGCATCTGCGCGCCCAGCTGTACGGGCCGCTCGACGCCACGATCCCGGTGACGGTGCGGCAGCTCGCCGACGTCGTCGAGGAGCGCCGCAAGCCGGGCGGCCACGGCTCCGGGGCGCCCGAACTCGAACTGCCCACCCCCGTCCGGCCCGCCGAGAAGGCCGTCGACCACGCCCTGCGGCACGCGGCCGCCGTCGTCCACGAGGCCGACCCCGACCCGCACAACGTGGACGACCGGCTCGGCAGGCCCGCCGCGCTCCGGGTCCGCGCCCGCAGGGCCACCCGCTCCGTGCTGCTCTCCGGGGCGTCCTGGCGGTACGGGCTGCGCCTCGCGCTCTGCATCGGGCTCGCGCAGGCGCTGGTGTCGCTGATCGCCGTGCCCCGCTCGTACTGGGTCGCGCTCACCGTCACCTTCGTCCTCAAGCCGGACTTCGGCTCGGTCTTCTCCCGGGCCGTGCTCCGCGCCTTCGGCACCGCCCTCGGTCTCCTCCTCGCCGCGCTCGTCCTCGCGGAGGTGCCGCGCGGCTGGTGGGACGTGCCCGTGATGTGCGCCCTCGCCGCCCTGATCCCGGTCTTCTCCGCGAAGGGGTACGCCTTCCAGACCGCGGCGATCACACCGGTGATCCTGCTGCTCTCCGACACCCTCAACCAGCAGGGCTTCGGCCTGGTCCTGCCCCGCCTGTACGACTCGCTCATCGGCTGCGGCATCGCGCTGATCGCCGGCTACCTCCTCTGGCCCGAGTCCTGGCACACCCGGATCGGGGACCGGCTCGCGGACGCCGTCGCCGACACCGCCGCGTACGTGACCTGCGCGTTCAGGGGGAACGGAGACGGCCAGGGGGCGCGGGTGCGGGCCCGGCGGAAGCTCTACCGGGACCTGTCGACCGTCCGCTCCGAGTTCCAGCGCGCCCTGACCGAGCCTCCGCCCACCGGCCCACGCGCCGCCGCCTGGTGGCCGCTCGTCGTCGCCGTCGAGCGGATCGTGGACGCGACGACGGCCGCCCGGATCCGCGTCGACCACGGCGCCCCCGACCCCGACCCGGCCGAGGTCACGGCCGTGGAGCGGGAGCTGCGCGAACTCGCCGAGGGCATCAGGGCGTCGGACACCCTCGTGGAAGTCCGCACCGACCTCGTCGGCGACGAGAACGGAGTCCTCGAACCCCTCCGCCAGGAGGTCCGCGCGGCCCGCGCCATCGCCGGTCCCGACCTGCGGTAAACCCTTTCCCGGGGGCGTACGGGAGGACTTACCGGCGGTCACCGAACGGAACCCTCCCCACCGCCGTTACCGGAATCCACCCGGGCGACTACGATGCGCTCGAAATCACCGTGATCCGCGCCCGCCGCCGTCGGCAACCGGCCCGGCGGACGGGCCACTTCGCCCTGCCTCACCCCCCGCGCCCCGAGGACCCCGCCATGCGCACCACCACGAACAGAGGGCTCCAGCCCAATGTCCTCGGCACCTTCGACACGATCGTGATGGCCGTCGCCGGCAGCGCCCCCGCCTACTCGCTGGCCGCGACCACCGCCGTGCTCTTCGGCGCCGTCGGCTTCGCGGGTCCCGCGGCCCTGCTGTACTGCGCGATACCCATGCTCGGCATCGTCCTCGCGTACGCCCGGCTGGGCCGGATCGACGTCAACGCGGGCGCGGGTTACTCCTGGGTGGGCCGCACCCTGCACCCCTTCCTCGGCTTCCTCTCCGGCTGGGCGCTCGTCTTCGCCGCGACCGTGTTCATGGTGGCGGGCTCGCTGCCCGCGGGCTCCCTCACGCTCTCCCTGATCGACCCGGACCTCGCCGACAACACCCCGCTCGCCACCGCCGTCGGCGCCGGCTGGTTCCTGATGATGCTGCTCGTCGTCCTGGGCGGCGCCCGGCTCACCGTACGAGCCCAACTGATCATGTCGGGCGTCGAGATGCTGATCCTGATCGGGTTCGTCCTCGCCGCCGTCGCGCACCGGGGGCGGGCCACCGCCTTCGACTGGTCCTGGTTCGGCCTCGGCCAGTTCGAGGGCCCGCAGGGCTTCGCCGCGGGCGCCCTCATCGCCGCGTTCTACTACTGGGGCTGGGACGTCACCAGCAACCTCAGCGAGGAGACCCGTAACAGCCGCCGCACCGCGGGACTCGCCGCGCTCGTCGGCGTCGGGTTCGTCTTCGTCCTCTTCGAGGCCTTCACCGTCGCCGTGAACGTCCTGCTGACCGGCGACGAGATCCGTACCGCGGGACCCAACGTCCTCGCCGTCCTCGGCCAGGAGATCTGGCCGGGCGTCGGCGGCAAACTCCTCGTCGTGGCCGTCGTCCTGTCGACCGTCGCCACCCTGGAGACCACGCTCCTCCAGGTCACCCGCTCGCTCTTCGCGATGGGCCGCGACCGGACCCTGCCCGCCGCGCTCGGCACCGTGCACCACCGCTGGAACACCCCGTGGGTCGCCATCGCCGCCGTAGGCGGCGCCGCCCTGGTGATGTTCGCCGCGGCCGCGGCCGCGGGCTCCGTCCAGCAGATCCTCAGCGACGCGGTCTCCGCGATCGGCCTCCAGATCGCGTTCTACTACGGCCTCGCGGGCATCGCCGCGGTCGTCGCGTACAAGTCGCTCCTCTTCCGCTCCGTACGGAACCTGGTCCTCGGCGGCCTCTGGCCGCTGCTCGGCTCCGCGTTCATGCTCTGGGCCTTCGTCGAATCGCTCGGCGAACTCTCCACGACGGCCCTCACCATCGGCCTCGGCGGCCTGCTCATCGGCGTCGTACCCCTGCTCGTGTACTGGCGGAAGGGCAGCGACTACTACCGCCCGGCCCGCCTGGACGCGGCCCGCGCGATGGCCGCGACGGAGGACTGGGCCCCGGCCACGCACGCGCGTACGGGAACCAGGGACAAGAGCTACGCGACGGACTTCTGAGCGACCCGGAAGTCTTCAGTTCACGCACCCCCGTCCCCGGAAAACCCACCCCCCCTTCCCCGGAGACCCGAAGGAGGCCCCCGATGGCCGTACGCCGTCGTTCCGCGCGCTCGGCGCGTGCGGAGCGTTTCGTGCCCGACTTCGACCCGGACTTCGGGGACCGCGCGCTGACCGAGGCGCGCCACGACATCGTCATCGGCCGCTGGCAGGGCGTACGGGACCTGCTCGCCGCCACGGGCGACAACTGGGCCCGCCGCACCCACCGGCTGCGGCTCCTCTCGCACGCAGCCGCCGGCAGTTCCACCGTGGAGACCTGGCGGGCCGCCGAACCGGGCAACCCCGACGCGGCCGTGCTCCGTGCGGCCACCGAGGTGGTACGGGTCTTCGACGCGGCCATCGCGGCCGGCCGGGGCGCCGCCGTGGAGCGGGGCCGGATCGACGCCGCCGTCGACGCCTGCCGGAGCGCGGCGGATGCGGCACCCGCCGACCCCATGCCGTGGGTGGCGCTGCTCTCGGTGGCGCGACTGTACGAGGGCGGGGTGCCGCGCCGTGAACTGCGGCACTGGTTCGACGAGCTGCGGCGCCGGGACCCGTACAACACGGAGGGGCACATCCAGGTGCTTCGGTACTGGTCGGCGCGGTGGCACGGGACACACGGCAGCATGTACGACTTCGCCCGCGACGCGGCGGGCGTGGCACCGCCCGGCTCGCCGCTGCCCGTCCTGGTGCAGGTGGCGCGGGTCGAGGAGTACCGGTACATCGCGGACGGGGCGCTCGGCCGTGGCCCGGTGCGGGGCTTCGACCAGCACTGGAAGCACGAGCTGGCGGTCACGGAACTGCGGCGCACGCACGCGCGGTGGATCGGCGGCCGGGACCCGGGGACGCCGGTGGCACCGGAGGAGGTCGGGGACCTCAACTTCCTCGCGCACGCCGCCTGCTACGCGGGCCAGGTGGAGATCGCGCGGGAGCTGCTCGGGATGCTGGGCAGGCGGGCGGCGTGGGTGCCGTGGGCGTACACGGGGGAGCCGGAGGAGCAGTTCGTGCGGTTCAGGGAGGGCCTGGGGGTGGAGTGAGGCCCTCCACCCCCCGGCCCCCGCGGTGCTCACACGCCGATGTCGCGGCCGTCCGTACGCCAGACGGAGACGACCGACGGGCGGACGAGCTTGCCGGGCCCGTCGGGCCACTCCGACTTCGGGTTCTCGACGGAGGCGCCGTCGAGCTCGCCCGGGTGCTGCACGGCCACCAGGACGCGGCGGTCCTGGATGATCGGGCCGCAGGTCTCGGCGCCCTTCGGCACGGTCAGGAACTGCTTGAGCTCACCGCGCCGCTCGCCGCGCGTGGCGACGCCGAACAGGCCGTCGTGCGAGCCGAGCTGGTTGCCGTCGGTGGAGATCCACAGGTTGCCGTGCGGGTCGAAGGCCACGTTGTCGGGGCAGGAGATCGGGGAGACCTTCTCCTTCGGGTAGCCGGCGAAGTAGGTGGCCGGGTCGTTCGGGTCGCCCGCGACGAGGAAGAGACGCCAGGCGAAGCCGTCGGCGGCGGGGTCGTCCCAGTGCTCGGCCAGTTCGAGGATCTGGCCGTGCTTGTTGAGGTTGCGCGGGTTGGCCTCGTCGGCGCCCGGGTTGGTGCCCTTGCCGCGGTTGGTGTTGTTGGTGAGGGCGACGTAGACGCGGCCGCTGCGCGGGGACGGCTCGACGTCCTCGGGACGGTCCATCTTCGTCGCGCCGACCTTGTCACCGGCGAGGCGGGTGAAGACGTACACCTCGTCGGCGGTCATGCCGGGGACGTGCGAGACGTCGCCGGTGGCAAGCGGGATCCACTGGCCGGAACCGTCGAACTCGCCGTCGTTGGGCAGCTTGCCGGTGCCGTCGATCTCGGCGGCCGGGGAGTCGCCGGTCAGCTTGGCGACGTACAGGGTGCCCTCGTCGAGGAGGGTGAGGTTGTGCTCGCGGGCGGCCCGAGAGCCCCCCTTCTTCATCCGCTTCGACGAGACGAACTTGTAGAAGTAGTCGAACCGCTCGTCGTCACCCATGTAGACGACCGGACGGCCGTCCTCGGTGAGGCGGGGCTGCGCGGCCTCGTGCTTGAAGCGGCCGAGCGCGGTGCGCTTGCGGGGCGTGGAGTCGGGGTCGTACGGGTCGAGCTCGACGACCCAGCCCTGGCGGTGCACCTCGTTGGGCTCCTGGCGCAGGTCGAAGCGCGTGTCGAACCGCTCCCACTTGCGCTCGGAGGCGCCGGTGCCGACGCCGTACCGCTTGTCGGTGGTGCTCGACCCGTACGCGAAGTACTGGTTGAAGTTCTCCTCGCCGTGGAGGGTGGTGCCCCACGGGGTGGTGCCACCGGCGCAGTTGTTGAGGGTGCCGAGGACGGTACGGCCCTCGGGGTCGGCGGAGGTCTTCAGCAGGTCGCTGCCGGCGGCGGGGCCGGTCAGCTCGAACTCGCTGGTGGTGTGGAGCCGCCGGTTGAGGTGGTGGCGGGTGACCGGGGTGAGCTTGCCGGTGCGGTGCTCCTCCTGGACGACGACGACCGAGAGGCCGTGCGCGGCCCAGGCGATCTCGACCTGCTCGCGGGTCGGGTTCTCGGAGTCGTACCCACGGAACATCAACACCTCGTCGGTGTACTCGTGGTTCGCGACGAGGACCTGACGGTGGTGCTCCCCGCGCAGCGGCAGCAGGGAGAGGAAGTCGTTGTTGTAGCCGAACTGGCCGGCCTGGGCCTTCGCCGACTGCTTCTCGGAGTCGAAGGCGGGGGCGCCGCGGAGGATGGGCTCGCCCCAGCGGATGACGATGTTCTGCGCGTAACCGGCCGGGACGGTGACCTTGTCGGCGGTGTTGGGCGCGACGGGGGCGAAGCGGAGGCCGCGGGCGCCGTCGGTGGGGACGGGCTTGCCGGGGCGACCGGGCTTGGCGACGGCTTCCGGGGCGTTGCCGAGGACGACGGCGCCGCCGGCGGCGGAGGCGACGGTCACGACGGCGGCGGCGCGGAGAGCGGAACGGCGCGAGAGCGCACCGGCTATGACGTCACCGACGTACTCGTTGTCGCTGGTGTTGGGCACCTCGTGGAAGCAGGCGTCGCCGCAACGGAAGCGGCAGGTGAGAGCGGAACGGCCGCCTCCGTGGGGGTTCATGCTCAGCAGCGGCAGCAGTTTGCGCACTTCGTCCTCCTACGGCGCAACGCTGCGCCGACATGGTGTCGGGATTCCTTCGGCCGCGACGCTATGTGCGTAGATCTGCACAGGCGCGGCGACGGAGTGAACGCCGAATGAATGCACGGCAACCGGGGGCGACCGGGTCGCGGAGGAGGGAGGGGGTGGCCGCTAACCTTACGTGTCCGCCCTGGCCAGGGATGAAATTCCCGAAACGCCCAGTACGGACATTCACACGCACCCCACTCATGCGAAAGGGTTCGCCCATGGGTATTCGGAGCATGCTGCGCAAGGTGTTCGGCCGGGACCACGAGGAAACCCCGGCAACCTCCGTCCCGCCCCAGACGCGTGAGACCCCGACCCCCGACACCCCGGGCACCCCGGACGCCTCGGGCACCCCGGACGACGCGGCCCGCCGAGCGGCGGACGATCTGGTGGCGGCGTCCTTCGACAACCCGCAGATCCCCAGGGCGCGGGCGAAGACGCCTGCGGCGGGGGCTGCGGCTGCGGCTGCGGGGGCCTCGGAACCGGTGAGCACCGGGGATCGGGATTCGGCCACGGCCGCGGCGGGAGCCGAGGAGTCGGCTGAGGCGGAGAAGTCGGCTGAGGCGGAGGGCGCGGCCGGCGGCGAGGTCACGGCCGACGCGGCTGACGCCGAGACGCCGGCTGACGCCGAGGTGACGGCCGACGGCGAGGTCACGGCCGACGCCGACACGGCTACGGCCGCGACGGCGACGGCGGCGGCAGCGGCTGAGCCCGTGGCTGACGAGTCGGCGGAGCCGACCGAGTCGGTCGCCGAAGAGCCGGCCGGCGACGCGACGGCGGATGCGAAGGCCGAGCCCGCCCCGGCGGATGCGAAGGCCGAACTCGCCTCGGCAGATGCGGACGCGGAGACCGAGCCCGCTTCGACGCAGGCGGACGCGGAGGCGGAGACCGAACCCGCCCCGGCGGACGCGGATGCCGATGCGACTGCCGACGCGGCGGAGGCCGAGACGGAGGCGACCGCTGACGCGGTGGAGGCCGAAACGGAAGCGACCGCCGACGCCGATGGGCCTGAACTCGCCCCCGAGCAGGCGGAGGAGTCGACGCCGGAGCAGGCCGAGGCGACCGCCCCGGCGGAGCCGGTGGCAGCTGCCGACACGAACGCCGACGCCGAGCAGCAGGCGGGGGCAGAGCCCGAGACGGCTCCCGACGAGGCGCAGGCCGAAGCCACCACCCCGGCGGAGCCGGAGACGGCCGCCGAAGCGGACGCGGACGCCGACGCGGGCGACCTCGCCGCGAAGCAGCAGGAGACGGCGGAGCCCGCCGCCACCGAGCCGGACACCGAGCCGGGCACCGAGGCCACGGCGGCCGCCGAACCGGCGGAGGAGGAGACGGCCGTCGCAGACGACGAGCCGCAGGCCGAAGCCGTCACCGCCGACGCTCCCGAGCCGGAGGCTCCGGCCGACGACGCCGAGGCCGACAGCGCCCCGCAGGGCCCCGCTCTCGCCCTCCCCGAGGTCAAGGCCGCCGCCCCGCACCTCGCGGACGCGTACAAGGCCGCCGGGGCCCAGCTCAAGAAGCAGGGGCTCACGACCGCCCGCGCCGCCGTATACCTCGTGGTGGACCGGTCCGGTTCGATGCGCGGGTACTTCAAGGACGGTTCCGTGCAGCGGCTCGCCGAGCAGGTCACCGCGCTCGCGGCGCACCTCGACGAGGACGCCACCGTCACGACCGTGTTCTTCTCCACGGACATCGACGGCACCGTCGCCCTGACGCCCGCCGACCTCACCCCCACCCGCGTGGAGGAGATCAACGGCACCCTCGGCCGCCTGGGCCGTACCAACTACCACCGCGCCGTGGAGGAGGTCCTCGCCCACCACGGCAAGGCGGACCCGACCCGCCCGGCCCTGGTGGTCTTCCAGACCGACGGCGCGCCGGAGTCGAAGACGGCTGCCACGCAGGCGCTGGCCGAGGCGGCCGACCGTCCGCTGCACTGGCGGTTCGTGGCCTGGGGCGAGGAGGACAACAAGGCCTTCGACTTCCTCCGCAAGCTCGACGGGCCGGACGGCGCTCCCCGTACCGCCGTGTACTTCGCGGGCGCGACCCCGGTCGAGACCGCGCACCCCGCCTTCTACCGCGGCCTGCTGGAAGGCCTGGAGCTCTAGGAAGCGGGAACAGGGCTCGTGGTGACGGTGGCGGTGACCGGCAGGGTCACCGTCACCACCAGCCCGCCGCCCTCCCCCGCGCCCCGCGCGACCGCCCGCACACTCCCCCCGTGCGCCGCCGCGATCGACCGCACGATGGACAGTCCGAGCCCCGCGCCCGGCCCCATCCGGTCCCGCCCCTCGCCGCGCCGGAAGGGTTCGAAGAGCCCGTCGACCTGGTCGGCGGGGACGACCGGCCCGGTGTTGGTGACGGTCAGGACCCCGCCCTCGACCCGTACGTCCACCACGCCGCCGCCCCCCGGCACGTTGTAGGCGACCGCGTTCGCGACGAGGTTCCGTACGAGCTGCCCGAGCAGCACCCGGCTTCCCCGCACAACGCCTCCGTCGGCGACCACGCACGCGCCCGCGTACTCCTCCTCGACGACCTCGCCAAGGACCACGTCCTCGCGTTCCGCGAGCCCCCGCTCGCTGCGGGCGAGGAGCAGCAGCCCGTCGATGAGCCGTTCGCTGCGCCGGTTGGCGTCGAGCAGCACCTGCCGTACGTCGCAGTCGTCGTCGAGCCCGACCTGGATGGCGGCGCGCTGGGTGGCGAGCGGGGTGCGCAGTTCGTGGGAGGCGTTGGCGATGAACCGCCGCTGGCTGTCGAAGGCGGTCTCGAGACGCCCGAGCAGCGCGTCGATCGTGTCGCCGAGTTCCTTGAGCTCGTCGTCGGGTCCGCTGACCGCGATCCGGTCGTGCAGGTTGCGTTCGGAGAGGCGCCGCGCGCGGGCGGTCATCTCGTGCACGGGCCGCAGGACGCGCCCTGCGGTCCACCATCCGACCACGACGGCGCAGCAGGCGATCACGACCAGGGCCATGCCCGACCACATGAGCATCTGCTCGCCGGCGGCCCGGCTGATGTCGTCGCCGAGCCGGTACGCCTCGACCACGGCGACATCGTCGACACGCGCCACGATGGCATCGGCTTCCTGATCCGTACCGGCCCTGACCAGCAGGTTCACCACGAGGAGCAGCACCGCCCCGAGGACGAGGAAGACACCTCCGTAGACGATCGCGATCCGGGCCCGGATGGTGGACCCGGCGCCCAGGTATCCGTCGGGGGACGGGCTCACAGCACGTACCCCACGCCCTGCACGGTCCGGATGAGCCCCGGTTCGCCGAGCTTGGCGCGCAGCTTGCTCATGCAGACCCGTACGGCTCCGGTGAAGGGGTCGGCGTGGGCGTCCCAGGCGCGTTCGAGGAGCTCCTCGGCGGAGACGGCGGCGCCGTCGGCCTCCAGGAGGATCTGGAGGACGGAGAACTCCTTCGGGGAGAGGTCGAGGTCCCGCCCGTCGCGGTCGGCGGTCCGCCGGACGGTGTCCACGCGGAGCCCGTACCGCTCCAGGAGAGGCGGGAGCGCGGGCCGGGCGGATCGCCGCCGCAGCGCCCGGACGCGGGAGACCAGCTCGGGGAACTCGAAGGGCTTGCCGAGGTAGTCGTCGGCGCCGAGGTCGAGGCCTTCGACGCGGTCGTCGAGGGAGGCGGCGGCGGTCAGCATGAGGATGCGGGTGGGAGAGCCGGCGACGAGGAGCCGCCGGGCCACGTCGTCGCCGTGGACGCGGGGCAGGTCGCGATCGAGGACGAGGACGTCGTACGGGCAGAAGCCGAGCGACGGGCCCTGCGCGGGGGCACCCCCGTACAGTCCGAGCCGCTCCAGGGCCTCGCCCCCGTCATGGACGGTGTCGACGGCGAAGCCGGCCCGCCGCAGGCCGGTGGCGACGAGCGCGGCGAGGTCCCGCTCGTCCTCGGCAACGAGTACACGCATGCCGTCCATCTTCCCGCTGTCGCGCCCCCCGCTTATCGATGTGAGTGGATCTTCGTGCGACCGTTAGGATTTCGACCATGGCGGCCACTGGATCCGAGAAGCAGGGGGCGAAGGCGTTCTACGTCACGACCCCCATTTACTACGTCAACGACGCTCCTCACCTGGGCCACGCCTACACGACCGTCGCAGGCGACGTGCTCACGCGCTGGCACCGTCAGCGCGGCGAGAAGGTGTGGTACCTCACCGGCACGGACGAGCACGGTCAGAAGATCATGCGCACGGCCGAGGCGAACGACGTCACGCCCCAGGCCTGGTGCGACAAGCTCGTGGAGGAGGCGTGGAAGCCCCTCTGGGAGCACCTGAACATCGCGAACGACGACTTCATCCGCACCACGCAGAAGCGTCACACCGACCGCGTGCAGGAGTTCGTGCAGGACCTGTACGACAAGGACGAGATCTACAAGGGCGGGTACGAAGGCCCGTACTGCGTGGGCTGTGAGGAGTACAAGCTCCCCGGCGATCTCATCGAGGCGGAGGACGGCACGAAGCTGTGCGCCGTCCACAAGAAGCCGGTGGAGATCCTCAAGGAGGAGAACTACTTCTTCAAGCTGAGCGAGTACGGCCCGAAGCTCCTGGAGTTCTACGAGTCGAACCCGGGCTTCATCCAGCCGGAGTCGGCCCGCAACGAGGTCCTGAACTTCGTCAAGCAGGGCCTGGAGGACCTCTCCATCTCGCGCTCGACGTTCGACTGGGGCATCCCGGTCCCGTGGGACGAGAAGCACGTCATCTACGTGTGGATCGACGCGCTCCTGAACTACGCGACGGCCGTCGGCTACGGCGCCGACCAGGCGAAGTTCGACGAGACCTTCCCGGCGAACGTGCACCTCATCGGCAAGGACATCCTCCGCTTCCACGCGATCATCTGGCCGGCGATGCTGATGGCGCAGGGCCTGCCGGTACCGGGGCGCGTGGCGGCGAACGGCTGGCTGATGGTCGGCGGCGAGAAGATGTCGAAGTCGAACCTGACCGGCATCAAGCCGCAGGACCTGACGTCGCACTTCGGCGTGGACGCGTACCGCTGGTACTTCCTGCGGGCGATCGCGTTCGGGCAGGACGGCTCGTTCTCGTGGGAGGACTTCTCCGCCCGCTACACGAGCGAGCTGGCGAACGACTACGGCAACCTCGCCTCGCGCGTGGCGGCGATGGTCGGGAAGTACTTCGGCGGCGCGCTGCCGGCCTCGGCGGCCGACGGCGAGGCGGAGAAGGCGATCCAGGACGGCCTGGCCAAGGCGGTCGCGACCGCCGACGCCAAGATCGGCGAGGAGCTGGACTTCCAGGCCGGCATCCTGGCGATCTTCGACTTCGTGAAGCAGGTCAACGGCTACATCACGGAGCAGGAGCCGTGGAAGGTCGCGAAGGACGAGTCGGAGGAGGGCCAGGCCCGCCTGGCGACGATCCTCTACACGGCCGCCGAGTCGCTCCGCGCGGTCGCGGTCCTGCTGAACCCGATCATGCCGGAGACCTCGCAGGCCCTGTGGGACTCGCTGGGCGCCGAGGCGTCCCTGGGCGCGCTGGCCTCGCAGCCGGTCCAGTCCTCCGCCACGTGGGGGCAGCTCCCGGCGGGCGCGACGGTGACGAAGGGCGCGGTGCTGTTCCCGCGCCTGGAGGAGAAGAAGGACTGACGGTTTCCCGTACGGCGAAGGTCGCCGCCCCCGTGATGGACGGGGACGGCGGCCTTCGCCGTGTCCGGCCTAGACGAGTGCGAGGACGGCGACGGCGGGCGCCATGTAGACGAGCGGGAAGGCCACGTGCCCGTAGGAGCGGGCGCGGAGGACGGTGACGAAGGCCCCGGTGAAGTACAGGACGAGCCCGACGGCGGCGAGGGTCCCGATCACGGGCACGAAGAACCCGACGAGGAGCCCGAGGGCGCCGGCGACCTTGGCGGCGCCGAGCCAGTTCCACCACGTCCGGGGGACCCCGTACTGGGCGAGCGGCTCGACGACGAACGCGGCCCTGACGAAGATCGCGCCCCCGGAGAACCCGGCCATGAACGCGGCGACGGCGGTGACGACGACGGCGGTGGTGGACATCTCGGCGAACATGTCGGCTCCTTGGGCCTCTCCCGTATCCGCCTCGACCGAGCCGGACACAGCACTGACGGAGCCCGAGAGCAATGTGTGACAGCGCCGCCCGCCCGAATCCCCCAGGGGTGCTTCAGTGGGATCCGGGCTCTTCACACGTGTGGGTTACGGAGGCGGGTGGCGGGGTCAGCCGGTCGTCGCGTACGAGACGAAGCCCGCCCAGGCGGCCGGTGTCAGCGCGAGCTGCGGGCCGTCGGTGACCTTGGAGTCACGGACGTGGACGGTGGCGGGGGCAGCCGCGACCTCGACGCAGGACTCGCCGTTGGTGCCGCCGCTGTAGCTGCTCTTGAACCACGCCAGTTCGGAGGCGTCCCCGGCAGCCGTCTTGCGGATCATGTTTCTCCCAGCAGTTGCTCGACAAAGGCCCGAGACTCCCGCGGTGAGAGAGCCTGCGCCCGGATGGTGCCATATTGCAGCTCGATGACGCGAAGCTGTTTCGGATCGGTGGTCGGCCGCCCGTTGAACACACCATCACCGCGTCCAACAGCCGTGCCGTCCGGGAACTTCAGCAACTCGATCCTGCCGTCCAGACCTGGATGGGCTTCGGTGTTGGTCGGCATGACCTGAAGGGTGACGTTACGCAACCGCCCCACCTCCAGCAGGCGTTCGAGCTGCCGTTGCCACACCATTGTGCCCCCAACCTGTCGACGCAGCGGTGCTTCCTCCAAACGAAGTGGATAGACGGAACCGGATCCCGTTCGAAGACCGCCTGCCGGGCCAGACGAGCCGCCACCATGCGTTCCACATCGTCCGGCGAGTATGGCGGCTGGGCCGCCTCAATCACGGCCCGCGCATGCTCAGGAGTCTGCAACAGCCCAGCAATGATGTTGCACTCGTACACGCCGATCTCGACCGCTTTGGCCTCCAGCTTCCCCAGCGCCCGCACCTTCTTCGGGTAGCGCACCTTCGCCACGTCTTCCTTCATCGCCGAGATCAGCCCGTCTGCTCCCAGGACCTCGTCCGCCTTGTCCAGGAATTCAGGCCGAGGGATCCGCTTCCCGCTCTCGATCTTGTAGATGAGGTCCTCGCCGTAACCGGTCGCCGCCCCGAGCTCGGCGGCCCGCATGCCGACCGCTTCCCTCCGCAGCCTCAACTGCCTTCCCACCGTGGCGACTACGGCAACCCCCCAGTCGTCGTCCGGGTCGACCTCCCACCCCGGCTCGTCAGCCTCGCTCTTGAGCCGCTGCGCCTCACCGTCCACCGACATACCCGCACCTTTCCCTCGCCCTTCGTGGCGCGATGCCCCTCCCCTGGGCAAGGTCCGGACAGGCCGGACAGCAGTGGACAAGCCCCGGACAGTGACTCTACGCATCGGCGCCGTCACTGTTCACGGTAGCCGGGGGCGGCCACGCTCGGTGACGTGAATCAGCGGAACACCACTCAAGTCCAGGCGCCCAACCGCCACTTCAGCGTCCTCCTCTCTCCCACGCCTCGCGGAGCACGGCTCGCCCGGCTGCTCGCCGTCGAGTGGATGCGGGATCACGAGGTCCCGTACGGCGTGACGGAGGCGGCCACCCAGGTCGTCGCCGAACTCGCCACGAACGCCGCCACGCACGGCCGGGTCGCCGGCCGGAGCTTCCGGCTCGCGCTGCTCGACCACGAGGGCGTGTTGCGGATCGAGGTGACGGACACCCGGGGCGAGGACCTTCCGCGCGCCCAACCGACCGCGCCCGAGAGCGACTCGGGGCGCGGGCTGCGCCTGGTCGAGGCACTGGCCGACCGCTGGGGCGTCGGGCTCGGGCCCGTACCCCGGAAGACCGTCTGGGCGGAACTCGATCTACCGGGCTCCTGACCTGCGCAAACGACTCAGCCACCGGAATCCAGAAACGTGGTCTTCGGTGAGGCGGTCGGTCTCCCAAGACAACAACCAGAGAGAAAGAAACCCACCAAGCCCCACCCCTCCCCCCGCTCAGGCAGGCACTCACTCACTCGGGTGAAAAACACCAACACAGCTGGCTTTGGGGTGGGTTGCCTGCCTTACGCTCTGCCCCACTGGCATATGACCGCCAGCCTCAGACATGCGTCGGCCCCCGCCGGGAATAGCGATCCCAAGGCGAGGGCCTGACCATCAAGGAAGTAAAGGCTTCCCGATGGGTACCCAGCACACTAGCGCGCGCCCGCACGCTCAGTCCCGTAACGACGGGAAGAATCCCTCTCCGCGCACCCGTACGGCCACGCGTCGCGGCGGCGTCACGCACGACAACGCCCGCCACACCACCCGCTTCACGGTGATCGGCAACCACCTCGCCCAACACGCCGAGCTGTCGCTGCTCGCCATCGGACTGGCCGTGCACATCCAGTCGCTCCCCAGCGGCGCGTCCATCGGCATCAGGACCCTCGCCGCCCGCTTCCCGGAGGGGACGACCCGGATCGCCGGCGCGCTGCGCGAGCTGGAGGCCCACGGGTACCTGCGCCGTACCCGCGAGCGTACGAAGGACGGACTCATCGTCACCCGGACGGTGTCCTGCAACCAGCCCGGCCGTACCGGCACCACGGACGAGCCGAAGCCCGAGCCCAAGCGGCCCGCCCGCCGGGAGGACAAGCCGCCGCGCCGTGCCCTGCCCTCCGTGCCGCAGCCCGCGTACCCCGCGCCCGACCTGCTGGCGACCGCCCTCGGGGTCCTCTCGGGACTGCGACGCACCGACCCCCGGCTCCTGATCTCCGTGACGGACGCCGAACACCTCGTCCCGGGCGTCGCCGCATGGCTGGAGCGGGAGCTCACTCCCGAGGCCGTGCACAACGCCCTGACCGCCGACCTCCCGGCGGAACCCCTGTACCGCCCGGCCGCCCTCCTGGCCCACCGCCTGACGGACCGGCTCCCGCCCCTGCCGCCGTACCGCGCACCCGGGAACCCGGCCGCCCACCACCCCCTCCAGAACTGCGACACCTGCGACCGCGCCTACCGCGCCCCCGAACCCGGAACCTGCGGCGCATGTGCGTCAACGCGGTGATGCTCGACAGAAGCACCCACCAAGCACGCGATCTGCCGCGCCTGACCCTCGGCCCGACGCCCGACAGCGCACCTCTTCCTCTTCCTCTTCAAAGCGAGTAGCCGGACCATGGACGCCTCCTTCTTCAAAGTTCACACCCCGCAGGAGAACCTGGACGCAGCCCGCGCCCAAGGCCGTAACGAAGCCCGTGTGGAAGCAATCGTGATCGTCCTGGAGCACCGAGGCATCGAGGTGCCGCTCTTTGTCCACCAGCGGATCAGACACTGCGCCCACTCCGACCTCCTGCGCACCCGGCTCACCCGCGCCCTCACCGCCGCCTCCGCCGCAGAGGTCATCCGGAGCGAATAGCGGCCGGGGAACTCGAAGGGGCGCAGAGCGGGCTCGCCGCCCGGCGACGCATCCCTCCCCGGCTCGCCGGGCGTTGGCGGCCGTCGGCTGACCGACATGACGAGATCGAGCCCTTGTTCGTTGCTCGTGTGAACGGGCGCATGGCAGCATGCCTGGGTGAATGACAACGGGGAGGGCATACCGGAGCCTCGACGGGTGTCGAGACTGGCGGATTTGGCGGGGGAATCGGTTCCGATGGCACCACCGGGACCGGAAGCGGCCCCGGTGACCGCTGTCGCGCGGGCCGTGCCGGAGCCGGGGCACGACGCAGAGGCCGGCGACGAAGTGGCGGCGGCCCGGCGGGAGTTTGCGCGTTTGCTGGGGGAGTTTCGGCGTACCGCCGTGCTTGTGCCGTTCGACGCGCAGGAGAGTCTGTGGACCGCCGACTTCAACGGCGTCCGGTGGATCTGCGCGTTCTCGGACGAGGAGGCGCTGGCGCGGTTCGCGGGCGCGCGCGGGGAAGCCGGGCGCGAGTGGACGTACCGGACGATCCTGGGCGCCCGGCTGCTCGACGTGATGGTGCCGATGCTGCCCGGTCCCGGCGGGGTCGCGCTGGACGCGGGGAGCGCGGACGGGATGTTGTTTCCGCCGGTGGCGGGGATCGTCCCGGATGAGGTGGCGGTGGATCTCGGGGAGACGGCGATCGAGGCCGGGACGGGGACGGGGACACGATGAGCGGGAACGAGCCCGACCTCGCGGCGCCGGCGGCGGCGCTCGCGGAGATAGCGAAGGGCATCGACCTGGCCCATGCCGAGCTGAAGGAGCTCGGCATGATCGGCGAGGCGTCGGCGGGCCGGGGGTTCTCCGATCTCGCTCTGACAGGGCTTGAGTTGGGGCACGGCGGTCTGACGTCGGAGTTCGGGACGTTCTGCGACCGGTGGGAGTGGGGCGTCCGGGCGCTTGCCATGCGGGGGAACGGGTTCGCGCAGGCGGTCGGGCTGTCGGCGGGGTCCTTCGCCGAGCAGGAGCAGTACATCAAGGACTCGATCAAGATCGGCGTGAACTCCCTCAACGGCAACCCGCACCTGTCCGAGGACGACGTCAAGAAGATGAGCTGGGAGACCATCCGCGACCAGCGCACCTTTGACAACGCCGACTACAGCCTGGAGTCGTTCACCGACGCGCACCAAGAGGTGAAGCAGACCTGGCAGAACACCGGCTACGACGTCATGGACGCGAAGCTGGACTCGATGGAGCGGTCCGGGCTGATCGACCCGGCGATGCGCGACCGCATGGACGAGCAGCTCAAGGACGGCCTCGACCCTGACCAGGCAACCGTCGAACAGGCCGAGCAGCCGCGGTGGGGGGAAAACCGCTGATGGTGGACTGGGGAGGTCTTGCCGACAAGGTCGGTGCCGGCATCGACAAGGGCATCGACAAGATCGGTGAGGGCGTCGACAAGGGCAAGGAGATCGTCGGCGAGGCCGTCGACCACGCGACCGACAAGGTCGGTCAGGGCCTGGACAAGGTCGGCGCGCACGACTGGGCGGACTCGGTCGAGGACTGGGGCGACGAGACCGCCTCGTCCCTCGGCGCACAGGTCGGGGAGCAGCAGCTCGGGCAGACCGAGGAGGCGAACGAGCTCGTCCACGGCAAGCCGGAGAAGATCGCCGCGACGGTGAAGAACCTGCGGGACTTCCAGCGGGCGTTCGACCTGGTCGGCAGCGGGATGAAGAAGCTGGACTCCGGCCACTGGAAGGGCGAGGCGGCCGACGCGTTCCGGGAGAAGTTCCAGACCCTGCCGACGGACTGGCTGCACGCGGCGGACGCGATGGAGAACGCGGCCAAGGCCCTGGAGACGTACTCCCAGGCGATCGTGAGTGCACAGGGCAAGGCGCGTGAGGCGATCGCCCTGTACAAGGAGGGCGACAGCGACTCCAAGGCGGCCGTCGACTCGTACAACAAGAAGGTCGACGCCTACAACGCGGCGCGCACCGGCGACAGTCCGCTGCCGGACCCCGGGGCGTTCACCGACCCCGGCAAGGCCAAGCGGCAGCGCGCCCAGGAGATCCTGAACGACGCGCGGAAGGCCCGGAACGAGGCCGGGGAGACGGCGCGGGCGGCGGTCAGCGCCGCACTCGCGCACGCGCCCCAGGAGCCGACCGGCCGCGAGCGGCTCAAGCTGGAGCTGATGGACCACGGCATGGCCCAGGGCTTCGAGCTGGCCCACTTCGGCGGGGGCATCGTCAAGGGCTCGGCCGGCCTGATCAACTTCGTCCGGTCGGTGAACCCCACCGACCCGTACAACCTGACCCACCCGGCGGAGTACTACAAGGGCGTCAACATGACGCTCGCCGGCCTGGTGTCCACGGCGGCGAACCCCGACCGGGCACTGAAGAACGCCTGGGACGCGGCGAAGGGCGACCCGTCGGAGTTCCTGGGGAGGCTGGTGCCGGAGCTGATCGGGACGAAGGGCGCGGGGCTCGCGCGCAGCGGGGTGCGCCTCGGGCTGGACAGCGCCAAGCGGGCGCCGGACGGGAGGAAGACGGTAAGCGACGGCCCTCTGGAGAAACCGAACCGCAGCCGCGAGGACCAGGAGAAGGACCCGCCCACCACCTGCAAGAAGAAGAGCGAGACGGCGTGCGAGCGGGACCCCGTCGACATCGCCGCAGGCCGGATGCTGCTGCCGCAGACCGACATATCCCTGCCCGGCTCGCTCCCCCTCCTCTTCCGGCGCACCTTCGACTCCTCGCGCCGCTCGGGGCGCTGGTTCGGCCCGACGTGGTCGAGCACGGTGGACCAGAGGCTGGAGATCGACTCCGAGGGCGTGGTCTTCAGTTGTGACGAGGGCAGCCTCCTCGCCTATCCCCACCCGGCTCCCGGCGTCCCGGTCATGCCCACCCACGGCCGGCAGTGGCCCCTCGACCGGGTCGACGACGGATACACCCTCACCGATCCCGCCACCGGAACGGTCCGGCACTTCGTCGAGCACGGCGACGGGCTCGCGCTCCTGGCGCAGATCGACGACCGCAACGGGCGCTGGATCACCTTCGAGTACGACGAGTCGGGCGCCCCGACGGCGATCGTCCACCACGGCGGCTACCACCTGAAGCTCACGACGAGCGAAGGGCGAATAACCGCCCTCCATCTGGCGGGAGCGGCGGCGGACGGATCCGACCAGGAGATCCTGCGTTACGGCTACACGGACGGCCACCTGACCGAGGTCACCAACTCCTCCGGCCGCCCCCTGCGCTTCGGCTGCGACGAGCACGGCCGGATCACCTCGTGGACCGACACGAACGACAGCCGCTTCGACTACGTCTACGACGACCAGGACCGCTGCACCTACCAGTCGGGCACGAACGGCCACCTCGAAACGACCTTCACCTGGGACGACGTCGCCCCCGCGACGGGCCTGCGCGTGACCACCCTCACCGATGGTCTGGGCCACACCCAGCGTCATCTGATCAACGACCGCGCCCAGGTTGTCGCCGAGATCGACGCACTGGGAGCGGTCACCCGCTTCGCGTACGACCGCCACAACCGACTGCTGTCCCGGACGGACCCGCTGGGCAACGTCAGCCGCACCACCTACGACGACCGGGGCCGTCCGACGGTCCTTGAGCGCCCGGACGGGCGGCAGGCGCGTGCCGAGTACGACGAACTCGGGCTCCCGACAAGCATCGTCGGCACGGACGGGAACGTCACCCGCCAGACCTTCGACGAGCGCGGCAACCGCACGTCGGTGACGGACCCGTCCGGCGCCCGGACGGAGTTCACGTACGACGAGGCGGGCCGGCTCACATCGGTGACGGACCCGCTCGGTGCCACCACCCGGCTGGTGGCGGACGCCCGGGGCCTCCCGATCGAGATCACGGACCCGCTGGGCGCCACGACCCGGTACGCGTACGACGCCTTCGGCCGTACGGTCCGGATCACCGACCCCCTCGGCGCGGTGACCCGGATGGAGTGGACGGTCGAGGGCCGCCCGTCCCGCCGAACGGCACCTGACGGCACGGTGGAGTCCTGGACGTACGACGGCGAGGGCAACTGCCTCAGCCACACGGACGCGATGGGCGCCACGACCCGCTTCACGTACACCGACTTCGACCTGCTGACCTCCCGCACGGGCCCGGACGGTGTCCGGTACGAGTTCGCCCACGACACGAACCTTCGGCTGACGCAGGTGACGAACCCGCAGGGTCTGACCTGGGAGTACGCCTACGACCCGGCGGGCCGGGTGGTCACCGAGACGGACTTCGACGGCCGGACGCTGGGCTACGACTACGACGCGGCGGGACGGTTGACCTCCCGCGTGAACGGGCTCGGTCAGGCCATCCGGTTCGAGCGCGACAGCCTCGGCCGGATCGTCCGCAAGGACGCCGAGGGCGCGGTCAGCACCTACGAGTACGACGTCTTCGACCAGCTGGCGTCGGCGACGGGCCCGGACACGTCGCTGGAGCGCCTCCGGGACCGCTACGGTCGTCTGGTCTCCGAGACGGTGAACCGCCGTACGCTCTCCTTCACCCACGACGCGGTAGGCCGGCGAACGGGCCGGACGACGCCGGGCGGGTCGACGAGCACGTGGTCGTACGACGCGGCGGGCCGCCGTACGGAACTGACGTCCTCGGGCCGGACGCTGACCTTCACCCACGACGCCCTCGGCCGCGAGACCACCCGTCATATCGCCGACTTCGCCGTCCTGAACTCGTCGTTCGACGCGATGGGTCGACTCACCGACCAGGAGGTTACGGGCGCTTCGGGGAGCCGCCTCCAGCACCGGGCGTACACGTACCGCGCGGACGGCGGCCTCATCGGCATCACCGACGCGCTCTCCGGCGCCAGGCGCTTCGACCTGGACGCGGCGGGGCGGGTGACGGCCGTCCACGCGAAGGACTGGACGGAGCGGTACGCGTACGACGAGGCGGGCAACCAGACGGAGGCGTCCTGGCCGGCCACGCACCCGTCCCACTCCGCGACGGGCGGCCGCGTCTACCAGGGCACCCGCATCGCCGGCGCGGGCGCTGTCCGCTACGAGCACGACGCCCAGGGCCGGATCGTCCTCCGCCAGAAGACCCGCCTCTCCCGGAAGCCCGACACCTGGCGCTACGAGTGGGACGCGGAGGACCGGCTCAGGGCGGTGACGACACCGGACGGCACGGTCTGGCGGTACGCGTACGACCCCCTGGGCCGCCGCATATCAAAGCAGTCCCCTTTCGAGACGGTCCACTTCACCTGGGACGGCACGACCCTCTGCGAACAGACGACGGCCGACGTCACCCTCACCTGGGACCACGCGGGCCTGCGCCCCCTGGCCCAAACGGAACGCCGCACGGACTCCACGGACGAGCGCTTCTTCGCGATCGTCACCGACCTGATCGGCACCCCGACGGAACTCGTCGACGAATCAGGCGACTTGGCGTGGCGCACCCGCACCACCCTGTGGGGCACGACGACGTGGAACAGGACGGCCACCGCCTACACCCCCCTCCGCTTCCCGGGCCAGTACTTCGACCCCGAATCAGGCCTTCATTACAACTACTTCCGGTATTACGAGCCGGAATCAGCACGGTATCTTAGCCAGGATCCTTTGGGTCTGATTCCGGCGCCGAATGCGTCCACGTACGTACAGAATCCCTATACTTGGGCGGACCCGCTCGGCCTCAGTCCGTGCCCTCTCGGCAGCCTTGCCGAAGTCAAGGCCAGAGCCCTGCGCGAAGCCGGCGTCCCCGAGGGTCGAGAGCCTTTCGAGGCGACTGACTACGCGATGTCAACCAAGCCCGAGTGGCAAGGGGGCGGCGCGGAGCTGGACAAGAACGGCCGACCCATCTTCTATCGTGAGGAGTGGTACGAGACCGCTGACGGCGATCCTATTCTTTTCCAAGACCACTGGTTCGGCCACAGAGAGCCCGGCGAAAAAGGATATCAGCCTGCACATCTCCACGTCCGGCCGTACGAAGACACACGGAACGGACAGATTCCGGGCTGCGAGGAGCATTACTACTATGACCCTAAACTGGGCTGACCTGCTGGTAAATCCAGGCGACTTGCAGAGGTTTTATGAAACGCCTCCACCACTGGTGGCCGTTACCGTCCGATCCGTTCACCTGAACTACTACGGCCCCACGTTGACTCTGCGGATCGATCTGACTGAATTCCCTCAGAACCCTCCTCCGGAGTGGCGAGAAGCCGGCTTCGACCGCCTTCAGTGCCATCTCCAGTTCCTTGCCGTCGAGCACCTTGAGATGAGGGGATGGAATTCTCGGTCCATCACCGACATTCGTATTGAAAAATGCGGGGAGCACAGAATACACGTTACCGCTGGATCACCGTCCTTCACTCTTTCCTTCGAAGCCGCCGATGCCGTCGTTATCGGCCATATGAGCGCCTTCAAGGAAAGCGCAGACGGGACGGACAGTGGCCCTCGGGCTTTCGTCGGGAAACTTGACTCACGACGCTTCAATCAGCTGCCGGACCTAAATGAGAAGACTTTCTATGAGCGCAACTGAATGGGTCGACCTGCTTGTCGATCCACGCGGCATTCGAGATGTTTTCCAGACTCCGCCCGATCTCGACAAGTGCAGCCTTTTTTACTTCCATATCGATGAACGCGGCACCAGTATCACGCTCGGGTTCGACACGCGCCTCGCACCGGATACCCTTCTTCACGGAGATGGAGACACGAGAGTCAACGCCTTCGAATTCTTCATCACATTCATGCCGGTAACTGGCCTCCATATTTCAGGTTGGGGTGGCAGCATGAAGAGATCGGTTAGGATGTCACGTTCGGAACAGGATGGTGCTATCACCCTGTCCGTCGAGAGCACGACAGAGCGCATTGCCTTCCAGGCCCAGGAGGCAAGGATTTCCCGCGCCAGGGCGTATCTCGCCGCATAATTGCACGACGTTCCGTGATCTCGTGTCCCACCCCGTTGCGTGAGAGCCGACTTGCATCCGCAGGTGCATACGCATGACGAAGGGCCCGGGACCGATGTGCGGTCCCGGGCCCTTCGTGCGAGCGTCGTCAGGCTTACCGCGCCGCGTCCGGGTGGACCGCCTCGGTCACCGGGCGGTCGTCCGACGGGGTCTCCGCGACCTTCTTCTCCACCGGCTTGCGGAGCTGGATGTTCAGCTCGCGCAGGCGGGACTCGTCGAGTTCCGTCGGGGCGCCCATCAGGAGGTCCTGGGCGTTGCCGTTCAGCGGGAAGGCGATCGTCTCGCGGATGTTCGGCTCGTCCGCGAGGAGCATCACGATGCGGTCGACGCCCGGGGCGATGCCGCCGTGCGGCGGGGCGCCGTACTCGAAGGCGCGGAGCATGCCCGCGAACTCGTGCTCCACCGTCTCGCGCGAGTAGCCCGCGATCTCGAAGGCCTTGAACATGATCTCGGGCTCGTGGTTCCGGATGGCGCCGGAGGAGAGCTCGATGCCGTTGCAGACGATGTCGTACTGCCAGCCGAGGACGTCCAGCGGGTCCTGGGTCTCCAGGGCCTCAAGGCCGCCCTGCGGCATCGAGAAGGGGTTGTGCGAGAAGTCGATCTTGCCGGTCTCCTCGTCCTTCTCGTACATCGGGAAGTCGACGATCCACGCGAAGCGGAAGACGTTCTCCTCGAACTGGCCGGCACGCTTCGCGGCCTCGACCCGGACCGGGCCCATGATCTTGGAGACCTCGTCGAACTCGCCCGCGCCGAAGAAGATCGCGTGGCCGGGCTCAAGGCCGAGGCGCTCGGTGAGGACCTTGATGTTCTCCTCGGTGAGGAACTTGGCGATGGGGCCGGTCAGGGCGTTGCCCTCGCCGACGCGGACCCAGGCCAGGCCCTTCGCGCCGAGGGAGACCGCGAAGTCGCCGAGCTGGTCGAAGAACTTGCGCGGCTGGTCGCCCGTGTTCGGGACGGCGAGCGCGCGGACGTGCTTGCCGGCGAAGGCCTTGAACTCGGAGGCCTCGAAGACGTCGGAGATGTCGACGAGTTCGAGCGCGGTGCGGAGGTCCGGCTTGTCGTTGCCGTACTTCAGCATCGACTCGCGGAAGGGGATACGGGGGAAGGGGGACGTGACGTGACGCCCGCCGCCGAACTCCTCGAAGATCTCCGTCATGAGCTTCTCGATGGGCTGGAAGACGTCCTCCTGCTCCACGAAGCTCATCTCGACGTCGAGCTGGTAGAACTCGCCCGGCGAACGGTCCGCGCGCGCGTCCTCGTCGCGGAAGCAGGGCGCGATCTGGAAGTACCGGTCGAAGCCCGAGATCATGAGCAGCTGCTTGAACTGCTGCGGCGCCTGCGGCAGCGCGTAGAACTTGCCCGGGTTCAGGCGGGACGGGACGACGAAGTCGCGGGCGCCCTCGGGGGAGGTCGCGGCGAGGATCGGCGTCGCCATCTCGTTGAAGCCGAGGGCCACCATCTTGGAGCGGATGGAGGCGATGACCGCCGAGCGCAGCATGATGTTGCGGTGCATGCGCTCGCGGCGCAGGTCGAGGAAGCGGTACTCCAGGCGCCGCTCCTCGTTCACGCCGTCGTCGGCGTTGATCGTGAAGGGGATCTGCTTCGCCGCGCCCAGGACCTCGACCGTGGCGGCCTCGATCTCGATGTCGCCGGTCGACAGCTCCGGGTTGACGTTCTCCGCGCCACGGGAGACGACCTTGCCGTCCACGCGGACGACGGTCTCCTTGGTCAGCTTGTCGAGGACCTCGGCCGCGGCGGTGCCGGGGCGGGCGACGAGCTGCGTGATGCCGTAGTGGTCGCGCAGATCGATGAAGAGGATGCCGCCCAGGTCGCGCCGATTGTGCAGCCAGCCGCTCAGCCGGACGTCGGTGCCGACGTCAGAGGCGCGGAGCTCGCCGCAGGTGTGGGACCTGTACCGATGCATCGTCGTTCATCCAGTCTTCGGGATTCGTGGGTCGTGGGCCGCCGCCCCGTGGCCCCTGTCACGGATGTCACAGGACACGCGGGCAGACCCACCCAGAGTACCGGCCGGGCCGTGATCGCTTTTCGAATACTCTCGGTGGCGACCTGGTGTCCGATATTCATAAAGTAGGGCAATGCGCACCGAGGACGTCCTGGCCGCGATCGCGACCGGCCTGTGGCGCTGGGACAACGCGTCCGGGATCGTCTCGCTCGACGCCGAGGCCGCCCGGCTGCTCGGGCTGCCCGCCGAGCCCGTACAGCTCACCGAGGCGGCCGTACGCTCCCGTTTTCACCCGGTCGACTGGAACGAGATCGACGGGGTCGTCAACCTCGCCGTCGCCGAAGGCACCCTCGCCGAGGCCCGGATGCGGATCATGGACGGCCACGGGCGGGTGATCCGTACCGTGCGGAGCAGGTCGAAGCCGCTCATCGAGGGCGACGACTACCAGCTCGTCGGCACCCTCCAGGAGGTCGCCGAACAGCTGCCGGGGACCGCAGCCCGTACCCCCGTCACCGGTGACTGGCGCCGCTCCCGCGAGGCGTTCCTGCTCGACGCGGGCCGGGCGCTCGCCGAGGCGCGGTCGACGGCCGAGGTGCTGCGGGTGGCCGCCTCGCTCTCGATGCCCGGTTTCTCGCCGGACGGGCTCGCCGTCTTCGGAGTGGCGGGCGAACGGCTGACGATCATCGGCCACCACGGGCACAGCGACGGCGACGAGGGCCCCTTCTCGTCGATGTCGCTCGACACCGACTATCCGGCGGCGGAGGTCGTACGGACCGGCCGCGCGATCTATCTGCCGAGCCCGGACGAGTACCTGCGCCGCTTCCCCGTGACCTGGCCGCTCGCGCAGCGCTTCGGGCGCCGCTCCTGGGCCTTCGTGCCGCTCATCGTCGCCGGGCGCACGATGGGCGCCTGGATGGCGGCCTTCAAGCACCCGGTGGCGTTCACGCCCGACGAGCGTTCCGTCCTCACGACGGTGGCGCGGATGCTCGCGCAGGCCCTCGCACGCGCGGGCGTGGCCGAGTCCGAGCGGGAACTGTCGCTCGGACTCCAGCGGACGATGATGCCGGTCCTCGGGCCGGGGATCCCCGGCATCCAGGTCGCCGCCCGGTACGTGCCGACCGGCGGCGGGCTCCAGGTCGGCGGCGACTGGTACGACATCATCCGGCTCCCCGGCGGCACCTCCCGCACCGGCGGGCGCGGCCCCGGCCGTATCGCCCTCGTCATCGGCGACGTCCAGGGCCACGACGTGCGGGCGGCCGGCCTGATGGGGCAGCTGCGGATCGCCCTGCGCGCGTACGCCTCCGAGGGCCATCGCCCGGACGCGGTCCTCTCCCGCGCCTCGCGCTTCCTGTACGGAATCACCGACGGGGACGACGGTGAGGACGGGGAGGACGGGGACGGTGGGGTCGGTGGGGTCGGTGGGAACAGCGGGGTCGGTGGGAACAGTGGGATCGGTGGGGGCACCGGGAACGGCGGGGTCAGCGGAGGCAATGGGGTCGGCGGGGCCGGCAGGGGTGCCGTGAAGGTCGCGGGCGGTCCGCGGTTCGCCACCTGCCTCTACCTGGAGGTCGACCTGGAGACGGGCACGGTCGACATCGCGCGGGCCGGGCATCCGGACCCGGCGGTACGGATGAACGACGGAACGGTTCTCCTGCGCCCCACGGCCGGCGGCCTTCCGCTCGGCATCGACCCCGACACCGACTACCCCACCACCCGGCTCACGCTGGAACCCGGCGAGACCCTGATGATCTGCACCGACGGCCTCCTGGAGACCGGCGGGCACGACCTGGACACCGGCTGGGAGCGGGTCAGGAAGCTTCTGGAGTCCCACGACGGCGAGGACCTGGAGCAGCTCGCCGACACGCTCGTCGAGGCCGTCCACGGCCCCGGCTCCCACCACACCACCGGGCCGCTCGCCGACCGCCGCGAGGACGACATCGCGGTCCTTCTGCTCTCCCGCCGCCCCGCCGGCGCGCTGCCGCAGGCCCCGCGCCGCACCCTCATGACGATCGCCCAGGCGGAACCGGAACGGATCGCCGAGGCACGCGAGCAGATACGGCAGCTGTTGCACGACTGGGCGGACGAGGACCAGCTCCACTCGGCGGTCCTCATGGTCTCGGAAATGGTCACCAACGTCCTCGTCCACACGGACGGCGACGCGCTCCTGGTCGCCGAGGTCGCCTGCACCGACACGTGCAGGCGGCTGCGCGTCGAGGTCTCCGACAGCAGCGACGAACTGCCGCACAAGCGCCACCCGGGCGAGATGGCGTCGAGCGGCCGCGGCCTGGTCCTGATGGAGATGCTGGCGGACGCGTGGGGCGTCGACCCTCGGGGCGAGGGCAAGGCGATCTGGTTCGAGCTCAGCGAGTCGACGACGGGGGAGGGGTGCTGCGCGTAGGCGCCCCGCGCCCGGGCCGGTGGCCCTGCCGCGCGCCCGCCCTCCCCCCGGCGCAGACTGGTGTCGTACGGCCGCCGGGGGGACCACGGAGCTTGCCATGGACACCCACAAGGTCGGGAGCGACACCACCGTCCTGGCCGACAGCCTCGAAGTGCCCGGGATCGGGCACATCCCCGCCAACGCCTACGTCCTCACCGCCACCGAACCCGTCGTCGTCGACACGGGGCTCTCCCTCGCCGACCGGAACTTCGTCAACACCCTCGGCTCGGTCGTCGACCCCGCCGACATCCTCTGGATCTGGCTCACCCACCCCGACCGCGACCACACGGGCGGCATCTTCGACCTACTCGTGGCCGCGCCCCGGGCGAAGGTCGTCACCACTTTCATCGGCGCCGGCATCCTGAGCACGGAGCGCCCACTGCCGATGGACCGCGTGTACTTCCTCAACCCCGGCCAGTCCCTCGACGTCGGCGACCGCATGCTGCGCGCCTTCAGGCCCCCGCTCTTCGACAACCCGGCCACGGTCGGCTTCTACGACGAGAAGACCCGGATCTGCTTCAGCTCCGACTGCTTCGGCGGGCCGATGCCCACGCGGGAACTCGCGGAGAGCGGCCACGCGAACGACCTCAAGCCCGAGGAGCTGCGCCGGACCCAACTCCTCTGGGCGTCCGTGGACAGCCCCTGGGTGCACGTCGTGGACCCGGTCAAGTACCGGGCGACGATCGACCCGCTGCGGGAGATGGCCCCGGAGATCGTGCTGTCCACGCATCTGCCGCCCGCCGTGCGGATGACGACGTCGATGATCGACACGATCACGGCGGCTCCGGACACCGACCCGTTCGTCGGTCCCGACCAGGCGGCTCTTGAGCAGATGCTGGCGACCTTCGAACCGGGCGGCCAGCCCGCGGCGACCTGAGCGGCGGTGGCCTGAGCGACAGGCGGCCTGAGCGGCGGCGGCCTCACTCCCCGGCCGCCCTGGGCTTCGGCGGTGGTGGCGTCCCGTACCGCGTCCGCAGCTCGCCGAGTACCCCCGTCACCGCGGCCGTCAGCGGTACGGCGAGCAGCATGCCCAGGATGCCCGCGACGGACGCCCCGGCCGTGATCGCCAGCATGACCGCGGCCGGGTGCATCTGCACGGTCCGGCTCTGCACCATCGGCTGGAGCACGTGCCCCTCGATGACCTGGACGGCCAGGACGATCCCCAGGACCCACAGGGCGATGACGATGCCCCGGTCGGCGAGGGCGACGAGGACGGCGATCGCGCCGGACAGGAAGGCGCCGAGGTACGGGATGTAGGCGGTGACGAAGACGAGCGCGGCGAGTCCGATCGCGCCGGGCACGTCGAGGACGACGAGGCCGACGCCGATGAGGACGGCGTCGACGAGGGCGACGAACGTCGTACCGCGCATGAAGCCCTCGACGGCCTCGAACGCGCGGCGCGCCATCGCCTCGACGGTGTCGCCGGTGGCGGCGGGGACGAGGGAGCGCAGGGCGCCGGCGGCCCGGTCGGAGTCGCGCAGGAAGAAGAAGATGAGGAGGAGGGCGAGGACGGCGGTGGCGATCATCTCGCCGACGACGCTGAGTCCGGTGATGACCCCGGAGGCGGCGGTCCCGCCGAACTTCGTCAGGAGGTCCTTGGCGTTCAGGGCGAGGTCGTCGAGGGAGGTCCCGGCGGCGCCGAAGTGCTGCGCGATGTCGGTGGCCGCCTGCCGCAGCGAGGCGATGATCTGGTCGCCGGTCTCGATGAGGGCGGCGACGACGATGTACGTGGCTCCGCCGACGACCGCGAGGACGGCGACGACGGTGAGCCCGGCGGCGAGCGACTTCCGGACCTTCATCCGGAGCAGGCGCCGGTAGAGGGGCCCGAGGAGGGCGGTGCCGAGGATCGCGAGCAGGACGGGGGTGACGGCCGTCTTGAAGACGACGCAGAGCCAGATCCCGACGGCGGTGACCCCGGCGACGAGCAGCAGGACACCGCACCAGGCGGCGACCCGGCGGGCGGGTTCGGGGAGGAGCGCGGGCGTCGTCTGCACCCGACCACCGGACCACGCCCACCGGCGCGCCGTCGCGCGCTGACGGCCCGTACGGGTGACGGCTCGTCAGCGACGCGCGGCGGGAGGCGGAGGTGCGGGAGACGGGGGTGCGGGAGACGGGGGTGCGGGAGACGGGGGTGCGGGAGACGGGGGTGCGGGAGACGGGGGTGCGGGGCGGGGGTACAGAGCAGGGGTACGGGTCCCCGCCCCGTACCCCTTCCTCCTACTCCCCCTCGCCCATCCCGTGCACCGCCGGGATCGTCCCGAGGCGGCCCGCCTGGAAGTCCTCGAAGGCCTGGCGGAGTTCGGCCTGGGTGTTCATGACGAACGGGCCGTAGTGGGCCACGGGCTCGCGGATCGGCTGCCCGCCGAGGAGGACGACCTCCAGGTCCGGGGTGTTCCCGTCCTGCTTCTCGTCGGCGCGGACGGTGAGGGCGCCACCCTTGCCGAAGACGGCGGTCTGGCCCATGTGGACCGGGCGCCGTTCGGCGCCGACGGTGCCGCGGCCGGCGAGGACGTACGCGAGGCCGTTGAAGTCCTCGCGCCACGGGAGGCTGATCTCCGCGCCGGGCCGGAGGGTCGCGTGGATCATCGTGATCGGGGTGTGGGTGATGCCCGGCCCGTCGTGGCCGTCGAGTTCGCCGGCGATGACGCGGAGCAGCGCGCCGCCGTCGGGCGAGGTGAGGAGCTGGACCTGGCCGCCGCGGATGTCCTGGTAGCGGGGGGCCATCATCTTGTCGGCCGCGGGCAGGTTGACCCACAGCTGGAGGCCGTGGAAGAGGCCGCCGCTGACGACGAGGGCCTCCGGCGGGGCCTCGATGTGGAGGAGGCCGGCGCCGGCGGTCATCCACTGGGTGTCGCCGTTGGTGATGGTGCCGCCGCCACCGTTGGAGTCCTGGTGGTCGAAGATCCCGTCGATGATGTAGGTGACGGTCTCGAAGCCGCGGTGGGGGTGCCAGGGCGTGCCCTTGGGCTCTCCGGGCGCGTACTCCACCTCACCCATCTGGTCCATCATGATGAACGGGTCGAGGTACTGCTGGTTGATCCCGGCGAACGCGCGGCGCACCGGGAAACCCTCGCCCTCGAAGCCCGTCGGGGCCGTGGTCACGGCGAGCACGGGGCGGGAGACGACGTCGGCGGGGGCGGCGACGCGCGGCAGGGTGAGCGGGTTCTCGACGGTCACTGCGGGCATGACGGACCTCCTGGGTGCGGCCTCGGCTCGATACGGCCTCGGCGGCCTGTACGACCACTTTAGTTGAACGATGAACTTTCTGCCACCAGGAACGCGGAACGCCCGGGAGTAATTCCTCCCGGGCGCCCCCGTACGTTCAGGATCGGTCAGCCGTATCCGTCCAGGATCGGTCAGCCGTACATGCGTCGCATCGCGAAGTCGACCATCTGCTCCACGGCCTTCGCGTCGAAGACCATCCGGTGGTCGCCCTCCATGTCGAGGACGAAGCCGTACCCCGTCGGGAGCAGGTCGATCACCTCGGCGCCGGTGATCACGAAGTACTTCGACTCCTTGCCCGCGTACCGCCGCAGCTCCTTGAGCGAGGTGAACATCGGGATGACCGGCTGCTGGGTGTTGTGCAGGGCGAGGAAGCCCGGGTTGTCACCGCGCGGGCAGTAGACCTTGGAGGTCGCGAAGATCTGCTGGAAGTCCTCGGGCGCGAGCGTGCCCGTGGTGAAGGCGCGTACGGCGTCCGCGAGGGAGGGCGGCGAGGGCTCGGGGTAGAGCGGCGCCTGCTGCTGCCCGTACCCGCCCTGCATACCGGGCTGCGGCGCACCCTGCGGGTCGTACTGCTGCTGCGGGGGAGGCGCGTACTGCTGAGCACCCGGGTTCTGGTCGTAGCCGTACATGGGATCCAGCCTATCGACCGGGTGACCGGGCGGGGCCGCCCGGCCGAGCCCTTTTTCCGTGCGGCTCAGGTCACATGTGCCCGTTCGAGGGTTGCTTATATTACCGATGGGTAGCATCATCGGAGAGAGCGTTTTGCTACTCGCTGGTACGTGTACGAGGAACCTCCCCTCCCCGAGCCTTAACGGAGCCGTCGCCATGGGGCACTACAAGTCGAATCTCCGCGACATCGAGTTCAACCTCTTCGAGGTCCTCGGCCGCGACAAGGTGTACGGCACCGGGCCGTTCGAGGAGATGGACGTCGAGACCGCCAAGAGCATCCTCGACGAGATCCGCCGCCTCGCCGAGAACGAGCTCGCGGAGTCCTTCACCGACGCGGACCGCAACCCGCCGGTCTTCGACCCCGAGACCAACACCGCCCCCGTCCCGGCCACCTTCAAGAAGTCGTACAACGCCTTCATGGAGTCCGAGTACTGGCGCCTCGGGATCCCGGAAGAGATCGGCGGCACCGTCTCCCCCCGCTCCCTGATCTGGGCCTACGCGGAGCTCCTCCTCGGCTCGAACCCGGCCATCTGGATGTACTCCTCCGGCCCCGCCTTCGCCGGCATCCTCTACACCGAGGGCAACGAGCAGCAGAAGAAGGCCGCGCAGATCGCCGTCGACCGCCGCTGGGGCTCCACCATGGTCCTCACCGAGCCCGACGCGGGCTCGGACGTCGGCGCGGGCCGCACCAAGGCCACGCAGCAGGAGGACGGCTCCTGGCACATCGAGGGCGTCAAGCGCTTCATCACCTCCGGTGAGCACGACATGGAGGAGAACATCCTCCACTACGTCCTCGCCCGCCCCGAGGGCGCCGGCCCCGGCACCAAGGGCCTCTCCCTCTTCCTCGTCCCGAAGTTCGAGTTCGACTGGGAGACCGGCGAGCTGGGCGAGCGCAACGGCGTCTACGCCACCAACGTCGAGCACAAGATGGGCCTCAAGGCCTCCAACACGTGCGAGATGACCTTCGGCGACCAGCACCCCGCCAAGGGCTGGCTCATCGGCGACAAGCACGACGGCATCCGCCAGATGTTCCTCATCATCGAGTTCGCCCGCATGATGGTCGGCACGAAGGCGATCTCCACCCTCTCCACGGGCTACCTCAACGCCCTGGAGTACGCCAAGGAGCGCGTCCAGGGCACCGACCTGGCCAACTTCATGGACAAGGCCGCGCCCAAGGTCACCATCACCCACCACCCCGACGTCCGCCGCTCGCTGATGACGCAGAAGGCGTACGCCGAGGGCATGCGCTCCCTCGTCCTCTACACGGCCTCCGTGCAGGACGAGATCGCGGTCAAGGAAGCGGCCGGCGAGGACTCGAAGGCGCTCCACGGCCTGAACGACCTGCTGCTCCCGATCGTCAAGGGATACGGCTCCGAGAAGGGCTACGAGCAGCTCGCGCAGTCGCTCCAGACCTTCGGCGGCTCCGGGTTCCTCCAGGAGTACCCGATCGAGCAGTACATCCGGGACGCCAAGATCGACACCCTCTACGAGGGCACCACCGCCATCCAGGGCCAGGACTTCTTCTTCCGGAAGATCGTCCGCGACCAGGGCGCCTCCCTGAACGCGCTGTCCGAGGAGATCAAGAAGTTCCTCGCGGTCGGCACCGGCGGCGACGACCTGGCCGGCGCCCGCGACGCGCTCGCCAAGGCAGCCGTCGACCTCGAAGGCATCGTCGGCACGATGATCACCGACCTCACCGCCACCGGCGAGGACGTCAAGAACATCTACAAGGTCGGCCTCAACACCACCCGCCTGCTGCTCGCCTCCGGCGACGTCGTCGTCGGCTACCTGCTCCTGCGCGGTGCGGCCGTCGCCGCCGAGAAGCTGGCCGCCGGCGCCACCGGCAAGGACGTCGCCTTCTACCAGGGCAAGATCGCGGCCGCGAAGTTCTTCGCCGCCAACGTCCTGCCCGGCGTCACCGCCGAGCGCGCCCTCGCCGAGGCCGTCGACGGCTCGCTGATGGACCTGGACGAGGCCGCGTTCTAACCGACGCCTCTCGTCCATTCAGGAACGGCCCGTCCCCGGGGAGGGGGGCGGGCCGTTCTGTATTTTTTGGGCTCCTTCGCCTCCGGGGCGCTGGAGCCGGGCTCACGGTCCCGACCGTGCTCGCCTCCTTCGTTCCTCAGGAGGCTCCGCGCGCTCGGGACCGTTCCCCCGGCGCGCCCCTTCGGCTCACTCGCCGGTCCCAGGGGTGGGCGTGAGGAGGCCCGGGCGTGCCTGTCCGAGCGCACGCGGGTCCTACGTGCAAGGTTCCGCCCCGCCCGGGCAAGGCGCGGTGGATCTCGGCCACGGGCTGCTCAGGTGAGCGGTCCCGGGCGGATCTGCGGTCGTCGTGCTGCGTAAGGTGGCGCCATGAGCAGCGCAGCTTCCCGTCCCACCGCCGGCCCCTTCGACCGCGGACACACCGACGACCTCATGGCCTTCCTGACGGCGTCGCCCTCGCCGTACCACGTGGTCGCGAGCGCCGCCGAGCGGCTTGAGAAGGCCGGTTTCCGGCAGGTCGAGGAGACCGCGGCCTGGGACGCCGTGACGTCGGCGGGCGAGTCCGCGGGGCACGGCGGGAAGTACGTGATCCGGGGCGGCGCGATCATCGCCTGGTACGTGCCGGAGGGCGCCGCCGCCCACACCCCGTACCGCATCGTCGGCGCCCACACCGACTCCCCCAACCTGCGCGTCAAGCCGCAGCCCGACATGGGCGCGCACGGCTGGCGGCAGGTCGCCGTCGAGATCTACGGCGGCACCCTCCTCAACACCTGGCTGGACCGCGACCTCGGCCTCGCCGGACGCCTCACCCTCCGCGACGGCAGCCACCACCTCGTGAACGTCGACCGGCCCCTGCTGCGCGTCCCGCAGCTCGCCATCCACCTCGACCGGGGGGTCAACGACGGCCTCAAGCTGGAGCGCCAGCGCCACATGCAGCCCATCTGGGGCATCGGCGACGTTCACGAGGGCGACCTGATCTCCTTCGTCGCCGGCGAGGCCGGCGTCGACGCCGAGGACGTGAGCGGCTGGGACCTGATGGTCCACGCCGTCGAGGCCCCCGCCTACCTCGGCCGCGACCGCGAGCTCCTGGCCGGGCCCCGCATGGACAACCTGCTCTCCGTCCACGCGGCCGTCGCCGCGCTCGCGTCCCTCGCCGGCCGCGACGACCTCCCGTACATCCCGGTCCTCGCCGCCTTCGACCACGAGGAGAACGGCTCCGAGGCCGACACCGGCGCCCAGGGCCCCCTCCTCGGCAACGTCCTGGAGCGCTCCGTCTACGCGCGCGGTGGCTCCTACGAGGACCGGGCCCGCGCCTTCGCCGGCACCATCTGTCTGTCCTCCGACACCGGCCACGCCGTCCACCCCAACTACGCGGAGCGCCACGACCCGACGCACCACCCGCGCGTCAACGGCGGCCCGATCCTCAAGGTGAACGTCAACCAGCGGTACGCGACCGACGGCGGCGGCCGTGCCGTGTTCGCGGCCGCCTGCGAGCGGGCGGGCGTGCCCTGGCAGTCGTTCGTCTCCAACAACGACATGCCGTGCGGCACCACGATCGGCCCGATCACCGCCGCCCGCCACGGCATCAAGACCGTCGACATCGGCGTCGCGATCCTCTCCATGCACAGCGCCCGCGAACTCTGCGGCGCCGACGACCCGTACCTTCTCGCGAACGCCCTGGTCGCCTTCCTGGAGGGCTGAGCGCCGCCCCGCGCGCCTCGTCGAACTCACCGCTCCTGGCCCCGACTTGGGCCAGGAGCGGTACTCTTTCGGAGAGAAGTCGCAGGTGGGAGGGGTGAGGGACGCCCCCTCTTCACAACCCGCCTCATAACTCAGTAACTTACTAAGTTATGGACCTCACTATTATCAAGCACGCTGTCGAATGCGACGACGGCGCCAAGCGGCTCAGCATGCGTTTCCTCAAGGATCGCGCGACCGAGGGCCTCCGGTCACGCTTGAGCAGGGAGCTGTGCACTCAAATCAGTGCAGAACTCAGCAGACTTGGTCTGACGACGATCCCCCGGACACTTCCGACATCCGAGAACGATTTCGTCTGGATCATCCAGAAGGCCAGCATGCTGGGCGAAGTCACCGATGTGGCAGCGGTCTTCGCAAACCTTGACAGGCTGGGCCAAAACCCTCTTCCCCAACTTTTCGACAACTACCCGAACGCCAAAGAGGGGTTGATCTAGGGACGGCGCGGGTAGATGCGGTAGACGGCTGGCACGTTTGCGTACGATCTCCCCGGACGGCGCTTCACCCCTCACACACCGCCCCACCGGGGCATCAAGGGGCAAGTGACACCTCTCGGGCTGCTCAGATTTCGGCCATAACTTGATTAGTCGTGGAAACCGACGCTGTGGCCTGCCACGCTCATAGGGAGTCGCACCCAACTGGGCGTGCTGCACGGCACGTTGCGTGCGATCGGCGCCCTGCAGAGCCAGGAGACGCCTGCCATGAGCCCCGACACGCCCGCCCCGCACCCGCACCCGTCCCTCCTCGTCATGGGCTACTCGCGCTGGCGGCGAACGACCACCATGTCCGTCATTTCGCTCACGCCCGGTGAACTCCCGGCTTTCCTCGACCGGTTGAGGCTGCACCAGAAGGCGATGAGGCGGCCCCGCCCGGGCCGCTTCGGCGGACCCCCGGCTGAGTTCTTCCGGACCCTCACCTCTCTCACCTCCTCCAGGACGACCGTCTTCCACACCGGCAAGACGCCCGAGAAGGAGGCCTTCCGGCGGGCCCTGGCGCGGATCGCCGAGAGTCTCGGCGGCGACGCTTCGACACTCGCCCTCCTGCGCACGAGCAGTGGCGGCGGCCTCTCCTCGTACCGGCTCACCCGGGGGCGTACGACCCTCCTCCCGTCCGGTTCGCCCCTGCTCGCCGGACTGCCGTGCTCCGAGAGCGACGCGCTGCTCGCCGTCGACCTCGCGCGGGACCACGCCTGGGCCAGCCACCAGTACCGCAACCGTCCGTCCGCCACGGACGACCCTCGTCGGCCCTCACTGCCGCCGCCGGGCGCCGAGTCCCCGGAAGAGCTCTAGCACCCCAACACCCCTCCCGGGGGCGCCGATCGCGCCATTTCGCCGCCCCCGGGAGGGGCCTCCACGCCGTACCCGTTCCCGACTGTCTCTCCACCATGGAGGTCACCACCATGCCCACTGACCCCACCACCACTCTCACCCTGGACGTCCCCTGGGAGGGAGAGACCGTCCAGGTCGCCAACATCGCCCGCCAGCTCCCGCAGGAACCCACCGAGGAGCAGCGGAACGACGTCCTCGCGGCCGCGCGAAGCAACCCGGGGAGCCACCTCCCGGAAGCCGCCTGGACGGCCATAGCTCGCGCCACCACCCACCCCGACGCCCTGGCCGTCCAGCTCCGTCCCACCCCGACCGACCCCACCGGCGTACTCATGGCCGAGAACGTCGAGGGCGCCACACTCCGCTCAGCCGTGACCCGCGTCCTGATGAGCGAGCTCTTCCCCGGCATCCAGCCCCGCACCGGCATGTCGGTCATGGAGACTCCCGACCCCCAGGTCCAGGGCCTTGCCCACGAAGGCCAGCCGAGCGCCGTCGTCGAATACCGCTACGAAAACCTCACCCACCTGCGGCAGCACGTATGGCAGACCATTCACGCCACCCTGTCGATCAACAGCTACGCCCAGTCCATCCTGACCAGGTCGGTGACCCGGAACCTGATCGTCCACCCGGTCACGATCACGTTCGAGGACGGCACCGCCCCGATCGAGGTGCTCGTCGTACGGGACGGCATCACGCGACTCGCGAGCGCCTGGGCCGTGCTCGCCGGGCCGGGCGAGGAGGCGAGCGCCGTGGCCACGCTGGCCACGGACGCCCTCCTCGGCGGCATCTCGGCCACCGCGGCCCGAGAAAGCGGCCCTGACCTGCGGAAACGACTGGCCGATGACCGAGTGGCGTGGCGGGCGAAGCTCCGGACGGAGTTCGACGAGGAGATCAAGGGAGAGGTGCCCGGACCGCGCGCGGCCCAGATCTTCCAGTCCTACGCGGTGCCGGCCCAGATCGCCGTCGGCATCGACGGACACGCCGGGCGTCTGCTCTCCCCGGAGGACCTCTTCGACGACGCCATCCGCTCCGTACTCGCCTCGATCCACGTCGAGTTCAAGCAGTGGGACAACGCCGCCCAGAACGTGGAAGTCATCACCCGCGCCCTCAAGCGGGTCATCCAGATCGGCGACCCGCGCTGGAGCACCTCCGACCTCCAGGACGTGTACGGCCTCGCCGTCGGCCGCATCCCCGTGGTCGACCTCCCCGAGGTGTTCGGCAGCACCGGCCGCCCCCCGGGCACCGCGCTCTGGCGTGCCGTCTACCTGGTCAGCGCGCTGACCAAGCCCGACCTGCTCGAAGCGCTCAAGGACCAGGCCAAGGCCATCAAGGGCGGCAAGCGCATGAGCGTGAAGGCCTTCGGCGGACTGCTCGGACCGATGATCGACCTGCCGTGGCGCTCCCGTAAGAGTCTGGTCACCAAGCAGGCGCGCAACGCGTGGAACAACGGCGGCGTGCTGACCGGCGTCGTCACCGGCGACTGGGACCCCGTGCCCACGGACGACTTCACCACGCTGGTGGAGCCGGCCCTGCGCGGGGACGTCAACGCCCGCTGCACGCTGGCCGTCGCCGGCGGTGTGGCGCTGATCGCGGACAAGCTGCTCACCCGGAACGTCGGCTCGTCGCTCGACGCGCCGAAGGAGAAGGGCGGTGTCCCGTTCCGGGCCGACACGAGCGTCATCATCGAGGGCCTCTCGCGTGAGGGCAACGAGCTGGGCCTCTGGACCCTGGCGACGGCCGCCAACACGTTCCGGTCCGACGACCTGCCGCTGAACTCGGTCACCAAGCAGAGCCTCACCGGCAAGGAGGCACCCGAGTCCGCCGAGACGCCCTACGCCTACTTCCAGGTCGATCTGGCGGCGAAGGACAAGATCGCGCGGACCGCCGACGGCGTTCCGGTGCTGCTCTACGAGTGGGACGTCGTCGCCGCGTCCGACCCCGACCGGGTCAAGAAGCCCGTCGCCCCGGCACCGGCCCCCGAGCCCGCCTGGCCGTCTTCCTCAGCCGGTGCGGACAGCTCGTTCACCGACCCGGGCGGCATTCCCGGGCTGGAAGGGCAGCTCTTCGGGGACGGGTCGTCCGCTTCCGGCGCCTCCGCTGCCTCCGACCAGATCCCGTCGCCCAGGACCGGCGAGGCGCCCCTCCTCCCGAGCCAGCGTGCCGCCGAGCACCGCAAGGACCTGCGCCTCCACGTACTGGCCGCCCGGGACTCCATGGACCGCCTCCTCGCCCTGGAGCCGGAGGTCGGCGAGCACACCCCGCTCGCTCCGCTGACCGTGCTCGACGACCTCCACAAGCTGCTGCTGGGCATCCAGACGGACGTCGAGAACCTGCGGCGCAGGACCCCGGCCGACGACCTGGACGAGGATCCGTACGACGCGGAGGACGACGTGGCCGACGACGTGGCGGACGACGTGGCGGACGACGAGGGCGCGTACGCGGAGCACTAGGCGGCAACCAAGCGAAACATCCGCGAAAGGCCCCGCCTGACAGCGTCGTCCCATGCACCGTCATGAGGGGCCGCCCCTGCGTAAGTTCGTCCCGTTCGCCGTCGTCTCCGTACTCGTCGCCCTGACGGGTACGGGGCTGCTCATCGACACGTACGACGAGCGGCCCCCGTGGGGTACGGACATCGCGTACGAGGGCGGGTACGTCCAGGCGAGCCGGATCCGCGGGTACGACGTGGACGGGACGCGGACGAAGGCGCTGCTCGACGGCGAGTGCGCCCGCATGGAACGGGACGGGATGGGCGGCGACCGGGCCGTCCACGATCCGGCGGCGTGGGTGGCGGGGTGCCTGGACGGGGCCGCGGGGCGCCCGTCCAGGAACCAGGGGATCGTGCGCTGACCAGCTGACTAGGCGTCCATGCCGGCGAGGATCAGGGGGAGGCGGGCCGCGCCCGTCTCCGTGACCTCCAGCGGGACGCCCCAGTCCTGCTGGTGGACGTGGCAGGCGGGGTACTCGTTGGCCGGGTCGTCGTCGCAGGACGCGGCCATCGCCGAGACGTGCAGGACGCCCTCGGTGACCTCCGGGTTCAGGTCGAGCTCCCGGAAGAGGTCCGTGCCCGTGCCCTCGCCCGCGAGGAGGAGTTCCGGCGGGGTCGAGGACACCAGGAGGCGGGTCGAGGGGCCGTAACGGTCGTCGAGCTTCTGGCCCGTCGGGGCCTGGAAGACGACGTCCAGGCGGAGGCGGCCGGGGGCGACCTCGGTGGCCTCGCGCCGGGTGCGGTGCGCCACGGCCTCGACCTGGACGGCCTCCTCGGGAAGCCTCAGCCGGGTCAGCCGGTGCCGGGCGGACTCGACGACGACGATGTCGCCGTCGACGAGGACCGCGTCGCTGGGCTCGCGCAGATCGGTGGCGAGGGTCGTGACCTCGCCGGTGGCGGGGTCGTAGCGGCGCAGGGCGTGGTTGTACGTGTCGCTGACGGCGACCGAGCCGTCGGGCAGGGCGGTCACGCCCAGCGGGTGCTGGAGCAGGGCCTGGCCGGCGTCGCCGTCGCGGTGGCCGAAGTCGAAGAGGCCGGTGCCGACGGCGGTGTGGACGACGCCGTCCGGGTCGATCCAGCGCAGGGCGCTGGTCTCGGAGTCGGCGATCCACAGCCGGTCCTCGGTGGCCGAGAGGCCGGAGGGCTGCGCGAACCAGGCCTCGGCGGCGGGTCCGTCGACGAGCCCCTCGTTCGTCGTGCCGGCCGCGACCTCGACGGTCCCGCTCTCCGGGTCGTACGTCCACAACTGGTGGACACCGGCCATCGCGATCCACACCTTGCCCTGCCACCAGGCCACGTCCCACGGCGAGGACAGGTCGACCTCGAGGGCGGGCCCGGAGGTGGGAGACCCCTGCCACCACTGCTTCCCGGTACCGGCGACGAGCTCGACGGCGCCGCTCTCCGGGTCGAGGACGCGCAGGGAGTGGTTCACGGTGTCGGCGACGACGACCCTCCCGTCGGGCAGCGCCGCGAGGCCCTGCGGCTCCCGGAAGACCCCCTCACCGATGCGCCGCACGACGGTCTCCCCGTCGGCCGCGAGCTCCACGAGCTGGTGCCGGGTGGTGTCGGAGACCAGGAAGTTCCCGGAGGGCAGCAGGATCGCCTTGCCGGGGAACCGCAGGTCGGTGGCGACGGGCTCGGGCGGTACGTACGGCCCGTCGCCGCGCCGCAGCGTCCCCTTGGCCCCGTGCTCGGCCTCCAGCTCCTCGACGAGCGTCCGGATGGCGTTGGCGTGCCCCTCACCGGCGTGCTGGGCGACGACGTACCCCTCGGGGTCGATCACGACGAGCGTCGGCCAGGCCCGCACGGCGTACTGCTTCCAGGTCGCGAGCTCGGGGTCGTCCAGTACGGGATGGTGCACCTCGTACCGCTCGACGGCGTCGACGACGGCCTGGTGCTCGGCCTCGTGCACGAACTTCGGCGAGTGCACCCCGACGATCACGAGCGTGTCGCGGTGCTTCTCCTCCAGCTCACGAAGCTCGTCGAGGACGTGCAGGCAGTTCACACAGCAGAAGGTCCAGAAATCAACAACAACGCACTTACCTCGGAGGTCGGCGAGGGTCAGCTCCTTGCCTCCGGTGTTCAGCCACCCGCCCTTCCCGATCAGCTCAGGGGCACGGACACGGGCACGGCGGGGCGCGGGCGCGGGGGTGGGCGCCGAGGCGACATCGTTCATGCTTCAAGCTTGCCATCGCTCCGCCCCAGGGCCTCTCAGGACCTCCTCTCGGGCGGCAGCCGTACGGGCAGCGGCACACGGACCACGGTGCTCAGGCGTCGGCGTCGGCGGGCTTCGCCCAGTGGATCCGGAGACGTCGCTCAGGAACGATCCGCTGTCCGCGCACCCCCTTGCTCACCTCGACGCGATCCACGGCGAGCGACAACCGAGCCCGCCGCTCTTCGTTGGTCGCACCCGCCCACGTGCGGCGCAAGGTGAGACCGTCGAGCAACGGTGACACGTCCACCGACGGCACGGAGAGCTTGCCGAGACCAGCGCGCAGCCCTTCGATGCGCCCCCTCAGGCGTCCCGAAAGGCGGTCGTAGCGTTCCGCAGCGGCGCCATCGCCGAACTCGCCGCGCACATAGCGTGCGTCCTCCAAGTCGACGAGACGGGATTCCACATCCCGGAGCTCGGCTGTGAGGGCGTCGCGTCTCGCAGAGGTCTCCGGGTCCGCACGGCGCGCCCAGCGATCAGCGATCGCGACGAGCAGCGGATCGCCGGGTTGGAGCGCCGGAAGCCGGGTGAGGAACTGCTCGGTCACATAGCGGTCCACCGTCTCGGCCAGCGCCGAAGCTCCCATGCACTGGTTGCCCGCGCGGCGAGCCATGCACTGGTAGCTGCCGCCCACCCGGTGCATACGCCGCCCGCAACCAGGTACCGCGCAGTGGGCCAGCCCCGTGAGCAGCGCAGTCCCCTCGGACTTCGGCCGCCGCTTGCCCGCGTGCACGAACGTTCTGGATTCCAGTGTGCGAATGATCCGTTCGCGCTCTGCGACGGTGATGATCCCCTGACCGATCTCCACCGTGTCGAGGCTTTCGGGGTCGCGGTACGGAAAGACCCGTCCCGTGTACTTCCGCTCGCCGTCGTCCGACTCGACGGTCTCGGTTTCCGGCATCAGCCCGGCGAACGCGGGGGAACGCAGGAGCTGCATGATGCTGGCGGCATTCCACTGCCCACCCCTGGGCGAGAGGATCTCGTGCTCGTTGAGCAGACGGGCGATCTTGACCAGCGATGTCCCGGCGAGCGCCTCATCCGCGATCAGCCGGGCGAAAACGGCATGCTCCGGGTCGTGGATGAGCTTCTTGACGTCGGGGTCGATGAGCAGTCCGTACGGAGGCTGCCCGCCGATCCACTGTCCTTTGCCGCGCAGGTAGCGCTTCGCATGCCCGACGCGCTCGCCGAGATTCCGAGACTCCGACCTGGCGAGTTCAGCGAGCATGGCGACGGCGGCACGGGCCGAGTCGTGCGTGGTGTCGAGGCCGTCCATGACGGAGACGAGACGACCGCCGGACTGCTCGATGTCGTCCAGCACCTTTCCCACCTGGCCGATGCCCTTCCGGGACAGCCGGTCCAGTTTCCAGATGATCAGGGTGCCGACGACACCCGCCGTGACAGCCGCCAGTGCTGCGTCGAAGCCTTTGCGATCAACGGTCTTGTAGCCGGAGCGGCCCCTGTCCACATGGACCTTGCGGACAGTCAGCCCGTTGCGTCCAGCCCAGGCCCGGCAGTCGGCTTCCTGCCGTTCGATCGCGGTCTTGCCGTCCCGGTCGAGGGACGAGCGCAGATAGAGGTCACAGAAAGTCTCTTCATGCACACACTCAGTTTGCAGCGGCGTTCGCTGCTCTGTTGTCTACTTCCGCAAATCGAGCAGAGAGATTTGTGCTTCCGGCTCGTCGCGCGGCCAGCCGCCTCCGTCCGGCGAGGGGTGCCGTACGGGTGGAAAGAGGGGGCCGGGTGGGGCGGGGGTGCGTGTCCGGGGGCGGGGTGGGGGTGGGGGCTGGTGAGCATGGCGGGCATGGTGGAGCGCTTGGTCGGATCATCGTATTTTTCCTGCCGTCGGGTGAGCGGTGGGCTCCTCGTGGCGGTGCTGCTTGTCCTGCTGCTCGTCCTCCCCTGCCTGATCCTCCCCGTGACCCTCGCGCGGGCCGGTGGGTCCGGGGACGGGGCCCTGCGGCTCACCGTGACCGTGAACGGCCGGGGCGACAGCGGGGTGCGGCCGCCCGACATCCGGGTCGGCGGGCAGGCCGTGAAGCGGTACCGCCTCGTGAACCACGGTGAGGCGGACCTGTACGGGGTTCGGGTCGTCGACCCTGAAGTCCCGGCCGGGTCCGTGCGCTGCCCGGCTGGACCCCTGCCCGCGCTCGAGGAGCTGGAGTGCGTCGCCAGGTTCCGCGCGGAGCCCGGGCTGCACTGGGGCACCGTCCGCGCGGACGGTGCCGTCCCGTCGCTCCGGCGGCGACTCACCGCGACCGCCCGCGCCGGGTACAACGGGGTCCCCGGGGCGGGCAGGGCGGGCGGGGCTGGTGGAGCGGTTGGTCCGGGCGGGGGATCCGGAGCGGGTGGAGCGGGTGGGGGGGCCGTAGGGGGTTCTGGAGGGGGCGCCGAAGGGGGTGCCGTGGGAGGGGCTGGTGCGGCAGCGGGTGGGCTGGGGGCGCCGATTCCCGGGCCTGTGGGGCCTCCCGGGGCTCCCGGGGCTCCCGGGGCTCCCGGGGCTCCCGGGGCTCCTGGGGCTCCTGCCGTGGCAGGGCGCGCCGCCCCTGGAGCAGCGGCCGCCGCCCCTGGAGCTGCCGCGCCGGGAGCCGGCGGAGCTGCGGTTGCCCCGCCCGGGGCTGTCCCGCCCGCTGCCGCCGCCGCGCCCGGGGCTGCCGCGCCCGGGGCTGTCCCGCCCGCTGCCGCCGCCCCGCCCGGGGCTGCCGCGCCCGGGGCCGCCCCACCCGCGCCTGCCGCCCCCGGTGCCGCCGCCCCACCCGGGGCCGCCCCACCCGGCGCCCCCGCACCTCCAGGAGCCGCGCCCCCACCGGCCGCGCCCCCCGGAGCCGTACCCCCCGGGTCCGTACCCCTGGAACCCGCGTCCCCGGTCCTGCCCGTCGGGCCGCCCGGAGCCGGGGACGCCGCCGGGGCCAGCGCCGGTGCCTCCGCCGGTACCGGGGCCTCCGCCGGTGCCGGGGTCGGTGGCACCGCCAGCGCCGGGGTCGGGGCCAGTACCGGTGTCGGGACCGCTGTCGGTCCTCCTGTCGCCCGCCGTGCCGCCACCCTCGACTCCGAGGGGTTCCTGGGGCGGCTGCGGCGGCGGGGGCGGGAGGCGAATGAGTTCGGCGTCGTGACGATGTTGTTGCTGCTCCTGATCCCGGCGGCCGTCGCCGCCGCCCTCCTCGGCAACCGGAGAAGCTGACCGTGGCCCTGCTCGAAACGCTCGTCGTCGTCCTCGGCGTCGCGCTCGTCGCCGCCCTCGCCGCCGTCGCCAAGACCAGGCTCTTCCCGCTCGGGGAGGACGAGGAGCCCCGCGAGGACGTCGCCGAGTACATCGCCATGATGGTGTCGGTGCTCTACGCCGTCGTCCTCGGTCTCTGCCTCGTCTCCGTCTGGGACACCCGCTCCTCCGCCGCCGACCACGTACAGGCAGAGGCGAGCGCCCTCCACCAGATGTACCTGCTCGCGGACGCCCTCCCCGCCGACCGGCGGCAGCCGCTGCGCGAGGCGGCCCGTACGTACGCCGGTCATGTCGTCGACGTCGAGTGGCCGGTGATGGCGGCCCGCGAGCCGCTCGACATGGCCGGCTGGCAGCTCCTCGAACAGCTGCGGCGGGCCGGCGAGGTGGAGGAGACCGCGAAGGTGCCGCAGCAGATCGCCGCCCAGGAGGTCCTCGCCCAGCTCGGCTACGTCGACGACGCCCGGCGCGGCCGGGAGGCGGCGGCGCAGGAGCGGCTCTCGCCGGTGCTGTGGACGGGCCTGATCATCGGGGGCGCGCTGACGCTGGCCTTCATGTTCCTCTTCGGGATGAGGAGGAGCGTGACCCATGTGGTGATGGTGATGGGTCTGGCCGGCTTCATCGCGTTCACGGTGCTGCTGATCCATCAGCTCGACTCGCCGTTCGGCGCGACGCTCGGGGCGACCCCGGACGCGTTCATCCGCTACTTCAGGTGAGAAGCGCTGATCGTACGGGCAGGCATACCGCCGTGAAATATCTCGTACGGGACAAGATCTTCGCGATCGGTGACGACTACTGGATCGAGGACGAGCAGGGCCGCCACGCCTTCCTCGTCGACGGCAAGGCGCTGCGGCTGCGCGACACCCTGGAGCTGAAGGATCCGGACGGGCAGGTCCTGATCACGCTGCGGCAGAAGATGTTCAGCCTGCGGGACGCGATGACCATCGAGCGGGGTGAGCAGCCGCTCGCGACCGTCCGCCGCAAACGGCTGTCGCTGCTGCGCAACCACTACCGGGTGACGCTCGTCGAGGGCACCGAACTGGACGTCAGCGGCCGGATCCTGGACCGGGAGTTCACCGTCGAGTACGAGGGTGAACTCCTGGCCCACATCTCCCGGCAGTGGTTCCACGTCCGCGAGACGTACGCGGTGAACGTGGTCCGCGAGGACGCGGACACCGCGCTGCTCGTCGCCGTGGCGGTGTGCGTGATCCGGATGGCCGAGCGCGAGCGGGAGGACGACTAGAGGCCCCCCGAGGACGGTCAGACGGCCTTCCGGAGTGCCTGCTCCAGGTCAGTCCACAGGTCCTCGACGTGCTCGATGCCGACCGAGATCCGTACCGTGCCGGGGCCGATCCCGGCCGCCGCGAGCGCCGCCGCGTCGAGCTGGTGGTGGGAGGTGGAGGCCGGGTGCATCACCAGGGTCTTCACGTCGCCGAGGGAGACGCTGAGGGAGGCGAGCCGTACCGCCTCGACGAAGGTACGGCCCGCCTCCCGGCCGCCCGCCAGGTCGACCGAGATCACCCCGCCGCCCCCGCCGGGCAGCAGACGGGCGGCGATCTCCCGGTCCGGGTGGCTCGCGAGCGCGGGGTGGCGCACGGCCGCGACCGCCGGGTGCGCGGCGAGCCGGGCGGCGAGGTCGGCGGCGCTCGCGCACTGGCGCTCCATGCGCAGGGACAGGGTCTGCATGCCGCGCAGGGTCAGCCAGGCGGCGAACGGGTCGGTGGAGGCGCCCTGTTCGACGGCGTGGTGGCGGACCCTGCCGTACAGCTCGGCGTCCTTGAAGACGGCGACGCCGCCGAGGACGTCCGCGTGCCCGGACAGGTACTTGGTGGCCGAGTGGACGACGATGTCGGCGCCGTGGTCGAGGGGGCGGCACAGGAGCGGGGAGGCGAAGGTGTTGTCGACGGCGACCGGGACCCCGGCCCCGGCCGCGACGGCGGCGAGCGCGGGCAGGTCGGAGACGCGGGTGGTGGGGTTGGCGATGGTCTCCAGGTAGAGGAGCCGGGTCTCGGGGCGGAGGGCCGCCCGTACCTCCTCCGGGTCGGTGCCCGACACGTACGTGACGTCGACGCCCCAGCGGCTGGCGAGATCGGTGAGGACCGCGTACGTACCGCCGTACAGGCAGCTCTGGGCGATGACGTGGTCGCCGGAGGAGAGCAGGCCGAGCAGCACGGCGTTGACGGCGCCCATGCCGGAGGCGAAGGAGAGGCCGGCGGCGCCGCCTTCGAGGCGGGCGACGGCGTCCTCCAGGGTGCGGACGGTGGGGTTGCCGAGGCGGCTGTAGAGGAAGGCGTCCGCGGAGGTGAAGGCGGTGGCGAGGGCGTCGGCCGAGTCGAAGGCGAAGACATGGCCCTGGTGGAGGGGGACGCCGAGGGGCCTGCTGCCCTTGATCTCCACGTGCGGCGGGTGGACGGCGAGGGTCTCGGGACGGACCGTCCCGAGGTCGGCCGTAGGTCGGAGGGGCGTGGCTTCGAAGTCGTCGGCGTGGCTCATGCGTTCAGTCTGTGGACCCGCCGCTTGCCTTCCCAGGGCCAATCCCGGCAGATTGGTCCGGCAATGGAGCCAATCGACGCGCCTCTGGACCTGGACCACCTCGTCGCCCGGCTCGGCCGCTGGTCGGCCGGGCGCGGGCCGCTGTACCTGCTGCTCGCGGCCCGGCTGCGCCGGCTGATGGACGAGGCCGCGCTGCCGCCGGGCGCGCTCCTGCCGCCGGACCGTCGGCTCGCGAAGGCCCTCGCCGTGGGCCGTACGACGGTGGTCGCCGCCTACGACACGCTGCGCCAGGAGGGGCGGCTGGTACGGCGCCAGGGCAGCGGAACCCGGGTCGCGCGGGCTGCGCTGGCGCCGGAGCCGTCACGGGTGGCGGGAGCGGCCCGGGTGACGGGGTCGCCTCACGGAGGCGGGTCGACTCAGGTGACGGGGTCGCCTCAGGTGGCGGGCTCGGCCCGGGTGCCGGGGGCGCCTCAAGTGGCGGGGTCGCCCCGGCTGCCGGGCTCGCCCCAGGTACCGGGCTCGCCTCAAGTGGCCGGAGCAGCCCGTGCGGCAGGGTCACCCCCGCGCGGCTCCGACGCACCCGTCCGCCCGGCCGGTCCCCGCGTGACGGAGACGTCGAACCCTCTCTTCCTGCATCTCCTGGAGGCGCCGGACGACGTGATCCTGCTGAGCTGCGCGGCCCCGGCGCAGCCGCCGCCCGAGCTGGCGGAGGCGTACCGCTCGCTTGTCCTGCCCGACGGTGACCTCGGCTACCACCCGGCCGGTCTCGCGGCGCTGCGGGCGGCGGTCGCCGGGCGGTACGCGGCGCGCGGGGTGCCGACCGAGCCGGGGCAGATCCTGGTCACCACCGGTGCGCAGCAGGCGATCTCGCTCCTGACGCGGCTGCTGCTCGCGCCGGGCGACGAGGTGCTCGTGGAGGCGCCGACGTATCCGGGGGCGCTCGACCTGTTCCGGGAGGCGGCCGCCGTACCGCTGCCGGTGGCGGTCGGGCCGTACGGGATCGACGTGGCGGAGGCGGTACGACTGATGGAACGTCACCGTCCGGCCCTGGCGTACGTCATGGCCCGGTTCCAGAACCCCACGGGCGCGGTGCTGCCGCCGCTCGCCGGGCGCCGGCTCGTCGAGTCGGCGAACGCGCTCGGCGTACCGCTCGTGGACGACGAGGTCCTCGCGGACCTGGCGTTCGACCCGGCGTCGCCGCCGGAGCGGTCGCTCTCCTCGTACGGTGAGGTGATCGGGGTCGGTTCGCTGAGCAAGATGGTGTGGGGCGGACTCCGCATCGGCTGGCTGCGCGGTCCTGCGCACCTGGTCGCCCGCCTCGCCCGGCTCAAGGCCCTCCACGACCTGGGCAGCGACCTGCCGTCCCAACTCGCCGCGGTCCGCCTCCTCGACGACTTCGCCCCGGTCCTCGCGGCCCGCCTGGCGTCGGTGCGCGCGGGCCACGACCACCTCAGGGCCGAGCTCGCCCGCCGGCTGCCGTCCTGGTCGTGCGCGCCGTCCACGGGCGGTCAGACGTTGTGGGTACGGCTCCCGCACGGCGACGGCGTCTCCTTCGCGCAACTCGCCCTCCGCCACGGGGTGGCCGTCCTCCCCGGCTCGACGGCCGACGCGCTCGGCGGCAGCCTCCGCCACCTCAGGCTCCACTTCCTCGCGCCGCCCGATGTCCTGACGGAGGCGGTACGGAGGCTGGCGGCGGCCTGGGCGGAGTACACCCCGGACCCGGCGCCGGAACGGGCCTCCCTGCATGCGATCGTCGTCTGACGCGTCACGGCTCGGCCGGGGAGGTCACCATGCACAGCACCGTCACACCGTTCACGCTGCGCCCGTGGCGGGAGGGCAAGGGGTACGAGCGGCAGGCCGGCTGGCGGGGCGTGTCGGCCGAGTTCGGCGAGATCACCGTGGAGGCCCCGCTGCGGCAGACCGCGCCCGAGCTGGTGATGTCGGAGCTGCGGGGCGGGCTGATACCGACGGCGTCGTACGAGGCCCGGGGCATCCACACGGACCTGCTCCGGCTGCCGAGCCTGAACCGGGCGACCCTCCGCGTCGGCGACGCGGTCGTCTCCATGACCCGCAACCGGTTCGGCGCGACCTCCCGGCAGCGGGGGCTCGGCCTGCGGTACGGCGGTGACCGCTACCGGCTGTGGGCCGTGAACCGGCGCTCCTGGGTGCTGGCCCGCGACGCGGACGCCGAGGACCCGGGGGTCACCGTGTCGGTGCGCGGGAAGCGGCGGCGGCTCGACGTCGTGGTGACGGGCCGGGCGGGCGCGGCCGACCTGTCCCTGGCGCTGATCTTCGCGGGGGTGGACCGCGCGGCGCTCACCCGGGGCGGGGCGGTACGCGCGGGCCTCTCCCGCGTGACGGAGCTGTGGGCGGAGGCGCAGGCCTGAGGGGGATGCCTGAGGGGGATGCCTGAGGCCGCGGGCCTGAGCGGGATGCCTGAGCGGGCGGTGTCCCTGTTCGCGCGGTTCTGGACCCCGCTACCGGGGCGTGCGCGGTGTCGCCACCCCCAGGACCCGGTCCTTCAGGGCCGGGAACTGGTCGCGGGTCGTCGTCACCTTCGCCGGGTCGAGGTCGACCCGCAGGATCTCCTCGTCCGGGCCCGCCTCGGCGAGGACCTCGCCCCAGGGGTCGACGACGATCGAGTGACCGGCCTGCTCGACGCCCGCGTGGGTGCCAGCCGTACCGCAGGCGAGGACGTACGCCTGGTTCTCGACGGCACGTGCCTGGGCGAGGAGGGTCCAGTGGGCGCGGCGGCGGGCGGGCCAGCCCGCCGGGACGACGAAGGCCTGGGCGCCGGCGTCGACGAGGCCGCGGAAGAGTTCGGGGAAGCGCAGGTCGTAACAGGTGCCGACGCCGAGGGTGAGGTGCGGCAGGTCGACCGTCACGAGGTCCTCCCCCGCGGCCATCATCACCGCCTCGCCCTTGTCGAAGCCGAAGCGGTGGATCTTCCGGTAGGAGGCGGCGAGTTCGCCGTCGGGGGAGAGGACGAGCGAGGTGTTGTAGAGAGCGCCGCCCTCCGCCTCGACGAAGGAACCGGCGTGCAGCCAGACTCCGGCGTCGCGCGCGGCGGCCGCCATCTCCCGGTGCGTGGGGCCGTTCAGCGGCTCGGACTCGGCGGCGAACATCTCGTACGCGAAGGCGCCCGTGGGCCACAGTTCCGGCAGGACGACGAGGTCGGCGCGGCCGGATTCCTCCCGTACGAGGCGCGCCACGCGGGCGCGACGGGCGTCGACCGGTTCGTCCGGGTCTACCGCGATCTGGATCAGCGAGGCGCGCACACTACCACCGTCCTGGCATTCGAGCCGTCAACACCGGCCTACGATCGTCACACGAAAGCACTGCCGGGGTGCCTTCGGGCAGCGTAACTTAGCGTCCGAGCCTCCCACCCAGTCGTGTTATTCAGCCCGCGCACCGAAGAACCGCCGAGGGGTCCCGTGACCGTCCATCCCAGCCTCCAGAACTACGCCGACGCCTGGACCCATTCCATCGAGGCGATAGCCGAGCTGGTGCAGCCGCTCGTGGAGGGCGAGTGGAACCGGCCGACACCGTGCCCAGGCTGGTCGGTCCGGGACATCGTGTCCCATGTGATCGGCATGGAGACGGAGATGCTCGGCGACCCGCGGCCGATCCACTCCCTGCCGCGCGATCTGTACCACGTACGCAGTGACTTCGCGCGCTACATGGAGGTCCAGGTCGACGTGCGGCGGCACCACACCGCGCCGGAGATGACCTCGGAGCTGGAGTACATCCTGATCCGCCGGGCCCGGCAGCTCCGCAACGAGAACCGCTCCCCCGAGCACCTGATCCGCGCGCCCCTCGGCGCCGAGCAGTCCCTGGAACTGGCGTACCGGATGCGCGCCTTCGACGTGTGGGTGCACGAGCAGGACCTGCGGGCGGCGCTCGGCGCGCCGGGCAACCTGGACTCGGCGGGCGCGCACGTGACGCGGGACGTGCTCCTCGAGGCGCTGCCGAAGGTGGTCGCCAAGGACGCGGGGGCGCCGGCGTCCTCCGCGGTGGTCGTGGACGTGAGCGGGCCGGTCGAGTTCCTGCGGACGGTCCGGGTCGACGCGGAGGGCCGGGGTTCGATCGACGGGGCGCCCTCGCTGGGCCCGGCGGTGACGCTCGCGACGGACTGGGAGACGTTCGTACGCCTCGCCTGTGGCCGGGTCCGGCCGGCCGATGTGGCCGACCGGGTCAAGGTGGAGGGCGACGAGGAGCTGGCCCGCGCGATCCTCGACAACTTCGCGGTGACGCCCCACTGACCTCTCAGACCGGCACGTGTACGGCCTCGACGCGGCTGGCCACCAGCCGTTCGCGCTCCCTGCGGTGGGTGCGGGCCTTGAGGCGCAGGATCTGGACGACGCCGAGGGCTTCCAGGACGAAGACGGACGAGAACGCGATCCGGTAGTTGTCGCCGGTCGCGTCGAGGAGCAGGCCGACGGCGAGCAGCGTGGTCATCGAGGCCACGAACCCGCCCATGTTGACGATGCCGGACGCGGTGCCCTGGCGCTCCGGCGGGTTCGCGGGGCGGGCGAAGTCGAAGCCGATCATCGAGGCGGGTCCGCAGGCGCCGAGGACCAGGCAGAGGGTGACGAGGAGCCACATCGGGGCGTGGTCGCCGGGGTACGCGAGGGTGGCGCCCCACAGCAGGGCGGTGGAGGCGACCGTGCCGAGGGCGAGCGGGGCGCGGGCCCTGTGGTGGCGGGCGATGATCTGCCCGTACGCGAGGCCGACCACCATGTTCGAGAGGACGACCAGGGTGAGCAGTCCCCCGGCGGCCGACCGGGAGAGGCCCTGCGCCTCGACGAGGTAGGGCAGTCCCCAGAGCAGCAGGAAGACCATCGCGGGGAACTGGGTGGTGAAGTGCACCCACATGCCGAGGCGGGTGCCGGGTTCCCGCCAGGACTCGGCGATCTGGCGGCGGACGTAGGCCGCGCCCGCGTGGGTGGCGGGCTGGGGCTCGTACCCCTCGGGGTGGTCCTTGAGGAAGAGCAGCAGCAGGACGAGGACGAGGACGCCCGCGAGGGAGCTGCCGACGAAGGTGGTCGTCCAGCCGAGGCCGTGCAGGGCGCGGGCGATGAAGACGGTGGAGACGAGGTTGCCGGCCATCCCGATGAGACCGGCGAGCTGGGCGATCAGCGGTCCGCGGCGGGCGGGGAACCAGCGGGTGCCGAGGCGCAGGACGCTGATGAAGGTCATGGCGTCGCCGCAGCCCAGGAGGGCGCGGGCGGCGAGCGCCGTGCCGTACGAGGGGGCGAGCGCGAAGCCCAGCTGGCCGAGGGTGAACAGGACGACGCCGAGGGCGAGGACCTTCTTGGTGCCGAGCCGGTCGACCATGAGGCCGACGGGTATCTGCATGCCCGCGTAGACGAGCAGCTGGAGTATGGAGAAGGTGGAGAGCGCGGAGGCGTTGACGTCGAAGCGGTCGGCGGCGTCGAGTCCGGCGACGCCGAGGGACGTGCGGAAGATGACGGCGACGAAGTAGACGGCGACGCCGACGCCCCAGACGAGGGCGGCGCGGCGGCCGCCGGGCGGGTCGCCGGGGAGGGTGCCTGCGGAGCCGTACGCGTTCTGGCCGCCGTGGCCGTCCCGGCCGCCGTTGCCCTTTCGGCTGTCGCCGCTCACCGGTCCTCGCCCCTGACCAGGACCTTGACCCAGCTGAGGTGCTGGCGGACGCAGAACGCGGCGCCCTCCACGTCACCGGCCTTGATCCGGTCGAGGATCTCGGCGTGCTCGGTGATGTTCTTGGCGACGCGGTCGGGCTGCGACTGCATCACGGCGACGCCCATGCGCAACTGGCGGTCGCGGAGCTGGTCGTAGAGGCGGGACAGTATCTGGTTGCCGGCGTGCCGGACGATCTCGGCGTGGAAGCAGCGGTCGGTGACGGCGACCTCGGCGAGGTCTCCGGCCTCGGCGCGCTGCTTCTGCTCCTCCAGGAGCTCTTCGAGGCGCTCGACGAGCGAGGCGGGCGCGGGCACGGCCCGGCGGACGGCGAACTCCTCGACGAGCAGACGGGTCTCGACGACGTCGGCGATCTCCTGGGCGGAGACGGCGAGGACGAGGGCGCCCTTCTTCGGATAGAGCTTGAGCAGCCCTTCCATCTCCAGCTTGAGGAGCGCCTCGCGGACGGGCGTCCTGGACACCCCGACGGCGAGGGCGAGTTCGCCCTCGGTGAGGAGGGTGCCTCCCTCGTAGCGCCGGTCGAGTACGGCCTGCTTGACGTGCGTGTAGACGCGGTTGGCTGCGGGGGGAGCGGATGCCATGAACACAGCTTAGATACAACAGGGGTGCAACAGAGAGCCCCGTCCACATCGTGGACGGGGCCTCATGTTTCACGTGAAACGAGCGAACCCGAACGGGCGAACCCGCGCACGCACTATGCCCAGGCCGGGGTCAGCTCCAGGTGATCAGACGCTTCGGCTGCTCCAGGATCGCGGCGACGTCCGCCAGGAACTTGGAGCCGAGCTCGCCGTCGACCAGTCGGTGGTCGAAGGAGAGGGCCAGCGTGGTGACCTGTCGCGGCTTCACCTTGCCCTTGTGGACCCACGGCTGGAGCTTGATCGCACCGACCGCGAGGATCGCGGACTCGCCGGGGTTGAGGATGGGCGTACCGGTGTCGACGCCGAAGACGCCGACGTTGGTGATGGTGAAGGTGCCGCCCTGCATGGCCGCCGGGGTCGTCTTCCCGTCGCGGGCGGTGGAGATCAGCTCGCTCAGGGACGCCGAGAGCTCGGGCAGGGTCTGCGCGTGCGCGTCCTTGATGTTCGGCACGAGCAGACCGCGCGGGGTGGCCGCGGCGATGCCCAGGTTCACGTAGTGCTTGAGGACGATCTCCTGCGCCGCCTCGTCCCAGGCCGCGTTGATCTCCGGGTTGCGCCTGACCGCGACCAGGACGGCCTTGGCGATGAGGAGCAGCGGATTGACCCGCAGGCCCGCCATGTCCTTGCCGGACTTGAGCTCCTCGACCAGCTTCATCGTGCGCGTGATGTCGAAGGTCACGAACTCGGTGACGTGCGGAGCGGTGAAGGCCGAACCGACCATCGCCGCCGCCGTGGCCTTCCGTACGCCCTTGACGGGCACACGGGTCTCCCGGGCGTCGGCCGAGACGGCGGCCGGCACGACGGGCGCGGGCGCCGCGACCGGAGCCGCGACCGGGGCGGGAGCCGCCACGGGCGCCGGGGCTTCGACGGCCGGAGCGGGCGCCGGAGCGGCCGCCGCGTGCACGTCGTCACGGGTGATGATGCCGTCCGGGCCGGTCGGGGTGACCGTCGCGAGGTCGACCCCGAGGTCCTTCGCGAGCTTCCGGACCGGCGGCTTGGCCAGCGGCCGGGCACCGGCACCGGCCGACGCGTGCCCGTTGAGCTGCTCCGGTACGGAGACGGCGACGGGCGCGGCGGCGGGTGCGGTGGCGGCAGGCGCGGCCTGGGCCGTGCCCGTGACCGCCTTGCGCGGGCGGCGCTTGGTGGAGGACGCGGCCACGCCGTAGCCGACGAGGACCGGCGTACGGCCCTTGGGCTCGCCGTCCTCGTCCGCCGGGGCGGCCGGAGCCGCCACGACCGGGGCGGCCTGGGCCACCGGGGCCTCGGGCGCGGGCGCGGCCTCGCCGCCGACGTTCACCGAGATGATGACCTGGCCGACGTCGACCGTCGTCCCCTCGGGGAAGCACAGCTCGTGGACCGTGCCGTCGAAGGGGATCGGCAGCTCGACCGCGGCCTTGGCCGTCTCGACCTCGCACACGACCTGCCCGTCGGTGATGGTGTCACCGGGCTGCACGTACCACTTGAGGATCTCGGCCTCGGTGAGGCCCTCGCCCACATCGGGCATCTTGAATTCGCGGATCGTCACGGTGCTCTCCTCAGTACGCCAGCGAGCGGTCGACGGCGTCGAGCACACGGTCGAGACCCGGCAGGTACTCCTCTTCCAGGCGCGCCGGCGGATACGGCGCGTGGTAGCCGCCGACCCGCAGGACGGGGGCCTCCAGGTGGTAGAAGCAGCGCTCGGTGATGCGGGCGGCGATCTCCGCGCCGGAGCCGAAGAAGACGGGCGCCTCGTGGACCACGACCAGGCGGCGGGTCTTCTCGACCGAGGCCTGGATGGTGTCGAAGTCGAGCGGGGAGATCGAGCGCAGGTCCACGACCTCGATCGACTTGCCCTCCCCGGCCGCGGCGGAGGCCACCTCCAGGCAGGTCTTCACCATCGGGCCGTAGGCGGCGAGGGTGAGGTCCGTGCCCTCGCGAGCGACACGGGCCTTGTGCAGCTCGCCGGGGAAGGCCTCGGTGTCGACCTCACCCTTGTCCCAGTAGCGGCGCTTGGGCTCGAAGAAGATGACCGGGTCGTCGCTCTGGATCGCCTGCTGGAGCATCCAGTAGGCGTCGGAGGAGTTCGCCGGGGTGACGACCTTGAGGCCCGCGACGTGCGCGAAGAGCGACTCGGGGGACTCGGAGTGGTGCTCGACCGCACCGATGCCGCCGCCGTACGGGATGCGGATGACGACCGGCATCTTCACCGTGCCGAGCGAACGGGCCCGCATCTTCGCCAGCTGCGTGACGATCTGGTCGTACGCCGGGAAGACGAAGCCGTCGAACTGGATCTCCACGATCGGCCGGTAGCCGCGCAGGGCGAGGCCGATCGCGGTGCCGACGATGCCGGACTCGGCGAGCGGGGTGTCGACCACCCGGTCCTCGCCGAAGTCCTTCTGCAGGCCGTCGGTGATCCGGAAGACTCCGCCGAGCTTGCCGACGTCCAGGCCCATGATGACGACCTTGGGGTCGGTCTCCAGGGCCTTGCGCAGCGACTCGTTGAGCGCCTTCGCGAGAGGAAGATTCTGTACAGCCATGATTACTCGTCCTCTCCGGCCGCGAAGGACGCCTCGTAGGCGGCGAACTGCGCGCGCTCCTCGTCGACGAGCGCGTGCCCGTCCGCGTACGTGTGGTCGAAGATCGCCATGTGCTCCGGGACGGGCATGGCGCGGACGGCCTCGCGGACGCTCTTGCCGAGCGCCTCGCTCTCCGCCTCCAGCTCCTCGAAGAAGGCCGCGTCGGCGTGGCCCTCGTTCTCCAGGTACGCCTTGAGACGCAGGATCGGGTCCTTGGCCTCCCACTCCGCGCGCTCCGCGTCACGGCGGTAGCGCGTCGGGTCGTCGGAGGTGGTGTGGGCGCCCATGCGGTAGGTGAACGCCTCGATGAGGGTCGGGCCCTCGCCGCGGCGAGCCCGCTCGAGGGCCGAACGGGTCACGGCCAGACAGGCCAGGACGTCGTTGCCGTCGACGCGGACACCGGGGAAGCCGAAGCCGCTGGCCCGCTGGTAGAGCGGGACGCGCGTCTGCTTCTCGATGGGCTCGGAAATGGCCCACTGGTTGTTCTGGCAGAAGAACACGACGGGGGCGTTGTAGACCGCGGAGAAGACGAACGACTCGTTGACGTCACCCTGGCTGGAGGCGCCGTCACCGAAGTACGCGAGCACGGCGGAATCCGCGCCGTCCTTGGCGATACCCATGGCATAGCCGGTGGCGTGCAGGGTCTGCGAACCGAGAACGATCGTGTACAGGTGGAAATTGTTGCTGTTGGGATCCCAGCCACCGTGGTTCACACCACGGAACATTCCCAGCAGATTCGTCGGGTCGACGCCACGGACCCACGCGACACCGTGCTCGCGATAGGTGGGAAAGACGTAGTCGTCGTCCCGAAGGGCCCGGCCGGAACCGATCTGGGCCGCCTCCTGGCCGAGCAGCGAGGCCCACAGGCCCAGCTCGCCCTGGCGCTGCAGCGAGGTGGCCTCGGCGTCGAAGCGACGGGTGAGCACCATGTCGCGGTAGAGACCGCGCAGCTCATCGGCGCTCAGGTCGATGTCGTAATCGGGGTGCTGGACGCGCTCTCCCTCGGGCGTCAGCAGCTGGACGAGCTCGGGCTCCGTCGCTCCCGCCGAGGCGCGCGTGCTCGTCTTCTTGGTGGTGCTCGTGCTCGCGCTTGCGGTGCGCTTGGTGCCGCTGCTGCGTCGCGTCGTCTTGCGCGCGGCAGTGCTCTCCACGGTCACGTGCGTGCTCCTCCGTCGGTCCGGCCTCCGGGTTCGCCGGGTGGGCCAGTGCGGCTCCGCCTTGTCCGTACCTTCGCACGGGGTGGGTGCGACGCGGTCGGGGTCAGGCGTGACAGGTGCCCCGACGAACGCCGTCATAGGCACGTTACCCACAGTGCGGCATTCCCGCGAAACCCCACCTGACCTGCGATTTTGCTTGGATTTCCAAGTAAATCGAGAAAAGCGGGGACTCCGCCCTGGTCAGGGCGTGGACAACGGCCCGACACCGTCGTCGGAACAAGCGGCACGTTATCCCGCGCACCCCGGGCGCGGGAAGAGCCAATATGTGAGACTGACCGCGTGCGCGAAGAAGGAAAAATCCGGGTATTTCTGCTGGACGACCACGAAGTGGTCCGGCGCGGCGTCCACGAGTTGCTCTCCGTGGAGGACGACATCGAGGTGGTCGGCGAGGCCGGCACGGCGGCGGATGCCCTGGTCAGGATCCCCGCGACCCGTCCCGACGTGGCCGTGCTCGACGTGCGCCTGCCCGACGGCAGCGGGGTGGAGGTCTGCCGCGAGATCCGATCGCGGGACGAGAGCATCACATGCCTGATGCTGACCTCGTACGCGGACGACGAGGCACTCTTCGACGCGATCATGGCCGGGGCCTCGGGTTACGTGCTCAAGGCCATCCGGGGCAACGAACTGCTGAACGCGGTACGGGACGTGGCGGCGGGCAAGTCACTGCTCGACCCGGTGGCGACCGCCCGCGTCCTGGAGCGGCTGCGCGACGGGAACAATCCGAAGCGTGACGACAAGCTCTCCAACCTGACGGAGCAGGAGCGCAAGATCCTGGACCTGATCGGTGAGGGCCTGACCAACCGGGTCATCGGCGAGCGGCTCCACCTCGCGGAGAAGACCATCAAGAACTACGTCTCCAGCCTGCTGTCGAAGCTGGGCATGGAGCGACGCTCGCAGGCCGCGGCCTATGTGGCGCGGCTCCAGGCGGAGCGCCGCTGACCCGGGGGTCGGCGATTCGGGACTTACGGCCCCCTTGGGGCAGGGCGAGGGGCCCCTTTCCGACACGGTGCCGGTGGCGGAGAGTGGAGGCCATGTCCACCGACGAGATCCGCGCCATCGAGATGCTCGGCCGCGTGTCGTACGGCCGGGTGGCGACGAGCATGCGGGCGATGCCGTTCGTCGCCCCCGCCCGGCACATCGTGACCGACGGCCGCGTCGTGCTCCGGATGCACCAGGGGCTCGGCTACCACCGCGCCTGCAACGGCAGCGTCGTCGCGTACGGCGCGGACAACTTCAACTCGGGCTCCGAGAACCTCTGGTCCGTGCAGTTCACCGGCACCGCCGAGATCGTCGAACCGACCGAGGAGGAGCTCGCGGCCTTCGGTCCCGCACCCGAGCAGGCGGACGGTGAGCCCTTCGCGCCGGTCTACATGCGGATCGAACCGCAGTTCGTGACGGTGCACGCGCTCGACTACGCGAGCGAGACGCCGACGACCCGGCCCGCCCCCCACTCCGTACGGCGACATCTTCACCACGTAGCGTGATCTAACATCTGGCGGGTGCCGCGCTCATCTGAAACACTCCCGGCGCCCGACCCGCCCCTCGGCGCCCTGCTGCGTCGCCATCGGCATGCCGGGGAGCCCCTGGCCTGCGTGCCCGTCGCCGAGGGGCTCCTCAACCGGGGCTTCCGGCTCTCCACCACCCGCGGCACCTACTTCCTCAAGCAGCACCTGGACGCCCCCACCGCCGACCGCGCCACCATCGCCCGCCAGCACCGCGCCACCCAGCGACTGCACGCCCTCGGCCTGCCCGTCGCCCCACCGCTGCCCGACGCCACCGGCCGCACGGTCGCCGTCATCGGCGGCCATTGCTACGCCCTGCACCCGTGGATCGACGGCCGCCACCGCGACGGCGCCCAGCTCTCCGCCGGCTGCTCCCGGCGCCTCGGCACCCTCCTCGGGCAGGTCCACACCGCCCTCGACCGGGTGATGGAGCCCCCGGGGCCGGGGCCGGACGGGACGTCCGGGGCCGCCGGAGGGGACGTCTGCGCGAGCGCCGACCTCCAGGACACCTTCCGGGCCATCGACGAACTGATCCGCCTCGCCCGCGCCCACCGCCCCCGCGACAGCTTCGACGCGCTCGCCGAGCACCGGCTCAGGGAGCGGCGCCGGCTGCTCGCCCAGCACGCCCACCACCGGCCGCCGCCCGCCGCAGCCGCCGGCTGGGTGCACGGCGACTTCCACCCGCTGAACCTGCTCTACCGCGGCGCGGAGCCCGCCGCGATCGTCGACTGGGACCGGCTCGCGGTCCGCCCCAGGGCCGAGGAGGCGGTCAGGGCCGCCGCGATCTTCTTCGTACGGCCGGGCGGTGAGCTGGCCCTGGAGAAGGTGCGGGCGTACGCGCGCGCGTACCGGCGGGCGGCGGGCGCCGACCGCGCCGAGCTGGCGGCGGCGGCGCACCGGGTGTGGTGGGAGCGGCTCAACGACTTCTGGACCCTGCGCTGGCGCTACCAGCTGCACGACCGAAGGGCCGACCCGCAGTTTCCGGCGGTGTCGGCCCTGGCGGTCTGGTGGACCCGCGAGTACGCGGCGGTCCGCGACGCGTTCACGGCGTGAAAGGACGGCGCAACCCGGCCGCCGGACGCTCGTTCACGGCGTGAGCGGACGCGTCACCCGGCCGCCGGACGTGCCGGAGGACGCACCGGCAGGACGCGTCGGCAGCACGCGCCGGCAGTCGCGTCAGCGGGTCTCGGCGCCGGCGTCCGGCGGTGCCGTCGTGCCCGTGTTGCCGTTGCCCCCGGTGGGCTCGCCGCCGCCCGTCGTCTCGCCGCCGGTGGGCTCGCCGCCGCCCGTCGTCTCGCCGCCCGTCGGCGTGCCCGTCGGCGTCGGCGTGCCCTCGGTCGTGGTGGGCGGGGTCGTCGTCGGCTCGCCCGTCGGCTCCTGGGACGGCGGCGTGGTCGTGGTGGCCGGCGGGTCGTACGTCGTCTCCGGCGGCCACGGAGCCTGGCTCTGGCCGCCGCCCGTCGTGCCCGGGTCCTGCGACGGCTCCTCGCTCGTCTCCTGCGAGGGAGTGGGCTCCTCGGAGGCCGACGACGGCGCGGTGCTGACGGTCGGCGTGATGACGCCCTTCTCGCCGCCCTTCCCGCCGGTCTTGTCGAGCGCGAAGACGACTCCGGCGACGACCGCGATCACCGCGAGCGCCGCGAGCAGCCACACCTTGCCGTGCCTGCCGTTCCCGCCGCCCTGCGAGTTGTAGGCCCCGTTCTGGCCGTAGCCGCCGGTGCCGCCCGTACCGCCGTCGTAGCCGTATCCGCCGTCGTCCGGGTTGACCGGCGGCAGGATCGGGCCGTGCGACGCGGTCTCGCCGTGCATCGGGTGACCCAGGGCGGTCGTCGCGGCCATGCCGCCGACCGGGGTGTGTCCGCCGTCGTGCGTCTCGACCGGCCCGGTGTTCCACGTACCGGTGTGGCCGCCCTGCTGCTGGAGCATCTGCAGGCTGTACTGGATGAGGCCGCGCATCTCCTCGGCGCTCTGGAACCGGTCGTCCGGCTCCTTCGCGAGCGAGCGCATCACCAGCCCGTCGAGCTCCGGCGGCACGGACTGCGTGACGTCGGACGGCGGGACCGGCGCGTCCTGGACGTGCTGGTACACGACGGACAACGGGGTCTCACCGGTGAACGGGGGCCGCAGCGCGAGAAGTTCGTAGAGGAGGCAGCCGGTCGCGTACAGGTCGGAGCGGTGGTCGACGGCCTTGCCGAGCGCCTGCTCGGGCGAGAGGTACTGCGGGGTGCCCATGACCATGCCGGTCTGGGTCATCGTCGACTGCGCGCCGTGCAGGGCGCGGGCGATGCCGAAGTCCATGACCTTGACGGCGCCGCCGTGGGTGATGATCACGTTCGCCGGCTTGATGTCGCGGTGCACGATGCCGTGCTGGTGCGAGTAGGCCAGCGCCTCCAGGACCCCGGAGACGATGATGAGGGCCTGCTCGGGCCCGGGGGCCTCGGCGCTGAGCAGCAGGTCGCGGATGGTGCGGCCCTCGACCAGCTCCATCACGATGTACGGCACGGGCCGGCCGGCCACGAGGTCCTCGCCGGAGTCGTACACGGCGACGATGGCATGGTGGTTGAGCCCGGCGACGGACTGCGCCTCGCGGGTGAAGCGTGCCTTGGAGACCGGGTCCTCGGCGAGGTCGGCGCGGAGGAGCTTCACGGCGACGGTGCGGCCGAGCCGTACGTCCTCGGCGGCGAACACCTCGGCCATGCCGCCGCGGCCCAGACGGTGGGTCAGGCGGTAACGCCCGTCGCCGACGACTCCGCCGACGCCCCAGGACTCCGCTGACGCGTCCGGCACACCGCCACCTGATCCGGATTCGGGTGCCATCAGTCCTCGCCGTCGTCTGTCGTGCCGTGTCCAGTCGTCACGCTACAGGCTCCGTACGACATCACGGTCCGAGATGGACGGGCCATCCAACCCCCTCCGCGTACACCTGTGCAAATTCGACGCTTTCCTCCGCAGCTACGGAAACGCTTCCTGTGCGGAGGGTCACGGAACGGGCACCCGGCTTGACGTGTCACTGCCCTCGGGCAGACTTGGCCAGGAAATTCCGGATCAACGCCGCCACGCGCGCGTAGGGGGAAGCACAGATGAGCCAGGACGGCGCACAGGGCCGCTATGCGGGCGGTTCGGTCGCGGGCGGCCGGTACCAGCTGCGTGACCTTCTCGGCGAGGGCGGCATGGCGTCGGTGTACCTGGCCTACGACAGCGCGCTCGACCGGCAGGTCGCCATCAAGACGCTGCACACCGAGCTCGGCCGGGAGCAGTCGTTCCGCGAGCGGTTCCGGCGCGAGGCGCAGGCGGTCGCGAAGCTTTCGCACACCAACATCGTCTCGGTCTTCGACACCGGCGAGGACGACCTCGGCGGTGCCGTCATGCCGTACATCGTCATGGAGTACGTGGAGGGGCAGCCGCTCGGCTCGGTCCTCGCCTCGGACGTCAGGCAGTACGGCGCGATGCCGGCCGACAAGGCGCTGAAGGTCACGGCCGACGTGCTGGCCGCCCTCGAGGTCAGCCACGAGATGGGCCTGGTCCACCGCGACATCAAGCCCGGCAACGTGATGACGACCAAGCGCGGCGTGGTCAAGGTCATGGACTTCGGCATCGCGCGGGCCATGCAGTCCGGCGTCACGTCGATGACGCAGACCGGCATGGTCGTCGGCACTCCGCAGTACCTCTCCCCCGAACAGGCCCTCGGGCGCCCGGTGGACGCCCGCTCCGACCTCTACTCGGTCGGCATCATGCTCTTCCAGCTCCTCACGGGCCGTCTCCCCTTCGACGCCGACTCCGCCCTCGCCATCGCGTACGCGCACGTGCAGGAGGAGCCGGTCGCCCCGTCCACCGTCAACCGGGCGGTGACGCCGGCGATGGACGCGCTCGTCGCCCGCGCGTTGCGAAAGAACCCGAACGAGCGGTTCCCGAGCGCGGCGGCGATGCGCGACGAGTGCCTGCGGGTGCTCTCGGCAGGCCAGACCGGCGCTCCGATGATCGTCCAGGGCGGCGGTCCGGTCAGCAGCGGCGCGGGCGTCGGCTCGGCGGTCTTCCCGCCCGTCGGCCAGACCCCGCCGCCGACCCCGCAGCCCGGCCCGCACGGCGTGCACCAGCCCTACCAGCCGGGACCGTACGGCCCCGCGACCCCCGCGCCCGCGCCGTCGTACGGCTACCCGCAGCAGGCGCCGACGCCCGCGCCGGTGTCGTACCAGACCCCCGCCCCGGCCCCGGCGTCGTACCAGACCCCGGGCCCCGCGCCGTACGCGCCGGTGCACACGCCCGCACCCGCCTCGACGGGCGGCGGTTCGCGGCGGACGCCGATGCTGGTGGGCGCGATCGTCGCCGCGCTGCTCGCGATCGGCGGAGTGCTCGTGGTGACCAATATGAAGGACGACGACCCGGGCACGGAGGCGGGCGGCACCGGCGGCACGGAGACACAGCAGAGCCAGACCGCGGCGCCGGGCCACAAGGGTCCCGACCTGACCAAGACGATCGACCCGAAGAAGTGCTCCCAGCCGAGGGAGTCGAGCGACGACCCCGAGAAGTTCGAGGTCCCCAACTTCATGTACAAGAACATCCAGTCGGTGAAGGACTGCGTCCAGGCCGCCGGATGGAAGATCATGACCCAGACCCCGGTGGACGAGGCGACGTACGGCGAGGGCACGGTCCTGGAGCAGTACCCGCCGGCCGGTGAGGACATCGCCGCCAAGGACGCCGAGTTCACTCTCAAGATCTCGACGGGCAACCCGCCGCAGTAGTCCTGGCGCCCCCCTCTTACACCTGCTGACCCCGTCCCGGATGCCGGAAACGTCCCGTCATGTGACGCTGAGTCGACCATCTCGGCTGCTCGGTACGGGAGGGGGTCACCCGGTGACTCCAGTACTCCGCAGGGCGCGCGCGCGGGCTCTCGGCCCCGCGCTCACCTGCGTGTTCACCTGCGCGTGCACCCTGTACGCCGCGCCCCTCGGGTACGGGCAGGGCGTGGCGTACGGGCGGGGCCTGGCGTACGGGATGGAGGCGACCGCCGGCGCGTCGGCGGCGACCACGGCTCCGCCGCCCGCGGCCCGCACCACCCCCGCGCCGTCGCCTTCTTCGACCTCGCCTGGGGCCCCTTCCTCATCCTCTGCCGCGCCGTCCGCGACCGTCAGCCCGTCCCGTTCCTCTTCCCCTTCGGCGTCCGCGTCCGCGTCCGCTTCCTCTTCCGCATCCGCATCCGGCTCCGCTTCTGTCCCTGCCTCTGCTTCGCCGGGGCGTACCGGGGGCCCCGGTACGCCCCCACCCCCGGCGCTCGCGCCCCCAGCGCCCGCGCCGACCGGCACCGGGGCGCCGGCCCCGTCCGCGTCGAGGGCCGAGCCCAGCGACGCCCCCGCCCCCAGCGGCTCCGCCTCCCTCGCGGGCCGGCCGGCGGGTGAGGGGCGGACCCGGCCCGGCCGCTCCGTGCCGCCGAGCGCCACGGAGCCCTCGTCCGACGACTCCCGTACCGAAACGGCAACAGACCCGGGTGCCCCGGAGGGCGTGGAGGAAGAGGCCGAAGCGGTACGCGAGGAGGACCCCGTCCTGACGGAGGTGGCGCCCGCGAGCCGGCCCGCCGCCGCGCCGCGCGGGGCGGCCGAAGCCGCTCCCGCCCTCGTCGACCAGCGGATTCCTGTCCTCACCCTGGGAATGGGGCTGGCCCTGATGGGGCTCGGGATCGGTTTTCTCGGGCTACGGATGCGCCGCCGCTGAGCCCTTCGGCCCGCCGGGGTCCCCCTTGAGGCGGACCTGACGCTTCCGTCTCAGGGCGGTTGTTCGCGCAGGCATACCCGGTATACATACTGAGTATGTCGATCCGTCACGGGCTTCTCGCCCTCCTCGAACGCGGCCCTCGGTACGGCTCCCAGCTCCGTACGGAGTTCGAGTCCCGCACCGGCTCCACCTGGCCGCTCAACGTCGGCCAGGTCTACACGACCCTGAGCCGGCTGGAGCGCGACGGCATGGTCGCCCAGGGCGGCGAGGACGCGGCCGGGCACGCGCTCTACGCGATCACCGACAGCGGCCGCGCCGAGCTCAGGACCTGGTTCGAGAACCCGGTCGACCGCACCAGCCCCGCCCGTGACGAGCTGGCCATCAAGCTCGCCATGGCCGTGGGCGCCCCCGGTGTCGACATCCGCGCCGTCATCCAGTCCCAGCGCCGGCACACCGTGAAGGCGATGCAGGACTACACCCGCCTCAAGGCCCAGGCTCTCGTCGCCGTCGAGAGCAGCGCGGCCCGCGAACGGGACGACGTGGCCTGGCTGCTCGTCCTGGAGCAGCTGATCTTCCAGACCGAGGCCGAAGCGCGCTGGCTGGACCACTGCGAGTCCCGGCTGATCCGCCTGTCGGCGACGGCCGCGAACACCCCGAGCGCACCGGGCGCCCCGAGCCCGTCGGCCGCCCCGAGCTCGTCGGCCGCACCGGCCGGGCCGATCGCGTCCGCTCCGGACGCGCCGCCCGCCGAGGCAGCACCTCCCGTCGCCGCATCCGCCACCGCACGGACGGATGCCGCACGGCCCCGGGACCACTGACGCACCACCTTTCACCGCTCGTTCCCGTACCCGGCCGACCGCCGCGTACGTCCAAGGGGGGACCCCTCATGTCCGCACAGCAGCCCGTGCTGCAACTGCAGAACCTGACCCGTGTCCATGGCGCGGGCGCCACCGAGGTGCATGCCCTGCGCGGCATCGACCTCGCCGTGTACCCCGGTGAACTCGTCGCCGTCATGGGTCCGTCCGGCTCCGGCAAGTCCACGCTCCTGACCATCGCGGGCGGCCTCGACACCGCCACCTCGGGCAGGGTCATCGTCGAGGACACCGACATCACCACCGCCGGCGTCAAGGAGCTGGCGGCCCTGCGCCGCCGCAGCATCGGTTACGTCTTCCAGGACTACAACCTCATCCCGGCGCTCACCGCGGCCGAGAACGTGGCCCTGCCCCGTGAGCTGGACGGGACCTCCGCCCGCAAGGCGCGTGTCGAGGCCCTGGGCGCTCTGGAGGAGATGGGGCTCGGCCACCTCGCCGACCGCTTCCCCGACGAGATGTCCGGCGGCCAGCAGCAGCGTGTCGCCATCGCCCGCGCCCTCGTCGGCGACCGCAGGCTCGTCCTCGCCGACGAGCCGACCGGCGCCCTCGACTCCGAGACCGGCGAGTCCGTGCTCGCCCTCCTCCGCAGCCGCTGCGACGCGGGCGCCGCCGGCGTCCTCGTCACCCACGAGCCGCGGTTCGCCGCCTGGGCCGACCGCGTCGTGTTCCTGCGGGACGGCGCCATCGTCGACCAGACCGTGCGCAGCGAGGCCGATTCCCTGCTGTCGGGCCAGGTGGCTGAGGCGTGAAGATCTGGTTCCACTCCTGGCGGGCCGCGATACGCATCGCCCGTCGTGACGCCTGGCGTTCCAAGGGCCGCAGCGCCCTCGTCCTGGCCATGATCGCCCTGCCGATCCTGGGTGTCAGCGCCCTGGATCTGACCATCCGCAGCTCCGAGCTGTCGCCCGCCGAGCGGGCGGACCGCACGATCGGCGCGGCCGACGCCCAGTTCAAGGACGCCGGCTACGGCGGGGTGCCGATCCTCCAGGATCCGCTCGGCGAGTTGAACACGACGGCCAAGGACTACGGGGACGGGGCCTGGCCGACCGGCGAAACCGATGTCACCAAGAGCCTCCCGGCGGGTTCCACGATCCTCACGGACAGCAGCGGCTCCGCCAAGGTGACGACGACTCACGGTCTGCTCATGACCGAGATCCGTGAGCTCAAGGCGGGCGATCCGATCGCCCGCGGCATCATGACGCTCCTCGACGGGCGTTTCCCGGAGAAGAACGACGAGGTCATGGCGACCTCTCACTTCCTGGAGACCAGTGGCCTGGCGGTCGGCTCGAACCTTTCCGCCCGCAACTTCGACCGCCCGTACCGGATCGTCGGCTCCTACGAACTTCCCGGCTCGCTGAAGGCCGACCAGGTCAACGCGCTGCCGGGGGCCTTCCTCGCGCCGTACGCGAAGGCCGCCGAGAAGGACGGTCTGCCCGCTCCCGGCGCCTCCACCACGTATCTGGTGCGCAAGCCCGGTGGTTTCACGTGGAACATGGTCAAGGAGCTCAACACCAAGGGTGTGGTCGTCGCCTCGCGTGCCGTGCTGCTCGACCCGCCGGCCGACTCCGAGGTCCCGCTCTTCCAGAAGGAGGGCTGGGGCAACTTCAACGACAGCTCGGCGGCGAACGTCGCCGAACTCGCCGCCCTCGGCACCGTCGTCGGCCTGGCGATGCTGGAGATCTGTCTGCTCGCCGGACCGGCCTTCGCGGTCGGCGCCCGCCGCTCGCGCCGCCAGCTCGGACTGGTCGGGGCCAACGGCGGTGCCCGCAGCCATATCCGGGCGATCGTGCTGAGCGGCGGTCTGGTCATCGGTGTCGGCGCGGCCGTCACGGGTACGGTGCTCGCGCTGGTCCTCACCCTGGCGCTCCAGCCGGTCCTCGAAGAGGCCATGGGCCAGCGGTTCGGTGCCTTCGACGTCAGGCCGCTCGAGATCCTCGGCATCGCGCTGCTCGCCGTTCTGACCGGTCTGCTCGCCTCGATCGTGCCGGCCGTCACCGCCTCCCGGCAGACGGTCCTCGCCTCGCTCACCGGCCGCCGCGGAGTCCGCCGCAGCAGCCGGGTGCTGCCCCTGATCGGCCTCGGGGCCGTCCTGGTCGGCGGCGCCATCGCGCTCTTCGGCTCCATGGTCAGCGAGCAGTTCATCATGGTGGCGGGCGGCTCGGCCATCGCCGAGCTGGGTGTCGTCGCCATGACCCCGGCCCTGGTGGGCCTGTTCGGGCGGGCCGGGCGCTGGCTGCCGCTGTCGCCGCGGCTCGCGCTGCGGGACGCCGTGCGCAACCGGGGCCGTACGGCCCCCGCTGTCGCCGCCGTCCTCGCCGCCGTCGCGGGCACCGTCGCCGTGGCCACGTACATGGCCAGCAGCGAGGCCCAGTACAAGGCCGAGTACCAGGCCCAGCTGCCGTACGGGGCTGTCTCCGCCTTCGTCATGGAGGAGGGCGGCCGGGACGTCCCCGCGGTCCGCGAGACGGTCCAGCGCCTCATGCCCGTCGACGTCCGTGCCGATGTCGAGCGCGTCAACGTCGGCAGGCCCGGCTGCCCGCTGTGGGGCGGTGGCGAGGGCTGCGGCCGCTACGAAATCGTCATCCCCCCGGCGAACGAATGCCCCATGTACGTGGCCGTTCCCGGTGGCGCCGACCCCACGGAGCGGTTCACCCCCGAGCAGCGGCGGAAGATGACGGCCGAGGACTGGCGGTGCCGGCAGTCGTCGAACGGCCACGGCGTCTACACCGACGGCGGTCTGCTGGTCGGTGACGCCAAGGTCCTCAAGGTCCTCGGCATCGAGGACGCGGGAGCCGTGAAGGCCCTCGCCGAGGGGAAGATCGTCAGCTTCAGCCGCGCCCAGGTCGACGAGAACGGCACCATCGGGATCCGTCAGGTCACCGACATCGCCGCCGCCGACAAGGCCGCCGAGGCAGGCCGCCCCGCGCCCGGCAAGGTCAGCTCGATTCCCGCCTACCGCGTGCCCGGCAGTCCGAAGTCCTACGGCCTCCAGGCCCTGATGACCCCGGCCACCGCCAAGGCAGCCGGACTCTCCACGGTGGCGCTGGGCGTGTACGCCTCCACCGACCACCTGCCGGACAGCGAGCAGCGACAGAAGCTCGACGGCGAACTCACCAAGCTCGGCAGCACCGTCGACGTCCACGTGGAGGAAGGTTTCGTCAACGACAACAACATCATCCTGCTCGCGCTCTCCGTCTTCGCGGGCCTGGTCACCATCGGCGCCGCCGGTATCGCCACCGGCCTCGCCCAGGCCGACGCCGAGGCCGATCTGAAGACGCTCGCCGCGGTGGGCGCTCCGCCCCGGGTACGCCGTACGCTCAGCGGCTTCCAGTGCGGAGTCGTCGCCGCGATGGGCGTGATCCTCGGCTCGGCGGCGGGCCTGGTGCCCGCGATGGGCCTCCGGCTCACCGAGGAGCGCCAGCAGATCCGCTTCCACGAGGAGGCCGTCGCCCAGGGCTGGAGGGCCGCGTCCGATCTGCCGTACGTCCCGATCGTCGTCCCGTGGGAGACCCTGGCGGGCCTGCTCGTCGCCGTACCGCTCGGTGCCGCGCTGCTCGCCGCCCTGGTGACCCGCTCGCGCGGCGCGGTGGCCCGGCGCGCGGCGACCTGACGGTCTTCGTTGCCGTCCTGTGCCCCTGTACGAGGGTGGATCACCCTCGTACAGGGGCACACCCCGTGGTGACGCATGGGTACGAGAGAATGGCGGCATGGAGATGCCGAGGAATGACAGGTCGCAGGAGAGCCCCCAGGTCCTCATCGTGGGACAGGACGGGATGGCGCTCGGCGGCACTCAGGGCGACGACGAACCCCGCGAGGTCCCGGTGACGGAAATGGTCGAGCAGCCTGCGAAGGTCATGCGGATCGGCAGCATGATCAAACAGCTCCTGGAGGAAGTACGCGCGGCACCTCTCGACGAGGCCAGCCGAGTGAGGCTCAAGGACATCCACGCCAGCTCCGTGAAGGAGCTGGAGGACGGGCTCGCGCCCGAGCTGGTCGAGGAACTGGAGCGTCTCTCCCTGCCGTTCACGGACGAGGCGATCCCCTCCGAGGCGGAGCTGCGCATCGCGCAGGCCCAGCTCGTGGGCTGGCTCGAGGGCCTCTTCCACGGCATCCAGACGGCGCTGTTCGCCCAGCAGATGGCGGCCCGCGCGCAGCTGGAGCAGATGCGCAGGGCGCTGCCTGCGGGCGCGTCGCACGACGAGGACGACGACGACCGTGGCCACGGCCACGCGGTCCGCTCGGGGCCGTACCTGTAGGCCCCCGGGAGAGACAGCAGGGGCCCGGCACTCCGCGTGCCGGGCCCCTTTGTCGTAGCTGCGTCAGGTTTCTCGCAGGTGATTCAGGCCTGGGTGCTTCAGGCCCGGGTGCTTCAGGCCCGGGGCGCGAGGAGCAGCACCTTGCCGACGTGACCGCCGGATTCCAGGGCGCGGTGGCCCTCGGCGGCGTCCGTCAGCGGCACCGTACGGTCGACGACGGGCCGGACCGTGCCCGCGCCGATCAGCGGCCAGACGTGCTCCCGTACGGCGGCGACGATCGCCGCCTTCTCCTGCACCGGGCGGGAACGCAGCGTGGTCGCCAGGACGGCCGCGCGCTTCGCGAGCAGCGCCCCGAGGTTCAGCTCGCCCTTCACCCCGCCCTGGAGCCCGATGACGACGAGGCGGCCGTTCACGGCCAGCGCCTTCACGTTCCGCTCCAGGTACTTGGCGCCGACGATGTCCAGGATGACGTCCGCTCCCGCCCCGTCGGTGGCCTTGTGCAGCTCCTCGACGAAGTCCTGCTCGCGGTAGTCGATGAGGATGTCCGCGCCGAGCTCGGCGCAGCGCGCCAGCTTCTCGGGGCCCCCGGCGGTGACCGCGACCCGCGCCCCGACCGCCTTCGCCAGCTGGACGGCCATCGTGCCGATCCCGCTCGCACCGCCGTGCACGAGCAGCGTCTCGCCCGGCCGCAGGTGGGCGATCATGAAGATGTTGGACCAGACCGTACAGGCGACCTCCGGCAGCGCGGCGGCCGTGGCCAGGTCGACGCCCTCCGGGACGGGCAGCAGCTGGCCGGCCGGGACGACGACCTTCTCCGCGTAACCGCCGCCGGCGAGCAGCGCGCACACCTCGTCACCGACGGACCAGCCGGACACCCCCGGGCCGAGGGCGGCGATCCGGCCCGAGCACTCCAGACCGGGGTACGGGGAGTTGCCGGGCGGCGGGTCGTAGAAGCCCTGGCGCTGGAGCAGATCGGCGCGGTTGACGGCGCTCGCCACCACCTCGACGAGCACCTCGCCCTCGCCGGGTACGGGATCGGGCACCTCCGCCCAGACGAGGGCCTCGGGGCCACCGGGTTCCGGAATCGTGATCGCATACATGGCGGCGAGGCTACTCCCGCCGCCGCCCCGAGGCGGGGTGGTGCAGGGCCCGGGGGCGGGTGCCGTCGGCTCAGTCCTCCGGCGGCGTGCTGAGCGGGGTGACCGCCGCGGCGCGCACGATGGTGATGAGCCGGTCGGTGAGCTGGAGCGGGTTGGCGGCGGGATCGTCGTAACCGAGCAGCCGGTGGCCACGGAGCACGCTGACCACCAGGTCGCCGGTCTCCCGCGGGCTCTTGCCGGCCTCGCTCTTGGTCACCGGGCGTTCCACCAGGTCGAGGCCGGAGCCCTGCTGGATCAGGTCCTCCATCACCGTGCCGGCGCTGGGGCTGAGCACGGAGAGGCCGAGCAGACGCCCGGCGGCGCTGGCGCTGGTGATGACCGCGTCCGCGCCGGACTGGCGCAGCAGCGGCGCGTTCTCCTCCTCGCGGACCGCGGCGACGATCTTCGCGCCCCGGTTGAGCTGGCGGGCCGTGAGGGTGACCAGGACGGCCGTGTCGTCGCGCTGGGTGGCGATGACGATCTGCCGGGCCCGCTGCACCTCGGCGCGGAGCAGCACGTCGCTGCGGGTCGCGTCGCCGATGACGCCGACGAACCCGTCCGCGTTCGCCGTCTCGATCACCTTGCTGGACGGATCGACGATGACGATCTGTTCCTTGCTCAGGCCGGTCGCGCAGAGGGTCTGGATCGCGGACCGCCCCTTGGTACCGAAGCCGACGATGACGGTGTGGTCGCGCAAGGTGGACCTCCAGCGGTTCAGCCGGAACTCCTCGCGGGTCCGCTCGGTGAGGACCTCGAGAGTGGTGCCGACCAGGATGATCAGAAACAGCACGCGCAGGGGCGTGACCAGCAGGATGTTGGCGAGCCGCGCCGTGTCGCTGGACGGGACGACGTCGCCGTACCCGGTGGTGGAGAGCGTCACGGTCGCGTAATAGGCGCAGTCGAGGAGGCCGAGCTTCTCGTTGGCGTTGTCGTGGTAGCCCTCGCGGTCGACGTAGACGATGAGGATCGTCAGGGCCATCACGCCGAGCGCCATGAGCAGTCGCTTGCCGACCTGCCGCAGCGGGCGCTCGACCTCCCGGCGGGGCAGCGTGACCCGGGGGCCGGCGAGCTTCTCGTCCGCGTGGCGGGCCATCACGTCACGACTGGGAAGTTTCACGTGAAACACGCTCCTTGGGCCGGCACGGCCCCCGCTTCGGTCGGCCAGGGAAGGTCGAGGATGTCCAGCTCCTGGCCGGACCGCGCACCGCCGGGTGGCACGACGGCCAGGCCGTCCGCAGCGGCGATGCCACGGAGCATGGCCGGGCCGTTGTAGCGCAGGGGTACGGCCCGGCCACCGCGGCGGACGACCGGGACGAGCCGCGTGTCGTACGGATGCCCGTGCACCTCGTCCTGCACGGCGGCGCGGGGCGGGGGCGGGGTGGTTCCGCCCTCCGTTCCCGGGGTCGCGAGGGCCGTGAGCAGGGGCTCGGCGAGGGTGAGGAGTCCGGAGACGGCCGCGAGCGGATTGCCGGGGAGCCCGACGAGATGCCGTACGGGGCGGTCCGGGGCGGGTTCGGCGTCGAGCCGGGCGAGCAGCATCGGGTGGCCAGGACGGACCTTCACCCCGTCGACCAGGAGGGTGGCGCCGGCCTTGTCGAGCACTCCGTGGACGTGGTCCACGGGCCCGGCGGCGGTCCCGCCGGTGGTGACTACGAGGTCGGCGGTGGAGCCGGTGACGGCGGCGTACAGCTCCTCTGCGTCGTCACCGATACGGCGAGTGGCGAGGACATCGGCGCCGAGCGCCGTCAGCCAGGGGCCGAGCATCGGGCCGAGGGCGTCACGGATCAGCCCCTCGTGGGGGAGGCCGGCCGTGAGCAGTTCGTCGCCGAGGACCAGGATCTCCACCCGGGGGCGGGACGGTACGGGCAGCTCGTCGTAGCCGGCGGCGGCGGCGAGACCCAGCACGGCGGGGGTCACGGTGGTGCCCGCGGGGAGCAGCTCGTCGCCCGATCGGCACTCCTGGCCCCGGGGGCGGATGTCCTGCCCCGGCACCACCTCGCGCAGGGCGTGCAGCAGGGTGGCGGCGGCGCCCGTTCCCGCCTGCTCGGTAGGGGTGTGTTCGGTACGGGAGTGTTCGGTACGGACGACGGCGGTGGTCCCGGTGGGGACGCGGGCGCCGGTGGCGATCCGTACGGCCTCACCGGCGGCCGACACCTCCGCGGACGCCTGCCCGGCGAGCACGGCGCCGTCCTCGCGCACGGTCCAGGGGCCGGGGCCGGAGACCGCCCAGCCGTCCATGGCGGAGGTGTCGAAGGGCGGCAGATCGGTGAGGGCGAGGAGCGGCTCCGCCAGGACCTGGCCGAGTGCCCGCCCCAGGGGGGCGCCCAGCGGCGCCCGGCCGGCCCGAGCGGAGACCCCGGCGCGTACGGCGGCGGCGCGCGCCTCGGGCCAGGCGGTGGCCCGGTGCGGCTGCCCGGCGCGGGCGTCGGTGGCGGTGCCCGGGGTCACCGGGGCGGGCTCCCTCGGACTCATCCGGCCTCGTCCTGCTCGTCCTGCTCGGCGGCCCAGCGCTGGGCCAGCGCGGCGGCCTTGCGGGCGGCCTCGGCGACCGCCTCCGGACCGCCGTCGGCGCCCGCGCGCGCCGCCGCGTATCCGACCAGGAAGGTGGTCAGGGGCGCGGCGGGGCGGGCCACTCCATGGGCGGCGTCACGGGCCAGGTCGAGCAGCACGTCGGTGTCGACGTCCAGCTCGATGCCCAGTTCGTCCTTGACTGCGGTGATCCATTCATCCAGCACGGTCCCATGCTCCCTGATGCGGGCCCGGGCCGTGGCGATGTCCTCCCAGGTGTCGCAGTCGAAGGAGGCGAGGGGGCCCGCGGTGACCCGGGCGAGGCGGAGCGCCCCGGTGAGCAGGCGCAGCGGGCCGCCGGAGAGGGTGCCGCGATCTTCGGCGATCAGTGCCAGTTCCCGGCGGAGCGGACCGCTGCGGTACGCGGCGACGAGCGGCTGGTCCCGTCCCTCGGGGTCGGTGAGGAGCACGGCCTCGGCCTCGGGGGCCTCGGCGAGCGCCTCGAGCAGGCGTCGCACGGTGCCCTCGTCCAGGAAGGGCAGGTCTGCGGAGAGGACGAGCAGGACATCGGCCCTGGTCTCCCGTGCCCCCGCGCCGAGGGCGGCGAGCGGCCCTCCGCCGGGCGGGTCCTCCCTGGTCCAGCGGACGGGCCGGGTGGTCGGGCGGGGATTTCCGACGACCACGGTCCGGTCCGCGCCTCGGGCCGCCGTGAGGACCCGGTCGAGGAGCGCCCGGCCTCCGATCCGTACACCGGGCTTGTCGGCGCCGCCGAGGCGCTCGGCGGCGCCTCCGGCGAGCACGACGGCGTCATGTGCGGTGGTCACCCGAGCAGTATGGGCTGCCACCGGCCTCCGCCGTCGGGCGCGTCTCCCTTGGTGAGACGAACCCGGCGGCGGCGACCGCGCGAAGGCCCCCGGTCGGGGGTCAGAGCGTGCGCAGCAGGACCGCGGGCTGCTCGACGCAGTCCGCCACGTACCGCAGGAAACCGCCCGCCGTGCCGCCGTCGCAGACGCGGTGGTCGAAGGTGAGGGAGAGCTGCACCACCTGACGAACGGCCAGTTCGCCTTGGTGCACCCACGGCTTCGGAATGATCCGGCCGACGCCGAGCATGGCGGCCTCGGGGTGGTTGATGATCGGCGTGGAGCCGTCGACCCCGAACACCCCGTAGTTGTTCAGGGTGAACGTGCCGCCCGTCAGATCGGCCGGCGTCAGCACGGACTGCCGGGCCGCCTCCGTCAGCCGGGCGAACTCCGCCGTCAGCGACTCGGCCGTGCGGGTCCCCGCGTCCTTGACGACGGGGACGACGAGGCCGCGCGGGGTCTGGGCCGCGAAGCCGAGGTGCACGGCCGGCAACCGGACGATCTCCCTGGCGGCGGTGTCCACGGTGGAGTTGAGCTCGGGGAACCGGGCCAGGGCATGGACGCAGATCCGGGCGAGGAGCGCGAGCAGCGAGATCTTCGGCCCGCCCGCCGCGTTCATCGCCGTCCGGGCGGCCATCAGCTCGGTGGCGTCGGCGTCGACCCAGCAGGTCGCGTCCGGGATCTCCGTACGGCTGCGGGACAACTTGTCCGCCACGGCGCCGCGGACCCCGCGCAGCGGAACCCGCTCACCGGCCGCGGCGGCGACCGCCGGGGCGGTGGTGACGGCAGGTACGGGCGCCTGCGGGGCGGCCGCACGGTCCAGGGCCGCGAGGGCCAGCTCCACATCGGCGCGCAGGATCAGCCCCTCGGGCCCCGAGCCGCGTACCTCCCGGAGGTCGAGCCCCCGGTCCCTGGCCAGCTTCCGTACGAGCGGAGAGATGACCGGCACCGGGCCTCCGTTCCCCCCGCCCACGGGCGCCGCGGCCGGGACGGCGGGCGCCGGGGCCGGGGCAGCGACGGTGGTCGCCCCGGGCGGGGCGGTGACGGCGGGCGCCGCCGCCGGGGCGGCGACGGGCACGGCCGTCCGCGCCACGGCCGGGCTCTCGTGCCGTACGCGACGGCGCCGGGCGGCGGGCCCGGCCGTGCCGTAACCGACCAGCACATTGCCCGAGTACTCGGACGAGACGGCGGAGGCGGCGGGCCCCTCCGAGGCGGCAGGGTCGGCGATGGCAGGAGCCGCGTCGGCTCCGGTCTCGTCCGCCGCCGCTCCCGTACCCGCACCCGTACCGCCCACCGCGACCGTCAGGAGCGGCGCGCCGACGGGCAGTTCGGTGCCCTCCTCGCCGTACCGGGCGGTGACGACACCGCCGTACGGGCAGGGCACCTCGACCATGGCCTTGGCCGTCTCGACCTCGACGACCGGCTGGTCGATGGCGACGACGTCGCCGACGGCGACCAGCCAGCGGACGATCTCCGCCTCGGTGAGTCCCTCACCGAGGTCGGGCAGCTTGAACTCGAGCACCTGGGCCATCAGCTTCCCGCCTCCCACTGCAGCCGCGCCACCGCGTCCAGGACCCGGTCCACGCCGGGCAGATGGTGCCGCTCCAGCATGGGCGGCGGGTACGGGATGTCGAAGCCCGCGACCCGCAGCACCGGTGCCTCCAGATGGTGGAAGCAGCGCTCCATCACGCGCGCGGCGATCTCCGCGCCGGGGCCGCCGAACCCGGTCGCCTCGTGGACCACGACCGCGCGGCCGGTGCGCCGCACCGAGGCGCAGACGGTCTCGTCGTCGAAGGGCACGAGCGAGCGCAGGTCGACGACCTCCAGGTCCCAGCCCTCGGCCTGCGCGGCCTCCGCGGCCTCCAGGCAGACCGGCACCGAGGGACCGTAGGTGATCAGGGTGGCCCCGGTGCCCCGCCGCCGTACGACGGCCTTGCCGATCGGCTCCACGCGCGCGGGGGCCTCGGGGGACCAGTCCGACTTGGACCAGTAGAGCCGCTTGGGCTCGAGGAAGATCACGGGGTCGTCGGAGGCGATGGCCGCGCGCAGCAACCCGTAGGCGTCCTCGACGGTGGCCGGGGCGACGACATGGAGGCCGGGGGTGGCCGTGTAGTAGGCCTCGGAGGAGTCGCTGTGGTGCTCGACGCCGCCGATCCCGCCGCCGTACGGGACGCGGATGACGATCGGCATCGGCATCGCGCCGCGGGTGCGGTTCCGCATCCGCGCCACATGGGAGATCAGCTGCTCGAACGCCGGGTAGGCGAACGCGTCGAACTGCATCTCCACGACGGGCCGCAGGCCGTACATGGCCATGCCGACGGCCGCGCCGAGGATGCCGGCCTCGGCCAGCGGGGTGTCCGTGCAGCGGTCCTCGCCGAACTCCTTGGCGAGCCCGTCGGTGACCCGGAAGACGCCGCCGAGCGTGCCGACGTCCTCGCCCATCACATGGACGGTCGGGTCCTCGGCCATCGCGTCGCGCATGGCGCGCTGGAGCGCCTGCGCCATCGTCGCGGGCTTGGCCTTGCCGGCGTTTCCGCCGGCCTTGGCCGCCGCGGGGCCGGTCGTCGCGGTCGTCATCACGCCTCACCCTCGGCTTCGAGCTCGGCGCGCAGCTGCGCCGCCTGTTCCCGCAGCTGCGTGGTCTGCTCCGCGTACACGTGGGCGAAGAGGTCCATCGGGTCGAGCACCGGGTCGGCGTTCATCCGCTCGCGCAGTTCCGCGGCCATCGTCTCGGCGGCCTCGGCCGCCGCGCGCCTGCCGTCCTCGTCGAGCAGGCCACGCTCCGTCAGTTCCCGTTCGAGGATGAGGATCGGGTCGTGTGCCCGCCAGGTCTCGACCTCGCCGGCCGCGCGGTAGCGGGTGGCGTCGTCGGCGTTGGTGTGGGCGTCGATCCGGTAGGTGATGGCCTCGACGAGGGTGGGCCCGCCGCCGCGCCGCGCGCGTGCCACGGCCTCGGTGAGCACCTGGTGGACGGCGACCGCGTCGTTGCCGTCGACGAGCCGGCCGGGCATCCCGTATCCGACGGCCTTGTGGGCGAGGGAGGGGGCGGCGGTCTGCTTGGCGAGCGGCACGGAGATCGCGAAGCCGTTGTTCTGCACGAAGAAGACCACGGGGGCCTGCCAGACGGCCGCGAAGTTCAGCGCCTCGTGGAAGTCGCCCTCGCTGGTGCCGCCGTCGCCGACCATGGCGAGCGCGACCACGTCGTCACCCTTGAGCCGCGCCGCGTGGGCCAGGCCCACCGCGTGCGGGAGCTGGGTGGCGAGCGGGGTGCAGAGCGGCGCGATGCGGTGCTCGTGCGGGTCGTAGCCGGTGTGCCAGTCGCCGCGCAGCAGGGTGAGGGCCTGCACGGGGTCGAGGCCCCGGGCGACGGCCGCCAGGGTGTCGCGGTACGAGGGGAAGAGCCAGTCCCGGTCCTCGAGGGCGAGGGCGGCGGCGATCTCGCACGCCTCCTGGCCTGTGGTCGACGGGTACACGGCAAGGCGGCCCTGCTTGGTCAGGGCGGTGGCCTGCGTGTTGTACCGGCGGCCGCGGACCAGCTCCGCGTAGAGCCGGAGCAGCAGCGCGGGGTCGGCGTCGGCCACGGCGTCCGTGCCGAGCACGCGCAGCGGCTCGGTGTCGGGCAGCAGTGCGGCGGGGTCGGTACGCGGCTGCCACGCCGGCGGCGGGGCCGGCCGGTAGGCGGGAACGGCACCGGGCGGCTCTTGGACTGTCGAACTGCGCTGTTGCAACGAGTCCACCTCCTCGTGGGAGCGGGCATAAAACCCGAAGGCGGGTGGCGCGGGTGTGGCGCGCCTCACCTACCGATTGTTCGGTCGTGGAGTCATTTTGGCTACAGGCACCTCCAGCCTGTGGACAAACGGTTCTCCACAGCCTGGGATATGAGCAGGACGTCCATCGGAGAGAGGCGGGGGCACATGGCGGATGAACAAATGGCCGTCGACCGGAGCGGCGTTCCGGGCGACGAGACCGAGATCCTGAGCGCCCCCGTCGGCCCGCCGACCGGCGCACTGCCGGCCCGCCCGCTCGACGCGATCGACCGGGACATCCTGCGGCTGCTGCAAACGGACGGACGCGCCTCGGTACGCTCCGTCGCCGAACGGGTGCACGTCTCCCGCGCCAACGCCTACGCGCGCATCAACCGGCTCATCGACGACGGGGTCATCCGGGGCTTCAGCGCCCGGGTCAATCACGAGCGGGCCGGCCACGGCGCCTCGGCCTACATCACGCTCAAGATCGTCCAGAACTCCTGGCGGACGGTCCGCGAGCAGCTCAGGGCACTGCCGGGCGCCGCGCACATCGCCCTGGTCAGCGGCGATTTCGACGTGCTGCTCCTGGTGCACACGCCGGACAACCGGACGCTGCGCGAGCTGGTGCTCACCCGCCTCCAGGCGATCCCGGAGGTGCTGTCCACGCGCACCCTGCTGGTCTTCGAGGAGACCGACCTCGACACCGACCCTCGCGGCTGACCCAGCCCCCGGAGGGCGACGCTCAGCGGGCCGTCCGCAGCCCGTCGAAGGCCAGGCGGGCGACGGTCTCCGCGAGCTGCTCCCGCTCCGCCGTCGCGTCCGGATGCGGCCGGTACCACTCCACCAGCGAGTTGATCATGCCGAACAGGAGCCGGGTCGCGAGCCGGATGTCCACGTCGGCCCTCAGGTCGCCCTCATCGGCGGCGGCCTTGAGCAGTTCGGCCACCTTGTGGTCGAACTCCCGCCGCCGTTCCATGGCCCACCGCTCGGTGCTCGTGTTGCCGCGCACCCGCAGGAGCAGCGTCACGTACGGCAGCTCCGCGATCAGCACCTCGACCGTCCGCCGCGTGACGTACTCGACCCGCTCGACGGCCCGGCCGCGCACGGCGCCCGGCTCGTCGAGGATCGCGAAGAGCCCGTCGAGCGCCCGGCTGACCGCCCGCCGAAGGAGTTCCTCCTTGCCGGACACATGGTGGTAGATCGACGACTTGGAGATCCCGGCCGCCTTGGAGAGATGCTCCATGGAGGTGCCGTCGTAGCCACGCTCGTTGAAGACCCGCACGGCGACCGAGAGCAGCGTCTCGGGGGTGTAGGTGTCGCGCTTCACGGTGGTCATCGGGAGTCCTCCGCGTCCTCGGCGTACGCGCGCCGCACGAGACCGACGCTCGGCGCGTACCGCCCCGTCGGGTACCGCTCGTGCAGCTCCCGCAGGAGCCCCACCGTGGGCCGGTGCCCCACCTTCTCGGCCCACTCCAGCGGCCCGGCCGGGTAGTTGACCCCGAGCCGCATCGCGGTGTCGACGTCCTCGGCGGTGGCGACGCCCCGGTCGACCGCGTCGGCCGCGAGGTCGGCCAGCATGGCGACCGTACGGGCCACGATCATGCCGGGTACGTCGCCGATCACGGAGACCTGCTTGCCGAGGGCCTGGAAGAGGCCCACGGCCTCGCGGAGCGTCTCGGGCGCCGTCCGGTCTCCGGTGGAGAGAACGATCCGGCTCGCGCGCGCGTAGTCCAGCGCGAGGTCGAAGTAGATGATCTCCTCGTTGTAGTACTCGAACGCGGTCTCGCCGTCAGCAAGGCCGAGCCTGCCGCCCCCGGGCAACGCGATGTACCCCGGGCCGCCCTTGCGCCGAACCTTGATCCCGGCCTCCTCGAACAGCCCCACCAGCGGCTCCGCGGGTCCCAGGTCGCCGCGGACGACTATCTTCGCCGGTGCCTCGGCCGGCTCCGCCGTGTGCGGTGAGGGCGGTTCGGCGCCCTCCGCGTACGAGAACCAGCCCTGGCCCGTCTTGCGGCCGAGGCGCCCGGACTCCACGAGCCGCCGCTGCGCGAGCGAGGGCGTGAACTTCGGGTCCTGGTGGAAGGACTCCCACACCGACCGGGTGACCGCCTCGTTCACGTCCTGGCCGATGAGGTCGGTCAGCTCGAAGGGGCCCATCTTGAAGCCGCCGCAGTCACGCAGGGCCGCGTCGATGGTCGCGGGGTCGGCCCCGCCCTCCTCGTAGACCCGCAGCGCCTCGGCGTAGAAGGGGCGCGCGATCCGGTTCACGATGAAGCCGGGGGTGTCCGCGCAGCGCACCGGCGTCTTGCCCCAGGCCTTCATCGTCTCGTACGCGCGCGTGGCGACGTCCGCGTCGGTGGCGAAGCCGCTGACGACCTCGACGAGCGGGAGCAGCGGCGCCGGGTTGAAGAAGTGCAGTCCGACGAACCGGCCGGGCAGCCGCAGGCCCCCCGCGATGGCGGTGACGGAGAGGGACGAGGTGTTGGTGGCGAGGACGGTGTCGTCGCCGACGACCTTCTCCAGTTCGGCGAAGAGCTGCTGCTTGACGGGGAGCAGCTCGACGATCGCCTCGACGACGAGCGCCGCGTCCGCGAGCTCGGCGAGGTCCGCGGCGGCGTGCAGCCGCCCGACGGCGGCCTCGCGCGCGGTGGCGTCCAGGCGGCCCTTCTCGACGAGCCGGTCCAGGCGGGCGGTGAGGGCGGCGACGGCCTCCCCGGCGCGGCCCGGGGCGCTGTCGTAGAGGCGCACGGGGTGGCCGGCGACCAGGGCGACCTGGGCGATGCCCTGGCCCATGGTCCCCGTGCCGACGACGGCGACGGTGCGGTCGACGGAGACGGTGCGGTCCTGCGCGAGGGCGGTGGGCTCACTGGCGGTCACGTCGTCGCTCCCCCTGACGGTCACGTTGGCGCTCATAGGAGTGATCCTCCCCGATGGGTTTTCCACAGGATCGACAGGCCCCCTTGTCCCGACCGATCGTTCGGTTACTCTAACTCCGTACGTGTCTCCCTGCCCAGCTCGACGAGGAGTTGGTCCACTCATGGCCACCGCTCTGCAGACCACCGACCGTCTGGCCGAGAAGCACCGGTCCACGCTCGACCAGGCGCTCGACACCATCAGGACCCGTGCCTACTGGTCGCCGTACCCCGAGCACCCGAAGGCGTACGGGGCGGACGGCTCGCTCGACGCGGCGGCCGGCCTCGCCGCCCACCAGGCCCTGCTGAACACGCGCTTCGAGCTCGACCAGCCCGGCACGGACGGCTGGACCGGCGGCGAGACCTCGCCGTACGGCCCGTCGCTCGGCATCGAGTACCCGCACGCCGACATCGACGTCCTGCTCCCCGCGATGCGCGCGGGGACGGCCGCCTGGCGCGACGCGGGGGCCGAGACCCGCGCCCTGGTCTGCCTGGAGATCCTCGCCCGGATCTCCGCCCGCACCCATGAGTTCGCCCACGCCGTCATGCACACCAGCGGGCAGGCGTTCATGATGGCGTTCCAGGCCGGCGGCCCGCACGCGCAGGACCGCGGCCTCGAAGCCGTGGCGTACGCGTACGCGGAGCAGACCCGCACCCCCGTCGGGCGGGCCGGCTGGTCCAAGCCCCAGGGCAAGCGCGACCCCCTGGAGCTGAGCAAGGAGTTCACCCCGGTCGGCCGCGGCGTCGCCCTGGTGATCGGCTGCAACACCTTCCCCACGTGGAACGGCTACCCGGGCCTGTTCGCCTCCCTGGCCACCGGCAACCCCGTCCTGGTCAAGCCGCACCCGCGCGCGGTCCTGCCGCTCGCGCTCACCGTCCGCGTCGCCCGTGAGGTGCTCGCCGAGGCCGGCTTCGACCCCAATCTGGTCGCGCTCGCCGTCGAGCGGCCGGGCGAGGGCATCGCCAAGACCCTGGCGGTGCGCCCCGAGATCCGGATCATCGACTACACCGGCTCCACCGAGTTCGGCGACTGGCTGGAGGCCAACGCCCGACAGGCGCAGGTCTACACCGAGAAGGCCGGCGTCAACACGGTGGTGGTCGACTCCACCGACGACTACAAGGGGATGCTGTCCAATCTGGCGTTCTCGCTGTCCCTCTACAGCGGCCAGATGTGCACCACCCCGCAGAACCTCCTGATCCCCCGCGAGGGCATCACCACCGACCAGGGCCCCAAGTCGTACGACGAGGTCGTCGCCGACCTGGCGGCGGCGGTCGGTGGCCTCCTCGGCGACGACGCCCGGGCGAACGGTCTGCTCGGCGCCCTGGTCAACCCGGACGTGAAGGCACGTCTCGAGGCCGCCGCCGGCCTGGGTGAGGTGGCGCTGGCCTCCCGCGAGGTGGTCAACCCGGAGTACCCGGACGCCGTGGTCCGTACGCCGGTCATCGTGAAGCTGGACGGCTCCAAGCCGGACGCCCAGGCCGCGTACTTCTCGGAGTGCTTCGGCCCGGTCTCCTTCGCCGTCTCGGTGGACTCCACCGACGACGCCCTGGAGCTGCTTCGACGCACGGTCCGGGAGAAGGGCGCCATGACGGTCGGGGCCTACACGACCTCGGCGGAGACCGAGCGCGCGGTGGAGGAGGTCTGCCTGGAGGAGTCGGCCCAGCTCTCGCTGAACCTCACGGGCGGGGTGTTCGTGAACCAGACCGCCGCGTTCTCCGACTTCCACGGCTCCGGCGGCAACCCGGCGGCGAACGCGGCCCTGTGCGACGGCGCCTTCGTCTCCAACCGCTTCCGGGTGGTGGAGGTCCGCCGCCAGGCCTGAGGCACGCGCGCGTGGAGGCCCACGGGGGGCCTCCACGCGGCGGAAATCGTCGGACGGGCCGTACTACGGGCTCTCGATCTCGGCGTAGCGCTGGACCCACGCGTGCATGGCGATGGCGGCGGCCGCCCCGGCGTTGATCGAGCGGGTCGAGCCGAACTGGGCGATCGAGCAGACCATCTCGACATGGGCGCGGGCCTCCTCGGTGAGTCCCGGGCCCTCCTGTCCGAAGAGCAGCACGCAGCGGCGGGGCAGCACGGTCCGCTCCAGCGGCACGGCGCCCGGCAGGTTGTCGATGCCGATGACCGGGATGCCCTCGGCGGCCGCCCACGAGGTCAGCGACTCGGTGTCCGGGTGGTGCCGGACGTGCTGGTAGCGGTCGGTGACCATGGCGCCCCGGCGGTTCCAGCGCCTGCGGCCCACGATGTGGACCTCCTTCGCCAGGAAGGCGTTGGCGGTCCGCACCACCGAGCCGATGTTGAAGTCGTGGCCCCAGTTCTCCACGGCCACGTGGAAGTCATGGCGCCGGGTGTCCAGGTCGGCGACGACCGCCTCCCGCGTCCAGTACCGGTAGCGGTCCACGACGTTGCGCCGATCGCCGTCGGCGAGCAGCTCGGGGTCGTACCGCTCGCCCTCGGGCCACGGCTCCGGGTGCGGCCCGACGCCGACCTCGGGACCGAAGCCCTCGTCGTACTGGACCGGCTCGACGGCCTCGGCCGCGGCCTCGCGGCCGGCTCCGGCTCCGGGCTTCTCGTCAGTCGTACTGGTGGTGCTCACCCGACGAGGGTACGGGGACCGTGCTCCTCACCCGTACGGCGTGGCTCGGGCAGCGTCCCGGCGGGCGCCCGCCGCAGCAGCCGTTCCCTGCCCCGTACGACCCACGCGCCGAGCGCCATGAGGAACGGCGTCGGCAGGAACACGGCGTCGGCGGAGATCATCGCGAGCGAGAAGACCGGCAGTCCGAGGAGCACCGCGATCCCGGCGTGCTCCAGCATCATCGCGACCAGCAGGACGTTCTTGACCTTGCGGTGGAAGAGCGTGAACGGGAAGGCGACCTGGACGAGCACCGTGCCGTAGGTCAGCAGCATCACCATGACCCCGCTGGAGCCGAGCAGCTCGGAGAGGGCCGGCCAGGGCGTGAAGTAGTCGAGGTTGAGCGGGTAGAACAGCGCGGTGCCGTCCTGCCAGCGCGAGCCCTGGATCTTGTACCAGCCGGCCGTGGCGTAGATCAGACAGACCTCCGCCATGATCACGAAGAGGGCGGCGTTGTGCGCGAGGTGGGCGAGGGCGTCGAGCAGGGTGCGCGGTTCCTCCGGCGCGTATCGGCAGACCAGCCACCACAGGCCGTTTCCGAGCCACAGGACCCACAGCAGCACCGGCAGCCACCACTCGCCGGTGGTCTCGCTGAACCAGGTCGTGGCGAGGAGGAAGCCGCCGAGCACGGTCCACAGCAGCGGGCCGACGCGGTCGTCGCGCGGTGGTTCGCCCGCGCGGGCGGCGCGGGCGTCACGGGCCGCCCGCCGGGCGTCGAGTGACCACACCTGGGCGCATCGGGTGAACACGAGGTAGATCGCGGCGAGGTGGAGGACGTTGTCACCGCCGTCACCGACGAAGACGGAGCGGTTCTGCAGCGAGAGCACCCCGACCATGAAGACCACCGAAACGGCCCGGGTGCGCCAGCCGATCAGGAGCAGCACGGCGGAGAGCACGGCGAGCCCGTAGACGAGCTCGAACCAGATCCGGCCGTCCGACCACATGAGGACGGTGAAGGACCGGTTGTCGGCGATCAGCCGGCGGGCCATCTCCCAGGACCAGGGGCCGTCGGGGCCGTACAGCTCGTGGCGGTGCGGCAGCTCGCGCAGCAGGAAGGCCAGCCAGGTGAGCGAGAAGCCGATCCGCACGATCGCGGTCTGGTACGGGCCGAGGGAGCGGCCTGTGACGGTCTGGACGGCGCGGGCGAGCCGCCGGTCGAAGGGCTCGCGGGTACGCGCGCGCGTGGCGGCGGCGGCGGGAGGCGGCGGGGGAGTGGAAGTGGGGGTGCTCATCGGCCCGCCTCCGCGCGGCTTCGGTCGGCTCCGGCGGGCCGGTCGGCTTCGGTAGGCCGGTCGGCTCCAGCGGGCCGGTCGGCTTCGGTGACCGGCCACCACGGGAAGTCGCGGTAGGAGGGGGCGGTGTCGGTCTTCTCGGAGCTCCACCGGGGGGCCCCGACGGGCCGGGTGACGGTACGGAGCTGGACCCGCCGCACGTCGCCGGCGAGCGCCCGCCCGTCGGGGCCTTCGAAGGCGGGGAGTGCGTCGAGGCGGAGCACCGCGATCCGGCGGATGTACTCCCCCGAGAGGCGGCCGCGCGACCCGTTGGGGCGGTCGTCGTCGGAGTGCGAGTTGAGATAGAAGTCCACGGCCCGGCGGAGCTCGTTCTGCTGGGCGTGGCTGGGCATCGGGTTGTGGCGGATCGCCTCGGTGTCCTGGGCGGTGAGGTCGATCCAGTCGGTGGTGCGGGGGGCGCCGTCGGGAGTGGCGAGCTCGGCGCGGACCTCGACGGAGATGTTCTGCTGGAGCGGATTGGGAGCGAAGAGCTTCCAGTTCTGTTCGAACTCGGGATAGACCCAGTCGTCGACGGCCTGGCCGTGCCGTTTGGTCAGCGTGTTCGACGGCGCCACGTGCAGGAACACCATCGCCAGATGGACGCAGGCAAAGACCCCGGCGACGGCGAGCGCCACGGCGAGAACGACCTGGTAGGGCAGCGAGAGCGCCATGATCCCGGTGGTCGCGCGCTCCGCCACGGGAGTGGTGTCGCGGTGCGCCGCGGGAGCGGTGCCCGGGGCGTCGGTGAGGGCGTCCGCGGGGGCCGCAGGACGGCCGTCGTTCACGTCGGCCGCGTCCTTCTCGACGTACGCGTCCATCCCGCCCCGATCTCGATCGGCCCACCTCGGTTATCCACAGGGTTGACACCATACGGGCCGTCGACCCACCATTGAAGTCATTCAACCGAACGATCGGTCGGTAGGGGGCCTGATGACCGCAGTGACGGCAAGGACGGCAGGGACCACGGGCGTGCCCGGCGTGTCGGACGCGGCCGTGGCGGCGGAGCAGGCCGCTCACGAGGCCGTGTTCGACGCCGCCGTGGCCGCCGACGAGCGGATCGAACCGCGCGACTGGATGCCCGAGGCCTACCGGGCCTCACTCGTCCGGCAGATCGCGCAGCACGCCCACTCCGAGATCATCGGCATGCAGCCGGAGGCGAACTGGATCACCCGCGCCCCCTCGCTGCGGCGCAAGGCGATCCTCATGGCCAAGGTCCAGGACGAGGCCGGCCACGGCCTGTATCTGTACAGCGCGGCGGAGACCCTCGGCACCAGCCGCGACGAGCTGCTCGACAAGCTCCACTCGGGCCGCCAGAAGTACTCCTCGATCTTCAACTACCCCACGCTGACCTGGGCCGACGTCGGCGCCATCGGCTGGCTGGTGGACGGGGCCGCGATCACCAACCAGGTCCCGATCTGCCGCTGCTCGTACGGGCCGTACGCCCGCGCGATGGTCCGGGTCTGCAAGGAGGAGTCCTTCCACCAGCGCCAGGGGTTCGAGGCGCTGCTCGCCCTCTCCCGGGGCACCGAGGCCCAGCACGCCATGGCCCAGGACGCCGTGGACCGCTGGTGGTGGCCCTCCCTGATGATGTTCGGCCCGCCCGACGACGAGTCGACCCACACCGCCCAGGCGATGGCCTGGAAGATCAAGCGCCACACCAACGACGAACTGCGGCAGCGCTTCGTCGACATCGCCGTGCCACAGGCCGAGGCCCTCGGACTCACCCTCCCCGACCCCGACCTCCGGTGGAACGAGGAGCGCGGGCACCACGACTTCGGCGCCATCGACTGGACCGAGTTCTGGGACGTCCTCAAGGGCAACGGCCCCTGCAACGACCAGCGGCTGAGCAAGCGGCGCCAGGCCCACGAGGACGGCGCCTGGGTCAGGGAAGCGGCCGCCGCCCACGCGGAGAAGCACAAGCACACCGGCAAGCACGGGGAGGCACAGGCATGACGAGCGACGGTTGGCCCCTGTGGGAGGTGTTCGTGCGTTCCCGCCGCGGACTGTCCCACACCCACGCGGGCAGTCTCCACGCGCCCGACGCGGAGATGGCCCTGCGCAACGCCCGCGACCTGTACACCCGCAGGAGCGAAGGCGTGTCGATCTGGGTCGTCCCCTCCACGGAGATCACCGCCTCCTCGCCCGACGAGAAGGACCCCTTCTTCGAGCCGGCCGCGGACAAGCCCTACCGCCACCCCACGTTCTACGAGATCCCGGAGGGGGTGAAGCACCTGTGAGCACCCCCGACACGCGTGAGGCCGCCGTGCTCACCGGAGCCGCCCTCGCCCTCGGCGACGACGCCCTCGTCCTCTCCCACCGCCTGGGGGAGTGGGCGGGCTCCGCCCCCGTCCTGGAAGAGGAGGTCGCCCTGGCCAACATCGCGCTCGACCTCCTCGGCCAGGCCCGGATCCTGCTCTCGCTCGCCGGCGACGAGGACGAACTGGCCTACCTGCGCGAGGAGCGTTCCTTCCGGAACGTCCAGCTCGTCGAACAGCCGAACGGCGACTTCGCCCACACCATCGCCCGACAGCTCTACTTCTCCACCTACCAGCGCCTTCTGTACGGGCAGCTGGCCGCCGGGGACGGGCCCTTCGCCGGACTCGCGGCCAAGGCCGTCAAGGAAGTGGCCTACCACCAGGACCACGCCGAGCAGTGGACCCTGCGGCTCGGCGACGGCACCGCCGAGAGCCACGAGCGGATGAGCCGAGCGTGCGACGCCCTCTGGCGGTACACGGGAGAACTGTTCCAGCCCGTCGAGGGCCTCGACGTGGACCACGCGGCCATGGAGAGCACCTGGCTGGCGTCGGTGACGGACGTCCTCGGCAGAGCCACGCTCACGGTCCCCTCCGGACCGCGCACCGGCGCCTGGCGCGCGGGGGCCGGACGGCAGGGGCTGCATACCGAGCCCTTCGGACCGATGCTCGCCGAGATGCAGCACCTGCACCGCAGCCATCCGGGGGCGACATGGTGACCATGACCGCCCTGGAGGAGGAGCTGAGCCGGATCGCCGGCGCCGTCCTCGACCCCGAGCTGCCCGTCCTCACCCTGGCGGAGCTCGGTGTGCTGCGAGGCGTCCAGGTCACAGGACCCGGCCGGGTCGAGGTCGCCCTCACCCCGACGTACACGGGCTGCCCCGCCGTCGAGGCCATGTCCTCGGACATCGAGCGCGCACTCCACGAGCACGGAGTACCGGAGGTCTCCGTCGTCACGGTCCTCGCCCCCGCCTGGTCCACCGACGACATCAGCGAGGAAGGGCGACGCAAGCTGGCCGAGTTCGGCGTCGCCCCACCGCGCCCCCAGGGCCCGGCCGGAGGGCCGGTGCCGCTGACCCTGGCGATCCGCTGCCCCCACTGCGGCTCCACCGACACCGAGCTCCTGAGCCGCTTCTCCTCGACCGCGTGCAAGGCACTGCGCCGCTGTACCGCCTGCCGCGAACCGTTCGACCACTTCAAGGAGTTGTAGATGGTGACCTCAGGCTCCCCCAGCCCCCGCCGGGAGGGATCCCCGGGGCGCGCCGGGTTCCATCCGCTCAGGGTGAGCGAGGTCGAGCGGCTCACCGACGACTCCGTGGCCGTCACCTTCGACGTCCCGCCCGAACTCCACGAGGCGTACCGGCACCTCCCCGGCCAGCACCTCGCCCTGCGCCGCACCGGCGAGGAGGGAGAGGAGATCCGCCGCACGTACTCGATCTGCGCCCCCGCCACCCCGGTCGGCGAGCCCCCCGTCCTGCGCGTCGGCATCCGGCTCGTCGACGGCGGCTCGTTCTCGACGTACGCGCTCAAGGAACTGGCCGTCGGTGACCTCGTCGAGGTCATGGAGCCCATGGGCCGCTTCTCGCTCACCCCGCGCCCGGGCCGCTTCGCGGCGGTCGTCGGCGGCAGCGGCATCACCCCCGTCCTGTCGATCGCGGCCACCCTGCTCGCCCGCGAGCCGGAGGCCCGGTTCTGCCTGATCCGCAGCGACCGCACCGCCGCGTCCACGATGTTCCTCGACGAGGTCGCCGACCTGAAGGACCGCTACCCCGACCGCTTCCAGCTGGTCACCGTGCTCTCCCGGGAGGAACAGCAGGCGGGTCTGCCGTCCGGCCGTCTCGACCACGAGCGGCTCGCCGAGCTGCTGCCCGCGCTGCTGCCGGTCGACACGATCGACGGCTGGTTCCTCTGCGGCCCGTTCGGGCTCGTGCAGGGCGCCGAGCGGGCGCTGCGCGGCCTCGGGGTCGACCGCGGCCGGATCCACCAGGAGATCTTCCACGTCGACGACGGCTCGGCGCCCGCCGCCGTCCCCGCGACCGACACCCCCGCGCACGCCACCCTGACCGCGACCCTCCACGGCCGGTCCGGCAGCTGGCCGGTGGACCGGGGGGAGACGCTCCTCGACACGGTGCTCCGCGCCCGCGCGGACGCTCCGTACGCCTGCAAGGGCGGGGTGTGCGGCACCTGCCGCGCCTTCCTCGTCGGCGGAGAGGTCCGGATGGACCGCAACTTCGCGCTGGAACCGGAGGAGACCGAAGCCGGGTACGTCCTGGCCTGTCAGTCCCATCCGGTCACGCCGGACGTGGAGTTGGACTTCGACCGCTGACGAAACCGGCACCGATCCACCGGAGCCCCGACACCGCCACAGCCATTCCCTTCCACTAGAACCTGTTCTATCTTGACGAACCGTCAGCAGAGCAGCGGCAGCAACGGGAGGGCAGAGCAGTGGACTTCACCTTCACCGAAGAGCAACAGGCGGCCGTCGAGGCGGCCAAGGCGATCTTCTCGGACGTCGCGCCCGACACGGTACCCAGCCCCGCCCTCACCCCGGGTGCCGTGTCCGAGGACCTGGACCGACCCCTCTGGTCCCGCCTCGCCGCCGCCGACCTGCTCGGCATGGTGGTGTCCCCGGAACACGGCGGCGCCGGACTCGACCCCGTCGCACTCTGCCTCGTCCTGCGCGAGTCGGCCCGCGTCCTCGCCCGCGTCCCCCTCCTGGAGACCAGCGCCGTCGCCATGACCGTCGAGCGGTACGCCCCCCGGCACACGGCCGCCGAGCTGCTCCCCCGCGTGTCCCGCGGCGAACTCGTCCTCACCGCCGCCTCCCAGGGACGCACCGGCCACGACCCCGCCGAGCGCGCCGTCACCGCCCGCCGCGACGGCACCACCTGGATCCTCGACGGCCTCCAGACCGCCGTCCCCTGGGCCCACGGCGCCGACCTCGTCGCCGTACCCGCGCACACCCCCGAGGGACGCACCGTGCTCGCCCTGCTGCCCCGCACCCACGACGGCCTCGTCCTCGCCGCGCAGTACTCCACCAACGGCGAACTCCTCGCCGAACTACGACTCGACGCCGTACGCCTCGACGACACCCACCTCATCGACGCCGACGGCGCCTGGGAATGGCTGCGCGCCCTCCTCACCACCGGCACCTGCGCGCTCGCCCTCGGTCTCGGCGAGGCCGTGCTCACCATGACGAGCCAGTACACCGGGAAGCGGGAACAGTTCGGCCACCCCGTGGCCACCTTCCAAGCCGTCGCCGTCCAGACCGCCGACCGCTACATCGACCTGCGCGCCATGGAGGCCACCCTCTGGCAGGCCGCCTGGCGTCTCTCCAGCGCATCCGAAGGGGCGCTCCCCGCCGCCGGAGACATCGCCGTCGCGAAGATCTGGGCCTCCGAAGGGGTCAGGCGCGTGGTGCAGACCGCACAACACCTGCACGGCGGCTTCGGCGCCGACACCGACTACCCCCTGCACCGCTACCACGCCTGGGCCAAGCACCTGGAGCTGTCTCTCGGCCCCGCCGCGGCCCACGAGGAGGCCCTGGGCGACCTGCTGGCCGCCCACCCCCTCGGCTGACGGCAGTCGGACGTCAGAGGACGAAGGCCGGGCTGCCGTTCCCCGTCACCATCGGACGCCCGGCACCGTCCCAGGCGAGCATCCCGCCGTCGACGTTCACCGCGTCGAAGCCCTGCTGCACCAGATACTGCGTGACCTGCGCCGACCGGCCGCCGACCCGGCACATCACATAGGCGCGACCCCGCTCGGCCACGGCCTCCGTCACCTCACCGAAGCGGGCCACGAAGTCGCTCATCGGCACATGCAGCGCGCCCTCGACATGACCGGCCGCCCACTCGTCGTCCTCCCTGACGTCCAGCACCAGGGCATCCGCCGGCACGGAAGCCGCGTCCACCGAGGGCAACGGGGAGAAATTCATGGGACCGGCCTTCTCTCGTCAGTACCGCCCGAAGGAACTCGAGCGCACGGAAAAACCTACTGCACCAGCTCGGACAGCTCGTTCTCCCGCTCGGAGACCTGCGTGAGCAGCTGCTCCGCGATCTCCTCCAGGAGCCGGTCCGGATCGTCCGGGGCCATCCGCAGCATCGCGCCGATCGCGCTCTCCTCCAGCTCGCGCGCCAGCGCCGACAACATGTCCTTGCGCTGCGCGAGCCACTCCAGGCGCGCGTACAGCTCCTCGCTCTCGCTGAGCCGCTCCTCCGCCGGTACGGGACCGGCCTCCCACTCCGCGGAGAGCTCACGGAGCAGCGCCTCGTCGCCCCGGGCGTAGGCGGCGTTCACCCGCGTGATGAACTCCTCGCGCCGCTTGCGCTCGGCCTCCTCACGGGCCAGGTCGGGGTGGGCCTTGCGGGCCAGCTCCCGGTAGAGCCTGCGGACCTCGTCGCTGGGGCGGACCCGCTTCGGCGGCTGCACGGGTCGGTCGGTGAGCATGGCCTCGGCCTCGGGGGAGAGGCCGTCGGAGTCGATCCAGTCGTGGAACAGCTCGTCCACCCCGGGCATCGGCATGACCGCCGCCCGCGCCTCCTGCGCCCGCCGCAGATCCTCCGGGTCACCGCTGCGTGCCGCGCGGGCCTCGGCGATCCGGGCGTCGAGCTCGTCGAGCCGCGCGTACATCGGACCGAGCTTCTGGTGGTGCAGCCGCGAGAAGTTGTCCACCTCGACCCGGAAGGTCTCGACGGCGATCTCGAACTCGATCAGGGCCTGCTCCGCCACCCGCACAGCCCGCTCAAGCCGCGCCTCAGGCCGCGCGTCCCCGGTCTGCGCGTCCCCGGTCTGCGCGTCCCCGGTCTGCACGTCGCCGGGTCGCCCGTCCTCAGACCGCTCATCCCCGGGGCGCCCGCCCCCAGGCCGCTCGTCCCCAGGCTCCTCGTTCACACCCTGGTCCACGCTCACGTCCACGTCCGCCCAGTCGTCGTTCCGCCTCGTCCCCCCAGCCTACGGGCCTCGGGGGGGCCTCCCCCCTCCCTCCCCCCCTCCCCTCCCTCCCCCTCCTGCCCTTGTCCGGCGCCCTCGCTCTCTCTCGCCCCGGCTCTCGCCCCGGCTCTCGCCCTCGCGACGAACGTCAGACGCCCAGTTCCGCCGCTATGCGGCCCGCGCGGACGGCCGAGAGCAGGTCGGCGTGGTCGGCGGTGGTGCGGTCCGCGTACGAGACGGCGAAGGAGGCGACGGCCTCGTCGAACTCCTCGTTCTTGCCGCAGTACCCGGCTATCAGGCGCGGGTCGGCGCTGTGGGCGTGGGCGCGGGCGAGCAGCGCCCCGGTCATCCGCCCGTAGTCGTCGACCTGCTCGACGGTGAGCGCGGCGGGGTCGACGCTGCCCTTCCGGTTGCGGAACTGACGCACCTGGAAGGGGCGCCCGTCCACCGTGGTCCAGCCGAGCAAAATGTCGCTGACGACCTGCATCCGCTTCTGTCCGAGCACCACCCGTCGCCCCTCGTGGCCGGGCTCCGCCACGGTGAAGCCCGCGGCCGGCAGATGCGGCAGCAGCGCGGACGGCCGCGCCTCCTTCACCTGGAGCACCAGCGGCTCTCCCCGGTGGTCGAGGAGCAGGACGACATAGGAACGGGTGCCGACGCTGCCGGTGCCGACCACCCGGAAGGCCACGTCGTGGACGGCGTACCGCGCGAGCAGCGGCAGTCGGTCCTCGGACACCGTCTCCAGGTACGGGCCGAGGGCGGCGGCGACGGCGGCGGCCTCGGCGTCCGGGACCCTGCGCAACACCGGGGCGGCGTCCACGAACCTGCGGCCGCCGCCTTCCGCGTCGGTCACCGCTTCGGTCGACCGGGCGGCGAACCGGGCGCTCGTGTTGTTGCGGGCCTTGGCGGAGACCCGCTCCAGGGTGCCGAGGAGATCGCGGGCGTCGGTGTGCGAGACGAGTTCCTCGTCGGCTATCGCGTTCCAGGCGTCGAGCGAGGAGAGCCGGGCGAGCAGGCGCATGGTGCGCCGGTAGGCGCCGACGGTGTCGAAGGCGGCGGCCCGGCACATCTCCTCGCTCGCGCCCACCTCGCGGCCCGCGAGGACCAGGGAGGTGGCGAGCCGCTTGAGGTCCCACTCCCAGGGGCCGACGACGGTTTCGTCGAAGTCGTTGAGGTCCATGACGAGCCGGCCGCGGGCGTCTCCGTAGAGCCCGAAGTTGGCGGCGTGGGCGTCACCGCACAGCTGGGCGGCTATCCCGGTGACGGGGGTGCCGGCGAGATCGTGGGCCATGAGTCCGGCGGATCCACGAAGGAAGGCGAAGGGGCTCGCCGCCATCCTGCCGACCCGTATCGGTGCGAGCTCGGGGACGCGGTCCCTGCTCGACTCCTCGACGGCCCTGACCGCGTCCGGGCGGTCGTCGGCGAGGGCCGGCTGACTGTGCGCGGAGCGCGGGATCCGCTCCCGGAGCTTCTTGCCCCGCTGCTTGTGGGCGGTGCCGCCGCCGAGGGCGGTGCGCCGCGCGAACCCCGGCACGTGCGGCACGCGCACGCCCTCCGGCCCTTCGTCCGTACCGCGCTGTCCCGGTACTCCGGCCAGGATCTCGTCCATGGCACGACCTCCCCCGATGCGAAGTCCAACATCATCCGGGCTGACGGTACCGCCGTACCCGAGCGACCGTCTCCCCCTGTGGACAACGCCGCCTGCGGCCTGTGGACAACCCTCAGACCGCCACAGCCTCCTCCACCTCGGCCTCGGCCTCGGCCTCGACCCTGGCCTTGGCGTCGGCGTCGACCTCGGCCTTGGCTCCTCCGTGCGGGCCCTGCCCCAGGCCGCCCGCGCGCCCGCGCCTAGCCTCCGTGATCCCGGCGATGCCGACGAGAGCTGCTCCGGCGAGGAACCAGAGGGCGAGGACGAGGACGTGCCCGCCGAGTGCGTGCCCGTCGAAGTACACATGGCCGCGTACGCCCTCGACGAAGCCCGCGCCGTTCCAGAAGGAGTGCAGCGCGCCGAAGAAGCCGGGTTGGAGCTCGGGCCGGTAGATGCCGCCGGAGCTCGTGAAGTTGAGCATGACGAAGAGGACCATCACGCCCAGCGTGGTCCAGCGGCGCAGGAAGGTGTGGAGGCCGACGCCGACGAGCAGGATGCCCGCCGCGTACAGCCAGGACAGCGCCCACACGCCCCCGAGTCCTTGGTCGACCAGGTGGAAGACCGGCCCGGCGAAGAGCGTCCCGATCAGGCTGACGACGAGCGACATCCCGGCGGCGAGGAGGGCCCGGATCCGCATGGGCAGGACGGCGCCGGCTCCACCGATGACGGCGACCGAGGCGTACGCGCCGATGCTGAGGGCGACGAGCAGGAAGAAGACGCCCTGTCCGGTGGGGTCGCCGGAGGCGACGGGCGCCACGTCGGTGACCTTCAGCGGGGCGTCCTGGTCGGCGGCGACCTTGGTGAACAGCTTCTCGACGGCCATGGCGCTGGTGTCGGAGGAGGCCGAGGCCACGAGCAGCTCGGGCTTCTCGCCGGGGACGTAGGCGCCGAAGCTGCCCTGCTCGCGCAAGGCGGTGACGGCCGTGTCCCGGTCGGCGACGGTACGGACGTCGAGGGCGCCGGCCCCCTTGTCCTGGAGGGTCTGCGCGAGGATCTGGGCGGTGGGCCCGGAGCCGACGACGTCGACGCGCAGATCGTGGGGTTCGGGGGCGTGGAAGGCGCCGAGGTAGGCGAGTCCCATGCCGACGCACATCAGCAGCGGGGTGAGCAGATGTCCGAGGACGTGCCGCAACGCCCCGGTGGTGTTCGGTCCTGCGGACACCGAGACCTCCATGGTTGGCTTTTACAACTAAACAACCGTTGTACTATACAACTGAAGGTCCGTGGCAGGCGAACCGTGCCCGCCCACCGACGAGGGAGCCCACCATGACCGGCACCGCAGAGCCCCCACGCGAGGTGTCCGTCGACGTCATCCAGCGTGAGCTGACGGCCTTCGCCCGCCGGGCACGCGCCGCTGCCGCCCGGGTCCACCCCGAGCTCCCGCTCGTCTCGTACACGCTCCTCGCCCACATCGAGGAACAGCGCGGCTGCCGCGCGACCGATCTCGCGGCCCACTACCTGCTGGACAAGTCGACGGTAAGCCGCCAGATCGCGGCCCTGGAGAAGCTCGGCCTCGTCGAACGCCGCCCCGCGCCCGACGACCACCGCGTGCACGTCCTGCACCCCACCGAGGCGGGCACCGAGGTGCTGGCCGCGGCCCGGACGAGCCGACACGCCGCCTACCAGGAGCGCCTCAAGGACTGGCAGGCCGAGGACCTCGCCCGCTTCGCCACCTACCTGCTCCGCTACAACGCCGCCGACCCGTCCGGCCCCCCGACCGACCTCCCCGACAGCCCCTCACGCTGAGCCGCACCCCCGCGAAGCCCCCCCAGCTCCCTGGCCCCCGCGGCCGCCCCCAGCCCCGGCCCCTACAGCCCCGCGTCCCGCGCCAGCAGCGCCGCCTGCACCCGGTTCTCGCAGTCCAGCTTCGCGAGAATCCGGCTCACGTACGTCTTCACCGTCGCCTCACTCATGTGCAGCCGCCTCCCCGCGTCCGCGTTGGAGAGCCCCTCTCCGAGCAGCGCCAGCACATCCCGTTCCTTCTCGCTCAGCGCCCCGACCCTCCCCCGCGCCTGCTCCGCGCGGGCCACCTCCCGGCCGCTGGCGAGCCGCTCCACCACGTGCCGGGTCGCCGCCGGCGACAGATACGCGTCGCCCGCCGCGGCCGCCCGTACGGCCCGGATCAACTCCGCGGGGGCGGTGTCCTTGAGCAGGAACCCGGCCCCGCCGTGCTCGAGCGCCCGCAGCACGTTCTCCCGCTCCCCGAAGGTCGTCAGGACGATCACCCGGGCCTTCGGCGCCGTCCGGCGCAGCTCCGGCAGGGCCGAGAGACCGTCGAGTACCGGCATCTGGATGTCGAGGAGCACCACGTCGGCGGCGTGCGCCCGAGCCGCCTCGACCGCCTCCCGGCCGTCAGCGGCCTCGCCGACGACCTCGATCTCCGGGTCCGAGGTGAGGATCATCCGGATCCCGGCCCTGATCAGAGGCTCGTCGTCGGCGATCACGACTCTGATCGACTGCCCTGCCACTGCTGTTCCCCCACGGCTTCGGTACGGGCGGATCAGCGCTACCGCGCCTCGACCTCGTACGACTTCTTCTCGATCAGCTTGCCGTCCTTGAAACAGAACCGGAAGACAGGCTCCGTCTCGAAGGTCTCGCCCATCTCCGAGGACATCAGCACCAGACAGTCGGCGCCCTCCGGTCTGGCCGGCCCCTTGCCGCTCAGACCCGCGGTGGCGATCGTGTCCCCCGAAGGAAGCCGGCCACGGACCTCCTCCTCGGACGTCCCCACCTTCACCGCGTCGTACTCCGCGGGTTCGATCATCCCCTCCTTGAGCGAGCCCATCAGGAAGTAGAGGCCGAATCCCGCAGCCACCACCAGCAGCACGAGCGCCGCGAACGAGATCCCGCAGCCCAGCGCGATCGAACCGCTCGTACTTCTGCTCCTGCCCCCGCGCATCGCCATAGCGAGCTCCCGCTCCGTGAACGTCCAGTCGGCCGGTCCGACCACGACCGGACGACCATCGCCCACCAGCGGCTTCGTGGTCTGCTGCCGGAAGTCGTCGGCCACATCGACCAAAGGCGCTGCCTCCGCGACGGGCGCAGCCCCGTACGGCAGCATCCCGGCCACCCGGAACCCGCCGCCGTCGGCCGGACCCGCATGGCACATGCCCCCCACCAGGCGGGCCCGCTCGGCGAGTCCGTCCAGTCCCTGCCCGCCGCTCACCACGTCCTTCGCGGGCCCGTCCGTCGGCCGTTCGTTGAGGACCTCCACGACGAAGGTGTCCGGCTCGTAGCGCAGTTCGACGCCGATCGACGCCCCCGGCGCGTACTTGTAGGCGTTGGTCAGTGCCTCCTGCACGATCCGGTACGCGGCGTGGTCGGCGGCCGGCGCCAGCGTCCGCTCCTCCCCCGACCGTCTCAGCCCGACCGAGGTGCCGGACGCCCGCGCCGCCTCCACGAGCCCCTGGATGCCCGCGATGCCCCGCGCGGCCCGCCCCATCTCGTCCCCGGCCCGCCCGGGTGCCGCGGTCGTCCCGTCGCCGGCCTCGACGCCGTCGCGGAGTATCCCGACGACCTCCCGCAGCTCGTGCATCGCGGTCACCGACGCGTTCCGCAGGACCCCCACCACCTCGCGCTGCCGTTCGCTCAGCTCCCGGTCCACCTCGAGGGCGCCCGTGTGCACGGCGATGAGGGCCAGCTGGTGCCCGAGGCTGTCGTGCATGTCCTGGGCGATCCGCTGCCGCTCTCTCAGCCGCGCCTGCCAGGCCACCATCGTCCGCTCCCGCAGCAGCTGGGCGTTGCGCTCCTGGAGCGCGTGCAACAGGGTCCGCCGCTGGGTCCAGTAGCGGTGGGCGAGCCCGGGGGCCAGCGTGGTGCCCAGGTAGTAGAGGGTCGCCGTGAGGGCGATGGCGAGCAGCCGCTGCCGGTCCCAGGGCCCGACGAGGCTCCCCCCGACGTTCAGGACGAAGGCGGCGATGAACGCGGCGAGCGCCCGCCCGGCTCCCGCGATGTACCGGCCGGACGACCAGCCGACCACGAGCAGCAGGGGGCCGAAGCCCGGCACGAAGGGCGTGAGGCCCGCGGTCAGGACGAGCACGCTCGCGGGAAGTCCGCGCCGCACCAGCGACAGCACGGCGGAACCGGCGGCCACCCCGGCCAGCCGCCAGCCCTCGCCGCCCAGCAGGTCCTCGGTCCCGGCGCCCAGCAGCGCGACGACCGCGGCGAGCGCCACCTCACCGGTGGTCCTGCGCCCCGACCACTGCCCCGGCACCGCGAACCAGGCCCACCCGGCTGCGAGCACGGCCCCGATCCCGTACGAACTCCGGGCCCCCGACTTCGACATAACGTCCACGCTCGCACCGTAGGCCGCGGCCCGACACCAGGGCTTCCCTCTTTCGTCTCGGCCGCCGACGACCAAAGTCGCACCCGGCCACCACGAGACGAGGGAAGGAGGACGCGGGGAGGACGACGTGGGAAGGCTCACACGCACCTCGACAACGCGAAAGCCCCGTAGGTCGATGACCTACGGGGCTTCCGTCTGGTGCGCGAGGGGGGAGTTGAACCCCCACGCCCTTTCGGGCACTGGAACCTGAATCCAGCGCGTCTGCCTATTCCGCCACCCGCGCATTGGGTGTGCTCCGGGCGCTCTCACTTTTCGGTGCGAGTGCCTGGCGACATCAGAAGATTAGCACGTCGCAGACCGTGGATTCACATCCGTTGTTTCGGCTCCGCTCGGGAAGACCAAGGTGAGGAAGGGACAGGAGCACAGAAGCGGGAAGAAGGGGAGAGGAGCCCCGGAGAGGGCGGGTCGGAGCGGGAGGGACGGAGGGGTGGGAGAGCGGAAGGGGAGTGGAAGGGGAGGGAGGAAGGGGACGGAGGAAGGGGACGGACCACCCCCGGAGCCGGACCGAGCCCCCGCTCCCACAGCCGGGTGCGGGACACTGTCCACAGCCCGCCTCTACGATCCGTGGGGAAAGCTTGTGAGAGGTGACACTCGTCCACAGGGCAGAGAAGGGGAACCAGCCGATTTCCCGACGCGTGGATACGATCAGTAAGCAGTACCAGGACGACAACGACGGAGGAGGTGCCCCATGGGAGTCATGAAGCGTTTCGAGCAGCGTCTCGAAGGTCTGGTCAACGGCACCTTCGCCAAAGTCTTCAAGTCCGAGGTCCAGCCGGTCGAGATCGCCGGCGCGCTCCAGCGCGAGTGCGACAACAACGCGCAGATCTGGAACCGCGAGCGGACCGTCGTCCCCAACGACTTCATCGTGGAGCTGAGCACACCGGACTACGAGCGTCTCAGCCCCTACTCGGGCCAGCTCGGCGACGAGCTCGCCGGCCTGGTCAGGGACTACGCCAAGCAGCAGCGGTACACCTTCATGGGCCCGATCAAGGTCCACCTGGAGAAGGCCGAGGACCTCGAGACCGGTCTGTACCGCGTTCGCAGCCGCACGCTCGCGTCGAGTACGTCACAGCCACAGCCGCCCGCGGGCGGTCACGCACACCAGCAGCAGGGCCCGGCACAGGGCGGCCGCGGCGGCTACGGGTACCCCCCGGCCGGCGCCCCGCCCATGCCCGCCTCCCCGCCTCCCGGCGCCCCCGGCCCCCGGCCGACGGCCGCCGCGGGCGGTGCCGGCGCCATGCCCGGCGCCGGTACCCACGGCGGAGCGGGCGCCCGGGTGCGCCACTGGATCGAGATCAACGGCACCCGCCATCAGATCTCCCGCCCGACCCTGGTCCTCGGCCGCAGCACCGACGCGGACGTGAGGATCGACGATCCCGGCGTCTCCCGCCGGCACTGCGAGATCCGGACCGGAACGCCCTCGACGATCCAGGATCTGGGATCCACCAACGGCATCGTGGTGGACGGGCAGCACACCACCCGCGCTACGCTCCGCGACGGCTCGCGGATCGTCGTGGGTAGTACCACCATCGTTTACCGGCAAGCCGAAGGGTGAAGCGGGGGCAATGTCAGAGCTGACCCTGACGGTCATGCGGTTGGGTTTCCTGGCCGTTCTGTGGCTGTTCGTCATCGTGGCCGTCCAGGTCATCCGTAGCGACCTCTTCGGTACGCGGGTGACCCAGCGCGGTTCACGGCGCCAAGAGGCGCGATCCCAGCAGCAGGCGCGGCAGGCCGCCGCGCCTCCGCAGCAGCGCGGCCAGCAGAGCGCGGGCGGTGGGCGGCAGCGCCGCGGCGCCCCGACCAAGCTGGTCGTCTCCGAGGGCACCCTCACCGGCACGACCGTCGCCCTCCAGGGCCAGACGATCACGCTGGGCCGGGCGCACGATTCGACGATCGTCCTGGACGACGACTACGCGTCCAGCCGGCACGCCAGGATCTACCCGGACCGGGACGGCCAGTGGATCGTCGAGGATCTCGGGTCCACCAACGGCACGTATCTCGACCGGACCCGCCTCACCACCGCCACACCGATTCCGCTGGGCGCGCCGATCCGCATCGGCAAGACCGTCATCGAGCTGCGGAAGTAGTGCTACATCATGAATAGGCGCGAGCGGAGCGAGCGAGTCGGGACGGTCCCCGCCACAGGCTGTGCCGCGCTCCCGACCGGAGCGAACGAGGCGACCGGTGTGACCGGAGCGACCGGAGGGTGGGCAGTGTGGGTCGAGACCGGCCGTACCCCGATGCAGCGGCGACAGGGCAGGTGCGCATGAGTCTGTCCCTGCGATTCGCCGCGGGCTCGCACAAGGGCATGATCCGCGAGGGCAACGAGGACTCGGGCTACGCCGGTCCCCGGCTGCTCGCCATCGCCGACGGCATGGGCGGCCAGGCCGCCGGTGAGGTCGCCTCCTCCGAGGTGATCTCCACCCTCGTCACGCTCGACGACGACGTCCCTGGCTCCGACATCCTCACCTCGCTCGGTACGGCGGTGCAGCGCGCCAACGACCAGCTCCGGATGATGGTCGAGGAGGACCCGCAGCTGGAGGGCATGGGCACCACGCTCACCGCCCTCCTGTGGACCGGCCAGCGGCTCGGTCTCGTGCACGTCGGCGACTCGCGCGCCTATCTGCTCCGCGACGGCGTCCTCACCCAGATCACCCAGGACCACACCTGGGTCCAGCGGCTCGTCGACGAGGGCCGGATCACCGAGGAAGAGGCCACCACCCACCCGCAGCGCTCGCTCCTCATGCGCGCGCTCGGCAGCGGCGACCACGTCGAACCCGACCTCTCCATCCGTGAGGTCCGGGCCGGCGACCGCTATCTGATCTGCTCCGACGGCCTGTCCGGCGTCGTCTCGCACCAGACGCTCGAGGACACCCTCGCCAGCTACCAGGGCCCGCAGGAGACCGTGCAGGAGCTGATCCAGCTCGCGCTGCGCGGCGGCGGCCCCGACAACATCACGGTGATCGTCGCCGACGTCCTCGACGTCGACGGCGGCGACACCCTCGCCGGTCACCTCAGCGACACCCCGGTCATCGTGGGCGCGGTCGCGGAGAACCAGGCCCAGCTGAACGACGGCGGGGCGATGCAGACCCCGGCCGGCCGCGCCTCCGGTCTCGGCCGTACGGCCGCGCACCAGCAGCCGCCCGCCGGCGGCTTCGGCCCGCCCGGCAGCGGCGACGACCACGGCTACGGCGGCATGCCCCCGCAGGGCTCCTTCGATTCGTACACGGACGACGACTTCGTGAAGCCGCGCGCCGGCCGCAAGTGGCTCAAGCGCTCCTTCCTCCTCGTCCTCGTCCTGGCGGTCGTCGGCGGCGGTCTCTACGGCGGCTGGCGCTGGACCCAGACGCAGTACTTCGTCGGTTCCAAGGACCAGCACGTGGCGCTGTACCAGGGCATCAGCCAGGACCTGGCCTGGGTCTCGCTCTCGAAGGTCCAGAAGGACCACCCCGAGATCGAACTCAAGTACCTCCCCGCCTACCAGCGGAAGCAGGTCGAGGACACGATCGCGGGCGGCAGCCTCGGCAAGGCCGAGACGAAGATCGCCGAGCTGGCGGCGCAGGCCTCGGCCTGCAAGAAGTCCGAGCAGCGCCGCGAGGCCGCCGAGAAGGCCGCCGACCAGGCGAGCAAGCCGCCGGCCGAGAAGCCCGGCGACGCCGCCACCCCTGACCCCAAGCCCACCACAGCCGCTCCGTCCCCGGGTCCCACCCTCACCGCGGAGGAGCAGAAGCTGGCCTCGAACTGCGGCAAGCAGTAAGCACCCGTAGGGGGCCTTTCACCACCATGAGCGTTGTCACCAACACGACCACCATCGGCGCGATCGACGCGCCGAGCCGCCGCAACACCGAGCTGGCGCTGCTCGCGTTCGCCGTCGCCATCCCGGTGTTCGCGTACCTCAACGTGGGCCTGGCCATCGACGGCAAGGTCCCGGCCGGCATGGCCGGGTACGGGCTCGGCCTCGCCCTGCTCGCGGGCGTCGCACACCTCGTGGTGCGGAAGTGGGCCCCGTACGCGGACCCGCTGCTGCTGCCCCTGGCGACGTTGCTCAACGGCATGGGCCTGGTGCTGATCTGGCGTCTCGACCAGTCGCCGCGGCTGATCGCCACGTCGATGCGGCTGTACAAGTCCTACAGCCCCGACGCCCCCAGCCAGATGATGTACTCGGCGATCGGCATCGCCATGTTCGTCGGCGTGCTGCTGCTCCTGAAGGACCACCGTGTCCTGCAGCGCTACACGTACATCTCCATGGTGGTGTCCCTGATCCTGCTGCTGCTGCCGCTCGTCCCCGGCCTCGGCGCGGACGTCTTCGGTGCCAAGATCTGGATCCGCATCGGCGGCTTCTCGATCCAGCCCGGCGAGTTCGCCAAGCTGGTCCTGGCGGTGTTCTTCTCCGGCTACCTGATGGTGAAGCGTGATGCCCTGGCTCTGGCCAGCCGCCGCTTCATGGGGCTCTACCTGCCCCGTGGCCGTGACCTCGGCCCGATCCTGACGATCTGGGCGGTCAGCCTCCTCATTCTGGTCTTCGAGAACGACCTCGGCACCTCGCTGCTGTTCTTCGGCATGTTCGTGATCATGCTGTACGTGGCGACCGAGCGGACCAGCTGGATCGTCATGGGCCTGTTGATGGCCGCGGGCGGCGCGGTCCTCGTCAGCTCCTTCGCCAGCCACGTCAAGTCCCGTGTGGCCGCCTGGCTCGACCCCTTCGGCTGCCTGGAGACGGCCACCGACCAGAACATGCTCAACGCCTGCGACCAGATGACGCAGGTGCTGATGTCCTTCGGCTCCGGCGGCATCCTCGGCACCGGCCTCGGTCAGGGCAACTCCGACCTCATCAGCTTCGCCGCCAACTCCGACTTCATCTTCGCCACGGTCGGCGAGGAGCTCGGCCTCACCGGTGTGATGGTCTTCCTGCTCCTTTACGGGCTGATCGTCGAACGCGGTGTCCGCACCGCCCTCGCCGCCCGTGACCCCTTCGGCAAGCTGCTCGCGATGGGCCTCTCCGGTGCCTTCGCGCTCCAGATCTTCGTCGTCGCCGGCGGTGTGATGGGCCTCATCCCGCTCACCGGTATGACCATGCCGTTCCTCGCGTACGGCGGATCCTCCGTGATCGCCAACTGGGCTCTGATCGGCATCCTGATCCGGATCAGCGACACGGCGCGCCGTCCCGCGCCCGCGCCCGCCCCGTCCCCCGACGCCGAGATGACCCAGGTGGTCCGTCCGTGAACAAGCCGCTGCGCCGGGTCGCGATCTTCTGCGGCCTGCTCATCCTCGCCCTGCTCCTGCGGGACAACTGGCTCCAGTACGTCCGCGCCGACGAGCTGAACACCCACCCCAAGAACACCCGCGTCCGGATCGAGCGGTACGCGAACGAGCGCGGCAACATCATCGTCGACGGCAAGCCGATCACCGGCTCCGTCGACTCCAAGGACCCGTACTACAAGTACAAGCGGACCTATGTCGACGGCCCCATGTGGGCCCCGGTCACCGGCTATGCCTCGCAGGCCTACGACGCCAACCAGATCGAGAAGATCGAGGACGGCATCCTCACCGGCAACGACGACCGGCTGTTCTTCGACCGCACCCTCGCCATGTTCACCGGCGAGAAGAAGAAGGGCGGCGACGTCGTCACCACCCTCAGCGGTGCCGCCCAGAAGGCCGCCTACGAGGGCCTCGGCGGCAAGACCGGCGCCGTCGTCGCCATCGAGCCGAAGACCGGCAAGATCCTGGCGATGGCCTCCACCCCCTCGTACGACCCCGCCTCGTTCGCCGGCTACTCCGGCAAGGACGAGAAGGCCTGGGTGGCGCTGGAGAAGGACAAGACCAAGCCGAAGCAGAACCGGGCGATCCGCGAGATCTACCCGCCCGGTTCCGTCTTCAAGGTCGTCACCGCCGCCGCCGCGCTGGAGAACGGCAAGGTCACCGACATCAACGCGGCGACCGACACCCCCGAGGGCTGGAAGCTCCCGCTCTCCACCAAGGAGATGATCAACCACGCCAAGGGCTGTGCCAACGCCAGCCTGAAGCGTGCCCTCGACATCTCCTGCAACTCGGTCTTCGCGAAGCTCGGCGACGACATCGGCGTCGAGAAGATGAACGAGATGGCCGAGAAGTTCGGTTTCAACGCCGAGCAGTTCACCCCGGTCCGCTCCGCCGCCTCCGTCTACGACAAGAAGGCCGACCGCCCCGGCAACGCGCTCTCCTCCATCGGCCAGTTCAACACCGCGACCACCCCGCTCCAGATGGCGATGGTCACGGCGGCGATCGCCAACGACGGCAAGCTGATGAAGCCGTACATGATCGACCAGCTCCGCGCCCCGAACGTCGACATCATCAAGCAGAACGAGCCGGAGGAGATGAGCCAGCCGATCAAGCCGCAGAACGCCCAGCTCCTCCAGCAGATGATGGAGAGCGTCGTCACCGACGGCACCGGTGGCAACGCCGACCTGAACATGGACGGCGTGAAGGTCGGCGGCAAGACGGGTACGGCCCAGCACGGCGACAAGAACGCCAAGCGCCCGTACGCCTGGTTCATCTCGTACGCGAAGACCTCCGAGGGCTCCCCGGTCGCGGTCGCCGTCATCGTCGAGGACTCGGAGGCCGACCGCGAGGACATCAGCGGTGGCGGTCTGGCCGCCCCGATCGCGAAGGCCGTCATGAAGGCGGTCCTGAAGAGCCGGGGCTGACGTCTCGGCCCCGTACGTGCCAGGTACCGGTCAGGTATCAGCTACCGGCCCCGGGCGGAACGTCTCCCCGGGGCCGGTAGCGTATGCGCGAACAGCACACACCGCCGGACCACCCATGGGTGCGGTCGGGACAGACGGAGAGGGCTGGATTAGCTATGGAAGAGCCGCGTCGCCTCGGCGGCCGGTACGAGCTGGGCTCGGTGCTCGGCCGTGGTGGCATGGCCGAGGTGTACATCGCCCAGGACACCCGGCTCGGCCGCACCGTCGCCGTGAAGACGCTGCGGGCCGACCTGGCCCGCGATCCGTCCTTCCAGGCCCGGTTCCGCCGTGAGGCACAGTCCGCCGCCTCGCTGAACCACCCTGCGATCGTCGCGGTGTACGACACCGGCGAGGACATGGTGTACGACAGCGCCTCCGGCACGGGCTCCGGGGTCTCCATCCCGTACATCGTGATGGAGTACGTCGACGGGTCGACCCTGCGTGAGCTGCTGCACTCCGGGCGGAAGCTGCTGCCCGAGCGCACCCTCGAGATGACGGTCGGCATCCTCCAGGCGCTGGAGTACTCGCACCGCGCGGGCATCGTGCACCGTGACATCAAGCCGGCGAACGTCATGCTGACGCGCACCGGCCAGGTCAAGGTCATGGACTTCGGCATCGCGCGCGCCATGGGCGACGCGGGCATGACCATGACGCAGACCGCCGCGGTGATCGGCACGGCCCAGTACCTCTCCCCGGAGCAGGCCAAGGGCGAGCAGGTCGACGCCCGCTCCGACCTGTACTCCACGGGCTGCCTGCTGTACGAGCTCCTCACCGTCCGGCCCCCCTTCATCGGTGACTCCCCGGTCGCGGTCGCGTACCAGCACGTCCGCGAGGAGCCGCAGACTCCGAGCAACTTCGACGCCGAGATCACGCCCGAGATGGACGCCATCGTCCTCAAGGCGCTGGTCAAGGACCCCGACTACCGCTACCAGTCCGCCGACGAGATGCGCGCGGACATCGAGGCCTGCCTCGACGGTCAGCCGGTCGCGGCGGCCGCCGCGATGGGGATGGGCATGGGCGCGCCCTCGTACGGCGGGGGCTACGGCGGCTACCCGCCGGAGGACCAGCCGACGACGGCGCTGCGCCAGGCCGACCCGGCCGGCCAGACCTCGATGCTGCCGCCGATCAACGCGGACGACGGCGGCTACGGCTATGACGACCGCCCGGACCGTCGTCGCGGCGGCCAGAAGAAGTCGAACACCTCGACGATCCTGCTGGTCCTCGCGGGCATCCTGGTGCTCGTCGGCGCGATCTTCATCGGTGTCTCCATCTTCGACAAGAAGGAAGGCAACCGGCAGATCGCCGTCCCGCAGCTGGTCGGCCAGACGGTCGAGGCGGCGAACGGGCTCGCGGCCAACGCCGCGGTGAAGCTGCAGCAGGCCGGCACCGAGCGCTGCGACCAGCCCACGGGCTCCATCTGCCGCCAGACCCCGGTCGCCGAGGCCGGCGCGAAGATGGAGACGGGCGGCACGGTCCAGGTGTACGTCTCCGAGGGCGCCCCGCTCGTGGAGGTCCCTGACGTCAACGAGAAGTCCCAGGAGAGCGCCGAGACGCTCCTGAAGGAGAAGGGCTTCAAGGTCAAGGTCGAGCAGGAGGAGTCCGACGAGGACCCCGGCACGGTCCTGCGCCAGAACCCGCAGGGCGGCACCAAGGCGGAGAAGAACTCCGAGATCACGATCACCGTCGCGAAGCAGAAGCTGAAGACCGTTCCCCCGGTCGTCGGCAACCAGCTCGCCCAGGCCGATCAGCAGCTGAAGGCGCTCGGTTTCGTCGTGGTCACCGAGGAGGTGGACTCCGAGAAGCCCAAGGGCGAGGTCCTGGAGCAGACCCCGAACGGCAACGCGTCCGCGGCGGAGGGCGCCGAGGTCAAGCTGCGCGTCTCGAAGGGTCCGCAGGTGACCCAGGTCCAGATCCCGGCCGACATCGCGACCAAGCCGTTCAAGGACGTCAAGGCGCAGCTGGAGGCCTTGGGCCTGGTGGTTCAGCAGCAGGGCTCCGACAAGGAGGACGCCATGGTGGTGGGCTCGAATCCGGCGGCGGGTTCGATGGCCAACACCGGCGACACGGTCACCGTCTACACGGTCGGCGGCGCCCCGGGTGACCAGGGCGGAACCGGAAACGGCGACGGCAACAACGGGGACAGCAACGGCGACAACGGCGGGGACAACGCCGGCATCGGCGGCATCTTCGACTGACCCCCGCACCGCACCACCCGTACTCATGGGGAGAGCCCCGGCATCCAGTGGATGCCGGGGCTCTCCCCATGAGTGAGCAGGTGCCCGATCGCCCGTTCGCCCTGTCAGCGGAGCTCCGCCGGCGGCGTCCGGTCGCGGTCGACCTTCTCCGTGCGCTCCAGCTCTCCCCAGACGATGTACCGGTAGTCGGAGGTGTACAGGGGGGTGCAGGTGGTCAGGGTGACGTAGCGGCCGGGCTTGGTCTTGCCGGATTCCTTGGGCACGGGCTGGAGGACGTCCACGTTGTACTTCGTGGTCTCCGGCAGGGACTTGTAGACCTTGTAGACGTACCAGGTGTCCTTCGACTCGAAGACGATCGCGTCGCCGGTCTTCAACTTGTGGATGTTGTGGAACTTGGCCCCGTGCCCGTCCCGGTGCGCGGCGAGCGTGAAGTTGCCCTGCTTGTCCTGCGGGAGCGCGGACTTGATCGGGTCGGTGTAGTAGCCGGCGACGCCGTTGTTGAGGATGCCGCTGGTGGTGCCCCGCTTGACCAGGATCTCGTCGCCGCCCATGGCGGGGACGTGCAGGAAGCCGATGCCGTCCTTCGTGTCGAGCGCTCCGGGGCCGTCGGCCCAGCGGTCGCGGACCTGGGCGCCGTCCTGGTCGGCGGCCCGGTCGGCGAGGACGTTCGTCCACCACAGGGAGTAGACGACGAAGAGGCCGAGCACCAGGCCCGCGGTGATGAGGAGTTCACCGAAGAGGCTGATGATTCCGGCGATCCGATTACGCACGCGTGCCACTAGGTCGTCCCGTCGTCCCGTCCGGAGGTGTCGGGGCTCAGCCTACGAGCGCTTCGGGCTTTCCCTTGCTGCGCGGTCGTTCCTCGACCAGCTTGCCCCACACGATCATCCGGTACGTGCTGGTGAACTCGGGCGTGCAGGTGGTCAGCGTGATGTACCTGCCCGGCCCGGTGAAGCCCGAGCCCTTCGGCACCGGGTCGATCACGGAGACGTTCGAGGGCGCGGTCTGCGGCAGGATGCTCGCCATCTCGTAGGTGTAGTACGCGCTCTGGGTCTCGACGACGATCGGGTCGCCGGGCTTCAGGCGGTTGATGTACCGGAACGGCTCGCCGTGGGTGTTGCGGTGGCCGGCGACCGCGAAGTTGCCCTGCTTGTCGGAGGGCATGGCCGTCTTGAGACTGCCCTCGGCGTAGTGGCCGGCCATGCCCTTGTCGAGGACCTTGGCCTTGTCGATGCCCTCGGCGACGGGGACGACGACGTCCAGCTTGGGGATGTACATGATGGCGAAGCCCTCGCCCGGCTCGAACGCCTCCGGCTTGGTCTCGCCCTTGGCCCAGGTGTCCTCGATCTGCTCCTTGGCCTGGTCGGTCTCCTGACCGGCCAGGACGTTCGTCCACCACAGCTGGTAGGTGACGAAGAGCAGCATCACGACGCCGAAGGTGATGAAGAGTTCCCCGACGGCCCGGCTGGCGATGACGCCGAAGCTGTCCTTGGCGGCGCGGGCGGCGCGCCGGGCCTCGACGCGGGAGAGCGGGGCGGGAGAGGGGGTCGTGGCCGGGCCGCCGGGCGGGCCGCCGCGGCTCTTGGCGCGGCCGCCGCCCTTGGCGGCACGGCGACGTTCGGCCCGGCCGGGCCCGGGAAGGGGCTCCACGATCCCTAGGGGCATCGTCTCGCTCGGGGAGGCCTGCGGGGGCTTCTCCGCCTCGTACGGCTCGTACGGGGGCACGTAGGGGTCCTCGTAGGGGGGCTGGGGGGTGGAGCGGCCCTGCTCGGTGGTGGCCGGGCCCTGCCCGTACGGGTCGGCGGTCTGTCCGTACGCGCCGGCGGGGGCCTGTCCGTACGCCGGGTCCTGTTCGTACGCGCCGGCGGCGGCCTGTCCGTACCCCGGTTCCTGGCCGTACGCGGCGGTGTCCTGGCCGTACGCGGCCGGGCCCTGCCCGTACGTCGTTTCCTGTCCGTACGCGGCGGCTTCTCCGTTCCCCTGCCCCTGCCCGGCCGGTTCTCCGTACGGGTACGGCGACGGCGCCCCGTACGGGTCCGCGGGTATCGGCTCGGGTCCCGGCTCGGCGCCCGGCTCGTTCGTCGGCCGGAACCAGGGTGAGCCCGCCGTCACGCGACGGCCTTGCCCACCACCGGCGCGAGCCCCGCCGACCGTCCGACCGCCCCCTTGTCGCCGCACTGCTCGAGCCAGTTGGCGAGCATCAGGTGGCCGTGCTCGGTGAGGACCGACTCGGGGTGGAACTGGACGCCCTCGACGGGCAGTTCGCGGTGACGCAGGCCCATGATGATGCCGTCGTCGGTCCGCGCGGTGACCTCGAGTTCGGCCGGCAGGGTCCCGGGCTCGGCGGCCAGCGAGTGGTAGCGGGTGGCGGTGAACGGCGAGGGCAGTCCGGCGAAGACACCCTTGCCCTCGTGCGTGACGGGGGAGGTCTTGCCGTGCAGCAGTTCGGGCGCGCGGTCGACGACACCGCCGTACGCCACGGCCATCGACTGCATGCCGAGGCAGACGCCGAAGACGGGCACGCCGGTGGCCGCGCAGTGCCGGACCATGTCGATGCAGACGCCGGCCTGCTCGGGCGCGCCGGGTCCCGGCGAGAGCAGGACGCCGTCGAAGCCGTCCTGGGCGTGGCTCAGCTCGACCTCGTCGTTGCGCAGGACCTCGCACTCGGCGCCGAGTTGGTAGAGGTACTGAACGAGGTTGAAGACGAAGCTGTCGTAGTTGTCGACGACGAGAATGCGCGCGCTCACTGGCCGTCCACCGTCACATCGTTGAACGGAAGCAGTGGCTCCGCCCAGGGGAACACGTACTGGAAGAGGGCGTAGACGACCGCGAGGACCAGCACGATCGAGATCAGCGCGCGCACCCACGCGTTGCCCGGCAGATGCCGCCAGATCCAGCCGTACATGACGTCGACCGCCCCTTCCGTTCGTTACGGGGACCAGAGTACGGGGCGAGGGGGCCCTGAGGGGTCAGCCGGCCAAAGCCTGTGGACGACCGTCGGCGACCGGCCGGGTGGCGTCGAGGTGGGCCCAGACGACGAGCCGGTGGCTGCTGCCCCACTCGGGCTCGCAGGTCGTGAGGGTGAGATAGCGGCCGGGCCCGTCGAAGCCCGACTTCGCGGGCAGCGGGTCGACGACCCCGACGTCCGTGGGCACGGTCCGATAGGGGCCGCGGGTGATCCGGTACGTGAACCAGGTCGTCCCGTCGGTCAGGACCACCGCGTCGCCGGCACGCAGCCGTGGGAAGTCCCGGAAGGGGTCCCCGTAGGTGCGGCGGTGTCCCGCGACGGCGAAGTTGCCGGTCCCGCCGAGCCGGGCGGTGGCGGCGTAGTGCCCGAGGCCCTTCTTCAGGACGTCGGCGCCGGTGCCTTCGAGGACCGGCCACTTCCAGTCCTTGCCGAGCCGTGGGACGTACATGACGGCGATGCCCTTGCCCGCGGCGTACGGCAGGGCCCTCGGGTCGGCAGGGCCGGTGGGGTCGGTGGGGCCGGCGGGTGCGGCTGTGACCGGGGTGCTCGCCCACTCCCGTTGGAGGGTGTCGATCTGGCCGGCGCTCGCGCTGGTGGCCTGGACACCGGTCCAGTACAGGACATACGCGACGAAGAGGACGATCAGGGCGCCGACGGTCAGGCACAGTTCACTGAGGGTCCTGACGACGAGACGCAAGCACCCCAAGCCGCCCTCCCGCTGTCAGCTCACCGGCTTCGCGTGGTGGAGGTCCACTGTGCCCGAGTAGCCGGGCAGAGTCACCGCCCGGTGCTCGTCGACTTTCCAGCCGAGCCCGTACGCCTTCACGTACAGCTGGTAGTTCTGGATCGCCGGGGAACCGGCGAGCGCCCGGCTCAGCTTCCCCCGGTCACCGACGGCCGTGATCTTGTACGGGGGCGAGTAGACGCGGCCCTGGAGGATCAGGGTGTTGCCGACGCAGCGCACGGCGCTGGTGGAGATGAGCCGCTGGTCCATGACCCGGATGCCCTCGGCGCCGCCCTGCCACAGGGCGTTGACGACGGCCTGGAGGTCCTGCTGGTGGATGACGAGGTCGTTGGCCTGCGGCTCGGGGTAGCCGGGGGCGGCCTGGGCGTTCGGCGGGGCGTCGTCGAGGGTGACGGTCAGACCGGAGCCGGCGACCTCGGTGGTGCCCGCCGACGCCTCCAACGCGTCGAGTCTCGCGTCCTCCGCACGGGTGGATCCGTCGTCGCGTGCGGCGAGCGAGTCGACCTGGGAACGGAGGGCGGCGGCGGACTCGTCGAGGCCTGCGTTCTTGTGGCTGCGCTCCTCGATCAGGTCGGAGAGCCGCAGCAGGGAGGCGTCCGTGCGGAGATTGGTGCCCTTGGCGGTGTTGAAGCTCGTGACGAAGATCAGACCGGCGAGGGCGAAAACGGCAAGGGTGAGGACCCGGACGGGGCGCCACCTCGCGGTGCGACCCGCTCCTTCGGGAGTGCCGGCGGAATTGCTCAACGTACCCTGATCCCCTTCGGTGCCGCGGAACCACTACGCTAACGGACGCCCGGGGGACGCAGTCGTCCTCCTTCGTCACATCCCGGCGCCAGCCACAGTTCCCTGCGCGGTCACGCAGCGCATCGACAGGAGAGTCCCTCGTGCCGAAGTCACGGATCCGCAAGAAGGCCGACTTCACGCCTCCGCCCGCCAAGCAGGCCACCAGTATCAAGCTGACCAACCACAGCTGGGTGGCGCCTGTGATGCTGGCACTGTTCGCCATCGGTCTGGTGTGGATCGTGGTCTTCTACGTCACCGACGGCTCGATGCCGATCGAGTCGCTCCGGAACTGGAACATCGTGGTGGGCTTCGGCTTCATCGCGGCCGGCTTCGGTGTCTCCACGCAGTGGAAGTAGCGGCGGTGAAGTAGCGGCCCGACCGCTGCCGAGGCCGCTCGTCAAGCTCTGCCCTGAACTTATCCACAGCGTTGTGCACAGCACTGGATAACTTACGAAGATCTGTGGATAACTCGCACGAGGTTGACGCCGGTATGATCGGAATCACCCTCGCAAGAGCCGAGAACGCCCCTCACCTCCCTGGAGAAACACCAGGTCAGAGGTGAGGGGCGCGGTCTTTCCCCACAGAGCGGCCACAGTTCGCCACGCACTGTGGATAACTCTGGGGAAAGCTCGCAGAAGTGAGCAGTCGAGCTCTTCCACAACCCTGTGCGCTCAGGTGAGCGCCGCCGAGCGGGCGAGGACGACCCCCAGGTCGATCAGGAGCACCAGACCGCAGGCGCCGTACTGCACGAGGTCCCGCCGGGCCCGCGGCGCGTGCACGAGGGCGTACGTCACCAGGGCGCCCGCGACCAGACCGCCGACGTGGGCCTCCCAGGAGATCCCCGGACGGGTGAACGTCATGAGCAGCGACAGGGCCACGAAGAGGACCACCGGCCGCATGTCGTGGCGGCGCCGGCGGGCCAGCACCACCCAGGCGCCGATCAGCCCGTAGACGACGCCGGAGGCACCGAGCGAGGCCTGGTTCGGCGCGGCGACGAGGTAGGCCAGCGCGGAGCCGGACAGACCGGAGAGCAGGCAGAGGGCCGCGTACCGGATCCGGCCCAGCTCGGGTTCGACGATCCCGCCGATCACCCACAGGCCCAGCACGTTGAAGAGGATGTGCCAGACCTCCTGGTGGAGGACGGTCGAGGTCAGCAGCCGATACCACTCGCCGTCCGCGACCCCGACGACCTCGCCGAGCCCCGGGCTGAAGGCGTACCCGATGAGCACGAGCTCGTCGACGAACCGGTCGCCGAAGGCCAGGACCGCGAGGAAGACGGCGAGGTTGATCCCGATGAGGACCTTGGTGACGAGCCGGTCGTCGGCCGCCACCTTGCCGCCCGCCAGCGTCCTCGGCTGGTTGGCATCGGCCGCGTGGCCGGTCCCCGAGCCGTTGCGTACGCAGTCGGGGCACTGGAAGCCGACGGAGGCGGAGATCATGCACCGGGTGCAGATCGGCTTGTCGCAGCGGGCGCAGCGGATGCCGGTCTCGGCCTCCGGGTGGCGGTAGCAGCGGGGCGGACCGGCGTGCGGGTCCGAGGAGGGTCGCGGGTCCATGGAGGTTCCGTCCCTTCCCGTCTCAGCGCTTCTCGATCACCACGGACTCGACGACCACGTCGTGGAGCGGTCGCTCGGTGTGCGGGTCGGTGGCGGTGGTCGCGATCGCGTCCACGACCTTCCGGCTCTCCTTGTCGACGACCTCGCCGAAGATGGTGTGCTTGCGGTTCAGCCAGGTCGCGGCGCCGACGGTGACGAAGAACTGCGAGCCGTTGGTGCCCGGTCCCGCGTTGGCCATGGCCAGCAGGTAGGGGCGGTCGAAGAAGAGCTCCGGGTGGAACTCGTCGGCGAACTCGTAGCCGGGGCCGCCCGTGCCGTTCCCCAGCGGATCGCCGCCCTGGATCATGAAGCCCTCGATGACCCGGTGGAAGACCGTGCCGTCGTAGAGCGGGTCCGAGGAGACCGTGCCGGTCGCGGGGTGCGTCCACTCGCGCTCGCCGCCGGCGAGTTCGACGAAGTTCCGGACCGTCTTCGGGGCGTGGAACGGCAGCAGCCGCACCTCGATGTCGCCCAGGCTGGTCTTGAGGATCGCGTACAGCTGCTCGGCCACGGTCGCCTTCCGTCCACGTCATGTCGCGTCATGCCACGTCTGTCGCTGGCGCCTCCGATCCTCGCATGCCCCCGTATGCCCGCCCCACATGCCGGACCTGATCCTGGCGGGCATGATTCGGAAGAGGATGGATAGGTGAAAAACCGACATCGCCACCGAGGAGGAGGAATCCTGTGACCCGCATGGACAGCGTGCGCGCCGCGACAGGTTCGGCGAAGGAGAGCGTCATGCACGCCGCGGAAGTGGTGGCGCCGTACGCCGACACGGCGAGGGACCAGGCCTCGCACTACGCGCACGAGGCGAAGGTGCTGCTCGCGCCGAAGGTCTCGAAGGCCGCTCACCAGGCCCGAGCGCAGGCTCGTACGCAGTACGACTCGTACGTCGCACCGCGTGTACCGCCGCGGGTCGACGCGGCCGCACACCGTGCGGCGGTCAAGACCCGCTACGCCGCCCGTCAGGCGGCCGACTACACCGTTCCCCGTGTCGAGCACGCGGTCGCCGTGACCGGTCCCGTCCTTGAGGAGGCCGGTGCGCGTTCCACTGCCGCCTGGGCCGCGCTGCGCGGTCAGGTGACGCCGAGGGAAATCCAGAAGATCGTGAAGAAGCACGAGCGTCGGGCCAGGGCCGGACGCCTCGCCAAGGGCCTCATGGTCCTGGGCGTTCTCGCCGGCGGCGCGTATGCCGCCTGGAGGTGGTGGGACAAGCAGGCCAATCCCGACTGGCTGGTCGAACCGCCCGCTCCCACCGAGGTGGACGAGGGCGCCGTACTGGCGTCCGTCGACGACACCGGGGAGTCCATCGAACCGGATGTGGAGGCCGACGAGGCCGCAGCCGCGGCCGAAGCCGAAGCAGCCGCCGAACGCGACGAGCGCCGCTGACCGACCGGGTGCCGCTGGGATCCACCGGGTACTGCTGGGCTGTTCCTACCGGGTACTGCTGAGCTGGTCCTACCGGGTACTTGCTGCTGGGTTCCGCCGGGTGCTGCTGGGAGTTGCCAGTGCCGCCCGGTCGTACGAGGTGCGGTGCGGGGAGTACGGATGATCGGCTCCCCGCGCCCTACGCGGCAGCGGCCTGCGCCGGCTCCGACAGGGCGGCCGGCTCGTCGCTCTCGGCCCCTGCGGTCGCGCCGGTCGCGGAACGGTGACGGGTGGCCGGAGAGGAACCGTGCGCCTCGGCGGCGATGCGCTGCTTGATCGTGGGCGGCAGGGACGAGCGGTCTCCGACGAGCGTCCACCGATGGGCCCTCTGTGCCGGTACGGAGGCGAGAGCGGCGCGCTCCCTGGCGACGGGGGAGGTGGCGGCGGAGCCGGCCGGCTCCTCGGGCTGCTGTACGGCGGGCTGCTGGGTCGCGGCGGCGGTGCCCGCCAGGCCGACGGAGGCGAGCAGGGCGAAGAGGACGGAGATGAAGGCGGTCCAGAACTGCTTGACCTTGGCGGTGGCCATGGCCCCTCACTTTCGTGACGTTCTCGGATGGTTCATTTCGGATTGCGCGCTTTTCGTACCTTCCTCATCATGTGGATGCGCCCCCGATTTCCGTGGACCGACGCCTCCGCCGCGCAGTTCTTCCGATGAACACAACCCGTCCGGCCCAGCGGTCCCCCCTGCGAGGCGGGGACCGGGGCGTCCGCCGCCCCTCCGACTGCACGCGAAAATGCCCCCCGACACTGCGTTTCCGCAGGTCGGGGGGCATTTTTCCGGTGGAGCCTAGGGGAGTCGAACCCCTGACATCTGCCATGCAAAGACAGCGCTCTACCAACTGAGCTAAGGCCCCGGAACGAGAACAGCGTACCGGGTCACCCCCCATGTCCGGCAAAAGGATTGGGACTCCCGGTCGGCGACCACTCTCCGTAAGATGCTGACCGAGGTTCGCAGTGGCGAACCGCAGGGATGGGGAGACGTAATGGACGCAGCGCAGCAGGAAGCCACGGCCAGAGCCAGAGAGCTTCAGCGCAGTTGGTACGGAGAGCCGCTGGGGGCGCTCTTCCGTCGGCTGATCGACGATCTCGGGCTCAATCAGGCCAGGCTCGCGGCCGTGCTCGGACTGTCCGCGCCCATGCTGTCCCAGCTGATGAGCGGCCAGCGCGCCAAGATCGGCAACCCGGCCGTCGTCCAGCGTGTCCAGGCGCTGCAGGAGCTCGCCGTGCAGGTCGCCGACGGCAGCGTCAGCGCCGCCGAGGCCACCGACCGCATGGACGAGGTGAAGAAGTCGCAGGGCGGCTCCGTCCTCACCAGCACGGGTCAGACCAGCACCGGCCCCGGCGCTCCGACCGTCCGCCGGGTGGTCCGCGAGATCCAGTCCCTGCTGCGCTCCGTAGCGGCGGCGGGCGACATCATCGACGCGGCCGACTCCCTCGCTCCGGCCCACCCCGAACTGGCAGAGTTCCTCCGGGTGTACGGCGCCGGGCGCACCGCGGACGCGGTCGCCCACTACGAGTCGCACCAGAACTGACGCGGGCGGCAGCCGCCGGCATCGCCGATACGAAGCAGACGCGGCGGACGCGGCGGACGCGGCAGACGCAGCGCACGAAGCAGACGAGGCAACGGGGAGCGACGCGGCACGATGGGTGAGGTCTTCGCTGGTCGGTACGAGCTGGTCGACCCGATCGGACGGGGCGGGGCGGGCGCGGTATGGCGTGCCTGGGACCACCGTCGCCGCCGCTATGTGGCGGCCAAGGTGCTGCTGCAGAGCGACGCGCACACCTTGCTCCGCTTCGTCCGCGAGCAGGCGCTGCGGATCGACCATCCGCACGTCCTCGCCCCGGCCAGCTGGGCCGCCGACGACGACAAGGTCCTGTTCACCATGGACCTGGTCGCCGGCGGCTCCCTGGCCCACGTCATCGGCGACTACGGCCCGCTGCCGCCCCGGTTCGTCTGCACCCTGCTCGACCAGCTGCTCTCGGGCCTGGCGACGGTGCACGCCGAGGGGGTCGTCCACCGGGACATCAAGCCCGCCAACATCCTGATGGACGTCACCGGCACCGGCCGGCCGCATCTGCGGCTCTCCGACTTCGGCATCTCCATGCGCAAGGGCGAGCCGCGCCTCACCGAGACCAACTACGTCGTGGGCACACCCGGGTATTTCGCGCCCGAGCAGCTCCTCGGCGCCGAGCCGGACTTCACCGCCGACCTCTTCGCCGTCGGCCTGGTCGCCCTCTATCTGCTCCAGGGCCGCAAGCCGGACTCCCAGGCCCTGGTCGAGCACTTCCTCACGCACGGCACTCCCCTTGCCCCCGAGGGCATCCCGGAGCCCCTGTGGCAGGTGCTCGCCGGGCTGCTCCAGCCCGATCCGCAGGCCCGCTTCCGGACGGCCACGGGGGCGCGCAAAGCGCTGTCCGCCGCCGTGGAGATGCTTCCCGAGCCGCCCGCGGACGAGCAGCCGGTCGAGATCTTCGACCAGCTCGGCCCCCTTCCGTCCGGCTTCGACCTCCAGGGCCCCACGGGCCGCTCCGAGACCGCCGGTGGCGCCGGAGCCCCCGCCACGCCCCCAGGGGCCTTCGAGGGCGTCTCCGCCGCCCCCGAGGCCGTACGGACGCCCGCTCCCACCCCCGTACCGCCCCAGCAGCCCCCACAGCCCCAGTACCAGCCCCAGCACCCGTACCAATCGCCGTACCAGCCCCAGCAACACCCGGCCGCGCCCCCCGCCGCCTCGCTGCCCGGCCCCTCCGAGACGGGCAGCTTCCACCTGCCCCCTCCGGTCACGCACCCGACCCCCTCCTTCGAACGGGCCCCCACGGCCGCATCGCCGTACGGACAAGCCCCTACTCATCCATACACCGCTCGACCCGATCAGGTTCCCGGGCACCGCACCGCACCGGCGCCGCACACCCCCGTACGCCGACCGGGACCGCCCCCGAAGGTGACGATCCCGGTCCTCCTGCTCGCGCTGGCGTGCTTCGCGGTCGGCTTCTGGGCCCTCACCCAGACCTGAGCCGTCCCCGACCCACACTCGCCCCTACGCAGCTCGCCCTACGCCGCCCGCCTCCGCGCCACCACGGTCCACGCGCCGAGCCCGAGCAGCAGCGCCGACCCGCCGCCGATGCCGGCCACCGCGACGACGCGCATCGCGTCGTTCCGCTCCGCCGCACGCGCCCCCGTGGCACCGTTCGCGGCTGCCTCCCTGTCGTCGGCGGTCACCGTGAACGGCCCGGGGTCCCCGTCGTACCCGGGGCCCGCCTTCGCGCCGCCCCGCAGGGACACCCGCAACGTCAGCGGAACGGCCCCGGCCCCGTACTCCTTCGCGACCGCCGGGCTGAGCGTCGCCGACACGTAGTACCAGCCGGCGAACCGCATGCCGCTGGTCGCGTCCTGGTACGAGGTGCGGTTCTCGTGGGCCACCGGCCGCAGCGCGTCGAGCGCGAGCGTCGAGGGCTTCCCGGCGTAGCTGGCGGTGTTCTTGTCGACGTGTCCGAGCGCTGGGTTCTCCAGGGAGAGGACCAGGGCGTTGCCGATGTACTCGTCGCCCGCGGCGCTGCTGCCGAGTTCGGCGCTGGCGAAGAGCTGCTGTCCCCAGTCGACGGGGACCCGGTAGAAGAGCGTCTGTCCCGGCCGGATGTCCGACCGCCACTCGCCCTGCTCCAGTGAGGTGGCGTCGTGGATGCCGGAGCCGCCCTGCCGCTTCTGCGGACCGCCCGTGGGGGGCGCGGGCGTGCCGGAGGCCCAGACCTCGGGGAGCTCGGTCGGCCCGGCCTTCTTGAGGGCAGGCTCGGAGGCGTACCGGATCTCGAGGTCCCAGTCGTCCGGGCTGGAGGTCGCCTTCGACTCCCGCTCGACCAGCACGTAGTAGGCGCCCGGGCGCTGGCAGGTGGAGCTGTCCGCGTCGACGATGCGGCGGGCGTACGCGGCGAGCGGCCGGGTGTACTCGGCCGACGAGAAGTCGACCTTCTGGTAGCCGCACTCGGTGCCGGAGCTGTCCTGCATGCTGATCTTGACGCCGTCGCCGTAGTCGACCTTGCCACCGGGCTTGGGGACGGCGACGACGGAGACGTACGCGTTCCGCTTGTCGTCGAGGTCGACGCGGTAGTAGACCTTGCCGTCCTTCTTGAGCCTGTCGCGGTAGGTCTGCCCGGTCTTCAGCGGCGTCGCGTCCGCGCTCGAAGCCGCTCCCTGGACCTGCTGGGCCGCGCTGTCGAAGGTGTACGGCGGAAGTCCGCCCCCGTCGGCGTCCCCGTCGACGCCCTGGGCCGCGAGCGCCTGGCCGGGCAGCGCCGCCACCGCTCCGATCGCCGCCACCGCCACTCCCATGGCCGCGGCCGCCGCGATCAGGGCCCCCGCCCTCCGGCCGATGCCGGCCTGCGTCCTCACCCGCTGCTCCTCTTCACTCCAGCAAGTCGACAATTCGCTCAGGCAAAGCAAAGCCCCGGCCCGCTCACGCGCGGCCGGGGCTTCACCCACAGACGGTCTTCGTCTCAGACACCCGAACCTGCGGGCACGGAGTCGGTCGCCTCCGTCCACAGATCCTGCTCGGCGCGATCCGCCTGGATCTGGCGGTACACAAGGAGTCCGCCGATGGCGGCCAGTGCGACCAGGAGCAGCTTCTTCACCGTGCGACCTCGTCTTTCGTTGACGTAGGAGACTTCTGACGACCACTCTACACATCGACCGATACCAATCGGTGATCTGTACGAGCTTCAAACCTCCCCCGGGCACGGGAAAAACAAATCGACCCGGACGGAGGAACCGTCCGGGTCGATCGATACTGTGGGGCTAACAGGATTTGAACCTGTGGCCTCATCCTTATCAGGGATGCGCTCTAACCAACTGAGCTATAGCCCCGCCGCGCTGTGCGGTGTGTGTCCCGCGCGCTGACTCCTGAAGATTAGCGCACGTGGGGGCCAGTCCCAAAATCCGTTCCCGGACCGGCCCCACGCGTCCTACTCGTCCTCGGCGAGCGTCAGCTCCACACCGCCCACGAAGCCTGCCGACAGGTTGTAGATGAACGCGCCCAGGGTCGCCAGGGCGGTCATCAGGACCACGTCGATCACGGCGATCACCGAGGTGAACATCAGCACCCGCGGCAGCGACAGGAACGACTGCAGGTCGAAGCCGTTGGACTCGTTCGAGCCCGTGGCCTCGCTGATCGTGCCGCCGACCGTCGAGAAGACGCCCATGGCGTCCATGACCATCCACAGCACCGCCGCGGCGACGACCGTGCAGATGCCCAGTGCGATGGAGAGCAGGAAGCTCACCTTCATCACCGACCACGGATCGGCCTTGGCCACCCGCAGCCGCGCCTTGCGCGTCCGGGGCGTCGTACGCGCGCCCGTGCGCGGCCGGCGCACGGCCCCGGCCGCCGCCTGGCCGCCCGGCGCCGGAGCGCCGTACGCCTGCGGCGGGTGGTACGGACCGCCCGGCTGCTGCGCACCCGCGCGTTCGCCGGGCAGCGGCCCGCTGTAGCTGTCGTACGAGGGCTGCTGCCCCCGAGTGTCCGTCACCGCAACCCCCTGGGAGTCCGTGGCGGGGCCACGGGCGCCGTTCGCTCCAGCACCAGCAGAAGCTCCGGCGGCCGCCGATCCGGCGCCCGTGGCTCCACTCACGCTCTTACTCCTCGTGCTCCCCGGCCGAGGGCTCCGTGCCCTCGGCTGCCTCGGTCTCGACCACGTCGGTCGTGACCACGTCGGTCCCGACCGGCGCGGCCTCGGACGCCTCGACGGCGCCCTCGGTGTCGATGGCGTCGATGACGTCGTCGGCGTCCTCGACGTCCTCGTCGCTGCCGGCCTCGGCGTTCCGTGCGATGCCGACGACGGCATCGCGCTTGCCCAGGTTGATCAGCTGGACGCCCATGGTGTCACGGCCGGTCTCCCTGACTTCGTTGACTCGCGTACGAATCACACCGCCGGACAGCGTGATGGCGAGGATCTCGTCCGTCTCCTCGACCACCAGCGCGCCCACGAGCGAGCCACGGTCCTCCACGATCTTGGCGGCCTTGATACCGAGGCCGCCACGGCCCTGGACGCGGTACTCGTCGACGGGGGTGCGCTTCGCGTACCCGCCGTCGGTCGCGGTGAAGACGAACGTACCGGGCCGGACGACATTCATCGAGAGCAGCTCGTCGTCCGCGCGGAAACTCATCCCCTTGACGCCCGAAGTGGCGCGTCCCATCGGACGCAGCGCGTCGTCCGTGGCGGTGAAGCGGATCGACTGCGCCTTCCTGCTGATGAGCAGCAGGTCGTCCTCGGCCGAGACCAGTTCCGCCCCGATGAGCTCGTCGTCGCTGCCGTCCGCCGTCTCGCGGAGGTTGATCGCGATGACACCGCCCGAACGCGGCGAGTCGTAGTCCTTCAGTGCGGTCTTCTTGACCAGACCGGCCTTGGTGGCGAGCACCAGGTACGGCGTGGCCTCGTAGTCGCGGATCGCCAGGATCTGGGCGATCTGCTCGTCCGGCTGGAAGGCGAGCAGGTTGGCCACGTGCTGGCCGCGCGCGTCCCGGCCGGCGTCGGGCAGCTCGTACGCCTTGACCCGGTAGACCCGGCCCTTGTTGGTGAAGAAGAGCAGCCAGTGGTGGGTCGTGGAGACGAAGAAGTGGTCGACGATGTCGTCCTGCTTCAGCTTCGTGCCGCGCACGCCCTTGCCACCGCGCTTCTGCGAGCGGTAGTCCTCGGTCTTCGTCCGCTTGACGTAGCCACCGCGCGAGATGGTGACGACGATGTCCTCCTCGGCAATCAGGTCCTCGATGGACATGTCACCGTCGAAGGGCACGAGCTTGGAGCGGCGGTCGTCGCCGAACTTCTCGACGAGCGCGGCCAGCTCCTCGCTGACGATCGAGCGCTGGCGCTCCGGCGAGGCCAGGATCGCGTTGTACTCGTTGATCTTCGCCTGGAGTTCGTCGTGCTCGGCGACGATCTTCTGGCGCTCCAGGGCGGCGAGCCGGCGGAGCTGCATCTCCAGGATCGCGTTGGCCTGGATCTCGTCGATCTGGAGGAGGTCCATCAGGCCGCCGCGCGCGACCTCGACCGTGTCGCTGCGCCGGATGAGCGCGATGACCTCGTCGATCGCGTCGAGCGCCTTGAGCAGACCGCGCAGGATGTGGGCGCGCTCCTCGGCCTTCCGCAGCCGGAACTTCGTGCGGCGGACGACGACCTCGATCTGGTGCGTCACCCAGTGGCGGATGAACGCGTCGAGCGAGAGGGTGCGCGGCACGCCGTCGACGAGCGCCAGCATGTTCGCGCCGAAGTTCGTCTGGAGGTCGGTGTGCTTGTAGAGGTTGTTCAGGACGACCTTGGCGACGGCGTCGCGCTTGAGCACGATGACGAGGCGCTGGCCGGTGCGGGACGAGGTCTCGTCGCGGACGTCGGCGATGCCGCCGACCTTGCCGTCCTTCACCAGGTCGGCGATCTTCTGCGCGAGGTTGTCCGGGTTGGTCTGGTACGGCAGTTCCGTGACCACCAGGCACTGGCGGTTCTGGATCTCCTCGACCTCGACGACCGCGCGCATCGTGATCGAGCCACGGCCGGTGCGGTACGCCTCCTCGATGCCCTTGCGGCCGACGACGAGCGCGCCGGTGGGGAAGTCCGGTCCCTTGATCCGCTCGATCAGCGCGTCGAGGAGCTCCTCGTGGCTGGCCTCGGGGTGTTCGAGGGCCCACTGGGCACCGGCAGCGACCTCGCGCAGGTTGTGCGGCGGGATGTTGGTCGCCATGCCGACCGCGATGCCGGCGCTGCCGTTGATCAGCAGGTTCGGGAAGCGGGCCGGCAGGACCGTCGGCTCCTGGTTGCGGCCGTCGTAGTTGTCCTGGAAGTCGACGGTCTCCTCGTCGATGTCCCGGAGCATCTCCATCGACAGCGTCATGAGCTTGCACTCGGTGTACCGCATGGCGGCGGCCGGGTCGTTGCCCGGGGAACCGAAGTTGCCGTTGGAGTCGACGAGCGGCATCCGCATCGACCAGGGCTGGGCGAGGCGGACGAGCGCGTCGTAGATCGAGGAGTCGCCGTGCGGGTGGTACGTACCCATGACGTCACCGACGACGCGGGCGCACTTGTAGAAGCCCTTCTCGGGCCGGTAGCCGCCGTCGTACATCGCGTACAGGACGCGCCGGTGGACGGGCTTGAGGCCGTCCCGTACGTCGGGCAGCGCGCGGGACACGATGACGGACATCGCGTAGTCGAGGTACGAGCGCTGCATCTCGGTCTCGAGCCCGACGGGCTCGATCCGCAGCACGGGCTCCTGCTCTTCGGTGGTGCCGGAGGTGTTTTCGTCGGCCATTGCTGGTCGTCAGTCCTTTCGTACGGTCAGCTGAGACCGACTCAGATGTCGAGGAAGCGAACGTCCTTGGCGTTGCGCTGGATGAACGAGCGGCGTGCCTCGACGTCCTCGCCCATCAGCACCGAGAACAGGTCGTCGGCCTGCGCGGCGTCGTCCAGGGTGACCTGGCCGAGCACGCGGTGGTCGACGTCCATGGTGGTGATGCGCAGCTCCTCGGCGTTCATCTCACCGAGACCCTTGAAGCGCTGGATCGAGTCTTCCCTGATCCGCTTGCCGCTCTGCTTGCCCAGCTCGACGAGCGCGTCCCGCTCCCGGTCCGAGTACGCGTACTCGAAGTCGTCCCGGCCCCACTTGATCTTGTAGAGCGGCGGGCGGGAGAGGTAGACGTGACCGGCCTCGACCAGCGGCCGCATGAAGCGGAAGAGGAAGGTCAGCAGCAGGGTGTTGATGTGCTGGCCGTCGACGTCGGCGTCCGCCATCAGGATGATCTTGTGATAACGGAGCTTCTCGATGTCGAAGTCCTCGTGGACTCCGGTGCCGAACGCCGAGATCAGGGCCTGGACCTCGGTGTTCTGCAGGATCTTGTCGATACGGGCCTTCTCGACGTTCAGGATCTTGCCGCGGATCGGCAGGATGGCCTGGTACATCGGGTTGCGGCCCGACTTGGCCGAGCCGCCGGCGGAGTCACCCTCGACGATGAAGATCTCGCACTTGGCCGGGTCGTTCGACTGGCAGTCGGACAGCTTGCCCGGCAGCGAGGCCGACTCCAGGAGGCCCTTGCGGCGGGTCAGGTCGCGCGCCTTGCGCGCGGCCACGCGCGCGGTGGCGGCCTGGATCGACTTGCGGACGATGTCGGCGGCCTCGACCGGGTTGCGGTCCAGCCAGTCGTTGAGGTGCTCGTAGACCGCCTTCTGGACGAAGGTCTTCGCCTCCGTGTTGCCCAGCTTGGTCTTGGTCTGGCCCTCGAACTGCGGCTCGCTCAGCTTGACCGAGATGATCGCGGTCAGACCCTCGCGGATGTCGTCACCCGTGAGGTTGTCGTCCTTCTCGCGGAGGTGCTTCTTGTCGCGCGCGTACTTGTTGATCAGCGAGGTCAGCGCCGCACGGAAGCCCTCCTCGTGCGTGCCGCCCTCGTGGGTGTGGATGATGTTGGCGAAGGAGTACACGCCCTCGCTGTAGCCGCTGTTCCACTGCATCGCGACCTCGAGGGACAGGGCCTTGTCCTTGTCCTCCGCCTCCAGGTCGATCACGGTGGGGTGGATCAGCTCACCCTTGCGCGAGTTGAGGTACTTCACGAAGTCGACGATGCCGCCCTCGTAGTGGTACTTCACCGTGCGCGCGGTGGGCTCCGCGGCCTCCGCCTCCGGGTCGTCCGCGCCGACCGTGGCCTTCGCCGACTCGCGCTCGTCCGTGAGCGTCAGGGTGAGGCCCTTGTTGAGGAAGGCCATCTCCTGGAAGCGGCGCGCGAGCGTCTCGAAGGAGTACTCGGTGGTCTCGAAGATGTCGGGGTCGGCCCAGAAGGTGACCGAGGTGCCGGTCTCGTCGGTCGCCTCGTGCTGGACGAGCGGGGCCGTCGGGACGCCCATCTTGTAGTCCTGCGTCCAGCGGTAACCGTCCGTCTTGATCTCGACGGAGATCTTGGTGGACAGGGCGTTCACGACGGACACGCCGACACCGTGCAGACCGCCGGAGACGGCGTAGCCGCCGCCGCCGAACTTGCCGCCCGCGTGCAGCACGGTCAGCACGACCTCGACGGCCGGCTTGCCCTCGGAGGCCACGATGCCCACGGGGATGCCACGGCCGTTGTCGATGACGCGCACGGCGCCGTCGGCCAGGATCGTCACGTCAATGGTGTCCGCGTGGCCTGCGAGGGCCTCGTCGACGGAGTTGTCGACGACCTCCTGCACCATGTGGTGAAGACCGCGCTCGCCGGTCGAGCCGATGTACATGCCGGGGCGCTTGCGCACGGCATCCAGGCCTTCGAGGACCTGGATGTTGCTGGCGGTGTACTGGTTGTTCTCGTTGGGGTTGCCGGAATCGGCCACGAAGCGCCCTTTCTGGCACAGCACAGGCCGTTCTCCGGGCATACGGGAGCGGCTGCGTCGTTCGACATGTTCCGCAGGGTGGCGGGATTGTCTCCCAGTCTACCGGTAGCGCCGACACTCATGGGGGTTTGCCGGTCCCTGAGTCCGCATGTGCCGCCCTGAGCGGGAGCGAGACGACTCCCCATATCCGGAGAGGGGCTCCAGAGCCCCCTGACGGCCACCCAGCGCTTCGACCCGTAGCGCGTTGTGGGCATCGGGTGGACGGCATGGTGGGCATGCGCGCCGCCGCCGTTGTGGGCATGCGTTCCGCCGGGGCGTGGGGGTCCCCCCGGACGGAGTCTGGGGGAGGGTGGGCACAACGCCCACGCGCGCGGAGCCCTCTGCTCGGACCCGCACCACACGCACCTCCGACGACGAACTACCCGTACGTGTCGCCCGGCCCCACAGACCCCGGCGCCCGCAACGGCCCGTACCCCCGCCGCGGCCCCCCCGGCCCGACCACCTTGATCACCCGCACCGTCCCGTGCCCGAGGTCCTCGTTGAGACGAGCGACGAGCTTGGGCGCGAGCAGCCGCAGCTGCGTCGCCCAAGCCGTCGAGTCGCACTGCACGGTCAGCACCCGCGCGTCCGGCTCGTCGTCGAACTTCAGCGGTACGCAGTGCTTCGCCAGGTCCTCGCCGACGATCTGCGGCCAGCGGCCCATGACGCCGCCGACGGCCGCCGGCGTCTCCCAGCCCCGCTCGGTGATCAGCCGGTTGATCGCGGCGCCGAGCGCCATGGGGTCGCGTCCGTCGGCGCGCGCGCCGGAGCGCAGGCCGCCTCCGCGCCGGGCCTGCTTCTTCTGCTGGGCGGCCGCGCCCTTGGCCTTCGCCTGTTCCTTGGCCGCGCGCAGCGCGACCCGGGCGAGATCGACACCGGACGCTTCGGGCACCGAAGGCGTCGACGGAACGGCAGACGTATCCACAGCCTGTGGAAGCTTTTCCTCGCTCATACCCGCTCCACCGTCCCGCCGGCCACCTCGTACCGCGCCCCCGCGAGGACCCCCGGCACGTCGTCGTCCACGGCCGCCGTCACGAGGACCTGCTCGCCGCCCGCCACCAGCTCCGCGAGCCGCTCGCGCCGGCGCGCGTCCAGCTCGGCGAAGACGTCGTCGAGGACGAGGACCGGCTCGTTGCCCTCGGACCGCAGCAGGTCGTACGAGGCGAGCCGCAGCGCAAGCGCGTACGACCAGGACTCGCCATGACTGGCGTACCCCTTCGCCGGCAGCTCACCGAGCTTGAGCAACAGCTCGTCGCGGTGCGGTCCGACCAGCGTGACGCCCCGCTCGATCTCCTGCTTGCGTACGTCGGTGAGCGCGGCGAGCAGCTGTTCGTACAGCTCCTCGCGAGTGTGCCCGGGGCCGGGCGCGGACGGGCGGTACTCCAGCAGAATCGGTCCGCCACTGGGCGCCAGCTGGTCGTACGCCTTGTCCGCGAGCGGCTGCAGTACGGCGATCAGATCCAGCCGCTGGGCCAGCAGCTCGGCTCCGGCCCGCGCCAGGTGCTGGTCCCAGACCTCCAGCGTGGAGAGGTCCATGCCGCGGCCGCCGTGCCGCCGGGCCATCGCGGCCGACTTGAGGAGCGTGTTGCGCTGCTTGAGCACGCGCTCGTAGTCGGAGCGCACGCCCGCCATGCGCGGCGTGCGCGCCGTGATCAGCTCGTCGAGGAAGCGCCGGCGCTCGCCGGGATCGCCCTTGACCAGGGCGAGGTCCTCCGGGGCGAACAGCACGGTCCGTACGATTCCGAGCACGTCCCGCGGTCTGACCTGCGAGGACCTGTTGATACGGGCACGGTTGGCCCGGCCGGGGTTGAGCTCCAGCTCGATCAGCTGGGAGCGCTCGCCCTGGGTGACGGCGGCGCGGATGATCGCGCGCTCCGCCCCCATCCGGACGAGCGGGGCGTCGGAGGCGACGCGGTGGCTGGAGAGGGTCGCGAGATAGCCGACGGCCTCGACCAGATTGGTCTTGCCCTGGCCGTTGGCGCCCACGAAAGCGGTGACGCCCGGGTCGAGCGGGACCTCGACCCGGGCGTAGGAGCGGAAGTCGGCCAGCGACAGATGCGTGACGTGCATGGTGGAGCGCCGACCTTCTTCCCCCGGCGGCTGTGCACCGCGGGGCACACAGCCTGTGGATTACTTCTTGGACTCGACCGCGTGGCCACCGAACTGGTTGCGCAGCGCGGCGATCATCTTCATCTGCGGGGAGTCGTCCTGCCGCGAGGCGAACCGCGCGAAGAGCGACGCGGTGATCGCCGGCAGCGGTACGGCGTTGTCGATGGCGGCCTCGACGGTCCACCGGCCCTCGCCGGAGTCCTGGGCGTAGCCGCGGAGCTGCTCCAGGTGCTCGTCCTCGTCCAGCGCGTTCACCGCGAGGTCGAGCAGCCAGGAACGGATGACCGTGCCCTCCTGCCAGGAGCGGAAGACCTCACGCACGTCGGTGACGGAGTCGACCTTCTCCAGGAGCTCCCAGCCCTCGGCGTAGGCCTGCATCATCGCGTACTCGATGCCGTTGTGGACCATCTTCGCGAAGTGACCGGCGCCGACCTTGCCCGCGTGGACCGAGCCGAACTCACCCTCGGGCTTGAGCGCGTCGAAGACCGGCTGGACCTTCGCCACGTCCTCGGCGGAGCCGCCGTACATCAGCGCGTAGCCGTTCTCCAGGCCCCAGACGCCGCCGGAGACGCCGCAGTCGACGAAGCCGATGCCCTTGGCCGCCAGCTCCTCGGCGTGCTTCTCGTCGTCCGTCCAGCGCGAGTTCCCGCCGTCCACGACGATGTCGCCGGGGGAGAGCAGGTCGGCCAGCTCGTCGATGGTGGACTGGGTCGCGGCACCGGCCGGAACCATGACCCACACGACGCGGGGCCCCTTGAGCTTGCCCACAAGCTCTTCGAGGCTGTGGACATCGGCGAGGTCCGGATTGCGGTCGTATCCGATGACGGTGTGGCCTGCGCGGCGGATGCGCTCACGCATGTTGCCGCCCATCTTGCCGAGACCGACGAGACCGAGCTCCATCAGAGATTCCTTAAGCGTCGTGTGCGGTTTACCCGGGTCCGAGCCTACGCCGGGACCCGGGTGCACACCTGTGGGGTCAGCCGCTCAGTCGACGGCCGTCCCGAAGGGTCATCCGGAGAGCCGCACCGGCATGATCAGGTACTTGTACGCCTCGTCCGCCTCGGCGTCCACGGCGGGCTTGCCGCTCAGCAGCGCCGGCTTCGTGGAGGTCGTGAAGGAGAGCTGGGCGACCGGGGAGTCGATCGCGCTCAGGCCGTCCAGGAGGAAGGTCGGGTTGAAGGCGATCGAGATGTCGTCGCCCTCCAGCTGCGCGTCGACCCGCTCCACAGCCTGTGCGTCGTCGCTGGAGCCCGCCTCGAGGATCAGCACGCCCTGCTCGAAGCTGAGCCGGACCGGGGTGTTGCGCTCGGCCACCAGGGCCACACGCTTGACGGCCTCGACGAAGGGGGCGGTCTCGATCACGGCGATCGAGTTGAACTCGGTGGGGAAGAGCGTCCGGTACTTCGGCAGGTCGCCTTCGAGGAGCCGGGTGGTGGTGCGGCGGCCCGCGCCCTCGAAGCCGATGAGGCCCTCGCCCTTGCCGGAGCCCGAGAGCGCGAGGGTGACGGTGTCGCCGCTGGTGAGCGCCTTGGCGGTGTCCAGGAGGGTCTTCGCGGGCACCAGGGCGACCGCGGAGGCGTCCGGGGACTCCGGCTTCCACAGGAACTCGCGGACCGCGAAGCGGTAGCGGTCGGTGGAGGCCAGGGTGACCGTGTCGCCCTCGATCTCGATGCGCACGCCGGTGAGGACGGGCAGCGTGTCGTCACGGCCGGCGGCGATGGCCACCTGCGCGGCGGCGGAGGCGAAGACCTCACCGGGGACGGTGCCGGTCGCGGTGGGCATCTCCGGGAGCGCCGGGTACTCCTCCACAGGCAGGGTGTGGAGGGTGAAGCGGGAGGAGCCGCAGACCACGGTCGCCCGTACACCGTCTGTGGAGATCTCCACCGGACGGTTGGGGAGAGCGCGGCAGATGTCGGCGAGCAGTCGACCGGAGACCAGGACGGTGCCGTCCTCCTCGACCTCAGCCTCGACGGAGACGCGGGCCGAGACCTCGTAGTCGAAGCTCGAGAAGCTCAGCGCGCCGTTCTCGGCCTTCAGCAGAAGGCCCGCGAGCACCGGCGCCGGCGGACGGGCCGGAAGGCTGCGGGCCACCCAGGCCACCGCCTCCGCGAGTACATCGCGCTCCACCCGGATCTTCACCGGAACCGCCTCCTGCTTGTTGCTGGCTCTTCGTCGACTGCGGGAACCAGTCTGACGTACGCCGCCGACCCTCGGTGCTGCTCCGGGTCAAGTCGCGACGAGAGCGCGTCGGAGCTCCGGCGCCGAGTTGTGCACAGGCCCCACTTCGAAACGGATTCCCAGCTAACTCTAAGTGGGAGTAGTAGTAGGGCCTGTGGAAACGGTGGATAACGTCGTTTTCGCAGGTCAGACCCGATTTTTTGTCCACCGAGCCTGTGGGTGGAACCGGTGGACAACTGGGGTTCTCTGTGGACACCCGAAAGTTCTGCACAGCCCATGCACAGGGCATGGGGAGTTCTCCCCAGCGCTGTCCCCAGCTTTCCCCAGGTTCCCCACAGCCCAAACGTCTCCCTTGGTGTGACCGCTTTCACTCGGCCCGGTGAGCGGGGGTGTTTCGTTGCCGAACAGTGGACAGCGGTGTGGAGAAGCTGTGGGCAACGGGCCCTTCCCTGTGGGCGGCCGGTGGACAACCTTCCGACCCCCCTGTGGACGAAAGATTCATCCACAGCCTGTGGAGATCTTTTACCAACAATTCCACAGGGGTCTGACCTGGGGTGATGATCAGTCAGCAAGCCGGCCTGTGGACAGGATCCGGATAACTCGACAGTCCCCACCCTGTGGACGGGAGATCATCCCCCAATCTGTGGAGAACCCGCCACCGGAACGGAGTAATCGAACACTCCGCGCTCGTACACAGCTGTGCACGACGAACAGGCGCTCCCCAGGAGCGGGCTCGGGACACCTCCCGGGAACGCCGAAGGGCGCCCCGGGAGGTGTCCCGGAGCGCCCTTCGGAGGCCGCTGAAGCGGTTCGTCAGCCGTTCTTGATGCGGTTGGTGAGCTCGGTGACCTGGTTGTAGATGGAGCGCCGCTCCGCCATCAGCGCGCGGATCTTCCGGTCCGCGTGCATGACCGTCGTATGGTCACGGCCGCCGAACTGCGCGCCGATCTTCGGCAGCGACAGGTCCGTGAGCTCGCGGCACAGGTACATGGCGATCTGCCGGGCCGTCACGAGGACGCGGCTGCGCGAGGATCCGCAGAGGTCCTCCACCGTCAGACCGAAGTAGTCGGCCGTGGCTGCCATGATCGCCGGCGCGGTGATCTCCGGTGACGAGTCCTCGCCGCCCGGCATCAGATCCTTGAGGACGATCTCGGTAAGACCCAGGTCCACCGGCTGCCGGTTGAGGCTCGCGAAGGCCGTCACCCGGATCAGCGCGCCCTCCAGCTCACGGATGTTCCGCGAGATCCGGGAGGCGATGAACTCCAGCACCTCCGGCGGGGCGTTGAGCTGCTCCTGGACCGCCTTCTTACGGAGGATCGCGATGCGCGTCTCCAGCTCGGGCGGCTGCACATCGGTGGTGAGACCCCACTCGAAGCGGTTGCGGAGCCGGTCCTCCAGGGTCACCAGCTGCTTGGGCGGCCGGTCCGAGGAGAGCACGATCTGCTTGTTCGCGTTGTGCAGGGTGTTGAAGGTGTGGAAGAACTCCTCCTGCGTCGACTCCTTGCTCGCGAGGAACTGGATGTCGTCGACGAGCAGGATGTCCACATCGCGGTAGCGCTTGCGGAAGGCGTCGCCCTTGCCGTCGCGGATCGAGTTGATGAACTCGTTCGTGAACTCCTCCGAGCTCACGTACCGCACGCGCGTGCCGGGGTACAGGCTCCGCGCGTAGTGTCCGATCGCGTGCAGCAGGTGGGTCTTGCCGAGGCCCGACTCGCCGTAGATGAAGAGCGGGTTGTACGCCTTCGCCGGCGCCTCGGCCACCGCGACGGCGGCCGCGTGCGCGAAGCGGTTCGAGGAACCGATGACGAAGGTGTCGAAGAGGTACTTGGGGTTCAGCCGCGCGTGCTGCTCGCCGGGGGCGCCGGAGCCTCCCGGGGACGAGGAACCGTGACCGCCACCGGGGGCGGAAGCACCAGGACGGGAACCGGGCCGGCCGCCCCCGTGGTTCTGCGGGTCGGGCAGCTCGGCACGCTCGGGCCGCTGCTGCTCGTAACCCCGGGGCGGCTCGTCGTAACGCGACTGCCTGGGCTGCTCGGGACCGGTGTACGGAGCCCGCTCCTGGTAGCCGCCCATGCGGGGCTGCTGCCAGGACAGGTCGTCCTGGGTGCGCGGCCAGGCGCCGGGGTCCGGCCGCTGCTGCGTGTAGTCCGGGTAGGCCGGTCGTGCGGTGGGCAGCCCGTCGTCGGGCATCGGCCGGTGGCCGTAGCCCTCGTACTTCTCGTACGGCTCGTGCTGCGCGCGCTCGTCGTAACGGGACTGCTGCGCGGGGGGCGCCGGCGGCGTCGGCTCGCCGACGGAGTCGTCGACGGTGATCGCGATCCGGATCGGGCGGCCGCACTCACGGCTCAGGGTCTCGCTGATCAACGGGGCGAGCCGCCCTTCGAGGACGCGCTTGCCCCACTCGTTGGGCACGGCGAGAAGCGCGGTGTCCGCGACCAGGGCGAGCGGCTGGCAGCGCTCGATCCACTGCTTGTCCTTGGGCTCGATCCCCTGCTGGCCCTCGGCGAGGAGATGCTCCAGGACGCGTGGCCACACTGCGGCAAGATCGGCAGGTACGTCAGCCACAGGGCACGCTTTCTCGCAGGTCCCCCGATGGTGTGGTTCTCGGGGAACGGTGGGTCGACGTCCGTGAGGACGGGTCCAGGAGGACAGGTGGGACAGAACGGAAAAGAATGTGGAGTCCATCCACGGTAGTCGCGGCGGCTGACGTGGTTCAAGTTGTTGTCCACAGCCTGTGCACAATGGGGGGCGATGACAGGTCGGTTTGACCGGATGGCGTAGCCGCGCGTACCGTAACCAGGTCGAGTTGTCGATGGCTGCTGCCGCCTGCCTCCGATGGGCAAAGATCACGGTCTGTGATCGTGAAGCGGTGCACTCGGGCGTATTGCGAGCTACTCGTGGGCGCACGGTGACAGCCAGGCGATGTCCCGCCATCTACGAATCATTTCTGGAGCCCCCGAGTGAGCAAGCGCACCTTCCAGCCGAACAACCGTCGTCGCGCCAAGACCCACGGCTTCCGCCTGCGGATGCGTACGCGTGCCGGTCGAGCCATCCTTGCGAACCGCCGTTCCAAGGGTCGCACTGAGCTGTCCGCCTGATCTGCCTTAACAGGTCATGACGTGCTGCCTACCGAGAATCGGCTGAGGCGGCGCGAGGACTTCGCAACCGCGGTACGCCGAGGTCGCCGGGCCGGTCGCCCGCTCCTCGTCGTCCACCTACGCAGCGGTGCAACGAGCCCGCACGCGCCTGGGGAGAGCGCTCCCCCGGCACGTGCGGGTTTCGTCGTGAGCAAGGCCGTGGGCGGTGCGGTCGTACGCAACCAGGTGAAGCGACGCCTCCGCCATCTCGTCCGCGACCGGCTCACCGAGCTGCCCCCCGGTAGCCTGGTGGTCGTACGGGCGTTGCCCGGAGCCGGCGACGCCGACCACGCACAGCTGGCCCAAGACCTGGACGCCGCTCTTCAGCGGCTGCTGGGAGGGGGCGCGCGATGAAGTACCCGCTGCTGGCTCTCATCAAGCTGTACCAGTGGACGATCAGCCCGCTCCTGGGCCCCGTCTGCCGGTACTACCCGTCGTGTTCCCACTACGGATTCACGGCCATCGACCGGCATGGCGCGATCAAGGGCACGGCCCTGACCGCCTGGCGCATCCTGCGGTGCAACCCGTGGTCGCCCGGTGGTGTGGACCACGTCCCGCCGCGTAAGCGCCCCCGCTGGCACGAAATGCTGAGGAACGCGCTGCGCGGAGACAAGGGCGGGTCCACCGCCGAGACGAGCCCGGCCGCAGAGACCTCGCCCAATGCTCAAGGAGCCTGATTAGTGGACACGATTGCCAGTTTTTTCAGCTTCATCACCACACCTGTCTCATGGGTGATCGTCCAGTTCCACAAGGTGTACGGGGCGATCTTCGGTCCTGACACGGGCTGGGCCTGGGGCCTGTCCATCGTGTCCCTGGTGGTGCTGATCCGGATCTGTCTGATCCCGCTGTTCGTCAAGCAGATCAAGTCGACCCGGAACATGCAGGCGCTCCAGCCGAAGATGAAGGCGATCCAGGAGCGCTACAAGAGCGACAAGCAGCGTCAGTCCGAAGAGATGATGAAGCTGTACAAGGAGACGGGCACCAACCCGCTCTCCTCGTGCCTTCCCATCCTGGCGCAGTCCCCGTTCTTCTTCGCTCTGTACCACGTGCTCTCCAACATCGCCGAGGGCGACAAGGTCGGCGTCATCAACCAGTCGCTGCTCGAGAGCGCGCGACAGGCTCACATCTTCGGCGCCCCGCTGGCCTCGAAGTTCATGGACAGCGCCGCTGACGCCGCTGCCCTCGACGCCTCGATCACGTCGGTCCGCATCGTCACCGCGATCATGATCATCATGATGTCGGCCTCGCAGTTCTTCACCCAGCGCCAGCTGATGATGAAGAACGTCGACCTCTCGGTGAAGACCCCGTACATGCAGCAGCAGAAGATGCTCATGTACATCTTCCCGGTGATCTTCGCCGTCATGGGCATCAACTTCCCCGTCGGTGTCCTCGTCTACTGGCTGACCACCAACGTGTGGACCATGGGCCAGCAGATGTACGTGATCAACCAGAACCCGACCCCGGGCAGCAAGGCGCAGGACTCCTACCTCCAGCGTCTGCTGAAGGGCATCACGGCCCACGGCGAGGTCCGCGGCCGTCGCCGCAAGACCATCGTGAAGATGATCGTCGCCAAGTCCAGCAGCGACCGCAACGAGAACGAGCGCCGCTTCTTCGCGGGTCTGACCAAGGCCGGCTTCGCCGCCCAGCCCGACGGCACCGTGATCAAGAGCGACACGATCGAGGCCGAGACCGAGGGCGGTGCCGCCGCCAGGCGTCAGCAGCCCAAGCGTCAGACCAAGGCTCAGCGCCAGGCCGCCGCGGCCCAGGTCGTGGCCAAGGACACCGAGGAGACCTCCGAGCCGGCCGCCGAAGCGGCGACCACTTCGCTCGAGAAGAAGCCCCAGGGTCCGGCCAAGACCGCCGCGAAGGACGAGGCGGGCGACAAGCCCGCGCGTCCGAGCCGCGCCAACTCCGGAGGCACCCGTCAGGGCAAGTCCGGTCAGCGCAAGGGCCAGCAGCGGCCCAAGCACCCGTCCTCCAAGAAGTAAGCCTCGCCGAAGCAAGAAGGAGTCCATCCGTGACGGAAGGCACCACCTCCGCCGCCGCCGAGGGTGGCGACACCCTGACCCGCCTGGAGCAGGAGGGTGAGATCGCGGCCGACTACCTCGAGGGTCTGCTCGACATCGCCGACCTCGACGGCGACATCGACATGGACGTCGAGGCGGACCGGGCCGCGGTCTCGATCATCAGCGACTCCGGCCGTGAGCTGCAGAAGCTCGTGGGCCGCGACGGCGAGGTCCTGGAGGCCCTCCAGGAGCTGACTCGCCTGGCCGTGCACCGGGAGACGGGTGACCGCAGCCGTCTGATGCTCGACATCGCCGGCTTCCGCGCCCAGAAGCGCACCGAGCTCGCCGAGCTGGGCGCCAAGGCCGCGATCGAGGTGAAGTCCACCGGGCAGCCGGTCAAGCTGGACCCGATGACGCCGTTCGAGCGCAAGGTCGTGCACGACGCGATCGCCGCCGCCGGTCTGCGCAGCGAGTCCGAGGGCGAGGAGCCGCAGCGCTTCGTCGTCGTGCTCCCGGCCTGAACCCTCACGTAGTGTCGGCCCCGTCTGTTCGCAGGCGGGGCCGATCTTTGTCAGCCCCATAAGTCAGCCACCACAGTGCGCTCGCACGCGAAGCGTGCGGTACGGAAGGACGGTTCCCGTGACGGAGGCAGCGGAGCTCCCCGAGGCTCCGGAGCAGGCGCGGACAGTCTTCGGTGAGTACTTCCCGGAGGCCGTGCGGTACGCGGAGCTCCTCGCGGACGCGGGTGTGAAGCGCGGCCTGATCGGCCCGCGGGAGGTTCCGCGGCTGTGGGAGCGCCACCTGCTCAACTGCGCTGTCCTCTCGGAGGTCGTCCCCCAGGGCGTCACCGTCTGCGATGTGGGCTCGGGCGCCGGTCTTCCCGGCATCCCGCTGGCGCTGGTCCGGCCCGATCTGAAGATCACGCTCCTTGAGCCGCTCCTCCGCCGGACGAACTTCCTCCAGGAGGTCGTCGAGCTGCTCGGCCTCGACCATGTGACCGTGGTCCGGGGACGCGCGGAGGAGATGCTCGGCAAGATCACGCCCGTGCATGTGGTGACCGCTCGTGCGGTGGCTCCCCTCGACCGGCTGGCCGGCTGGGGTGTTCCCCTGCTGCGCCCGTACGGGGAGATGCTGGCGCTCAAGGGCGACACCGCGGAGGAGGAGCTCATCGGTGCTCGCTCCGCGCTCTCCCGCCTCGGCGTGGTGGAGACCTCGGTGCTACAGGTGGGCGAGGGGATCGTCGATCCGCTTTCCACGGTCGTCCGGGTGGAGGTCGGCGAGAGCCCGGGCGGGGTGCGGTTCGCGGCGAAGCGGGCCAAGGCGGCCCGGACGAGCAAGACCCGTCGACGCCGCTGACTGTCGCATACGTACCATTTCGGAGTGTCGAACGGCCTCGGTTGGGCAGCAGGGGCATGGTGTTTCACGTGAAACATCGCTCACTGCTGCAGGGGATCATCAGCCGCGGTCGCGCGGCTGCCACGCCCCGGGACCGTCGACCCCGTGTGAAGCCACCCGCGAGGGTTACGAAGATGTCCACAGAGGTGGATTCACCCACAGAACCACCGGCCTCGCTGGTTCACGACCCCGAAAGCATGGCAGGCTCTCCCCATCGCGAGCCTGAAGCCGAGGAGAGTGAATCCTTGCGGTCCGACGCCAACATCGCGGGACCGATGACCGATCCGGTCCCCGGTCCCCGAACCGAATCGGTGGGGGAGGATGTTTCACGTGAAACACCGCCCCCGATGGACGACACCCCCATTGGTCGTGCTGCCCAGCTGGCAGTAGAAGCCCTGGGTCGTGCCGGTGAGGGACTTCCCCGCCCGGCGCAGACTCGCGTGATGGTGGTCGCCAATCAGAAGGGCGGCGTGGGCAAGACGACCACGACCGTCAACCTTGCCGCGTCCCTGGCCCTGCACGGTGCCCGGGTCCTGGTCATCGACCTGGACCCGCAGGGCAACGCCTCCACGGCGCTCGGTATCGACCACCACGCCGAGGTCCCCTCGATCTACGACGTCCTCGTCGACAGCAAGCCGCTCTCCGATGTGGTGCAGCCGGTCATGGACGTCGAGGGCCTCTTCTGCGCCCCCGCCACCATCGACCTCGCCGGCGCGGAGATCGAGCTGGTGTCGCTGGTGGCGCGAGAGAGCCGCCTGCAGCGGGCGATCCAGGCCTATGAGCAGCCGCTGGACTACATCCTGATCGACTGCCCGCCCTCGCTCGGTCTGCTCACGGTCAACGCCATGGTGGCCGGAGCCGAGGTGCTGATCCCGATCCAGTGCGAGTACTACGCACTGGAGGGGCTCGGACAGCTCCTGAGGAACGTCGACCTGGTGCGGGGGCACCTCAACCCCGTACTCCATGTCTCGACGATCCTGCTCACCATGTACGACGGCCGAACGAGGCTCGCCTCCCAGGTCGCCGACGAGGTGCGCACCCACTTCGCCGAGGAGGTGCTGCGGACCAGTATTCCGAGGTCCGTCCGTATCTCGGAGGCCCCGAGCTACGGGCAGACGGTTCTCACCTATGACCCGGGCTCCAGCGGCGCCCTGTCGTATCTCGAAGCGGCCCGTGAGATCGCCCTGCGGGGGGCGGCCGTGCACTACGACCCGCAGCACGCCCCTGTGGGGCACACCCCTGTGGGGCACCAGAACAATCAGCGCAGCATGTCGGAGGGGATTCAGTGAGTGAGCGACGTAGGGGATTGGGGCGTGGGCTCGGTGCGCTGATCCCTGCTGCTCCCCAGGAGCGGCAGGCGCCGACGGTCGGCGTAGGGGCGGGTTCGGCCTCCCCCGGTGCGGTGTCTTCCCTGTCCTCGGACCGAGGGGTGGCGGCGGCGAAGCTGGCGACGCTCCCGCAGAGTGCGCAGTCGCCGGAGTCCACGTCTTCCTGGAACGACGCCGGGTCGGTGTTCCGTCCGGAGCCGCCGGCCGGGGCCTACTTCACCGAGCTTTCGCTCGACTCCATCGTTCCCAACCGGCACCAGCCCCGTGAGGTCTTCGACGAGGATGCCCTGGCGGAGCTCGTCATCTCCATCAAGGAGGTGGGCCTGCTCCAGCCTGTGGTCGTGCGCAAGGTCGATGGCGAGAGCTATGAGCTCGTCATGGGTGAGCGTCGCCTTCGGGCGTCCAAGGCGGCCGGTCTGGAACGGATCCCGGCGATCGTCCGGGACACCGACGACGAGAAGATGCTCCTGGACGCCCTCCTGGAGAACCTCCACCGTGCCCAGCTGAACGCGATCGAAGAGGCTCACGCCTACGAGCAGTTGCTCAAGGACTTCGGTTGCACCCATGACCAGCTCGCGGAGCGGATCGGGCGGTCCCGCCCGCAGATCTCCAACACGCTGCGTCTCCTGCGGCTCTCGCCGACGGTACAGCGGAGGGTTGCCGCCGGAGTGCTGTCCGCCGGTCACGCGCGGGCCCTGCTCGGTGTGGAGGACCCGGAGTCCCAGGACAAGCTGGCCTACCGGATCGTCTCCGAGGGCCTCTCGGTGCGTACGGTCGAGGAGATCGTGAGTGTCATGGGCTCCGAGGAGCCCGCCGGCACCGTCAAGCCGAAGGGCCCGCGCGCCGGCGGCCGTGTCTCGCCCGCCCTGACGGAACTCGCCTCTCGGCTCTCGGACCGGTTCGAGACCCGGGTGAAGGTCGACCTGGGGCAGAAGAAGGGCAAGATCGTCGTCGAGTTCGCCTCGATGGAGGATCTGGAACGGATCCTCTCGACCCTGGCTCCCGGCGAGGGTCGGGTCATGGACAAGAAGAACGCCGAAGCCTGATCTCTTCTGCTTCTCTCCGAGGTCGCCCAGGGCGGGGGGGGGGGGGGGGGGGGGGGGGGGGGGGGCGCGCCGCCGGGGGGGGGGGGGGGGGGGGCGGTGATTAGGGGCAGACACCCCCCCCCACCCCCCCCCCCCCCCCCCCCCCCCCGCCACG